>JBATZM010000108.1:0-363991 GCA_049674665.1 Terriglobales bacterium
ACCTATTGAAAGAAATGGCGGGGACGACGGGACTCGAACCCGCGGCCTCTGCCGTGACAGGGCAGCGTTCTAACCAACTGAACTACGTCCCCAACTTGTGCTGACGCAAGACTTACGATCCGAAGCATCTGTCCATGCCCCGTGATTGAATTGTAGCAGAGGCAATTCGAGTTGGTACAGGCTCCGACCAAGCTGAATTCTCGTAGCGGAAACCACACTTTATCGAGAGGAATTCGTTCCATCACATCCGTCAGAAGCCACACTCACTTCTCTTCGGCCAGATATTCGTCCGGGCACGCATCGTCGTGCAGTATTTCAAGTGTGTGTACTCTTCTTCTCATTGTTGTCGGCCTGCTTCACGCCTGGCACGACCTCGGCCTCAAACGGGTTCCCTTCCTCGACCAACTCATCTTCTTCGGAGACGAACCCGAAAAAGATGCATGCAGCTTACCGGACCCTGTTTTCTGCTAGCGCCTTGTGAATTGCCTTCTCCGCCAGCGACGCCATGATCTTATAACCAGCATCAGTCGGGTGGAGTCCATCATTAGCCAAATTGCGCTTCAACATACCTCGCTCGTCTACTAGCGCACTGAAGTAGTCTAGATATACGAGGTGGTTCTTGGCGCAGTAGTCCTTAAGCCACTTGTTCAGCGCCAAGATTCTATCGCGCGGACGCAGCGCAAAAGATTCCTCAGCATCGTGCGTGTAGTTGTGCACGGGGAGGACGGACGCAAATACCATCCGGATGTGGTGCGCGCGCGCCAGCTCGGCCATGGAAGCGTAGTTGGCCTCGATGTCCTCGTTCAACGTGGGCCCGGTGACGCCGGCGATGTCGTTGGTGCCCGCGAGTACGACTACCACTTTGGGGCGCAGATTAATCACATCCTCGCGGAAACGCAGCAGCATCTCGGGCGTGGTTTGCCCATCGATGCCGCGGTTGATATAAGGCTTGCCAGGAAAATAGTCTGATAACTTCCAGTAGTCGGTGATGGAATCGCCAAGAAATACAACTCGGTTTTCGCCCGCCAGCGGGGGCGCGAGCGCGGCGTCGGCCTCCCGATAGCGTGCCAGTTGTCCGAAATCGTCGGTGTAGATTGAAATCCGCGACGCCCGGTACTGATCCAGCCCAGCGAAGCCAGTGGAAGGTATGGAAGGGGCGAGCTGTTGGGCTAAGGCTGGAAGGGAAAGAAGGATTGCAAATAGCGGATGCGAGATGGTGCGGATGATCGGCGGCAGGCTCATGTTCTCCTCAGAAAACAGAATAGTTTAGCGTAGTACATCGTATGCATTGATGCGAGCGCGGGGTAACAGGGCTTAAGTCCGCTCCGGTGGTCCATTCTGGAATGACATGGCAGCACGGCCTGCGCTCATCCAGAATCGGCATACCGGTGTTGGGGCAATTGCATGCCATATAATGGCGCGCACGCATGACTTTTCACGGAGACAAGTTCCCCATGAGGATCGCCACTATTGAAACCGTCGCGTTGATCATCATGGCATCGACGCTATCTCTCGTTCCAGCGCTTGCCCAGTCAAAGGACGACTCCGCCCAAGGCAAGCAGGCTTCTTCGAAGCCTGAAGGGCTTAAACCAGAGCAGCAGGCCAGCAAAGGATCGGTCACGATCTCAGGAGCAACGATTCCCTATGACGCCTTTGCGGGCACGATTGTCGTGCACCCCAAAGGCTGGGATGACGTTCCTCAGAATGCCGACAAGGACGATAAGAACTTGGAGCCGGAAGCCAGCATGTTTTATGTTGCGTATTTCAAGTCCGGCGACCAGAGTGGGCAGCGGCCGGTTACTTTTTTTTATAACGGCGGCCCGGGTTCATCGACTGTCTGGCTCCATATGGGAGCATTTGGACCTAAGCGCGTGATCACTCTCGATGACTCCCATACCCCGGCGGCGCCGTACTCGATCGTTAACAACGAGTACAGTCTGCTCGATGCAACCGACCTTGTGTTTGTGGACGCGCCCGGCACCGGCTTCAGCCGCATAGCTGGAAAGGATCGCGAAAAGGCGTTTTACGGCGTCGACGCAGATGCTGAAGCTTTCGCCGATTTTATTGCGCAATTTCTCGCGAAGTACGGGCGCTGGAATTCACCAAAGTATCT
Source organism: Terriglobales bacterium (assembly GCA_049674665.1). GTDB lineage: Bacteria > Acidobacteriota > Terriglobia > Terriglobales > Acidobacteriaceae > Acidiflorens. Next base: position 2,114 of record JBATZM010000108.1, read on the forward strand.
ATTTGGTGAGAGCTACGGCACCACGCGGTCAGGGGCATTGATTAATTTGCTCGAGACCGAACGCTTCATCGACTTCAACGGAGTGATTCTGCTTTCGCAGGTCTTGTGCTACGACATCAACGCTGACTCGCCGCAGTTCAATCCTGGAATCGATCTGCCGTATCAACTGGCCCTGCCAACCTACGCGGCCACTGCCTGGTATCACCACAAACTGCCTGATCCACCCAGCGAGTTGACTCCCCTGCTGGCGGAAGTGGAGCACTTTGCGATGACGGACTATGCTATTGCGCTCGGCGCTGGATCCGCGCTGTCATCCGACCAACGTCAGGCAGTCGTGGCCAAACTGCATCGCTACACCGGCCTTCCCGCCGACTACATTGAAAAATCAGATCTCCGTGTAAATGCAGGGCAGTTCGAAAAGACTCTCAATGCGGATAACGATACAACTACTGGTCGACTCGATACACGCTTCTCCGGACCAACGCTGGATCCGCTTAGTAAGGAGGCGGAATACGACCCGCAGTCAGCGGCGATCGGCTCGGCTTATGTCTCCGCCTTCAACGATTATGTGCGCAAGGACCTGAAGTTCGGCGAGAACCGCGAGTACAAGCCAGAGATTGACGTGGAAAAAAATTGGAATTTCATGCACCAACCACCGGGAGCGCCCATACCGTTGCCGCAAGCTCCGAACGTCATGGTCGATCTTGCCAACGCGATGAAATATAACCCTGACCTAAAAGTCTTGGTCAACGCAGGATATTTCGATCTCGCAACACCGTTCTTCGAAGGAATCCACGAAATGCAACACTTGCCAATTCCCGCCAAGTTACAGAAGAATATCGAATTTAAGTTTTATGAGTCCGGGCATATGGTGTATGCGCACGAGGCCTCACTGAAAGGTCTCCATAACAATGTCGCCGCTTTCATCCTCGCTACTCAGAATTCGAAAACCAAGTAGGCACAACAAGGTAGGCGCAAAGGAATATGAAGTCGCCACGCAAGGAGTGTTAATTGACTATTCGGCCGGTGATCTACGTATCTTCGCATTTGTTCCCGCGATTGGGGCTAATCCTGTTATCTCTTTTCACACTTGCCTCGGCTCACGCCCAAACTGCCCCCCTCACCCCGGACATTCCCACAAAGTTTGAGGCGCCCACTGCGTCCTACGACTACGTCAAACGAGAAGTGATGATTCCCATGCGGGATGGGGTAAAGCTTTATACCGTGATTGTCATTCCTAAGGGCGCTGGCATGAAGAGTGCGCCGATTATCCTCACCCGCACTCCCTACAATGCCGCCAAACGAGCGGAACGCACTCGCTCTCCGCATATGCTCGCGACCCTGTCACAGGGCGACGAAGTGTTTGTGGCCGATGGCTACATCCGTGTCTTTCAGGATGTTCGCGGCAAGTATGGCTCCGAAGGCGATTATGTAATGACACGCCCTTTAAAGGGTCCGCTGAATTCGAGCGCAACCGATCATTCCACCGACGCGTACGACACCATCGATTGGCTGGTGAAGAATGTTCCGGAGAGCAACGGCAAAGTTGGAATGCTTGGAAGTTCCTACGAAGGGTTCACGGTCGTGATGGCTCTGGTCAATCCACACCCGGCGCTGAAAGTTGCAGCTCCTATGAGCCCCATGGTCGACGGATGGATGGGTGACGACTGGTTTCATTTCGGCGCATTCCGGCAGCCGAATTTCGATTACTTCACCGATCAGACTACGGCGCGAGGCGAAGGGAACCCGGTAGTCCGCCAGGGATATGAAGACTACGAGAATTTTCTTCGCGCCGGCTCGGCGGGAGATTTCGCCAAGGCCGGGGGCTTAGATCAACTACCGTGGTGGCACAAAGTCGCCGAGCACCCCGCCTACGACGCGTTCTGGCAAGAGCAAGCGCTCGATAAAACGATGAGCGAGCAGCCGCTAAAGGTTCCGACGATGTGGATTCAGGGCCTATGGGATCAGGAAGACATGTGGGGCGCGATTCACTGTTACCTGGCAATCGAGCCGAGGGACACGCGCAATGACATGAACTTTTTGGTGATGGGCCCGTGGCGGCACAGCGGAGTCAATTATGACGGTTATTCTCTGGGGCCGCTAAAGTGGGAGGGCGACACTGCTCTGCAGTTTCGTCGCGACGTGCTCAAGCCATTCTTTGATCAATATCTTAAAGATGGCGCACCGAAGGCCGATACTCCACCGGTGCTGATATATAACACCGGCGAGAACCATTGGGACCGGCTGAAATCCTGGCCGCTGGCGTGCGAGACTGGTTGCGCGTCGAAATCCAAGCCGCTCTATCTAACTACTGGCCTCGGTTTGTCATTCACTCCTCCGAGCGGAAACGATACCAAGTCGCTCGCTGGCCACCAAGACTACGATGAATACGTCTCCGATCCCAGCAAGCCTGTGCCTTATCTGCCGCGACCCATTGCGTTTTCGGATGGCGACGCCTGGCGCAGTTGGCTGCTCGTCGATCAGCGTTTTGTCGCCGACCGCCCCGATGTGCTGTCCTACACCACGCCGGTTTTGACTGAGCCTCTACGCGTCAGTGGCGCACCACTAGTGAATCTTGTCGCTTCGACAAGTGGCACGGATAGTGACTGGGTGGTGAAACTCATCGACGTCTATCCAGACGAGGTGCCAAGTCGGCCTACGATGGGTGGCTATGAGTTGAACATTGCCATGGATATTTTTCGGGGCAGGTATCGGGAGAGTTTTGAGACGGCGAAGCCGATCACACCGAATATCCCGCTACCCTATAAGTTCATCCTACCAACGGTGAATCACGTATTTCTGCCCGGTCACAGGGTAATGGTGCAGATCCAGTCGAGCTGGTTTCCCCTCTACGATCGGAATCCGCAGACTTTCGTGACCAATATCTTCTTTGCCAGACCAGAAGATTACGTTAAGGCTGTTCAACGGGTTTACCACGCGAGCGGTGCATCCAGTTTTGTCGATCTGCCTGTGGTTCCCGCACATTAGTGGATCATATACATGTGCCAGAGGAGGTGATGGCCCCAAAGCTAACTTCTGGGACGGGGATAACTTCCGCTCAGCCGTTATAGGGCCACTAGAACCAAACTGGCGCACAAGTTAGGGCTATACTCCCTGTCTTGAGGGGAGTGTGCAAATGCAACTACGGTGGGCTATTTAAGTTGTCGGATCTATGTCACGCTTCCGACTGTTGCGAATGCTTTCCCTTACACGAGTCGCCTCAATCTGATGGTCAGTCCGGAGATTGCCCATGCATAGAAATGCGGTCATTCTTATGCTCTGCCTTATGCTCTGCATATTGCAGTCGCCAGCTCTGCTGGCTCAGGCTCCAATCCCGGACTGGTGCCGCGCGCTGCCGCGACCGGAATACAAAACTGTCGAACGCGTCTCGATCAGCGACTCATGGTTTGAAGTCTATAAACCTACCCAGGGCGTTTTCGCCATCTACGAACCGCACCAGGCCGAGGAGACCATCAGCTACCTGATCGTCGGCGAGCAGCGGGCTTTGCTCTTCGACACCGGCATGGGAATCAGCGACCTCAAGAAAGTTATCGCCCAGCTGACCAAGCTGCCGATCATCTTGTTGAACTCGCATACTCACAATGATCATGTCGGCGACAATTGGGAATTCTCCACCATCTACGGAATGGATACAGACTTTACGCGGCAGAATGCGCGGGGCTCTCGGCTGGACGCGCAGGCAGAAATCACGCCCGACCAGATTTGTGGCGTGCTGCCGAAGGGATTTGACTCGAAAGCTTACGCAACCCGGCCCTGGAAGATCACGGCTTACACTCATGACGGCGACCGCTTCGATCTGGGCGGTCGCACTCTGGAAGTCATCGCAACCCCCGGCCACACGCCTGACGCCATCTCTTTGCTCGATCGCGCCAACGGTCTGCTTTTTACCGGTGACACCTACTACCCCGCGCCCATCTGGCTCTTCAGGCCTGAAACTGATCTCGATGCCTATGCCGCTTCCATTCGTCGCTTGGCCGCGCTCGCGCCTCAGGTTAAGGTGGTAATGGGCGCTCACAATATTCCCGTCGCATCCCCGACGATACTTCCACGACTAGTCGCCGCGTTTGATGCGGTACGTGCAGGGAAAGTTCAGCCGTCACCCGACTCACCCGAAAAAGTGCTCTATAAGGTGGACGGCATATCCTTCCTGATGCGCGCACCAGATGCCCATTAATCGCGAAGACCACACACAGGTTCTCCAGCGACGTGACCGGACTGGTGGCGCATGATCAGTCAGCTAGTCAACCCCGCAGCATTACAGCCAGACTATTTTTGACGCGTGTTCACCTTGTCGAGTGCTCGCTTCAGCTCTTCAAGCTTCTGTCCAGCCTCTCCTAGCTTTCCTTCCGCCGTCAGGCGTTGATAGTCGGCAAGATCTTTGGCGGCTTCACTGATTAGTGCGTTTAGATCCGATGCGGGTTCGCCTCGCACCTGCTCTGCGGGGACTGCCGCGGTCGTCGTTGACGAAGCGTTCGTCGGAGCGGTCAGGGACGAGACTGCCCCGCCAAAAAGGGCCGCCATCGCCGACTCGAAAGTTGGTCCATACGCCAGCCGATCTTGCAGCGCAAGTACAACCAACCGCAATTCCGGCATCGGACTCCGCTCGGCCTGCAGGTAAATCGGCTCCGCATACAACAACGCGCGCCCGGTTGGAATCACCAGCAACGCCCCGCGCCGCACATGCGAGCCTTGCTGATTCCACAACGTCAATTGTCCGGATAGCTGCGCATTCTGATCGATGCGCGCCTCGATTTGCAGCGGTCCGTCGACCAGCTTTGTCTTGGGAAAGTTGTAGACCACCGACGTACCGTATTGTGCGCCATCGCTGCGCCCAGCGATCCAGCCAATCAGATTATTCCGGTTGGCTGGAGTGAAGGGCAGAATCTCTACGAACTCCATACCTGTTTCGCCCGGCAGTTTCATCAGCACGAAGTTCGGCTGCATCGCCTGCGTTACTTGCTGACCTCCCTCGCTCATGCCGACTTCGGTGGCGACCGTCCACAGATCTTCACGGTTGTAGAACGCTTCCACATTCGTCATGTGATAGAGGCCGTACACCTCCGCCTGCAGTTGGAGTAACAACTCCGGGTAGCGCACGTGCTTGCGCAGGCCGGGAGGCATCGCGGAGGCATCTTTGAACAGACTCGGAAAAATACGGCGGTAGGCTGCGATGATCGGATCGTCCGTATCAAATACATAAAACGTTGTCGTACCATCGTAGGCATCGATAACTACCTTGACGCTGTTCCTCATATAGTTAATGAGATCGTTGCCGAGATGGTAATGGGTCGAGTACGGATAGCTGTCTGAAGCTGTGTACGCATCCATGATCCACGACAGCCGGCCATCGTCGCCGAGCACGATGTAAGGATCTGGATCGTAGGTAAGGAACGGCGCTAGTGCCGATACGCGATCTCGAATGTTGCGCCGCATCAGCAGGCGACTGTTCTTGTTCACGTCATCACTGAACGGCAATTTCGCGAGGTCGTCGCGGTCAAGCGCAATCACGATGCGACGCAGGAAACCGCCGAGCACGATGCCGCCGTTGCCTTCATAGGATGTCAGGTTGTTGCTTTGGCCCTGCGGGTAGTTGAATTCCTGCTGCCGCGTCTTCACGTACACGTCGGTATTGGTCAACTCGCCGAAATAAACCTCTGGGCGCGTCACATTTAGACCGCGCACAGTGCTCTGGACCGGCATGTTACTCAGCATTAATGTGGGCAGCCCTTCCGGCGTGAATCCATTGACCGGGTTCATGGTGATTCCATATCCGTGGGTGTAGATCAGTTTCTCGTTAATCCAATTGCGGCTGCTTTCCGGTAGCTTATCAACGTTCAGCTCGCGTGCGGCGAGCATCACCTCGCGAGTCGTGCCTTCAATGTCATATCGATCAATGTCGATGTCGGGAAAATCGTAGTAGGTGCGGATTTCCTGAATCTGCCGCAACGTATCCTGGAGCGCGTGCCAGTCCCACAGCCGAATGTTCTGAAGCGTAGCTTGATTATTCGCCGGATCGGCGGCTTCGACGGTCGTATCAGCGGGGAACTCGCGCTGTGCGACTCGGTTCAACCCGTAGGCCTGCCGCGTTAGCTCGATGTTGTGAGCAATATAGGGCTGCTCGCGAACCAGTTCATTTGGTTTGACGATAAAACTGCCGACATACCAGCTAACACCTTGAAGGGCGACATAACAGACGACAGCCGGAAGAACCGCCGCGATCAACCAGCGTCCGCGTGGCTCCCGCACGGCGTTGATGATGGCGATCGCCGCTCCAAGAACGAGCGCCACGCATACAACGAGCAACCCTGTCAGCGTGATGTGCGCGTCCGTGTAAGTTACGCCGCCGAAGATCGTATGATCGTCGAGCAATAACTCAAAGCGACTGATGTATACGCGCGCGGCGAGAATCAGCAACAGAAACGCAAACGTGATGGAGAGCCCGCGCCATGGTAGGGTAACGGAGCGGCTGAGACGCCCGGCAAGCACCCGGGTTCCGCCTGTAATAAGGATAAAGAAAACAGCAAGTAAACAGGTAATTACGGCTAGCGTCAGCAGCCAGCCGGCGATGAGCTGCCAGGCAGGCAGGCTGAACAGAAAGAAGTTCAGCGGCTTACCAAAAATGGGGTCGATGACACTACCAGCGACCTGGGGTGCATACCGTGCGGGTGCATACCAAAAGAGCGCGATCGTCGGCCACTCCACCATCATGCCCGCACCAGTGACAGCTGCAATGACGAGCGACACGCCGAGCGCGATCAGGCGCAGGACAGGCTCAACCGGCAGCTTCAACGGCTGGCCTCCGATGTAAATCGTGTGGCCACTCGGCAAGTCGGGAAGATGCGCTCGCTTCAGAGCCAGGAACGATCCATACAGGATGAGAAATGTGGCCACTGTAAAAGCCGTGAAGATACCCCACTGCAAGCTCTGTGTTTTCCAGAACACATCTCCGTAGCCGAGCGACCCAAACCAGAGCAGGTCCACGTAATACGACAGCGCGGTCCGACCACCGAAGATGATGGCGGCAATGATCACGAGAATGAGAAACAAACGACGGCGATGCCGCGGTGGCGTATGTGGCGGCGGCCAGTCAATAGATTCACGCATTTGGTCTACTCCGTTTGCAATTAACTCCGCTAGGTGTCCGCATGATACTCCCTCCGCATCTACAAGTTACCGTGGCTCGACCCTCGCCGCATTCCACCGATAATAAAGTGATTACACGCGCCAGAGCTTGGATATTCGGCCAATCGCTATAATAAAGAAGGCATATTTCGCAGAGTGCCGCATGGTTACGCCTGAAGCGAAAGATGCCCGAGATCATCAAAAGGATATGACGAAAGCCTCTCAACATCCGCTCGAAAAAATCCTCGAAAGCCGAATTGCCATTATCGACGGAGCGATGGGCACGACCATCCGCACCTACGGCATGACGGAAGCGGACATCCGCGGAGAGCGTTTCAAAAACTCGACGAAGGGCCTGCTGAACAACGGTGACCTCTTCTCACTGACCAAGCCAGAGATGATCGGTGACATCCATCGCCGGTTTCTTGAGGCCGGAGCGGACATCATCGAGACGAACACCTTCGGGGCAACCAGCATCACCCAGAGCGAATTCTTTGTCGACGATCCGCGGGAGCATGGCGGCCGGAAGGATCCCGCGTTCTACCAAAAGATTATCGACGATCCATTCCTCGGCAGCTTGGCTTGGGATATCAATGAGCAATCGGCGCGGCAGTGCCGCGAGTGGGCAGATCGTGTCGGGACCGCAACCTCGCGTCAACGGTTCGTGGCTGGGGCAATTGGGCCACTGACCGTGTCGCTGTCGAACTCGCCCGATGCCGATGATCCGGGCTTTCGGGTGGTCACGTTCGACCAGGTTAAGACCGCCTACATTCAGCAGGTACGAGCCCTCATCGCTGGCGGCGTAGACCTGCTCCTGGTCGAGACGATCTTCGACTCGCTGAATGCCAAGGCCGCACTCGTTGCAATCCGTGAAGTGTTCGATAAGGACCGTAAGGAGTTGCCAGTAATGATCTCGGCGGCGGTGGGGCGTGGTGGCGAGACGATGATCTCGGCGCAGACGACTGAGGCGTTCTGGAACGCGGTGCGGCACGTGAAACCGTTGTCGGTGGGCCTCAACTGCTCTCTCGGTCCCGATCTGATGTATCCGTTCCTGGAGGAGCTCTCGGAAAAGGCAGACGTGGCGATCTCGTGTTACCCCAATGCCGGTCTGCCGAATCCGTTATCGGAAACCGGCTTCGATCTAGGTCCCCAAGACATGGCTCGTTATCTGGGCGACTTTGCACGGTCGGGACTGATCAATATTGCCGGCGGCTGCTGCGGCAATACACCTGAGCACATCGCGGCGATCGCCAAAGCGCTCGAAGGCCAGCCTCCGCGAAAGTGGGGGACGGCGCTCACCGAATCCTTCGGTCATCAGGCCGAGGCCGGGACCGAGATTGAGAGTCGAGCGTGAGCGTGTCCGATAGTGTGAGCGAGGCAGAGCCCACACAGCCGAAACCGCTCCGTCTCTCGGGTTCCCAGCCATTCACCCAACAGCGCGGCGTCTACATCATGATCGGCGAGCGAACCAACGTCGCCGGTTCGCCAAAGTTCGCGAAACTCATCAAGCAGGGTAAATATGAGGAAGCGGTAAGCATAGCCCGTCAGCAGGTTGAGAATGGGGCGAACATTCTCGATATCTGCATGGACGAGGGCATGATCGATGGCGTCACAGCGATGACACGCTTCCTGCAATTGCTGGGGAGCGAGCCCGAGGTCGCCAAGGTGCCCTTTATGGTGGACTCCTCGAAATGGGAGGTCATCGAGGCAGGGCTCAAATGCCTACAGGGCAAGGGCATCGTGAATTCGATCTCGCTGAAAGAAGGCGAAGACAAGTTTCGCCAGAACGCAGCCACCGTCCTCAAGTATGGCGCGGCAGTGGTGGTAATGGCCTTCGACGAAAAAGGTCAGGCCGCGATCTACGACGAAAAAATCCGCATCTGCGAACGGGCCTACCGGATGCTGGTCGATGAGGTCGGCTTTCCGCCCGAAGACATCATCTTCGATCCGAATATCCTCACCGTTGCCACCGGTATGGAGGAGCACAACAACTACGCGGTTGACTACATCAACGCAACGCGCTGGATCAAGGCCAACCTGCCGCACGCAAAGGTAAGCGGCGGCGTCTCGAACATCTCGTTCAGCTTCCGTGGCAATGACAAGGTGCGCGAGGCCATGCACTCCGCATTTTTGTATCACGCGATTACGGCGGGCATGGACATGGGCATCGTGAACGCCGGGATGCTCGAGGTGTATGAGGAGATTGATCCCGAGCTTAAAGTGTTGGTTGAGGATGTACTTCTAAACCGCCGTCCCGACGCGACCGAGCGATTGGTAGAGCACGGCGAAAAGCTCAAGGGGAGGGGCACGGTAGCTAGTGAAAAGAAGGCCGAAGAATGGCGCAGCGGCACGGTCGAGGAGCGTCTTTCTCACGCATTGGTCAAGGGAATCGACACGTACATCGAAGCCGATGCCGAGGAAGCTCGCGTCAAACTTGGTCGCCCACTATTGGTAATTGAAGGCCCGCTGATGGCCGGCATGAGTGTAGTCGGTGATTTATTTGGAGCCGGCAAGATGTTCTTGCCCCAAGTGGTCAAGTCTGCGCGCGTAATGAAAAAGGCCGTGGCGCACCTGACGCCGTTTATGGAGGCTGAGAAGGCTGCCAAGGCAGAGGCTGGCGAAGTGGTGAAGGCGCAAGGGAAAATCATACTCGCGACAGTTAAGGGTGACGTTCACGATATTGGCAAGAACATCGTCGGCGTCGTCCTCGCCTGCAATAACTACGAGGTGATCGACATGGGGGTAATGGTCCCCTGCGAAAAGATCCTCGAACGCGCCAAGGCAGAAAAGGCGGACATGATCGGACTCAGCGGCCTGATCACTCCGTCTCTCGACGAGATGGTGCACGTGGCCCGCGAGATGGAGCGTCAGGGCTTCAAGTTGCCGCTGCTCATCGGCGGAGCAACCACCAGCCGTAGACACACGGCCGTCAAGATTGCGCCGCACTATAGTGAGCCAGTTGTCCACATTCTGGATGCCAGCCGGGCGGTGCCGGTGACCACCAGCCTGTTGAGTGACGAAGGTAAAACGGCGTTCGTGGCGCAGCATCGAGCCGACTACGAGGCGCTTCGCAAGGCCCATTCCGCGCCGCGTCTGTCTGTCGTTTCTCTTGAGAACGCCCGCGCAAGGCGGACTCCGATCGAGTGGCATGCCGAAGACCTGCCCGTCCCCGCATTTACTGGGGTGCGTATGCTGGACAACTTTCCTCTCGCCACATTGCGCAACTTCATCGACTGGACGCCGATTTTTCACACGTGGGGGCTGAAAGGCGTTTACCCCCGCATTTTTGAACATAAGGAACAAGGTGCACAGGCGCGCCAGATCTTCACCGATGCCAATGCTCTCCTGGATATCATCATTGAGAAGAACCTGATCACGGCGCGTGGCGTATACGGATTCTTTCCCGCCAATGCCGTGGGCGACGATGTCGAATTGTACGCGGATGGTACATGCGAAACAGTGCTCGAGCGGTTCCACTTCCTCCGCCAGCAATCCAATAAGGAGGGCAGCGAACCGTGCCGATCTCTCGCCGACTTCATCGCACCAAAGGAAACAGGGCTGAGCGATCACATTGGCGCGTTCGCGGTAACCAGCGGGATCGGATTGAAGGAGCTCTGCGACCGGTTCCGATCCGAGAACGACGATTACAACGCAATCATGGCGGAGGCCATCGCAGATCGCCTGGCGGAAGCTTTCGCAGAATGTCTGCACAAGCAAGTGCGAGATGAATGGGGTTACGGTTGTGAAGAAAATCTGAGCAACACAGATCTCATTGAAGAAAAGTATCGGGGGATCAGGCCGGCTGCGGGTTACCCAGCGTGCCCGGACCACACGGAAAAAGGCCCGCTCTGGCGTTTGCTCGATGTGCAGGCGAACACCGGAATGATAATTACTGAGTCGTTTGCGATGTGGCCTGGCTCCAGCGTGAGTGGTCTCTACTTCGCCCACCCTGAATCGCGATATTTTAGTCTCGGCAAAATCGATCGCGACCAGGTCGTCGACTATCACGAGCGCAAGGGGATGAGCGTGGCAGAAGTCGAACGATGGCTCGGGCAAAACCTGAACTACGATCCTGCGGAATAGCATTCGGCCTGTGGTGAAGAAATATGACACAAGCTACTAGCGGCGTGTCTGGAACGACTCTACCCAGAGCCGCTTCACCCGTCGTGCCAAGAATCCGCTCGCACGACCGCGGGTGGTGCCTCAAGGGCTGGTGGGTCGCGATGGCGGTCTTATTCTTAGCCTTCACGGCTGTTGGTCAGGATCAAAAGAAGTTCCCCGTTGTCTCAACCGTCGATCAACCTGAAATTGCGGGCAGGCCTGTGCAGCTTGATGCGCAGGACAAACTTCTGCCTTGGCCCATGCCGGATAACATTGGGTATTCCTATTCTTCGCATGTTCTCACGCAATGGCAGATTCTATGGGACCAGTACAACCGCCAGCGTTTGCCGTACTACTACTGCTGCTTCGATTTCGACCGAACCACTTTTGAAATGTTTCCTGATCTTCATTATGTAAACTCGACCGGCTATTTGAGAGCCATGCTGCAAGGATTCATTGAGCGTCTTTATCCCTATACTGGCGATCCGCGCACGCTCATTTTTCTTGAAGACTTTGTGGATTACGAATTGGAAAACGGTCTAACGCCGCAGGGGTATGCATGGTCGCAAGTGCCTTACGCATCGGCGAATCCCGGAGCCAGGCGCTATTCCGGCTGGAGTGTGCATGGCGAGGACTATATTGAGCCTCCCGTTGTCGGTGAAGACGGGTACGCGTATCTCCGGCTCTATGAAATGACCGGCAACACGAAGTATTTGCGGGCAGCGATTCGCTGCGCCGATGCTCTGGTCAAGAATTATAAGGTGGGCGACAAGAAGAACTCTCCCTGGCCCGTGCGATGTTACGCGCGCGATGGAAAAGCGGAGGGCGAGTTTATGGGACCATATTCCGCTAACGTGATCGAGCCCATCATGTTGTTCGACGAGCTCATCCGCCTCAAACAAGGCGACGTTGCTGGTTATACACGAGTACGGGCGGGCTCCTGGGACTGGTTTCAGAAATACCCCCTCGCGGATAACGTTTGGGTCGGCTATTTCGAGGATGTGCCGCCCAAAATGAGCAATATGAACCAGGTAATTCCGTTGGAGTTTGCCCGCTACGTTCTACTTCATCCAGAAAAAGATCCACAATGGCGCGACCATGCAAGGCAGTTAATCGAATGGGTCAAGACCACGCCAAAATGGCCGAAATATATTGTGCACGGAGCCACCGTAACCACAGAACAGGGAGACGGCGTCGAGTTCTGCTGTAACGAACCGAATCAATGTTGTGACAGCCACACTTCCCGGCTCGCGGCAGTCGAAGCACTGTACTTTGCCAAGACTGGAGATGAGTCTTATCGGGAAGCGGCATTCCGCTCGTATAACTGGGTCACGTATTTCCAGGGACTTTCCGGCGGAGCCCACACTCCGTTTGGGTCGCAGTGGTGGTTTACCGATGAGTTTGCCGACGGCCCGAGAAGGCTGATGGACGCTTTTTGGGCAGTACCAGAATGGGCGCCGGCGGACGAGTCGCACCTGCTCGGTTCAAGTTCTGTCGTTACGAGAATCAGCTATGGCAAAGGCTCTGTCACCTATTCAACTTTCGATCCCCAGTCCACGGATGTGCTTCGACTGGACTTCGTTCCTGAATTTGTAACCGCCGGTGGAAGTCCCTTGAGTCGGCGCAAGGATCTTGACGAACCTGGCTACATATTCGATGAATCGACCCACGTGCTTCGCATTCGCCACGACCAAGCGAAGGACGTCGACATCCAAGGCAAAGATGGAGATGGCCAAGCGCCGCCGCAGTACGTGACCTTCGACGACCCGCATTTACCAGCAGGAGCCATATTGAACGGGCAATACCCCTCGGGCGTAATCAGTTGGACCGCCGATCAATGGCGTATCAATGTGCCGCAAGGCAAATTCGGAACTTTCAATCTTGCCGTTGCCGACCCCAAGGCGGGATCCGCAGAATTCGATTTCTACGCGCCTCGTGTGTTTGTGGGATTGGACGTATACAACGGCGGCTCCTCGGAAGCCGTGCTCACCATCCACTCCCCCAATATCCGCGAAATATCTTTCATCTTGAAGCCCGGTGAACTTAGGCGCATTCGCACCGGCTGGCACGACCCCTCCTCTACCGTCATCATCGATCTGAAGAATGGGGAGAATCTTCGATTCGACAACCTGGCCTACTCACAAGAGTAAAAGTCGCGGATACACCAACCCTGTTGCTGAAGCGGTTCGCCTGAGAATGGGCTCGATGATTCAGAATAGTCTTGAGCCTAGCCGTGTTTGATAAATCTCAAAGAAGCGGAGTTCATGCAGTAGCGCAGATAAGTAGGCTTGGGCCCGTCGTCGAAGACGTGACCTAGATGCGCATCACATTCAGTACAGGAGACTTCAGTCCGCGACATCCCAAGGCTCACGTCGTTGCCGGTGCGAATGTTCTCCTTTGCGATTGGCGCCCAGAAGCTCGGCCAACCTGTCCCCGAATCAAACTTGGTTTCCGAGCTGAATAATGCGTTGTTGCAACAGATGCAGCGATAAAGTCCTTTCTCATGCGATTCGGCATACTGACCGGTGAACGCCCTTTCCGTTCCCTGCTTGCGCGTGACTTCGAACTGTTCGGATGTCAATTGCTGTTTCCACTCAGCATCCGTTTTGCGCACTTTTTGGACTTGCGATGGACCGAGCTTTCGGCCCGCATCGTCAAATTCAATGACGGTCACGGTGCCTTTGTCATCAGTCTTGGCGTCAACGGCTCGAATCGACGGGCGTGACAACCATCCGGCCACACTCACACCAGCAATCGTGAGGACTGAACTTGTAAGAAAATCTCTGCGATCCATTATTTTATTCCTCCAATTTTCTCAACCAAATGTGAAGGCAAAAGCCTGAACTCCTGGATCAAGGAATTCGATCTCAAAAGTTCTGTCTTCGACTTCACCTTTTTGCCGAATGAGCTGATAGAGACGATGCTCTCGAACCTCGCCGGCGCCATTGGCGTCGGTATCAGCTCCATGATCGTCACCAAGCGCGGCTCCGTCCAATTTAACTATGAAACGAACCGGCTTACCGTTCTTCGTGGGACCTAACACCAAGTGCAGGTCGCGGGCGTGAAACCGGAATATGATCTTGCCGGGTGCCGCTTGCAGCACTGCGTTCTCCTCACCCACTTTCCACGATCCGCTCAAACCCCATTGATTTAACGAAGGTCTGGCGGGAGGGCTGTAGGTTTTTCGTGATTCTTGAGCCAACGGTTCGGGCGAAGCGAAATGTTCGGCGCGACGATAGCCGATGTAAGTTTCGGGAGAACGCACATTCACATTACTCGGCGGCGCCTCTACCCCGCTCGCGGAGATGCTGACCGTGCTCTGGTTCAATCCGGTGGCGCCATTTTCCTTCAGGAGTTCTTGAATGACCCGCTCCGACTCGTCATACTGGCCTTCACCAAAGTGGTGATATCGAATGCGGCCTTTGCCGTCAATAAAGTAGTGGGCTGGCCAGTACTCATTGTTAAAGGCTCGCCAAATCTTGTAGTCGCTGTCGATGGCTACGGGATAAGTAATCTTTAAGTCTCGCACGGCTTTCTCGACATTCGCGCGGTCCTTCTCAAACGCGAACTCCGGCGTGTGTACGCCAATCACAACAAGGCCGGAATCCTTATATTTTGCCGCCCAAGCCTCGACATACGGCAAAGCACGGAGACAATTGATGCACGAGTAGGTCCAGAAATCGACCAGTACAACTTTTCCCCGCAGCGATTCGCGAGTCAAAGGCGCGGAATTGATCCAGGTCACGCCGCCCGGGATCGAAGGCATTGGGCCTTCATCTTTAAGAACTGGGGTCACCGACTCAGCGGGCGGCGCTGCCAGTACTCGCCTGTCTGCGGCAGAGGCCATAATCAGATGCTCTTCGATCTTGCCCATGTTCACAAACGAGAATTTTGAAAGAAGATTCGTGTCCCATCCCAGGGCGAGCGCAACCACTCCCATGATTACGGCGACACCCAGGCCGCGGCGAATCCAGACTTCAAATGACAGAGATCGCTTCAACGCCGCGAAGGCTTTGTTACCGGCAAAAACGGCGATACCCAAAGACGTCGCGGCTCCCAACGCAAACGCCAGCAATAAGAAGGAGGTACGAGCGCCCGGTCCCTGAATCGCAGCGCCCGTTAAAATCAAGCCTAAAATCGGCCCCGCGCAGGGAGTCCAAAGCAAGCCGGTGGAGATTCCCAACAAGAAAGACTTCCCAATACCAGACCCGGCAGATCCGCTCTGAAGCCCTGACCCAACACGGACAAGCGGACGGGTCAAGAATTCAGACAAGGATGGAAATAGCAGGGTAAGACCCAAGACTAGAAACACAACCATCGCGACGTAACGTCCGTCTTGGTTCAGCCGGACGATCCAATGTCCTCCGAACGCGGCCGCTATCGCAACCGCGGAAAAGGTTAGCACCATACCGCCAAGCAATGGCAAACTGGAACGACGAAACGGTTGGTCCGCGCGGGCAAACACAAAAGGTAGCACTGGCAAAATGCACGGGCTGAGTATGGTTAAGACTCCGCCAGCATAAGCCAATAGGTAGATAAGAATGATGCCCTCCCCTTACGTCCAACTTGACAGCGTCCTGAAAGACAATCCCAGTCTAATAGACTAACGCGCCGCCCAAAAGTTACATAAATGCGCACTAGCTCATCGGTCAGCAGAAAAATCATTCCTAGGTTTTAAACGCCGATGCTAATCTTTTTAGCCATGGAGCAATTAGAAGATGCCCGAGTGTCTGCCTTGTTAGATGCTCAAATCAAGGCCCAACGGCTGTTTGCGGAAGTCGAGGAGCTGAACCTCATTCGTCCGGGCCAATCCGAAACCGCAATCAACGAGAGCATTTACGCGCTCGCCCAGCGGATTTATGGAATCACGCGGTATTGGCACAAACGAATCGTGCGCGCAGGCCGAAACACCCTGCAGCCATACGACGAGAACCCTCCCGACCTGAAGGTGACCGAGGACGATATCGTATTTTTAGACTTGGGACCTGTGTTTGAAGATTGGGAAGCTGATTTTGGCCGTACCTATGTGGTTGGTTCTGATCCGTTAAAACTCAAGTTATGCAGGGATATCGAAGAAGGATTCGCGAGCGGCAAGAAATATTTTCAGCAGCAGCCGGACATCACGGGGGCTGAATTATACCAATATGCTCAAGGACTGGCGGAACAAGCCGGTTGGGAATATGGCGGTCCCATCGCGGGGCATCTGATTGGCCAATTCCCTCACGAGCGCATCGCTGACGACAAAGTCACGCTTTATGTCCATCCGGATAATCACCGTCGAATGCGTGAGCCGGATAATTTGGGGCGCGACCGACACTGGATTTTGGAAATCCACTTCGTCGACCGCCAGCGGCAGTTTGGTGGCTTTTACGAGGAACTGCTAACCATCGGCTGAATGCCGTTTCCAACATGACCCAGAACCTCCCAGACGTCCGTGGAATCAAGGTTGATTCGCAGACCCGTTGCTCCCACTACAGCAAGCCCGTGGACATTGTCGCAATCAAGATGCGGTGCTGCGGCATTTACTATGCCTGCAAGGATTGCCATATCGAGCTCGCCAATCATGCGATCGAGGTGTGGCCTCGGCGCGAGTGGGGCCAGAAAGCGATCTTATGCGGTGCGTGTGGCGCCGAGCTCACGATCGACAGCTACCTGAATTGCGGGAATTATTGTCCAGTGTGCAGAGCGGGGTTCAATGCCGCTTGCCGAAATCACTACCACTTCTATTTTGATATTTGAAAGAGAGCTCAGCTAACGGAATAGGTACTGCAATTTTGGTTGGTATGTTTGTGGTCAACATTTTTGATTTGAAAAAGCTATTTTTCATTTACTCTATCCACCACGGGTTGGTGGCCCTATGGCAACAGGTTCAACTACAAGTCCACAGCGAAGTGCGCAACGCCACTTTGGGGAAACTATGCGGCGGGATGCGTGGTGGGTTGAGTTGTTGCCCGTCATTGCTCTCCTCGGCGCCTTCGGAGCGTATGCGACTTTGCGTGCCTTCGAAGGCAGGTATTACGAATGGGGGCCGTACCTGTCTCCGTTTTATTCGCCTCTCATCGATCCCCATCATCGCTGGTGGCCATTCTCGCCGGCATTACTAATTCTGGCCTTCCCTTTGGGATTCCGAGTCACGTGTTACTACTATCGAAAGGCGTATTACCGGGCTTTTTTTCTCGACCCACCCGGCTGCGCCGTTAGCGAGCCCGGCAAACGCCGCTACAGCGGTGAAACGAAGTTCCCGTTCATTCTTCAAAACCTGCATCGCTACTTTCTGTATGCAGGATTCATTTTCCTCATCTTTCTTTGGCGCGACGCCTTCCGCGGTTTCTTTTTTGACGGACGATTCGGAATAGGAGTCGGTTCCCTCGTTCTACTTTTCGATGTAATCCTTCTCACTGTGTATGCGTTTTCCTGCCACTCGCTTCGCCACCTCGTAGGCGGAAAGCTTGACTGCTTTTCCTGTACGGCCTTCGGACGTCCGCGCCATACAGCTTGGCGGAGGCTGACAGTTCTGAACGAACGCCACATGCTCTATGCCTGGATCAGCTTGATTACGGTGGGCCTAACCGATCTTTACATCCGGCTCGTAGCCAGCGGAGCGATAACCGACTTGAGAATCTTGTGACGACAGAATACGAAACTCACGACCACGATGTACTAATCATCGGCGCCGGTGGCGCCGGCCTCCGCGCGGCACTCGGTGCACTCGCTCAAGGCGCGAATGTGGGAGTAGTTTGCAAATCGCTTCTCGGCAAGGCGCACACCGTCATGGCGGAGGGTGGAATCGCCGCCGCCATGGCCAACGTGGATTCCGGCGACGACTGGCGTACTCATTTTCGTGACACCATGCGCGGCGGCAAACTGCTCAACAACTGGCGTATGGCGCAAATCCACGCCCAGGAAGCTCCCGAGCGTGTGCGTGAACTCGAACAATGGGGAGCGCTTTTCGATCGCACCAAAGACGGAGAAATTCTACAGCGCGCCTTCGGCGGTCACACCTTCCGTCGCTTGTGTCATGTGGGCGACCGCACCGGCCTCGAAATGATCCGCACCTTGCAAGACCGTGGCGTGCAAATGGGGATCGACGTCTACATGGAGTGCACCATCACCCGCTTGCTGAAAGATGGAGATCGCGTCGCCGGAGCATTCGGTTACGGGCGTGAACAGGGCCGATTCGTTGTATTTCGCGCGAAATCGATTGTCATCGCCACCGGCGGCATTGGCAAAGCTTTCAAGATCACGTCCAATTCGTGGGAGTACACCGGCGACGGAATGGCGCTGGCTTACAACGCTGGCGCTGAGTTGAAGGATATGGAATTTGTGCAATTCCACCCCACCGGCATGGTGTGGCCTCCCGGAGTGCAAGGTCTTCTCGTCACCGAGGCAGTTCGCGGTGAAGGAGGAATTCTCCGCAACAAATTGGGCGAACGTTTCATGGAGAAATACGACCCGAAGAGAATGGAGCTTTCCACACGCGATGTGGTGGCACGTTCCATTTATACGGAGGTCCGCGAGGGTCGTGGCACCGAACATGGCGGCGCCTATCTCGACATCTCGCAAAAGCCGGCCGAGTATGTAAAGAAGAAGTTGCCCAGCATGTATCACCAGTTCAAGGAACTCGCTGACGTGGACATCACCAAGGGCCCCATGGAGGTCGGACCAACCTGCCATTACATGATGGGGGGCATTCGCGTCGATGCCGAGACTACTCAATCCTCCATCCCCGGACTTTTTGCCGCAGGTGAAGCGGCAGCCGGACTGCATGGGGCCAACCGCTTGGGTGGCAATTCCCTTTCGGATCTACTCGTCTTCGGTCGTCGCGCAGGTTTGGCCGCCGCTGATCACGCTAAGACAGTACAGACAACGCCCCTCGACTCCGCGCAGATCGAAGCCGCCGCGTGCGAACTGCTGACTCCTTTCGAAAGCAAAGAGGGAGAAAATCCTTACACAATCCATCGCGATCTGCAGGATGTCATGCAGAATCTCGTAGGCATCTTTCGCACCCGAGAAGATCTCACCCGTGCCATGGAAGAATTGGAAAAACTGAAAGCGCGTGCCGAACATCTAAGCGTAGAAGGTTCGCGAATGTTCAACCCCGGCTGGCACCTCGCTCAGGATTTGAAGTCGATGCTGATAGTCTCCGAGGCCGTCACGCGCAGTGCACTAGCGCGCGAAGAGAGCCGTGGAGCGCACAGCCGCATCGATTACCCAGCGCTCGATGCAACTTGGGGAACGAAAAATAACGTAATCGCCCGCGACGGAAGCACAATGGCGCTGCGTCAGTCGCCGGTGCCGGATATGCCCAACGACTTGAAACAACTGGTTGCGGATGAAAAATAGGTGAACAGAAGTAGTGGAGGTGCGATGGCAGAAGCAATCTTTGAGGTCTTTCGAGGCAACAGCGAAGGTGGACAGCCCATCACCTACCGCGTCCCGATTGCCCCGGGAATGGTCGTGCTCGACGCGCTCCACCATATCCAGGCGCATCAGGCACCCGATCTGGCGGTGCGCTGGAATTGCAAGGCCGGCAAATGCGGCTCCTGCTCGGCGGAGGTCAATGGTCGTCCTCGGCTCACCTGCAAAACCCGCATGGATTCCCTGCCCCTCGACAAACCCATCACCGTCCAGCCCATGAAGTCATTCCCCGTCATCAAAGATCTGGTCACTGATGTCTCCTGGAATTATCGCGTGAACAAGAAAATTCCACCGTTCACGCCTCGCCCCGGCGTCGAGTGGAAAATGTATCAGGAAGATGTGGACCGGGTGCAGGAGTTTCGTAAGTGTATCGAATGCTTCCTGTGCCAGAACGTGTGTCACGTTCTTCGTGAACACGAAAAGATGGAGCAGTTCGGCGGACCGAGATTTTTCGTTCGAGTGGCAGGACTCGAAATGCATCCTCTCGATTCGAAGTCTCGCACTAAGATGCTCAAGGATGAGCTGGGCATCGGCCTTTGCAACATCACCAAATGCTGCACCGAAGTCTGCCCCGAGGAGATCCACATCACCGACAATGCGATCATTCCATTACAAGAGCGCGTAGTCGACGAGTTCTACGATCCCCTGCTCATGCTGGTTAGAAAGATTCGCGGGGCAAAAGAATCGGGTTGACGCTAACGGAGATCCCATGGAGTTCACGTTAAAAACCATCTCGAAAGCCGGTATTCCCGAAGCCATCTCAAAAGCAGAGCTCTACCGCTCACTCAATGAACCGGAAGAGGCAGAATCAATCTGCCGCGACATCCTGGCAGTTGAGCCCGAACACCAAATCGCGCTCCGCCTGCTCGGCCTCTCAATTACCGACCAGTTCTGCGGAGATGCGTCGGATCGCCACCGGGAAGCAGAAGAACTTTTCCAGAGACTAGCAGAGCGCTACGAACGCCTTTATTACACTGGCCTCTTGCATGAACGGAGAGCCAAAGCACAGATGCGCGTGGGACGCTCCCCGCATACCCTCGCTCCGCTCTTCGCGGAAGCGATGCGCTGTTTCGCCGAAGCCGAAACGATTCATCCTCCTGACAACGACGATGCCATTCTCCGCTGGAACCGATGCGCACGGCTGTTGCAAAGCCATCCCGGCTTTCATGAAGAAAAGGAATCCGAAGCCTTCGACGCCATCGATAGCTCGCCAATCTAAAAATCACAAGCTGCTAATTACATTTTTCGATTACCTCTCCAAAAATTTGCTTCCGCCGCGCTACGGTCTTCAAAATTCTCTGGCTTGTGGATTTCCTGGAAAGAAATTTCTTGACAAGGAAGTGCATTAGTACTAAAAAGCCTAGTTGTCTATACAACTGGAGAACTTGGTGGATCTCCCCGCACTCGATCGGCGCAGTGTTGTCCCCCTCTACTACCAGATTCAGCAACATCTTCTCGATCAGATTCGTGCTGGCGCGCTAAAACCGGGCGAGCCAATTCCCTCAGAGCAGGAAATTTCCGGCCGTTTGCGGATCAGCCGCATGACCGCGCGGCAAGCGTTGAAATCGCTTTGTGATTTGGGCGTCACCTATAGCCAAAGAGGCAAGGGCACCTTCGTCTCCGCCATCAAGCTGGAAAAGAATTCCCGTCAGGTCTTATCTTTCAGTGAAGAAATGCAGGCCAGTGGATCGCGGCCGCGTTCGAAAGTGCTTTCGTTCGAAGTGACCGCCGCTACCCCAGATGTAGCCAACGCGCTTCGCCTTCCGGCGGGTGAAAAGGTGGTCAGCCTGCGACGCGTGCGAATGACCGGTTCTTCGCCCATGGGGCTTGAATGGAGCCGACTTCCGCTGCGCCTGTACCCTGACCTGCTCCAGGCGTTCAACCCAAACATGTCGCTCTATCAAGCTCTCTTCGAACTCTACGGCATCCAAATCGTCGCCGCCGACGAAGTAGTGGAGGCAGGTCTGGCGAGCACTGAAGAAGCAAAGCTACTTAGGTTCGCCACTGGTAGCCCCGTCTTTTTTTTTACTCGTACTGCCTACTCTCAAAGTGGACAGCCGGTGGAGTATGTCAAGTCCACATATCGCGGAGACCGCTTCAAGATGGTCAACCGTTTGACCCAACCAGATTTGAAGCAACCAGATTCGAAACAACAGAAGAGCACCGGAAGGCGAAACTAATGCGCAGCAGAATGCTCATAGCAATCGCCCAGGGCCTTGAGATAAGGAGAAAAGTCATGTCGCGAAACATACTCGTACGAATTGCCATTGCAATTGCTGGCTTGGGGTTGAGCCTGTCCGCCTGGGGCCAGGCAACCACCTCGTTGCACGGTTTGGTCACAGACCCTTCCGGCGCGACGATTGCAGAAGCTCAGGTGACCCTGACCAATGTAGCCACGAACTTGTCCCGTCAGGCCACTACTACGTCTAAGGGCTCGTATGAATTTGTCTCCGTTTTGCCCGGCCCGTACAAGTTGACGGTTGAGGCAAAGGGCTTCCGTACCTACGTACAGACCGATCTGCAGTTACAGGTGAACCTGCCCGCCACCGCAGACGTCCGGTTGAAGGTCGGCGCCTCGACAGAGACGATAGAAGTCACCGGCGAAGCGACGCCACTCAACACGACGGACCCCACCCTCGGACACACCATGGGCACGACTGAAATCGAGAACCTGCCTTTGCAAGCGGAGAACATGCCCTTGCTACTCAGCCTGCAGCCCGGCGTTATCTACAACGGCGAACAACCCGCACAGTTATCAAATAGTTATGACACACGCGCTGGCTCCGTGAACGGCGAGCGCAGCGACCAGAACAATATCACGCTCGATGGCGTAAGCGTCAACGACGAATTCAACGGCTATGCTTTCACTGGTGTTTTGCCAGCGACGCCATATTCCGTGGAGGAATTTCGGGTCACCACGTCCAACTATGGCGCGACCGACGGACGCTCTGCCGGAGCTCAGATTGCCATGGTCACCAAGGGCGGCACGAACGTGTTTCACGGCTCGCTGTACGAGTTCAACCGGAACACAGTGGGCGAAGCCAACGACTATTTCCTGAAATTATCCCAACTCGCAGCTGGCCAGCCGAACGTACCGGAACATCTGGTAAGGAACGTCTTTGGTGGAACGATCGGTGGGCCGATTATGAAGGACCGTTTTTTCTTCTTCTTTAATTACGAAGGCCAACGGCAATCGCTTGAGCAGAGCACGCTACGGAATATTCCGACCGCGTCGCTGGCCGATGGCGTCATCCAGTATGAATGTCCGCTGAACCCAGGTGGAGGTCTTAATACAACTCTTTGCCCTGGAATGAATGTCGCCGGCGAGAGCGGCACCAGCTATGCAGTCCAGCCCGGCTACTACGGCCTCTCTCCTGCCAATCTCACGCTGATGGATCCGCTTCACATCGGGCCAAGCTCGGTGGCGCTCAATTACTTTCATACCTATCCCGTACCTAACGATTTCACCGTCGGCAATCTGGTGAACTTTGCCGGATATCGCTTCGCCGCCCCAACGCTGACAAATTTTAACTGGTATATCGGTCGGCTGGATTACAAACTGACCTCAAACGGCAACCACACGTTGTTTTTCCGAGGCGCGGCTCGCAACGATCCCACCATCAACGCGCCATTCCTTCCCGGCACACCGCCAGAATCCACGTCGATCGACGTCAGCAAGGGATTCGTCGCCGGCTACACTGGTGTTTTCGGACCTCGCTGGGTTAATAACGTACGCTATGGCATCACCCATCAGAGCATCGCGACTCCCGGCAATTCTAGCGAGCCGTGGGTCGGCATGCGTGGACTGGACGAACCGAATGTTTATGGGAGCGCCTTTACCGCGCCCGTGCACAATCTGGTCGACACGGCCACATGGCTCAAGGGATCGCACAACTTCCAGTTTGGCACAAATATCCTGTTCATCCGCAGAACCAGCGCCAGTACTGGCACTTCTTTCAGCGACGGTCTCACAAATTCTAACTGGCTCCAGTTTAGCGGCTTCGCCAATGTGAACTCGCCTCTAAATCCCGCGTACGGCTGCACTCCTCCCAATACCGGGCCGTGCTTCCCTGCGGTTGACAGCGGTTTCGGCCAGAGCTACGACTGGCCCCTCGCAGCAATGATGGGCATTGTTAGTGAAGTGGATGCCCGGTACAACTATTCTGTCGCTAACCTTACTACCGCCGATCCACTCAGCCAGGGAGCCCCGGTTAGCCGCCACTGGGCAACCAACACCTACAACTTATACTTCCAAGATACCTGGCACGCACGTCGCAACCTTTCGATCACCTATGGCTTGAATTATCAGTTAATGACGCCCATCACCGAAACAAATGGGCAGGAAGTAACGCCTTCTGTAAATATGGGCTCCTGGTTCAACCAGCGCGCCCTCGACGCAAGCAAAGGCATTCCTTCCAATCAGGATGCGCTGATCACGTTCGCGCCGGCCGGGTCTGTATATGGACGGCCGGGTCTCTATCATTCTCAGACTAAGAACTTCGCTCCACGCGTAGGTTTCTCCTGGTCCCCGCAGGAGAAGACCGTGATTCGCGGCGGTTTCGGAATGTATTTCGACAACTTCGGACCGGCGCTGGCTCTGACCTACGACGCAGGCGGTACATTTGGCCTCTCAACGGTGCTCACGAATAATGCCGGCACATTGACACCCGCCACAGCCCCTCGCCTAACCGGCATGAACACGATTCCAGCCAGCATCACGGAACCGGCTCCGCCGGCTACGTTTCCAGTCACCTATCCTCAGGGCGCCGAGGCAATCGCGACCGGAATCGACCAATCTCTCAGAACTCCTTACTCCTACGCCGTGGATTTTTCGATCCAGCGGCAGTTGCCGAAAGGGATGACTCTGGATGTCGCCTATGTGGGGCACTTCGCTCACCGTCTGCTCGCGTACGACGACATCGGCGCCCCGATGGACTTGGTGGATCCGAAATCCGGAATCGACTACTTCTCGGCCGCGAAGCAACTGTCAACACTCTGGCGTGCCGGGACTCCGGAGAGCGGCATCAACAGTTCCGTGATTGGCCCAACAGCGCAATACTGGCTTGATATGCTGACGCCAAAATCCTCTTACACTCTTTGCTCGACCGGCGGAGCGACACCAAGCTTGCTGACCGCTACTTATGACGTTTTTGGCCCTGGCTGCGGCAACCTCTATAACGAGACGTCTGCGCTTTACGACATTGATGTGGCTGGCTTCCCAACCGCACCCGTCACGGGGCTGAACAGTTTTTTCAACAGCCAATATTCGTCTCTCTGGGATTGGCGCTCGATCGGCTACTCGAACTACAACGGACTTCAGATTGGCCTGCACAAGCAAATGTCCCACGGAGTCCTGTTCGGGTTGAACTACACCTACAGCCACACGAACGACCTCGAGTCGTTTGCGGAACGCGGAACGCAATATCTAACCTCCAGCATCATCAACCCGTGGTCTCCCAGCGAAATGTATGGTCCGAGCGATTTCGATGTGCGGCATCAATTCAATGGCTACTGGGTCGCGGAGCTGCCCTTTGGCAACGGTAAACAAATCGCCGGTAACGTCAACAAAGGAGTCGACGCCATCATCGGCGGTTGGCAACTGGGCGGAACCCTGCGCGTAACCTCCGGATTTCCAGAAAGCATATACATGGCCTACGTTTGGCCGACCAACTGGGACGAAATGGGATGGGCGGATAAGACTGGCAAGCCCATCAAGACCGGAACGACGTTACTCAATGGAACTCCCAACATGTTTCCGAACCCCGCCCAGGCGAGTCAGGGCTTCGATTATGCCTTCCCCGGCGAAAGCGGATCACGCAATACGGTTCGCGGCGATGGTTACTTAGGCATCGACATGAACCTGTCCAAAGGCTGGAAAATTCCGCGCACCGAACAGCAGATCGTGCAATTGCGCTGGAGCGTCTTCAATGTGCTGAACGACGCTCGATTCGACGCCTACACCTCGCAGGACCAAGTGCAGACATCGAATACGTTCGGAGACTATTCCGCAACGCTGACTCAACCACGGGTGATGGAATTTGCTCTGATTTATAAATTCTGATCACACACGACAGGCTATGGTGCAGCAGGGTACGGTGCGGCCTGGCGATCACCGCTGGGCCGCATCTACACCGGAGACAGGAAGTGTGTTGAGCAATAAAATTTGGTGCAAAAGGGGGGACTCGAACCCCCACGGTTTTACCCGCCAGATCCTAAGTTGGTCACGCACCAGAATTCAACCACTTACACGAAGTGCTCCGATGTGCGACGGAATGCTCTGAAAGACTCTTCTGGAAAGGCTTTCGGGGGATCGCATCGCTATCAATCGCAGTTCGTCGGGTTTGGTGGTAGACACAAATTTGGGCACAGTCGGGATGACTGTTACCGCGATAGACTAAGCGTCACAAAACACCGATTGCGCGCCGGCGCGTAGTCATCCATCTCCCAGTGATCCAGTCTCAAGGCAGCCGCAACCAATGGCGGGTAGAGGTCCGCTCGGTAATGGTCGTTCCACAATTGACCTTGCCGGAGTTCACAGGGTACTTCTTGCAAGACAGAGATCGAAAGAAAGCCGGCGGAGGTAAACCGAACCTCCGCCCGATCGATTCTTACTCGATGGTCTTCAACAGTTCGCCGTTGGTGGTGCTGTAGACCGCGATGGCATTGCCCTGTTGATTTGAAATATACACCCGGCCTCGCGCACTATCTACCGCGATGCCCGCCGGGCTAAACGGAAGGCTCAAGAACTGGACTTCGCCCCCCGTGGCAAAGTCGACGTAGTTAACCGTGTTATTGGCGTTGGCGATGTACAGATTGCCCGTGCTGTCGAAAGCCAGCGCCAATCCTTCGGAGGCGGAGCCTTCCCACTCGGTCGCTCCTTGGGAGCCTAGGATCTGATCGACATATTGGATGTAAGCAACATTCACGCTGCCCCAGGCAGCAAATTGCTTGTGGGCGGCCAAACCGTAGACCGGAGCGTTGCTCGGCGGGATAAATATCTGAGTGTAGCTAGGCGGGCCGGGCAGTGCGGGATAAATGTTGGACGAATAAATGGTGACCTCGAGATATCCGTCGTTGACCCATATGTTATCGAGTGCATCCACGGCCAAAGCCTCGGGAGTATTGATGGCGGCAGTAATCGTTCCCGCGGTGTTCTGCACACCGGCAGAGGAGTATTGCGTCACCGACTCGGTTCCGATGTTGGCAACATAGAGATTGCCGATGCTATCGAAGGCCACGCTGGTCGGCTTGTCGACACCCTCCGTGATGGTCTTCGCGCTGACGCGCGCATAGTTTGGATTGAACACGAGAACGTTGTTCGCGCCCGAATTGGCAACATATAGATTGCCGTTGGACGCGAGGGCTAAGCCTCTCGGTTGGTTCAGTGGGTTGGTGGCGGCGGCCATTTGGCAAACCGAAAGCAGGGCGATCAACAAAGTGCTTCCGGCGAGGAACAGATAATGAGAAAGACTTTTCATGGCAGATTCTCCTGGTATGGATTTATTTAGCGAGTCGTCTTGAGCGCCGATCCGCGCGGCTGATTTCCCGCTCACTTCTATAGGCGACATTTCTTGCTCGCGACCCTCACGATCTGGAGAAATCTTTTTAGACTGGATGGGCAAAGCGAATCCGTTTACGGAAGGCGGAATGGAAATTATGCACTTTCAGCCTTACATTCTCAGACATACAGCTCTTTCCCAACTCGCAGCGGACGGCTGCGATGTATTTACGCTGGCTCGAATCGCGGGACACTCTTCAATCACGATCACTCAGCGGTACGTTCACCCCCAAGCTGACGCGATCGAGCGGGCTTTTAGCAAACTACCAAGGCAGCACTTATCGCGCTACAAGCGACAGGAAAATAGGCGCAGCGAAACCTAGGTGGGCACAAAATTGGGCACAATGAGAAAAGGGCCGATTTGAGATCGGCCCTAAATTATTGGTGCGAAAGGGGGGACTCGAACCCCCACGGTTTTACCCGCCAGATCCTAAGTCTGGTGCGTCTGCCAATTCCGCCACTCTCGCGTTTTAGTTCTAGATAACTTCACGCTCGCCCGCTTTTCTTTTTACAGTCTAACGCAGGATATACATGCCTTGCGATCGGCTACGGCGGCGTCGGCAGAACCGCCGTATCGACAGTAGTCGGGTCATCTCTTAACTTGAGGTAGATCGTTTTTCCTTTCATCGGTGGGATGACGAGGGTCTCCTCGGCAAAGCCGTCAGGAACTGTAACCGAGTTGCTAAAGTCTGGATCCGTGCTCACCGCATCGATCAAAAAGAGTTTGTCACCGCTCAATGTGCATTGTTTTTCGCGTCCCGGCAGGCAATGTACGCCCTTGAGGTCCGGGAGACGCACCAAATTGATAAGGGGTTGCCAATCTCCTTCCACACCGTCCGCCGTTACGGGACGAAACTTCAGCGGCCCAAAAGCCGAAGGGCCAAGAAGCTTCATGGGGTCCAGCACTGCGAAGACCGTCTTCGTATCTTGCAGCGTAAGATTGCCTTCTTTGAAACTCAGCAATACACGAAACGATTCATCGGCGGTTGCTACCTCAACCTTTTCGGTTGCCGGAAACAACTCCGGTGACTGGCTCTTCAGAAAAAAATTGAGACGCGCCTCCTGCGGTAATTCATCGCTGTCACCGAGCCGAACAACGAATGGGGATGGGGGCGCGCTCTCGTCATATTGAACGCTCTTGCTGATCATGCTCACGCTCGGACGGTGCGGACCAACCGTCGATGTCAGTTCCAGCAATCGCCCGTCCTTCAACGTAATGCGCAAAGCGAGTGGTTCGCCCGGCTTCAGCAATGTGCCGGCTGCGGGCTCCGGGGAAACCATGGTCAACTCATCCTGCTGGTTTGCGCGCGAAAGCGTCTCGGGTTTGAAGTGTAGATTGCCGACTTCGACCTCCATAACCTGATCGAGGCGTGTGCCCTTCAGAACTCCGTTAGAATCACCGGCGTGGATCGTAAATCCGTCCAATCGAGCAGCTTCCGCGTAGGTGTGCAGGCGGACCTCATCCGCTTCGCGCAGGCCGAACTTTTTCACCGCCATGGTTAACGATCCGGCAGGAGACTGCTGCAACCCAACTCGCACTTCAAGTTCATCTGCTTTAGCGGCCTTCCAAGTCGACTCCAGGTGCTTGCCCTGTTCATCGTGCACCGTTACTTCGCTCACGCAGGGTGTGTCCGCGGCCTGCAGGTGGAGAATATCTTCCCTCCCTACGATGAGTGCACTCGCATCTTTCGAAGCAATAATCCATTGCTCCGGACGCGAAGTTTGTAACCGGAATCGCGGCCCTTCGTAGGCGTGGAAGCCCCACGTTCCTTTCAGAATTCCAGCCGCTTCTCCCTCGAAGGCATCGGCTGGCATATTTTGAGTCTTTACTACGAATCCGCCGCGCGCCGGATCAGGCTGGGCAGGAAGATCAATTCCCAAGCCAGCCTTGGTTTCTACGTGGAGCACAAAGTTGTGCCCCAGTTCGGTCGCGAAGGCCAGCGGCGCACCATCCACGGGAAGAACAAGCTCAGCCTGGCTTGCGCAGAAAACCTGAGCCGAATCTACCGCTCGCAGCGCAGGCAAAGGTGAAGGCCGAACCGGAGGCAGGCCGATCACCAGCACTGATTTGGGATTTCGGAAGGACGGAGGATTATTCAGACGCAGATTAAGTTGGTCCTGCTTTGGCAATGACAGCGCGGGAATGTACTGATACTGCGCAGTATGCGTTGTACTCAAAATCCTGGCCACATCGACCACCGCACCAACATAAGGACTGTAGTATCCGCCGCGAGCAGTGGGCGACGAACTAATCTGAGCCAGCAGATCAGACGAAGCTCCCGAGGTCAAAGTTGCGGCCATGGTCTGACTGTGAGCGTCGTCCAGCACGAGTTGATCGGTATTCTGTGTAAGGCATGGCACCTGCTGGGAGGTAGGCTTGTCGAAGCACTGCTGGTCGAGGCGCATGTTCAAACTGCGCGCCAGCAAGGTAGTCCGAGCTTTCAGTTGCTCGGGATCGGTTGCAGAACTCTCGCGGACCGCTTCTAAATACCTCTCCAGCCGAGCCCGATCAAGGCTGGCTTGCTCAAGATCCTGCGCGGCACGCACAAACGCTCCCGGCTTACCCCGAACGGCGCTTCGCAGCGTGCTGAAAGCACCTCCCGTTTCCGGAGCAAGCAGCAAGAGAGCATCCTCGGCTCCCTCGGGCACAACTACGTACACGCCTTCCTCATGCACTGGTCTGCTCCATGCTTCCACCCGCGTGAACCAGGCATCCGGCGGCGGATTTGTGGCCCCCCGCAAGAAAACAACAACCAGCAGATAATGAACTGACTGACTGTCAGGCAGGTCAGGATGCACCCAGAGGCGATCTCCCGCTTGCAAACTGGGCACCTCGGCAATGGGGAGAGTCTTGCCTTGACGTTCCACGCGCACTTCAACCTTCGGACCGACCAGGTCGAACGCGGCTGTGTCGGCGGACGCAGGACTCGCTAGAAGCAAGCAGGCGGCTATGACGGCGGGAGCCGTTAATCGGCTAATTCGGAAATATGCACGGAATGCAGACAAATGGTTAGGCCCCAAATACGGATCTTGCGTCGAATACGCCCGATTATTTCGCAACACACAGTCTCATTTTATATGTTTGTCATCACTTTGGTTTGATGCATCGGGATGGCCCGGCGAGATCGCCACCAACTCCGCCTTCGCCTTCTCCGTGATCTCTTCCTGGTAGTGCAACACGCTCAAACCAGACGTCAGTTGTAGAAGTTCGCCGGGCTTCAGCAAGTACGCTGGATTCTTTGGTCCACCCACCAGTTTCGCCTGCGCCAGCGTGTGCGTTTTGTAGATGAGCAGTCCTCCCGGTCGCAGCGCCTTCACGATCTCGGGAAAAATATCGCGCTCCAGATAGAAGAATGCCATCACTATGTCGAACTCTTTCTCGAACTGCGTTTGCGAAGCTTTGAATCGAGTGAGATCATCTATTACAAAGCGAATGCGGGATGCGAGCGGCCCAGCATTCTGCTGAGCCAGTTCGACTCCGGCTTCGGAGATATCAATGAGCGTAACTTCCCAACTCCGTCTTGCGAGCCAGATGGCGTGCCGTCCCGCTCCTCCTGCTAAATCGAGCGCTCTTCCTTCTTGCGGAAACAGCGGCAGAATGTATTCCGAAAATGCACGCAGCAAAAATGGGTCGGGTGTCGCCCACGCGTTGGGGGCTTCGCGATATTTCTGGTTCCAACGCTCGCGCGCATTGCTTTCGTCATGTTCATCAAGAGAAAAGCCCATACTCTTTAAGTGTAAACGCAGTAATTCGAGTTCCCACCGTGCCAATTATGGTGCTATCGGCCGTGCGAAAAGCGAGCTATCGAGATGTCTCGAGTGACACCCATTTCGACACGCTTCTCCGGCCACCACGGCGCCTCGCTTCCTCCCCGAACCGGTGGAGGTGACGACGGCCGCGGGCGTGACGGCGATGGCTTTACGCCCGACTTTATTCCGAACTATGGAGAGCGACTGCGCCGCGCGCGTATGGGCCTGGCCGTCGCCATGACTCCCATCATCGTGCTCTTCGTTTCTTTCACCACGATCTACCTGATCCGGCGCGGGATTCTAAGTCTTGACCCGAACAATGTAGGCTACATCCGAACCTGGGTTCCGATCCGATTGCCCTGGACGTTGTTAATGATTAATACCTTCGTCCTTATTATCAGCAGCGTCACCATCGACTTGGCTCGCCGCGAAATCACCCGTGAAGCAGCGCTCGCCCCGGTGCGATCGATTCCTGGCGTTTCGCTGGGCAATGAGCGCCGTTTCCCCTGGCTCGCCTTGACTACTGTTCTCGGTCTGCTATTTCTTGCCGGACAACTTTTCGTTTGGAGCAAGCTCTCCGCTGAAGGTTTTCATCTGATTGGCGGCACCAGCAGCTCCTTTGTATACATTCTTACCGCGATGCACGGCCTTCATCTGGCGGGTGGAGTGCTTGCTCTTCTTTTCGCAAATATCGCCGCTCTGCTTCATCGCCCGGTGGAATCCCGCCGAATCGTCGTCGACGTTGCATCCTGGTACTGGCATTGCATGACCGGCCTGTGGATTTACATCCTTATATTGTTCACATTCGCGGCGCAGTGAGTCCGCACTATTTCTTCTCCTAGTTACTCTTGTTTTTTAATTTCCTGATCTTTGGAATCATGGGATTAATAAGGATTGATAAGGATTGATAAGGATTGATAAGGATTGATAAGGATTGATGAGGAGTTCAATGAGGATGTTTGGCAAGCTGATCGTTGCGGGAGTGTTTGTCTTTGCGGTGTTGCAGGTGGTGCGGCCCAGCATTCCGGCGAAGCCGGCGACGGCTGAACTGCAGGCGCCACTTGAGGTCAAGCAGATCCTCGAAAAAGACTGCTACAGTTGCCATTCGGACGAGCGGCGGCTCGCATGGTTCGACCAGATTGTGCCCGGCTATTGGCTGGTACGGCACGACATCCTGACCGCGCGTGACCACCTCAACTTTTCGACAGTGGGCTCCGAGCCAGCCGCCATGCAGAAGGCAACGCTCTATGAGGCTGTGAACATGATCCAGCTCGGCGCGATGCCGCTGCCGAGCTTCCTAAAGCTGCATCCGGATGCAAAGGTCACATCCGAAGAACTGACAACGTTGAAAACATATCTGGCCCCTTGGACGCCCGCCCTGAGCCCGATCAGCAACGCACCATCTTCCGCTCCAACTGGAACTACCGCGCCTGTCTCCCTGGCGGCGGTGCAGCCGGAGTTCAATGGATTCCCGTTCGATCCCACATTCGAAAGCTGGAAACTAATCAGTACCACCGACCGCGGCGACAACCGAACCTTCCGGTTCATCCTGGGAAATGATGTGGCAGTAAAGGCGGCACAAGCGGGCAACATCTCACCATGGCCGGACGGCACGCGCTTCGCCAAAATCGCCTGGCAGCAGGAGCTCGGTCCCGATGGCTTGGTGCACCCCGGCAAATTCGTGCAGGTTGAGCTGATGCTGAAAGACGCCCGGCGCTACAAAGACACTGAAGGATGGGGTTGGGGCCGATGGCGCGGCATGGAGTTGAAGCCCTACGGCAATGACGCGCACTTCGTGAACGAGTGTACAGGCTGCCACCGACCACTGCGTGGCAACGACTACGTGTACACACTGCCAATCTCAACGGCGAAGGTCAGCGGTGAGGAAGTTGTGAATAACACCACCGCACTTCCGGCAAGCCTGCCATATCAACCGCTGACGTGGAGCGCCATCACGATGTACGTCGATCCTAAGACGCACACGATGGCGACGCTCTACGGCAACGACTCTGCCATGCAAGCCGTGCAAGCACGCGCCGATGCAACAAGAGGCCCAGCGTACCCGGTGGGTGCTGTGCTGGCGCTCGTAAGCTGGGCGCAGCGTGATGACCCGCACTGGTTTGGAGCACGTATTCCCGATGCGCCGCAGTCTGTGGAGTTCGTGCAAATCGCAGCGGGGCAACAAGGCGGCTATCGGCGTTTCGCTGGTACAGGGCTCGCCGAGGATCCCGGCGCCGTCAATGTGGCGGCACAGCGGACAAGCTTCATGCTGGGCCTTACTCCGGCTCCCATGCCGTAGCCATGTTTTGCATTCGGCGATGATCAGTGTAATCTTCGCAACGGAGAAAACGGACAAATGTGTTTTTCAGCAGCAGCGAACTTTGTGGGCAGCGGAGTCCTGGGCGCCATTGGCGTCGTCACATTGACCAAGGTGAAGCACAGGCGCGAACTGCTTTTTGCGGCGCTGCCAGCGCTATTCGCCATTCATCAGTTCATCGAGGGATTCGTCTGGCTCGGCTTGGATGGGATTCTTTCGCCGGCGGTCACACACGACATGGGCGCGGCGTTCATGCTTTATGCGCAGGGGCTCCTCCCTTTTTTGCTGCCGCTCAGCGTGCTGCTGTTCGAGGCTGATAAGAAGAGCCGCAGGCGGATGCTGCCGTTCCTTTGGATCGGCATCGCAACCACGCTCTATATTTTGTGGGCTTTGACGGCATTTCCAACACAGGTATATGTCAAGGGAAACAGTATCGTGTACATCAATCAGGCGACCAACAATATGGCGGTTGCCGTCTTCTATGTGATTGCAACCTGTGGTTCGCTGTTTTTCTCGAAGATCAAGATGATGGTAGTCTTCGGCGCGGCAAATCTAGTGATTCTGCTGGCGGTAATGGCGCTCAAGCGCTACGCGTTCACCTCGCTGTGGTGCGCTTACGCCGCGATCGTTAGTGTGATTATTCTTGGCTACTTCTGGAGCAGCAAGGAAGAGAGACCGTTCGTCTACGCGTAGCCCGTTCTTCTACGCGTAGCCCGTTCTTCCCAAGCTCTGCAGTTGCCCCTTATCATCAGTTGATTCCGTCTTTCATTTCTCCGGACATGCGCGCCGCGAACCCCGCATGCGAACACCCTTTATAATAGAAGATTCGGTACCTAGTTTTGATCCATCTGTGGTGCCAGGGGAAGATGTCGACAGATAGCATTGTGGTTCGCGGGGCCCGGGTTCACAACCTCAAGAACATTGATTTTGAGATCGAGCACAACACTCTGACCGTCGTCACCGGCGTCTCGGGTTCGGGCAAGTCGTCGCTCGCTTTCGATACGATCTATGCTGAGGGACAGCGGCGTTATGTCGAGTCGCTGTCGGCCTATGCCCGCCAGTTTTTGGAACGAATTGAGAAGCCTGATGTTGATCTGATCGACGGCATCGCACCAGCAGTCGCCATCAAACAGAAGAATTCCACGCGCAATCCGCGCTCCACCGTCGCGACTGCTACTGAGATTTTTGATTATCTGCGCTTACTTTTTGCCCGCGTTGGACGCACTTATTGCCTGCTCTGCGGACAGGAAGTGAAAAAAGATACGGTGGACGAAGTTGTTGACCGGCTGCTCGCTCTTGGCGAGGGAACTCGCCTGAATGTGTTCTTTCCGATTCAAGCGCATGTGCCAGCTGCGGAAGAAAAGAGTGCCAAGAAACTGCGTGGGAAGAAGAAGCTGGCTGGGTCTAATCTGCCTTCCGAGGCGATTAAGACTCGGCTCTTCGAGTTACGCAAACGTGGCTTCAACCGGCTGTTTCAGAATGGACAGGTCTTCGAGTTCTCCAGCCCTGAGTCTTTGCTCGACATTAATTTTTCCGAACCTGTGTTTGGACTGGTCGATCGTCTGGTCGTCTCGGCCGACCAACGCTCACGCATCGTCGATGCGGTTGAGATCGGGTATCGCGAAGCAGGCGAAGTGGTTTTCGAAATTGCGCCGCGAAATGAGAGTGGAGATGGCGCTCGTGACACTCCTCGACGATTGCGATTTTCGCAACGCTTCGAGTGCAAGAACGACGGCAGCCGCTACGAAGAGCCGGAGCCGCGGCTGTTTTCGTTCAACAATCCTTATGGTGCCTGTCCGCGTTGCCAGGGCTTCGGCAACACTATTGATTTCGATCTCGACTTGGTCATTCCCGACAAAGGCAAGACGCTGAACGAAGGCGCTGTCGAGCCTTGGACTAAACCAAAATATCGGCCGCTGTTCACCGAGCTTAAGCGTTTTGCGCGCGCAGCCGAAATTCCCGTGGACGTGCCGTGGTATGAACTCGAAGCCGAACAGCAGCGGCTCATCATTGAAGGTGACGGCAGTTTTGGCGGCGTTCGCGGCTTCTTTCAGCATCTCGAGCGCAAGAAATATAAGCTTCACGTCCGCGTTTTTCTCAGCCGCTATCGCGGTTACTCACTTTGCTCCGCATGCGGCGGAACTCGCCTGCGTGTTGAAGCCCGCCAGGTAAAGATCGATGGCAAGAACATCTGCCAGGTATGCAGCATGACGGTTGAAGAGGCAGCGCATTTCTTTGGTCAACTCAAGCTTTCGACGGAGCAAGCTGCGATTGCCGACAGGCTTCTTATCGAACTTCAGGAGAGGCTGCGCTTTCTGAATGAAGTCGGTCTCGAGTACTTAACGCTTGACCGTCTGGCCTCGACATTATCGGGCGGCGAAGCACAGCGCATTCAGCTAGCGACATCTCTTGGATCGCGTCTGGTCGGCACGCTGTATGTCCTCGATGAGCCTTCCATCGGTCTCCACAGTCGCGATACTCGCCGGCTCATCAAAATTCTGCACGATTTACGCGACCTTGGAAATACCATTCTCGTGGTGGAGCATGATCCCGACATCATGCGCGCTGCCGATCGCATCCTCGACCTTGGTCCAGGCGCCGGAGAAAATGGCGGGAACGTTGTGGGTGTTGGTACTTATAACGAGATTATTAAGATGCAGCACTCGCTTACAGGCCGTTATCTTGCTGATGAAATTCACATCCAGATTCCTTCGAAGCGGCGTCAGCCAGGACCGCATAAAATTCGCATCACTGGCGCTCGCGCACACAACCTGAAGCGCATCGATCTGGAAATTCCTCTCGGCATGCTGGTGGCAATTACTGGAGTCTCTGGCTCGGGAAAGTCTTCCTTATTACATGACGTCCTCTATCAAGGATTAGCCATGGCCAAGCGCCAGACAAATGGCGGCGCTTCCGCTATTTTGTGGGACGACATTGAAGGTGAAGATTTTCTCGATGATGTTACACTCGTCGATCAATCGCCCATCGGCCGCACTCCGCGGTCGAATCCGGTTACGTATATTAAGGCCTTCGACATTATCCGCGAACTGTTTGCCTCGCAGCCGGAGGCGAAGAAGCGCGGCTTCCCTGCTGGACATTTTTCTTTCAACGTGCCGGGCGGGCGTTGCGAAAACTGCCAGGGTGACGGCACGGTAACCGTCGAAATGCAATTTCTGGCTGATGTGGAATTGATTTGCGACGAATGCAAGGGTACGCGCTACAAACCTCAGGTGCTTGAGATCCACTACAAGGGCAAGAACATTCATGAAGTTCTGAACCTGACCATTCGCGAGGCGCTGAAGTTTTTTGCCGAGGCTCCGCGGCTCACGGAAAAACTGCGCGTGCTTGACGAAGTCGGCCTCGGCTACCTGCGACTCGGGCAGTCCGCCACAACGCTTTCTGGAGGCGAAGCACAGCGGATGAAGCTGGCAGCGCATCTTCAGCCCGGAACTCGCCAATTCGCCAGCCGTCCCGGCGAGGGCGGAGACGCACCCAAACGCAAGCGCCGCATGCTTTACATTTTCGATGAGCCTACCACCGGTCTGCACTTCGACGATGTCAGTAAACTGCTTTCGGCTTTTCGCCGTCTAATCGATGCGGGAGGCTCAATCGTCGTCATCGAGCACAATCTCGAAGTCATCAAGACAGCGGATTGGGTCATTGACCTCGGTCCAGAAGGCGGTAGCCGTGGTGGAAACCTAGTCGGCTTCGGCCCGCCTGAAGTGATCGCTGAGTTGAAGAACTCTTACACTGGACAGTATCTAAAGCTGGTCTTGAACGGAAACAGCGTAAGGCACAGTGAGCAGTAGAAGGCGAGCAGTAGAATGTTTCTGGAGCTGGAGCCCGAGCGTCGTTACGACTCCGCTCAGGACAGGCTCTCGCGCGGCACAATCCGCAGAAATCTCCACGCATGAATCGTCCGGTCAGCAACGCGATCCTGCTCATCGTCATCGTGCTAACCGCCTGTGCCGTCGCCTTTGCGCAAGACCACACCACTGTCCGCCATTACAAGGAACGTATCGACGATCAGCCGCCAGAAATTGCGCAGGCGGAAGATGCGATCCAGAAGAATGATTTCACTGGCGCGGAAACGCTGCTCAAGAAGGCGCTCGATAAAGATCCCAAGAACTATCAGGCATGGTTTGATCTCGGGTTCGTTCTCAATCACCTAGGTCGCGTGGAAGACTCGATCCATGCTTATCGGCAATCCGTCGCCGCCAAGCCTGACGTGTTCGAGACGAACCTGAACCTGGGCTTGATGCTGGCCCGCTTTAACAGCCCCGAGGCCGAGCGTTTTCTGCGCGCTGCCACCACACTCAAACCCAGGGGGCATTCCGCTGACGAGCACGTCGAAGAAGGTCAAGCCCGCGCCTGGCTCGCGCTCGCGCATCTGCTGGAAAGCACTAAGCCGGACGACGCACTCCAAGCTTACAGTAAGGCATCCGAACTCACGCCGAAGGATCCTGAGCCGCATCTTTCAGCCGGCCTACTGCACGAGCGGCAAAAAGAATTCTCCGACGCCGAAGCGGAATACAAACAAGTCCTGGCGCTCGATCCACATTCGACGGAAGCCGCGATCGGCCTCACGAATATCTACATGAAGTCGGGCCGCCTTGGCGACGCCGAACCCCTGCTGCGCCGACTGGCTGCCGAGCGCCCGGATGATGCCGGCATTCATCTCAAACTCGGACGCGTCTTGGCTGTGCAGGGCAAAAAAGATGATGCCATCGCAGAAATGCAGACAGCGCTGAAACTTACTCCAAACGACTCCGAAGCACAGCGCGAACTAGTGGATCTCCTTACCAGTACCGGGAAGAACGATCAGGCAGAAGCCATCTATCGCGCTCTCGTCACGGCTCATCCGGATGACGCGGAATTGCATCGCGGCCTAGGACAGGCTTTGCTGCGGCAGAAGAAGTTCCCGGAGGCTCAACAAGAATTATTGGTGGCGCTCCGATTGAAGCGCGATTCACCCGATGTTTACGTCGATTTGGCCTTTGCGGCCAGTGAGAACAAGAACTACGAACTCGCGGTTAGAGCCCTCAATGGGCGCACCGTGTTAAATGCAGACATGCCTCCAATCTGTTTTTTTGTTCGAGCCTCCGCTTATGATCATTTGCGGGACTATAAACAGGCCGCACTCGATTATCATCACTTTCTGGATGTTGCTAAGGGGAAGTATCCTGATCAGGAGTGGCAGGCCACACACCGCCTGATCGCCATTGAACCAAAGAAGCATTGAATTGCCATAAGAAGAATTGCTATAGACGAATTGCCATAACAAGAATTGCCATACGACGACTGCCATGCGACGACTTGCCTTTACCGTTTTCGCCACTATGCTCGTTCTCGCACTCACCTCCGCCTATAGCGTGGCGAAGGACGAAACCGTAGACGAAATGAAAACGCGTTTTGAAAGTGCGCGTCCCGAGGACCGCGCCGAACTCGGCATACGGATCGCACAGCAGGAACTTCGCAATGCTGACAGGCTCTACAAGGATGGTAATGCCGAACAAGCCCGCGCCTCCGTCGATGACATTGCAACCTATTCTGAGAAAGCTCGCGACGCGGCCACAAAAACCAACAAGCGCCTCAAGAATGTCGAGATCGAGGTCCGAAAAATCGCGGATAAGCTGCGTGACATTAAGCGCACGCTCCCCTTCGACGATCAGGGTCCAATAGATCGGGATATTCGGCGACTCGAAGATGTCCGCACCACGCTGCTCAAAGCCATGTTCGCCAAGGACGAGAAGAAGGAGAACAAATGAGACCCGTCAAGCGTCCGAGTTGGCGTTGGCGCGCTACGTTCGTCCTGACGCTGTTGGTGGCGCTCCCACTTCTTTCTTCGCTTTCATTTCCGCTTTACGCCCAGAACCATCGCGATCCGCTCAATCAATTGGAGATCGACCAACTTCGTGACGCCATGCTCGATCCTGACGCGCGCTTAAAGCTTTACGTGCAGTTTTCCCGGGATCGTATGACAAAACTTGAGCAAATG
Source organism: Terriglobales bacterium (assembly GCA_049674665.1). Lineage (GTDB taxonomy): Bacteria > Acidobacteriota > Terriglobia > Terriglobales > Acidobacteriaceae > Acidiflorens. The sequence goes on from JBATZM010000108.1 coordinate 41,399, forward strand.
CGCAGCGATCCCAAGACGACCGAGCGTGGACGCCAGACCCATGACATGCTGGACGACTTCCTCGGCATTTACGATGAACTTAATGACAACATAGATATGTACGTTGGGCGCAAGGACGATATTCGCAAGCCGCTGAAACTCGTCATCGAAGCCGACACCGAATTTCAGTCCAAACTGCGCGCCCTCAAGGACTCCGCGAATACCAACGCCGACGAAGCAAAGCAGTACGAATTTCTGATGACTGACGCCCTCGATACCGTCGACTCCAGCGCCGAGGATCACCGCAAGACCTTGACGGAAGTCGAGGAATATATGAAGAAGAAAAAAAAGAGCAAGTAAGGTTCGGACTTCTGCTCAGAAGACTCTTCTTTTGAAGCTACTAGCCGAGGGACTCCTCGACGCTTAAGATGGTGGCCGCATGCAACTCTGGTTCGCTCGCGGCAGTGAAGTCACCATTCGTGAACAGCTCGTAACGCAAGTCATCCTTAGTATTCTCAGCGACGACCTGACTCCAGGACAGCGCCTGCCCAGCACGCGAGAGCTGGCGCGGCGGTTTCGTCTTCATCCCAACACAATCAGCGCCGGATACCGCCAGCTCGAACGGGAGCGGTGGGTTGAGTTTCGCCATGGCAGCGGCGTGTATGTCGGGGAGCGAAAACCTGAACTCGCTCCTTCATCGGTGCTCGCGCTCGATCGTTTGATTGCCCAGCTTTTTCAGGACGCACGCGAACTTGGCGCTCCTCTCGCTACCGTGCGCTCACGTCTCCGGCAATGGTTGGAGTTGCAGCCGCCCGATCATTTCTTATTGATCGAACCCGATGAGGAACTGCGACGAATTCTGGCCGTCGAGATCGGGCACGCTGTGACTTTTCCTGTGCAGAGTTGCAGCCTACACGACTGCCCGAAGTCTGCGGACGGCGCCATTCCAGTCGTGCTTCCAAATCGAGCCGCAGCCGTGCGCCAGACTCTGCCGGAAGGCACAGACGTGCTCACGCTACAGGTTCGCTCCGTACCAACCTCGCTTGCTGGGTGGCTGCCGGCCCCATCCGGCACGCTGATCGGAATTGCGTCTGGGTGGCCGAATTTTCTGAAATTGGCACGCACTATGTTGCATGCCGCCGGTTTTCATCCGGATGCCCTGATATTTCGGGATGCGCGTAAAACGAACTGGCAGCGCGGCCTGCAGCAGACCGCTGCAGTTGTTTGCGACAGCGTGACAGCGACCCTGCTGCCTAAAGGCTGCCGGGCAATTCCCTTCCCATTGCTTTCGGAATCATCGATCGAGGAACTCCGACGCTATGTTGAGTTCATCCAGAACCCGCTGACCTCGTAACACTTTCGAAAGTGTAACAACCCAGCCACATCCAATCGCGACCCTCGTTCAGGATGTAGAAACTGAAACCTGGGGAGGTGCAGTATGAAAAGACTTGTAGCTTTCTTCATTCTTCTGAGCCTGACTTTGCCTGCGGTTGCGGTGGAAGGCGGTCAGGTCATGTACGTCGGTGGTACGATCCCGGCTCTTACTAACAATCTGGTCGGGCGCCTCGACACCACATCCGAAACGTCTCTGACATTCGAATACGCTAGCAACAAGCTGGCGATTCCCTACGCTGCTATCGAATCTTTCCAATACTCGACGGAAGTGACCCATCACTTGGGAGTCTTGCCTGGTATAGTCGTTGCGCTGGCCAAGAAACGGGAGCACCGACACTTCTTCCGCATTTCCTATCGCGACGCCGACAATATCTCCCAGGTTGCTATTTTCGAGGTTCCGAAGCATATGCCGCGCACACTTCAGGCCATTCTCAACGCTCGTGCTCCTGGCAGGTCCGTCTATCGCAGCCTAAGTACGCCAAAGGACGTAAGTCGCCCTGCCACGCGCAAAGACCAAGGCACTGACAAGTAAGAGGACAACGTCCCCTGTGTTCGCGATGGCACAACCTTTCAATATACCGCCCCATAATGTGCCCCCATAATGCGCGAACTGAGTGTGTCAACTCATAAATTGCCGCAGCAGCACAGCTCGACTATGTTTTTTTGTGAAAGCTGACGGCTGATAGCTGCCTCTGCTACCCTTCCATCAACGTGTCCGCCGAGCTTACCGAAATCTTTCACGATGCCTATCGCGAACTGCGCCCGCGCACGCCCGCGCCGACTCTGCACGTGCGTTTCTATCCCTTTGTATCCATCAACAACACCATTCGCCTGCGCCAGGGAGAGCTCTACATCCGCATCTCCGACCTGCTGGAAGGCGCTCCTGAAGCCGTGCTCCTCTCGATTGTCCACATTCTGCTCGCCAAGCTTTATCGCAAGCCGGTTGATCGCGCCCACAGCGCGCGCTATCGCCGCTATATCGCCAGCCGCGATGTTACCGCCAAGGCACGCATCGTCCGGCAGATGCGCGGACGCAAACATATTCACTCCGCCAGCGGTCATCAATATCATCTAGAGGAAATCTTCGACGACCTCAACCGCCGCTTCTTTCACGGACTCATGGGGCGTCCGCAACTCACCTGGAGCCGGAACCACGCTCGCAGCAGCCTCGGACATTATGATCCGGCGCACAACGCCATCGTCATCAGCCGCGTTTTTGATGACTCGCGTGTGCCACGCTACGCGATCGAATACATCTTGTTTCATGAGATGCTGCACTTGAAGCATCCGGTCAAGCTCAGAGGCAGCCGACGCTGCGTGCACTCGCGTGAGTTCCGCGCGGAAGAGAATCTCTTCCCCGAACTCACGCAAGCCAAGAAATTCTTGAAAATCCTTTAAGAATGGGTGCTTCCATTAGTTTTAGGTTTATGGTACAAACCAGTTCATGGGAGCTCAACTCTTTGCCGACGCTAGGTCCGCCCTCAGCGCTGAGCGGATCAAATACGTCACCGAGCACTTCCATGAACTTCAGGGTCTCACCAGCGTTGCTCTAGGGACGGGATTTCTTCTTACTGATTCACTCAGATATGTGTACCCCGATCACTCGCCTTGGCTGGTGCTGCTTTGGCTTCCGATTTTTCTGGCCTTCCGCTATCTACCAAAATATTATCAACGTCGGTTTGGCTGGGTAGAACCGCAAGCCACGCACATGACCAATAAACAGTTCGTCTTTCTCTTATTGGTCCTGTTGGCGCTTCTATTTTTCGGCCGCCCAATTGGCCGCTATGCCGATTCGATCGTCGCCGACGTTGACTCCATGATTCCTGCTCATCCCGTAACATTCCTCCCGGCTATATTGTGGTCCTATACCTATGCGTGAGCTTTCGAAAGAACCCGAATCAAGAAGATTTGTTCAGAATGTTTTTCCTGGCCTCAAGCGCGCTTGCCTGGGCGATTACAGGCCTCTACGCACTCCGGCATGCCGATGCTGTACATTTCACGCTTTGGAAATTCTTGAATAATGGTTGGTTGGGTCTCAGCTTTATAGCTTTGGGTTTGTACAACCACTACACCCTGGTCCGCCTGATGCCCCAGAGGATTGAAAACGAGGAGCACGACAATGACCGAATCAGCATTGACTGAAGAGCTCCGTGCAGTCCCATTTCCCGACCGGCTCATCCACGAGCCGGCTCGACTTGCGATCCTAGCGGTGGTCTCTTCCTGTGCTTCTGCCGACTTTATTTTCCTGCAAGCCGCAACCGGTATAAGCAAGGGAAATCTGTCCGTGCAGCTGACCAATCTCGAGCAGGCTGGACTCGTCGTTATCACAAAAGAAATCATTGAGAAGAAAATGCGAACGACCGTCAGTCTTTCAAAGCGCGGCCGTTCAGAAATTGATGAGTACTGGAAGACTATGGATGCGATTCGCGGGCGCATGGAGGGCGAAAAACGGAGACGTCCGACAATAGGAAGGCGGTCGGTTCCATCTCCAGCATATTGATCGACAGCCGTTGATTAGCTATTCGACGACAGGAGAGTTCGGTGCGAGCTGAATGCCGTCAGCAAAGCTAGGCTTCGTTAAGAAAACACAAACCGCGCGGGTCTGGGTTTCGAGAACTATATAACCTGTCCAATTACAAAAACTATTATCGCTAGTCACGCGTTTTAAGCCCATGTTACCGAAGGGGACTCACTGTCCTGTTTCGCGGCTCTTAGTGTTTGAAGGCGAGGTCACCCATCACGCGAAAATTAGACAAATACAAGGTGTTCGCGCTAAATCCCGTTCAATGCCCAGTTTCCCCGTGTGATGCAAGCCACAACCATCCGTGATTGACTGCGTTGACCGCTGCCCGCCTGAAACCGTATCCTAGTGATATTGAAATTGAATTTCAATTTCAATTAGAAAGCAGGCCCTATTTAAATGCTTCAGGCGTTCATTATTACGCTCCGCGAAGGCGTCGAAGCGGCGCTTATTGTGGGCATCACCTTGGCCTATCTTGCCAAGATCGGCCGCAATGACCTGCGCAAGTCGGTCTATGCCGCTCTCGCCGCAGCTTTTGCCGGATCGATCGCCATCGCCGTTGTGCTTTCCCGTCTGAAGTGGAATGAGGACGTTTTTGAAGGCTGGGTTATGCTGGTCGCCGCCGTCTTCGTCGTCACCATGGTCATCTTCATGATGAAGACCGGACGCAAGCTCAAGGGCGAAATCGAAAGCAAGGTTGGATCGTTTGCCCGTGGCGATGCAGGGCCAAGGAGTAGCGATAAATCGATCGGTCTCTTCCTCTTCGTTTTTCTTATGGTTTTGCGCGAAGGCGTCGAAACCGTTCTGATCCTCTCGGCCGTGACGCTGAATTCGAGCGAGCTGATGAGTTTTATCGGTACCCTCCTCGGAGTAATCGTCGCCATTCTGTTCGGCGTAATGTTCGTCAAGGGCAGCGTCAAAATCAACTTACAGAAATTCTTCAAGGTCACTACTGCGATTCTGTTCCTGGTAGCCGCGCAACTTGTGATCTCCGGGCTGCACGAGCTCTCTGAGAACGGTGTGCTTCCTTCGTCTCGCCAGGAGATGGCGATTATTGGTCCCATCGTCCGCAACGAACTTTTTTTCTTCATCACAATTGTTGCATTGGCCGCGCTCATGGTGCTATTTGAGATGAAGAGCCGGCAGGCGGTCGAACTTCCTGCAGCCGGCGCCGCTCGCCGCAAAGCGCTCTGGACCGCCCGGCGCGAGCGCCTCTGGATGGCGTCGCTTTACACTTGCTCGTTCGTTTTTATCGTGATGATCACCGCCAGCTTCATCTACGAGAAGAGCGCCAGCGCGCTCTCGCCCGCCACGGAAATCACGTTCGTCGATGGCAAAGTCTCGATCCCGCTGAAGGAGATTTACGATGGCGAGCTACACCGGTTCGAGAGTAAGGAAGGCGGCGTTGAAGTGCGCTTCTGGCTCTATCAAAAGCCCGACGGAAAAATTGCCACACTTTTCGACGCCTGCGAAATCTGCGGCGGCGTCGGTTTCTACAAGAGCTCCAACGGAGTGATCTGCAAGAATTGCGCATCCCCAATTAATCTTCAGTCTGTCGGAATGCCCGGCGGCTGCAACCCTGTCCCGATGAAGGCGCAGGTCACCAGCGACGCAGTCATCGTGTCTGAGGCCGACGTGGCTGCCGGCAGACACTACTTCGAGCAGAAATAATGTTTCCGCGCCTCGTCTACGAATCGTTCCGTCACCAGGCGCGCCGCAAGCTTCTGGCGGGCATCGCGATCACGCTAGGTGTCGCGGTCGCCACGGCTATGATCGCCGTAGCCACCAACATCGGCGACAAAATCAATCGAGAACTGCGCAGCTACGGCGCTAATTTGCTCGTCACTCCACAGGAAGACACGCTCGACGTGGAAGTCGGTGGCGTCAATCTGAAGCCGCCGAGCGATGGCGCGTTTCTTAACGAAGCCGACCTACCCAAAATTCGCGGCACTTTCTGGCACAACAATATTGTCGGCTTTTCGCCCATGCTGCCCGTTACTGTGAAAGTCGGGAACGGCAGCGACGCGAAAAATGTGACGCTCGTCGGCACCTACTTCAACAAGGCGCTGAGTTTTGGCAAACAAGAGTTCACCACCGGTGTAAGAATCACGCATCCCTGGTGGAAAGTTTCATGTGGGGATGCTAAAGAATCTCCAAACTGTAGTTGGCCCGCGGACGACTCTCAGAATTTGCTGCTCGGCGAACGTCTGGCAGCAAAGCTCAACCAGAGAGCTGGTGACACAATCGAGGTCGCTGGTCGCGAACTCGTCATCTCCGGCATTCTCTCTACTGGCGGCGCTGAAGACGACCAGATTGTCGCTCCACTCGCCCTGGCTCAGCAAATTCTCGGCAAGCCTGGCGCAGTGCGCCGCGTCTATGTCAGCGCACTGACCAAGCCGCAGGATGCATTCGCCGTCCGCGATCCCAAGACGATGTCACCAGAAGTTTACGACCGCTGGTATTGCTCGCCTTACGTGCAGTCGATTGCCTACCAGTTGCAGGAAGCCATTCCGCATTCGCACGCGGAACAAATCCGCCAGGTCGCGCAAAACGAAGGCACGGTGCTTTCGCGCATCAAGGGACTCATGCTGCTGGTCACATTCGCTGCCCTTTTCGCTTCAGCGCTGGCTGTTTCCGCAGCCATGGCCACGGCCATCTTTGAGCGTCGTGTCGAAGTTGGCTTGATGAAAGCTCTCGGCGCAAGTAGCTTCATGGTCTCCACCATCTTCTTTGCGGAGGCATTACTCCTCGCGCTCGTCGGCGGGATTGCCGGATTCTCCGCGGGAGCACTGCTCGCTCGGCAGATCGGTCATTCTATTTTTAACTCGCAGATTTCTATCGAGCCTGTGCTCTTCCCTGTCATCCTTGCTATTGCGGTCTTTGTGACCTTCGCAGGAAGCGCCACCGCGATTCGTCGCGCCGTGAGGTTCGATCCCGTCTTCGCTCTGCGAGGTGAGGGGTAAGCATGATGATGAGCGCGACTCCTGGCACACTCCACACGCCGAAGCAAGTCGCGGATCGTCGCGCTCGTGCGCCTCATTCTTCGTCGCGCTATTCCATGTTCCTGCGCATGCTTTTCCGCGCCGCCGTCCTCCGCCGCGGCCGCGCGGCAGCCGCCTTGCTCGCCATGATTGTTGCCGCGGCCGTAGCTACAGCGATGATGAACCTCTACGTCGACGTGCAGGCCAAGCTCCGCGGCGAGTTTCGAAATTATGGCGCCAATGTAGTTATCGTCGCAAAAGACGGACAATCTCTGCCCTCCAACGCACTCGTCAAAGTCGAATCCGCTCTCGGCGCAAAGACGCTGGCTGTTCCTTTTTCCTACGCTGTCGCCCGCACACACGACGGACAATCTGTGGTCGTTGTTGGCACCGACTTCGCGCGCGCCCGCCAGCTGAATCATTGGTGGAAAGTGAGCCATTGGCCTGCCGCGCCCAATGAAGCGTTGATCGGAATGCGCGCTGTGACTGTAATTAACCCAAGCTCCAGCGCCAACCGCCAGCCTTTTGAACTCACTTTTCAAGGTAAGGCTATCGAGCTTGCGCCCGCCGGCATGCTTCAGACCGGCGCAAGCGAAGACAGCCGCATTTATCTCGATCAATCTGAATTTCAGAACTGGACCGGCGTTGCGCCCACCACCATCGAAGTCTCCGCCAATGGAACCACGGCGGAGGTCGAAGCGTCGATTCACCAACTCGCGCAGCTTTTGCCTGCCGCCGACGTACGGCCCATTCGCCAGATCATGGAAGGCGAAGCCAACGTGCTGAATACAACGCGCGCCACGCTCTACGCGTCAGCTATACTGATAGTGCTGACGTCCGCGCTCTGCGTACTTGCTACGCTTATCGGATGGGTCTTCGACCGCCGTCGCGACTTTGCCATCATGAAAGCATTGGGCGCTTCCGAGCGTCTTATCAACGGATTCTTCGCAGCCGAAGCTGCGGCTCTGGGGTTAGTCGGCGCAATTCTCGGTTTCTTCATTGGCATTGGCGTCGCCGCCTGGATCGGACGCGCCAACTTTCACGCGCCCGTCGTGCCACGTTTCAGTGTCTTTCCATATGTACTCGCAGGCAGTATTATCGTGGCGCTCGTTTCGGCCATCCTGCCGATCGCTTTGCTCCGACGCGTTCAACCCGCTATTATTTTGAGGGGAGAGTAGGTAGAAAAAAAGGCCAGCGATGATTCGACTTAACCACGTCACCAAAAGTTATCCCGCCAGAGCAGAAGAAAATAATGGCGGCCTTAACCTGCTTAACGCGCTCGACGATATATCTCTCTCCATCGAGCCCGGCGAGTGGGTCGCCGTGATGGGCCCTTCCGGCTCCGGCAAGAGCACACTTGTGAATCTTATTGGATGTCTCGACCGTCCCACCAGCGGCGAAATCTGGCTCGACGAACAGAACGTCGCCAATCTCAGCGCTTCCGATCTTAATCATGTTCGCGCCGAAATCATCGGCTTCATCTTCCAGCAGTTCCACATGATTCCGTATCTCACCGCAGTCGAGAACGTCATGCTCGCGCAGTACTTCCACAGCATGACCGACGAACAGGAAGCTCTCGACGCTCTTGATCGCGTTGGCCTTAAAGACCGCGCCGAACATCTTCCATCGCAACTCTCCGGAGGCGAGCAGCAGCGCGTCTGCATCGCCCGTGCTCTGATCAACGATCCGAAAATCGTGCTTGCCGACGAACCCACCGGCAACCTCGATGCCGTCAACGAAGAAATTGTCCTGCGCCTGCTCCGCGAACTGCATCAGCAGGGACGGACTATCGTCATGGTGACCCACGATCCCGTGGTAGCGCGTCTGGCCGACCGTCGCATCGAATTGCATCACGGCAAAATCGCGGCTCAGGAAGTTTTTGCCATGGCCGACGATGAGCAGTTCGACGAGGTGCTGGAAGAATTATTTGCCCTGGAAGAGCACGGCGAAATTGCTGAGATCGAACGTATGGAAGTTCATGGCGCTTTGCCCGTATCCATTGCGGTGGAAAAGATGACCGCCATGGGGCTGGTAACGACGCGCCCGCACCCACCTGAACCGCATCATCACAAACCCTTCGTCAATCCCTGTCACGACGCGCTGAAGCCTTCTGGCTTCTCCACGGGCGACGGATCTTTGATAGTCGAACTTACCGCGCGCGGGCACCAGAGGGCCGCCGACATCATCCGCCGTCACCGCCTAGCCGAGCGCCTCTTCACCGATTCGCTTGCCATGGACAGCGAGACTGAAATCGAGCAACAGGCTTGTAAATTCGAGCACATACTCTCACCCGAAGCCACCGACAAGATCTGCACCTTCCTCAACCACCCGCTCACTTGCCCGCACGGCGCTGCGATCCCGCCCGGCCCCTGCTGCGGACGTCGCACCGAACCCAGGCAAAGCTCCGCCGCGTTATCTCATCGACATTAGTTTTGGATTTTTGATCCCGAGACGCAATCAGTTTGACACTATCTTTTACTTCTTCCCAAAAAACTTTCCGAATCCCAACCTAACCTCTACCGTGTTCACTCCCGGATTCGGCACCGTCAGCCCTGCATTCGAAATGTGCAAGTAGCGGACATCCACCGACCACGCGTGCTCTCCAAAAAAATACATCCCGAAAGCCGCACCCGGAGTGAAGTTTATTGTCGAAGTTCCATGCGGCACATCATGCGTCGTAAAGAGCACCCCTCCGTTCAATTCGATGAACGGAGCAACATGTCCGCGCGTGGCAAAAATCCATTTGAACCCCACCGGATTCACGCCTGCCCCGTAGGCAGTGTTCGCCCGCTGGAAAACAACAAATGCCGGCACCGCGTCCACCGCAAGCTCGAAGCGGCCGCTGAGAAAGCTAGGCAAGTGCGGCTGCGTCAAAATCCATCCATAGCGAACGCCCGCGTTCCAGACGTTTGTATCGCTAGTTCCACCCGGAACCGAGTGGCCGCCGCCAGTCCAAACCTGGAGCTCATGACCCCCATCCTCCGGGCGATCTTGCGCCAGGGCGAGAGAAGCGCCAAGAAACATCGCAAGAAACATCGCAAGAAAAATCAGCAGAAGAAGTGTAAGGAAATGAGGACCCGCGTCCCGAATGGATCGTGTCATAAGTTGGATCGTGTCACAGGCATGCTCACTCTACATATGCTCAACGTCGAACCAGAACAATACGTGAATCTGAGCCGGGAAACAAATCAACCATCGACTGTCCAGTCTGCTAAAGTCCCAATCCGCCATCCACCGCCAGCACTTGCCCGGTAATAAATTGCGGACCCGTGGCAAAAAACATTACTGCCGCAGCAATGTCAGCCGCTGTCCCGCTGCGCTGCATCGGCGTCTGCTTCGCCGTTTTTTTGAAGAATGCCTCCGCTGCTTTCTCTCCTAAATCGATCATGCCGGGAGCCACGGCATTCACCGAAATTTCCGGTGCGAGCGCTTTTGCCATCACTTTAGTCAGCATATGTACTGCCGCCTTCGACGAACAATAGTGCGCATGAGTCGCCCAAGGCCGGAGTCCACCCAGCGAACCCATATTAACAATGCGCCCTCTGCGCTTTTTCAAATACGGCAGCGCCTCTCGTGACACCAAAAATGGCCCACGCGCGTTCGAAGCAAAAATCGCATCCCACTGCGCTACGGTAATTTTCTCAAACTCAACCGTCTCGTAATTCGCAGCATTATTGACGAGTATGTCGATCCCGCGCAGTTCCCTCGCTACCTCCTTCACCATTTCCCGGACGCTCTTTTCATCGGTAACATCGCACCGCACCGCCAGCGCCTCCACGCCATATAAGGCCAATTCTTCTATTACCGCTCGCGCCTCGCGACCCGACTCGCGATAAGTAATGGCTACATCCGCGCCATTTTTCGCCGCAGCCAAGGCTATCGCGCGCCCCAGGCGTTTCGCTGCTCCCGTCACCAACAGCGTCTTTCCGGAAAGTGTTCCTTCGTTCATCGTCATCCGGAAATTCTACGCTCCGTTTCTATGCCGGTGCATGGCTTGGAAACCCTGCACCAAAACTGCTACACTCCCACGCATGACGCAGGCTCGTGAAGTCGTCGTTTATTCTCGCAAAGGATGTCATCTCTGCGAAATCGTCAAGGAGAGCCTCGTCAAGCTCCACAAGCGGGGAGGTTTCACCTGGCGTGAAATCGATGTAGACTCCAGTGCTGAAATCCGGCGTCTCTATAATGACGAAGTCCCAGTGGTCTTCATCAATGGGCACAAAGCTTTTAAATATCGCATGGATGAACAGGAATTTCTGCGCAAGCTGAGTGCCTAAGCTACATTTCGTGACGACCAACACCTTCATTGGACCTTCTTCCAAATTACATCTTCATTATTTCTGCGATCAATCAAAGCATCCACTTTCCCGAGGTCGTCGTGGCGAAACAGTAAGCGGCCTTCAACCCCTTGGCGAAAAAATATGTCCGTAGCCTCTGGAACCAGCAGCCCCTTTGGCTGATTGCCGCGCTGGCGGTACAACTGTTTGCCACTCGTACCCGCAGAATCCACCGAAATCGTCAGCTGGTTCCCAGGTGCCAATTCATAAGTTCCCGCATATTCAACGAACTTAGCGCCATCTACTTTTCCAGGCGCGGGATCCTCGTAGTACCGGAATATCTGTCCGGCGATAATTTGCCATTGCCCATTGCGCCGCATCCAGGTATCGGTGCCGTGATATCGCGCCGTCATATCCTGACCGAAAACAGTTTCCTTTTCATTGAGGTCATAGCTCAGGATCGCGACATTGCCCTCAATGCGACTTTCCGCTTTCCCTACCATGATGCTTCCCGAATAGCCATTCGGCAGCGGCGTAATATCCGCAACCAGAGCTGTTTTATCCATGTTTCTGCCTTTTTCATCGAAGTAAATCGAATCGTCGGCGTAGTACTTTTTCCAAGGCGTTTGGTCACCCGCAGCGACGCTGTCAAACAGTTTCTGCGTGCGGTGGATAAGCTCATCTTGCGTGATTTCGTTCTTAGCCTGGCATGAAGTCAAAGTGAGCACCATCATCCCGATTGCAAGCAAGTCACACCAAAGAAATGCGAATACACTGATTTGCTTCTGCATTGCTCTCTCCCAAAGTGTCGATGAATATGTGAGTTTAGCGAGTCCAACCGTTGCACCAGCCGTTGTGAAGAAATAGCGCGAAGAATTACCGTGAAGAAGTATATCGTTGCAATCTGACTTCTGACTTTTACAATCTTCCATTTACAATCACCCCGATGCTTCGTACCCAGCTCTATGCCGACCCCACTGGCAGCTTCGTCCACGATGTTGTTCTCACTAGTTGTAGACGGAACGGCAGCAAGACAGCGCTAATTGATACTTCTTGTAATGACACTTCCTGCAATCGCCGTTTGACTTTCGCCGAATATGGCAGCCTCGTCGAATCCCTTGCCCGTGGCCTGATCTCCGCTGGACTCGCCCCCGGAGAAGTTGTGGCTATCTTTCTCCCCAACTCCTGGGAGTTTGCCATTACCTATCATGCGGCCACGCTTGCCGGAGGCATTCCCACACTTCTCAATCCTTCCTACCGTGAGCGTGAGATCCGCTATCAACTCGAAAACTCTGGCGCTGTTTTCCTCGTCACCGACGCTCCGCTTTTGGAGAACGTGAATCTCACAGGGCTTCCCGGTCTGCGTCGTGTCTTCACCACACGTCACGAGCGCACGGACTGCGAGAACTTTGCAAGTCTGCTACGGCCAACGTCCGCCAAATTCCCCGAAGCCATTCAGAGCCCGCAAGAAATTATCGCCGCCTTGCCCTATTCCAGCGGCACCACTGGGCTACCTAAAGGCGTTATGCTCTCGCATTACAACCTGGTCGCGAATGTCTATCAGATCGTCGGACCCAATGCCGCGCCGCTCACGCCCGATGAGGTCATGCTCTGTTTTCTGCCTCTCTACCACATTTATGGACTTACTGTGGCGCTGACTCTTTCCCTGGCACTCGGCTCCACTCTCGTTCTAATGCCACGCTTTGATGTGCAAAAGCTGTGCGCTCTTCTGGTTCAGGAGGACATCACCATGATGCCCGTCGTTCCGCCCGCCATCAATGCGTTCTGCCAGGCCGTCGAGGCTGGCATCTTTCCGAAAGACCACAAACTCCGCTGGATTAAGTGCGGTGCGGCACCGCTCGCTCCCGAACTCGCCCGCCGCATGACCGATCTCACTGGCATCCTCGTCAATCAGGGATATGGCATGACCGAAGCGTCACCCGTCACCCACGTGGGCTACAACTCCCCACCTGAAATGAATCGCCCCGCGTCCATCGGACAGCCGTTGGCACTCACTGAATGCCGCATCGTCGACGTGATAAAGAACCACAGTGAAGTCAACGAGGTCGCGCCTGGCGAGCCCGGCGAACTTGTCATGCGCGGGCCCCAATTCATGCTCGGCTATTGGAAAGAGCCGCAAGCTACTGCGGCCGTTCTGCGCGATGGCTGGTACTTCTCCGGTGACATAGTTCGCACCGATGCCGACGGTTTCTACTACGTCCTCGACCGCAGCAAAGAGATGATTAAGTACAAGGGATTCCCTATTGCTCCCGCCGAAGTCGAAGCTCTGCTGCTTGAGCATCCCGCAGTCCGCGACTGCGGCGTAGTTGCCAAACCTGACCTTGCCGCCGGAGAAATTCCCTGTGCGTTTGTCGTCCTTCGTGAGGGCTTTACGGCCTGCGCCGCATTGGACAAAGAACTCCGTACCTTCGTCGCCGAACGGCTCGCGCATCACAAACAGCCTCGCGAAGTCCGCTTCGTGGAAACCATTCCGCGGACGCCATCAGGGAAGGTACTGCGCCGGGAACTGCGAAAAACTTTGTCTTGACCCGAGCGGCCTACTTGCCTTTGAGGGCTTAGCGGAGGAACTGGTTTCCTCTATGAGACTTGGCGACGTGTAAAATATTTTCATCCCCATGACCCTCTCCAGCTTCGTCGCCAAGTCCGCCTTTCGCAACAAACGACGCAGCCTGTTGACGGTCGCCAGCATTGCTTTTTCTCTGCTTCTGCTCTGTATCATGCTCTGCGTATGGCGCAGTTTCTACATTGACAAGGGAGCGCCTGACTCCGCGCTTCGCATCATGACCCGGCACAAGGTCTCGCTCGCCAATTTCCTGCCAATCTATTATCGCGACAAGATCTGCACTGTTCCCGGCGTTGTGCATGTTGTCCCCATGACGTGGTTCGGCGGCAAATATAAGGATGACAAGCCGGAAAATTTCTTTGCTCAGTTTGCTACCGATCCCGATGAATACTTCGACGTCGCCGCCGACAAAGTCATGCCCGCCGACCAACTCGAGTCCTGGAAGCGCGACCGCGCAGGCTGCGTCGTCGACGTTCAACTTGCCAAGAAACACAATTGGAAGATTGGCGACCACATCATCCTGCAAGGCACTATCTTCCCCACTAATCTCGACCTAACCGTGCGGGGTATCTACACCATCGATCCTCCCTCCAGTAATCTCTACTTCCACACTAAGTACCTGGAAGAATCTGTCGACTGGTTTAAAAACACCGCTGGCTTTTACTTCACTCGCGTCGATACGGCTGAACACATGCCACAAGTCGCCCACGCCATCGATGACATGTTCCATGGAAGTCCGGTTCCCACCAAGAGCGAGCAGGCGTTCAAACTTGATTTCATCAATACACTTGGAAGCGTCAAAGTATTCATCCTCAGTATCTGCGGAGCTGTAGTCTTTACCACTTTGCTCGTCTGCGCCAACACCATGGCCATGTCGATCAGCGAACGCACTCGCGAGGTTGCCGTCCTGCGCACTCTCGGCTTCACGCGCGAAAGCATTCTTAGATTGCTCTTAAGCGAATCGATTGCCATCTCTCTCATAGGAGGGCTAATCGGTATCGTGCTCGCGAGCGTGGTTGTTCTCTTCCTGGCGCAACCGGGGATCGGGCTGCCGGTCTCACTGCACATGACTATCTACACGGCGCTCTTCGTCATGGCAGTCGCATTCGTCGTGGGACTGGTCAGCGGTGTGATTCCCTCTTACCGCGCCTCGAACCTCGGCATCGTCGACGCCCTGCGCTACATCGGCTGAATCTCCCCGAACTATGGACACGGATACGGTGTTCCCGGAATAGCCGGAGTACCGGGGATTACAGTGGCAGGCGTGCCGGGACTATCTCCGATCGGAGGCGTGCCGGGAATAACGGTTGCCGGTGTGCCAGGCGTTCCCGGCGTGTAACAAGTTCCGCGATCATAGTTATAGGGCCCGTACGGCAGTGGGCGTGGGGCAGGCATTGGAACAGCAACCGGATGTTCCTGCCCTTGTCGGACAGCAACCGCAACCTGATCCTCGGACAATGTTAGAGGCTGGCGCAGGGTCATCTCCATGGGTGAGCCAACGTCTACAAAGAAGTGGCGACTGTTCAGGAGAATTGCGAGCGCGACCGTACCGCCGGCGGCCAGCCCAACCATGCTGCCGATCGCCAAGCCCTTCGGCGTACTGGAAGTGATCGTCGTTCCTCCGAGGGTGGAGCTCTGCGTGGTGTGAGCAGCACTGCCAATCGCTGCGCCGATGCCCGCGCCAGCAAACGGCGCGATGATCGCTCCGGCTCTTGCGCTGCTGCTCGGATCTCGCCAGGCCGTACCTTCATCGCTTTCCACGGTGAGTGGCCCGGCAATATTTCCAATGTAGCCGTCAGGGAAAACGATTGACGCCGAGCTCATCTGCATTTCGGCGCGGCTACCGTTGCGTGTGACTTTGTCAATCTTTGCTTGTACAAAGGTTCCGGCCGGGATCAACACCTGATCGCCAACGATGACGGGGGCCGTGGTTTGGGCATAGACCACATCGCCCCGATGCATGGTCTTGCTTGAAACAGGATTGGTGAGCACCAGCGCAAACCGAGTTCCTGGGGGTACGGTTACTGTGGATAGTTCTGTTTTCGCCGAGGATTGTGAACTAGATGAGGATTGTGAACTAGCTTCTGAAGTCGGCGGTGTGGTTTGTGGTTGATCCTGCGCAATGCAGGTTAATGCGAAGATAAGCGTTATGGCGGCCACAATAGCTTGCTTTGCATTGATTCTGGCCAGGGTTGAAAACGCAACAATAACGGAAACGATTCGACGGTAGCGACGCTTGTTAGGCATTTTGTGCCTCCTGTATAAATCTCTCGCAGGGCGCTTGCGATTCGTTCGGACCTTGGGACAGGAAACCCGCGCTCAATCAGTTGGACTGAGATTCTCCGGGAACGGTATCGACAGAATGGGTAAAGGTTTGCATAGAGACCGTAGGGATTTGTAAAGCCCGTACCTGAGGATATAAAGCGAAGCAGGTACAAAGTGAAGCGACCCTTCCGACGCACTCTAGGTGCTAAACTCACTTCGAATGCGGACGGACATTCTTCCCCTTTGCGACCAGCACTACCGCACCATGGAGCCCGTATTGGCTCCCTATAACGCCGACTATTCCATCGAATTCTTTCGCTGCACCGACAAATTCTGCCACCGCTGTTTCGGCGAACGCATCGGCTACACCACACCCAAGCGCGGCGATGCGCCAGTGCTCACTCCCAACCAGCCTACCTGCGATCGCCATGGGCGCCCCATGTTCATCATCAGCCTCGACCGCCAGCGTAATCACGTGACCTACGCCTGCCCGGAACCCGATTGCACTGAACGAATAGTCCGGACGTAGGCTGTAGTCCTTTTGTCGGACAAGGCTGATCCGTCTCAATCCAGACACGCCTGTGTTTCACCTGATACAAGTAAGTCGCGGGGCTTCCAGCTAACCCCCTAAGTAGCAACGCCTCGTATGCGGCGGCACACTTGCACCTCTGTATCCCGACATCAATCTTCGGAGGTCAACCGCTTGGTTCGCCATATCGCCGCCCTCAGTTTCATCTTCGTGTGCACTGCTATTGCTTGGATCATTCTCGCCTCCACCATAATGGAGCGCACCCACACCAGCGACGATCAACTTAAAGGTCACGTCGCTTCAACATGGGGATCGGTACAGGAGCAAGTGCCACCTACGGCCAGCTTCCTGTGGTATGAAACAGCAGCGTCGACAACCAAGGAAAACGGTAAAACCGTCCTTCGTTATAACCAGGTTGAACGCTCGACCAGCTTGCCCCTCGACTCCACACGGCTCACGGTCGATTTGAATCTCAACCATCGGCGGAAGGGATTGCTCTGGTACAGCACCTACGCGGTGGACTTCGTCGGTGACTACAGTTTCCACAATGACGCTGCAGTTCCAGGGACTGTAACTCTCCGCCTTCCCTTTCCCGCACAAAAAGCGGTGTACGACGGACTTGTAATGACATTCAATGGCCAACCTGTCAGCCTCTCGATCGACGAAACCGGCGCGGCTTCCAAGCTCCCGCTTGCCCCCGGGCAGACTGCGCTGCTCCACGTCGCTTATCGCTCCCATGGCATGGAACGCTGGCGCTACAAACTTGCCGATGGAATCGCCCAAGTACATGATTTTTCCCTCCTCATGCACACCAACTTCAAAGACATCGACTTCGCGGACAACACTCTTTCTCCAACGACTAAAAAAGAGACCGCTGATGGCTGGGAACTTAACTGGAATTATTCTGATCTGGTCTCCGGATTCCAGATTGGAATGGAGATGCCAGAAAAACTTCAACCGGGTCCGCTCGCCGGAGAAATCAGTTACTTCGCGCCTGTTTCATTGTTTTTCTTTTTTTTCTTGATGTTCATCATCACCACGCTGCGAGGCATCGATCTTCACCCTATGAATTATTTCTTCCTCGCCGCAGCGTTCTTTGCCTTCAACCTGTTGCTCGCTTATCTCGTCGATCACATCTCGATTCATGCGGCTATGGCAATCTCTTCTGTAGTTTCCATTTTTCTGGTGGTGAGCTATTTGCGCCTGGTGGCAGGAATCCGCTTTGCCGCCCTGGACGCCGGTACGGCACAGCTCATTTATCTGGTTGTATTTTCCTATGCGTTCTTCTGGAAAGGCTTTACCGGCCTCACCATCACGGTCATCTCGGTGATCACGTTATTCGTAGTGATGCAGGCGACGGGAAGAATTCACTGGTCGGATAAATTCACACGGCGTACGGATCTTTCGCGGACCAGTCTCTGAATCGCTCGTCTTGTGTGGGGACGGGCGCCCTCGCCCGTCCAAGCCGAGCAAAGCTCGGCGAGGTTTCGCCTGCATCACATTACTGTCAGGTTAAGCAGATCGACCGTCGCCATAAGAAATCATGGGTTCATCACTCCCCTGCCACCCACGCATACTGCGCCGCCGTCAGCGGCACCACGCTGAGTCGTCCCTGACGCACCAGCGGAGACTCGCCAAATGCCGCCCTCTCCTTGATTTCGGCCAGCGTCTTCGGTTTCGCAATCGCTTTGCCAACCTTAATCTTCACCTTTGGAATCTTCGGATCGCTCGCATCCACCGAGACCACCGATGCTGTCCCCACCGCGCTTTTTTCGTCTCCAGTGTGGTAAATCACTAAGCGCTCACCGGACTTCATCTCGCGCAAATGTTTCACTGCGGCCGGATTTGTCACCCCGTCCCAAATCGTCGTCTTTTCGCGTTCAAGATCCGCGAATGAATATACAGTCGGTTCCGTTTTCAGAAGGTAGTCCATGGGCAGGTATTGTAAACAGAAAACCACTTGTAGAAAAGGAAATCAAACCACGCGCATTTTGCTTCCGTGACTAAACCTTCGCGACCGACTACCATGTCGTCTCAGTTATGAATACTGGCAGTAATGCATCCTGGATGAGACGCGGTTTCCGCTGGCTCGGCTTGGGCCTGGTGTGGTTGTTGCTGGCTGTCATGACGGTCTGGGTCACAGCGGCACTGTACTTCGATCTTTCGTTCTCGCGCCTTCGCCTCCTGACTCCAATTCTCTATCTGGCAGTGATCGCAGCAATGCTATACGTGGCAAAGACATCCCTACTTAAAATGAGGGCTTGCTTGGCTGGTTTCCTCGTCGTTCTGTTTTGCTGGCTTTCGCTCAAGCCATCGAATGATCGGCAGTGGCAGAAGAACGATTCGCAAACTCCATGGGCGGAAATTGATGGTGACCGTGTCACCATCCATAATTTCCGCAACTGCAATTATCGTCCCGAGTCGGATTACACGTGCGAATGGCTCACGAAAACCGTCTTACTGAGTCAACTTCGCGGCATCGATGTTTTTGTTACCTACTGGGGTTCGCCTTGGATTGCGCATCCAATCGTCAGCTTCCAGTTTGGCGACAACGACTACGTGGCGACCTCGATCGAAACTCGCGATCAAGTCGGCCAAGGCTATTCCGCCATCCGCGGATTTTTCCGGCAATACGAACTTCTATACGTGTTCGCGGATGAACGCGATCTCGTCCGCCTCCGCACTAACTATCGCAAGGATGAGGACGTTCACCTCTTCCACACCACCGCAGGTCCGGCCTGGTCACGGTTGCTCTTCCTCCAGTACATGCAGCAGGCGAACAAATTGCGCGAGCATCCCAAGTGGTATAACGCTGCCACTGACAATTGCACGACGAATATCTTCACGCAAATGGCCGCCACCGGCAAGCTTCCCGTGGGAAGTTCGCTTCACGATTGGTGGATTCTTCTCAACGGCCGCGGCCCAGAGATCCTCTACCGTAACGGAAACTTCGCCGGCAATCTTCCGTTCCCCGAACTGATGAAGCGAGCGTACATTAATCCCGTGGCTCAAACCCTTAATGACGCACCGGACTTCTCGCGTCGCATCCGACTGAATCGCCCCGGCTTTGATTCTCCAGACCCTCACGACGGGATATCGCAGCAATCGCCAAACTGAGCCGAAGACGCCTTGCAGCACTTTTAAGCTAGCCGCAAAATATCATTAGTTACTGCCGACACTTCCCTTCTGCGCCGGTTTCGCAAACAATAACAATAAAGGTATAGAAGTTCATCGTGATCGGAGCCTCCATCAACCCGGGCGGCACCACCATGGCCAATGCCATCGAGCGCTACTTTAATGTGGCGTTGTATCTGCTTGTGCTCAGCGGCTTCGGCACTCTGGCTTCTACTGGTGGGCTCGATCTGCCAACAGTGGCTCTGGTCGGGATGGCACTGGCACTCCGGGGATACCAATTGCTGACGCGGCATGAATTCGTGATCCCAGAACGCTGGATCACTCTGCTGACCGTGATTTATGTCCTCATCTATCTCGCCGACTATTTCTTCCTTTCGCACAGCTTTCTGACAGCAAGCGTTCACCTTGTGCTTTTCACCATGGTCGTACGGCTATTTTCCCTCCAGAAAGCGCGCGACCATTACACGCTCGCAGTGCTTTCGTTTCTGATGGTGCTGGCGGCGGCCGTGCTTACGGTCGGCAGCGTTTTCCTATTCTCCTTTGCAGTCTTTCTGCTGGTTGCGGTCGTCACTTTTGTGCTGATGGAGATGCGGCACTCGGTCGGCGCCGAACAAACGCATGCGCATGACCCGCGTGTTGACTTTCCCTCGCAGCGTATGGCCTACGGGCTAGTGGCAATCGCTCCAGTGCTTATGCTGATGATCATGGCTGGCAGCTTTTTGATTTTTTTCCTGCTGCCACGCATTTCGTCACGCTATTTGAGCGCCTATACGCCAACCAGCGATGTCTCCACCGGCTTCACCGATCGCGTGCAACTGGGCCGCATCGGCCAGATTCAGCAGTCGAGCGCTGTCGTCATGCATATCGAGATCCAGAACGATGTACAAGGCGCTTACGACTTGAAATGGCGTGGCATTGCGCTAAGCAATTTCGACGGCAGCATCTGGTCAAATTCGGATGAGCAAATCCCGCTGCGGCCGATAGCAGACGGAAGCTATCGGCTGGCGCCCCTGGTTGACTCGCATGGCGCGGCAATGCTGGGCGGCCGATCGATTCATTATCGCGTTTTAATGGAGCCGCTCGGAACGAATGTCTTTTTCCTGGCAGAGAAGCCGCAGAGCCTCAAGGGAAATTTCCGGCAGGTAACCATGGATGGCGGTGGGGCCGTCTACGATCTCGATACGGATCATCCAATCAATCGCTATGAAGCGGAATCGCAACTGGGCGAAGTCGATGGCGATGACCTTCGCCTAGCGGCCAACACAGCGCCAGCTGGCATGGATAAGTATCTTGAACTACCGCCACTCGATATTCGCATTCCGAAATTGGCGGAGGAAATCACCGCGGCAGCTCCCAGCAACTATGACAAGGCGGTCGCACTCGAGCAGTATCTGTCCACCCACTTTGGATACACACTGGAACTGCCCCGCAGCCTGCCGCGAGATCCAGTAGCAAATTTTCTGTTCGAACGGAAGAAAGGTCACTGCGAGTATTTCGCCAGTTCCATGGCGGTGATGCTGCGCTCTCTGCGCATACCGTCGCGAATTGTGACGGGATTTCGCGGCGGCGAATTCAACGATCTGACGGGCCAATATATCGTTCGCGCCAGCGACGCGCATTCCTGGGTCGAGGCCTATTTCCCAGGATCCGGTTGGATCAGCTTCGATCCTACCCCGGCGGGAAACGCGCCGGCTGGATGGTCGCGAATGCAGCTCTACATCGATGCCGCCGCCTCCTTTTGGCGGGAGTGGATTATCAACTACGACGTCGGCCACCAACGCACTCTAGGAAAGGATGCGGCAACCAACAGCCGCCATTTCTTTGACGACGCTCGCCGGTGGGTTTGGCGTCAGCACCGTGCCTTATTGCGCTCGGCTCGACGGGCGCAAGAACGCTTCACCAATTTTCCGGTGCGATGGTTGGGCGGGCTCATCGCGTTTTCGGCAGTTCTGATCACCTTGTTGAATCTCCGGCGTTTGATCCGCGGACTTCGCGCCCATAGCCTGCGAGCGCATCCGGAGCGCTCTCCAAGAGAATCCGCCGCGCTTTGGTATGACCGGATGGTCCGCCGCCTGGCACGGCTGGGCTGGCGCAAATCACCATCGCAAACACCGCTGGATTTTGTTGCTGCGATTCAGGAAACTTCATTGCAGGAGAAAGTGGCGAGGTTTACGCAGGCTTACGAATCGGCACGTTTCGGCAAATCCCTGAACGACGCCCAGAGCCTACCCGAGCTTTTCGAGGACATCACCGTCGAAACAGCAGCATCCAGTAAAACATCAAAACGCGCAGTCGCTTCCCACTAGAAGCGGTATGTAATGCCAGTCCCTACGTAGTAGTTGTGTTGACGGCTTCTTCCAGTGTCAACATTCAGGTCGGGATGTCCTGAATAGAAATCGCGAGCTTCGAAACGCGCTCCAAAGGAGTGCCAAAACCAAACATCCAATCCCGCCCCAAACTGGACTACTCCGGTATTGCTACCACTGGCCGGGTTCGGATTTTCGTAAAGCGTAACCGGAGACTCCCGAAAACGACCGTAGCCGCCACCCGCGCTAACCCAGGGAGTCACTGAATCGCCGGAAAAAATATTCAAACGTACCGAGGGAGTCATAAACAGCGCGCCAGTGTCCTTGGGAGTCGTTCCGTAGTAGTAGTTCACATTCGTTCTCCAAACTACCGCTACGGGCAATTCCGCGTAGAGGCCGAAAATCTTGCGGGTCATGAGCAGGCGGCCATAATTGGCGACGATGCTTCCCGAGGCATCGCCAAAATGGACCGGCAAACCCGTGCTCGGCACAGTCTGCGTGCTGATGAAAGTTAGCCCCGTGGTCAGGGAGACCTGATTGATTTGCGCCAAAGCACCCGACACGAGTACCAAAACTGGCACAACTAGAAATGCGAGACGTTTAGCCGACATCTCTCCTCCGGAGTGTTGAGGGATGTAGTTTTTGTTTCAATAAGATTAGCACGGGTCGCCCGAATCGGTGGAAAACATAGTACCCTCCGTGGTGCCGAATTTTGGCGTCCGCTTTGGGGCGGGTGAGGGTGTGTAGATGCTAGAATCAAATAGGCTATTTCCTACTTATTAATGTCGTCGATGTTGCCGTAATCGTCCCAGTGCCCATAGACAAAACCATATCCGTGACTTCCGCGCCGATTCCTCCAGCCAAAGTAGGCTTTGTGAGCCTAGGCTGCCCCAAGAACCTCGTTGATAGCGAGGTGATGATGGGCATGCTGGCGCAAGCTGGTGCCGAGCTTACTCCCAACGCTGAAGACGCCGACGTCATTGTAGTAAACACCTGCTCCTTTATCGGCAGTGCGCAACAGGAGTCGATCGACACCATCCTCGAAATGGCCCGCCACAGAACGGGTGGCAAGGCGAAAAGACTAGTGGTTGCCGGTTGCCTGGTTGAGCGTTTTCACGACGAGATCCAGAAGAGCATTCCGGAAGTCGACGCGGTAGTCGGCACTGGAGAACTTGAGAAGATTCTAGCTGCTGCGGGAGTCGCGGAAACGCCGCGAACGCCGTCTCCGTTCAATATCTTGACCTCGAATAGTCCGACATCGAGGCCAGAGGGCGATCATCGTCGCGAACAAGGGCGATTCGCACGCGATTCATGGGATGGCGCCGTCGCCGACTTGCCTAACTACCTCTACGACGACCATACACCCCGCATCCTGACCACGCCGCGCTCTTCGGCCTATATCAAAATCGCCGAGGGCTGCGACCATCCCTGTAGCTTCTGTATCATTCCAAAGCTTCGTGGACAATTCCGCTCGCGGCGTTTTGAATCCGTCATCGCTGAAGCCGAGCGACTGGCGCAATCTGGCGTGCGCGAAATCACGCTGATCGGGCAGGACACCACCTGCTACGGCGAGGACCTCGGACTGAAAGATGGCTTGGCCGTGCTGCTGGAAAAGCTCGCCGGCGTCGAAGGCCTGCAGTGGATTCGCTTCCTCTACGCTTATCCCAACAAAATCACGGGGAGATTGCTCGACACGATCGCTGCCCACGACAATATTTGTTCCTACATTGATGTTCCCCTGCAGCACGCTTCGGCCACGGTGCTGAAGCGCATGAAGCGTGGCGGCGGCTCTGATCTATTCCTGCGCTCCGTTGAGAAAATGCGCCGTGTGATTCCAGGCGTTACTTTGCGAACCTCATTCATTGTTGGCTTTCCGGGTGAAACCGAAGAGGAATTCGAGGAACTTTGCGGCTTCGTGAAAGAAGCGGCTTTCGACTGGATGGGCGCCTTCGGCTACTCCAATCAGGAAGGCGCGGGTGCGTTCGATCAGGACCAGAAAATTTCGACGCGTGAGATCGAGAACCGGCGCAAGTCGCTGATGTCGATCCAGAAAAAGATCAGCCGCACAAAGAAGAAATCGCTGGTCGGGCACGAATTCGATCTACTGCTGGAAGGCACTTCCGAGGAATCCGACCTGCTGCTCGAAGGCCGCACCGCCATGCACGCCCCCGAAATTGACGGCAAAGTCTTCGTGAACGATTACCCCGAAGGAAACGAGCCGAAAGAGGGAGAATTTTACCGCTGCCGTATCACCGCAGCACATGACTACGATTTGGTGGCGGAAATTGTTTAAGGTCAGAGGTCGGAGGTAAGACTGTAGAGGTCAAAAGTCACTCAAGGCAGAATTGTTCTAACCTCTAAAATCTGACCTCTGCAATCCAAGCTATGCCCCGCGAGCGCGCCATCAAACTCCGCTGCCCCATCTGCAAGAAGCCGACGAAGACCACTGACGCGGACTTCCCTTTTTGCAGCGACCGCTGCCGCCTGATCGATCTCGGCAAGTGGGCCAGCGGCGGATACGTGATTTCGTCGCCAGTCGCCGACGCCGACGAAGCCGTCCGGCAAGACTGTCCCGAAGACGAGGACGGAGACTGATGAATCCTCCGCCCGAGGCGTCTACAGGCGGCAGAACTGAACCCCAAGCCGCTCTGCTGTGGGCCAGACTGATCGCAACTTTCTTCGGCGTGGGGTGCGTCAAACACGCTCCCGGCACATGGGGATCGCTAGCCACTGTCCTTATCTGGTGGTTGGCAAGTTCCCGGATCCCAGCCGCGGATCGCACCTGGGCAACGATCGTCGCAGCCGCGGCCGTAACGCTCATCGGAATTCCCGCCGCTACACGTGTCGCGCGCGCTTACGGCAAAAAAGATCCCCAATTCGTCGTTATCGATGAAGTCGCGGGGCAACTGGTCACACTCATCGCTGTCCCGCTCGCTTGGAAAACGTTTCTTGCCGGCCTTATACTCTTCCGTATCTTCGATATTTGGAAGCCGTTTCCAATTCGGCGACTGGAGCGGTTGCCCGAAGGCACCGGCATTGTGGTGGACGATCTGGGAGCAGGACTTTATGCGCTCGTCGTCATGCATCTTCTGTTGCACTTTAGACTTCTAATGAAGTAGCGTGTCTTCCGCTGGAATAAATCCATGAGTATCTCCGACCGCCTGCTGGGAAAAAAGAGCGCCAACGGCAAGCCGCACATCGAAGCGGTCGCGCCGCCTTTTGCTCTGCCCGGAGGCGAGGTTCGTATCATCGGAAAAAGCTTGCGCCCCCACGAACTGCGTCGCCCGAGTGTGCACTTCGGCGAGATTGAAGGCTCGGTGCTCATTAGCTCCGACGACTTCATGGTGGCCCGCGTGCCAGAGGGAGCGGCTTCTGGGCCGGTCATAGTTAGTACAAAAGTTAGTACAAAAGTTAGTACAAACGTTAGTACGAACGGGGCGGCGGATGCTAGCGGGCAAGTCAGCAATGCGCATTCCCTCAAGGTTGCGGTCCCGGTTGCCGACAATCTTCATCCGGTTACTAATCCCGCGCTCGATCGCGACGGCAATATCTATGTGACTTTCTCCGGCTCGCGTGGACAAAAGGTTCCCGTAGCGATCTTCAAGATCGACACGAACTACAATGTGAAGCCATTTCTCAGTGACATGATGAACGCCACCGCAATTGCCTTTGACCGCGAAGGCCAGATGTATGTTTCGTCGCGGCATGATGAAGCCGTGTACAAGGTGGCGCCGAACGGCACTATGTCGACCTACGCGGAAGGTATGGGGACCGCGACCGGAATTGCCTTCGATGCCGCGGAGAATCTCTACGTCGGCGATCGCAGCGGAACCATTTTTAAGATCGCTCGAGACCGGCAGATTTTTGTGTTCGCAACGCTGGAGCCGAGTGTCTCCGCCTATCACATCGCGTTCGGTCCTGGGGGCGATATGTTCGTCACCGGCCCCAGCACTTCCAGCTTTGATTGTGTATACAAAGTCGATCCTCACGGAACTGTGTCCGTGTTCTATCGCGGACTAGGGCGTCCACAGGGTCTAGCTCTTGATATCGAGGGCAATATCTATGTCGCTGCTTCTCTCGCGGGAAAACGCGGCATCGTGAAGATCACTCCCCAGGGCAAAGCCAACCTCGAAGTTTCCGGCCAGGGCCTCGTCGGACTAGCCTTCGCTCCCGGCAAGTCGGCCATTCTCGCCACTACTGGCGCCGTCCACCATATTTCCTGGAATATTCAAGGACTGCCACTGCCGCCGGAATAATTCATCCTTTTCAGTCGGTGCCGGCCTTGACCGCACACAGGTACGGATAAGGAAACAGCGTTTCTTCGTTCTTTTTCAGCTCCTGGATCCAGTCCTGAATTCCCTGCTGGGCAATTGCAGACAAAGGGTAAAATGCGAAGCCAGTCTTGGCATCGCTGCTGTGGCATACGGTCGCCAGTATCTCCACCGGAGCCGCTGGCAATGGCAATGCGATCACCACCGTTTCACCCACACACGGCGCGCCGCAGACGAGTGCTGACATTCCTCGCAAACTGATGTCGAGGCTGACACCGCGAGTGGCAAACGGTCCGAAGCGCAGGAAACGTTGCAGCGTAACTGGGATGCTACAAAAATAGCGCGGCTCCTTCCGGCGGACGTTGTAATCCTTGGAACGACGTAACGTCCGCTGATTATCTATATACATACTGCTCTCCTACGTGACCCAGACCACTAAGATTCGGCAACGCCTACGAGGGCAAGCGTCCGCCCCAGCCCCATCCCGCCTGCAGGCTGGCGCGAATTACTCCCAGCAACTCCTCGTTATCGGCCGGCTTCTGGAAAAAAGCAACGGCGCCCGATTCGAGAGTACGTTTTTCATTAGCTTCGGGATCGCGAGCCGAAAGCACAATCACCGGAATAACCGAAAGCGCGGGATATTGTTGCAAGTTTTTCAGTACGGCAAATCCGTCGCCCGCCGGCAATCCCAGATCGAGGATAATCAGGTGGGGCTTTTCCTTCTGCGCCATGGCGATGGCTGAATAACCGTCACAGACGTTCACGGTATCGAAGTTATTGGCCCGTAGACGCAAACTCAGGGCCTGCCTGAGATCGGGATCGTCGTCCACGACCATAATTTTGGCTCGATTCATCGGCCGCCCCTCGTTTTGCTCCTCAGTTTGCATTGGTGTGTTTCTCCTTTTCTGTGAAATCTTGTTTGCCGCAAAGGCCTTGCTGAATGCTTTCCGTAATGTAATCGGCAACACCCCAAACTTGTTCTTCTAAAGTTCTGGAATCGGCGGTTGACGCGGCGGGAAGTTTCTCCGCCGCCACGCGCAGCGTGCCACTCGCCTTCAACTTGGGTAGCGCGCCGATCTGGTCGTGAATGCGGTCCATCATGATGCTCACCCGCTCTATGTCGGTCGAGGCGACAATAAAAAATGTTTCTACCGCGCCGCTGCTCTCCATGGGCGGAAGAACCAGATCCTTGTCGACGTAGATACATCGACGCAGAATTTCCAGACACTTCTCGCAGGTTTCTCTCCAACTTCCTCGTAGTGCTTTGGAAAGTGGAGTCAGTTCCACGCGCACCAGCGTAATCGACTCCCGCAAACTTCCCTGATGGGTAATCACCGGCATCAGTAGCTTGGCCAGAGAATAGAGTGGCAAGGTGAACGAAAACGTGCTGCCACTTCCCGGTTGGCTCGCGACCCACATTCTTCCGTTCTGAAGTGCCACGATTTCTTTGGCAATGTAGAGGCCCAGACCGAGGCCAGTGCGGCTTCCATCCACCGCGTCGGGGTCTTGAAAGAGGCGTTC
This sequence comes from Terriglobales bacterium, assembly GCA_049674665.1. Lineage (GTDB taxonomy): Bacteria > Acidobacteriota > Terriglobia > Terriglobales > Acidobacteriaceae > Acidiflorens. The sequence continues at coordinate 69,163 of JBATZM010000108.1, forward strand.
GAAAACCTGCGGCAGCGACTCTGGAGGAATACCACGACCGCTGTCGGTAACCGAAAGATAGACGGCGCTCGGATCAGTCTCAACCATCGAAGCTTTCACGACTATCGAGCCTTCGGGCGGGGTGAACTTGATTCCGTTGTCAAGAAGGTTGATGAGGACTTCCAGTGTGCGATCGGGGTCCGCATAGACAAGAGGAATCGTTTGATCGAGCACAACTTCGAGGCTGATGTGTTTTTCGGCGGCAGTGGGCCGCATCATGGCAACCGCTTGCTTAATCAGTTCGCCGATGTCGGTGCAGCGTGGTTCAACCCGCAGCTTACCGGTTTCGGCACGAGTGGCTTCGAGCAGGTCGCGGATCATGGCATGCAGCTGATTTACGCTCTTGAGGACTGTCTTCATGTAGTCAGTTTGGTCCGGTAGCATGGGACCGGCCAACCCGTCTAAGAGCAGCGTGACGTACTGATGAATGCAGGTCAGCGGCGTGCGCAATTCGTGCGAAACGTGGGAAAGAAACTGGTTCTTGAATTCAATTTGCTGCTTGCGCGTGATTTCAAGAGCACGCAGCAACGCCTGCCGTTCCACCGCATAGTGGAGCGCTCGTTCTAGTTGTTTGCTGGTAATGTCGCCTTTGACCAGGTAATCCTGAACGCCACAGTGGACGGCTTTGATCGCCAGCGCCTCATCGTCTTGACCAGAAAGAATCACCACCGGCACGTTCGGAGCTTTCTGCAATATCCGGCGAAAAGTTTCTGCTCCGTGGCTGTCGGGAAGATTCAGGTCGAGCAGTACCAGCGACGGCGTTTCCAAGTCGAGACATGCGAGCGCGTCGGAGAGCCGTGGAACGCAATTCACGTGGATCTCGGATTTACTTTCCACCAGGCGTAGACGAATCAGATCCGCGTCTCCTGGATTGTCTTCAATCAGCAAAATATGTGCAGGTTCGTGTTCCATTATTTATTTTTCCTCTCGCGGAATGCTGGCGCAGCCGAACCAATATTCTTCAATCGATTGCAGAGCCTGAAAATAATCATCCAAATTTCCGGGCTTGCTGACGTAGCAGTTGGCGCCCAGTTCGTAACTGCGTGCTATATCCGCCATCGAGCGTGAGGTACTGAACACCACGATTGGGATGTTGCGCAGATTCGAGTCGGCCTTTGCCTCTGCCAATACCGCTCGACCGTCTTTCCTGGGCAAATTCAAGTCCAGGATCACCAGGTCGGGACGTACCGCATCTGCATACCGCCCCGTGCAACGCAAAAAAGCCACTGCTTCTTCACCATCCGGTGCGTGACTGATGTGGCTGTGATGCCTGCCCCCGGCCAACGCCTCACGTGCAAGACCGACGTCAGCCGGGTTGTCATCTACGAGAAGGACCTGTGGCAATGGCTTCATCGCCCGGGCTCCCCCCTTCTCATCGTGACGACTGGCAGACAAAGTGAACTCGAAAGCAGAACTACAGCCATCCTCAAACTTCACCCTGCCTTTCCCAAGATGTTCGGTGAACACCGGCGGACGCTATTGCGCCGCGTATCTGCCTACATGGACATAGCTATCGGCACCGCCCAAACGTACTTGAGACCCTAAAGACAACCAATCTTTCGGAGGAAGAACATGTCAGCACCTCCATCTGGCCATGACCGTGTGGACGTACCTGGGCAAATGCTGGGCTACTTTGACGGAAAGGACAAACTCAGGAATGGGTTTGCAACGGGAAACAAGTTATTAAGAAGCGATGAAGTGCTGCAAAATTAGCGACCGAGGCAGCACTGAAAAACCTTCGCGGAATTTTCAGCGCTGCCGCGATCAGCGGCTGTTTCGATCACAGTTACATATAGACACTGCGCCCAGACGCTACTGCTTGACCACTTGCGTAAACGCGTTGTATTTGGTGGGAAGATAATTCGCGTCGCCGCTGTACTCTGCCTGGATGGCATGCGGACCCACGGCGATGGTCGAGGTCGTGAACTGAGCAACGCCACCGTGCAGGGTCGCGGTTCCCACTATGTTCCCGCTCACCAGAAACTGCACTGTGTCGCCATCGGGAGGAGGTCCAGCGATCGACGTCATCGTGGCCGTAAATGTCACCGGCTGCCCTAGCACGGAAGGATTTGCCGACGAAGTAAACTTCGCCGTCATCTTCGGCACCAAAAGGGATCCACCCTTGTTGGTGGAGATTGCAATCACTCCGGCATCATTGACCTGCATCGAGTAAGGTTGCTGACCGGACGCCAGACCTGCCAGCACAGTGAAGTCCTTCATGCCCGCAGACGGAGTCCACAAGAACCCGTGCAGCAATCCTTTGCTCGTGCTCGTAAGCGAGGTTCCGACTATCCATCCCCCATTGTTAATGCTGAGAGCCGAACTCTCAACGCCGCCGCTCAAAGTACCGAGGTCTGTCATTCCTCCAGCCTGAGTCCACGAAAAAGCATGCTTGTAAGCGTTGGCGACGGGCGATTGACCTACAACCGTCCCTGCGTCATTGATGGCGAACGCGAGTGTGCTAACCGTGCCAAGATTCTGAAGGCCGCCGGCTTGTGTCCAGGAAAAGCCCGTTGGGTAACCGCTGCCGTTCGGAAAGTAGTAACCAACAACCTGATTTGAAGAATTGATCGCCGTCGCCGTGCCGCCCCCAATGCTGGTGAGACTGGGTGTCAAATCCTGCATGCCGCCATCCTGGGTCCAGAGAAACGCATGCTGCAGGCCCGCACTCGTGTTGGAGAAGCCGACCACAGCGCCATCATCGTTGATTCCACTGGCAGAGCTCAAATCGCTCCCGAGTGAACCGATCCACTGCGCGCCTTGCGTCGGGCTCCAGAAGAAAGCCAGAGGATAGCCCGAATCATTGGGATCGCCTGCGCCGACAACGTCGCCGGAGCTATTGATTGCAACTCCGCTACTGTTCGTGCCAATGAGCTGTAGCATTTGGGCTCCGCTGATGCGGTTCCAAATCGAAATCTGAGACGAACCACCGGTGGCGCTGTTCACCACGACCTGCCCGTCATTGCTGATTGCAATCAAAGAATTTGGACTCGTCCCCGGTATTTTTACAATGCTGAACACTGCCTGCGAGAACGCGAAGCCCGAAACCAGCAAAGTAAACACCGCCACGACCGCGACCTTCTTCATATTCATTTTTTTCACAGTGATCGTTCCTCCTCTGGGATTGCCAATATCGATTGCCAATATCGAAACGCTCCGGGGGGAACGCGCACCTGCCACGACTGTAAGGTGCAAGCACCGTGCCATTATGAATCTCCAGTGTCAATTCAAGAATATGAAGCTAAGTATAAGAACTACATGCATTTACATCGCTACATTGTTAAGTGCTACGAACGATAAACCCTTGAGACGGCAGAATCCTCGACATCAGAAGAGAACGAAACTTCCCACACCAAAAGTAACCACTCCCCGGCTAGAATGGACTTCTCAGTTCAATGCTCTCTCCTGAAAAACATTCCTCCGACGAATTCTCTTCCGACGAACTATGGATGGAGGAAGCTCTCCGCTGCGCCCAGCGCGCACTAGAGGCAGGCGAAGTTCCGGTAGGAGCAGTCGTTGTCTGCGGGGGGCAAGTAGTTGGACGAGGATGGAATCGCAACCTAACCGACTGCGATCCAACCGCTCATGCTGAAATCGTGGCGCTGCGCGAGGCGGGACGAAACCTCGGTAATCATCGGCTCGGCGACTGCGAACTGTTTGCTACAATTGAACCCTGTGCCATGTGCGCGGGAGCAGCGGTTCATGCCCGCGTACGTCGTTTGGTGTATGGTGCCGATGACCCAAAAGCAGGCGCAATCCATTCGATTCTGCAGGTGGTGAATCACCCCAGTCTGAACCATCAGATGGACGTAAGGGGCGGCATACTAGCCGGACGTTCGGCGGAGATGCTACAGGAGTTTTTTAGAAAGCGCCGCTAGTGTTGATCGCCATTTTTGTTTGAGTAGAAAGTTTTGGCAAGGGCATGGCTTAAGCCATGCCGCCCGAAAACCAGCAAAGACGCGGGCTTTAGCCCCTGAGGGCAAAACCGCTTCGACTGACAATTTGCTTTCCGGAGAGGTGCGTGAGTGGTTGAAACGATCCGCCTCGAAAGCGGACATACCTTAACGGGTATCGTGGGTTCAAATCCCACCCTCTCCGCCATATTTTCAATGAGTTGCAGCGATTGAAACCCGCTTGAAACCCCACATCTGCCCTATACTAATTTCGATCGGTCAAGGTATTCAGTTGTGAGTATGCACTGATCTTCCGGAGATCCATTCATGTCAAGCGGCGCCATCTACATCCTGACTCAGAACGAGCGCTATGTTGACTTGGCGCTGCAATCCGTGGCGAGTCTGAAGCGAGCGATGCCGGACTTGCCCGTCACGGTGTTTTCTCAGTTCCCCATGAGCAGTCCACTGATCGAGCGGGTCGTTCCCGTCCGGCCTACGCGTGATGGTTTTTACGACAAGACCAAGCTGATGCGTGAATCGCCCTATGACCGAACCCTATTTATTGATGCCGATATCCTTGTAGTGGAGCCGTTTCCGGAGTTATTCGATCTCCTCGACCAATTCGACTGCGCTGCCACTCACGAGGAGTATGTCGATACAGATTGGTTTCAGCGCTACCCGCGCACCGATATTCCTTCCAGCTTTCCTGAGTTCAATACGGGACTTCTTCTCTTCAAACGTTCGCCCCAAATGGACGGTGTCCTGAAAGCATGGGACGACTTGTATGCGCAGTTTCTAAAGGAGAAACCCGATCAGCAAATTAACGATCAGCCATTTTTTCGCGTCGCGATCTACCAGAGCGAGGCACGCATGGCCACTCTGACACGCGAATACAACTGCAAGTTTCGCGGTCAAGGATACTTGAACGGCCCGGTCAAACTTCTCCATGGTCACGTCGATTTTAAGTTCGACATGCGCCAAATTGGCCAAGCAACTAGGGCCTTGAATGCCAGCACCAGGCCGCGGGTCTACATAGCTGGCAAGGTGTATGACCAGAAATTGACGGGCAGATTGGTCGGAATGCGGAAAGCGCGCCGGATCGGCACTTTCCCAATCTTCCCGGGATCATTGATGGTACGGCGCGCCCAACGCTTGCGGCAGGTGATTAAAGAGCACGGACTGAAGAAAATCGTGGCGAAGCTGTTGCCGAAAAATGGCCGATCGGGACGACTGGCGAACAGCTAGCCGGCGTTCATCTCAAAATGACTGTGTCGGATGCCGTGGATATTGTTCCATGACCGAGACGGAATTCCTGACCTGGAAAGGCTTCCGTATCTGATAGACAGCAATATCGATACTATTGTTCTTGCTTCCTTGCAAATGACAGAATCTCGGCGACTACAGCAGAAGCCGTTTGATTGTTGGCTGGCATATTGCTTCTGCGGCTTGTAGGATCTAAAATACAGTTTTGAGAACAAATCCCACCCTCTCCGCTATACTTTCCAATTTGCCGAGGAACTCTCACTCTTGAAAACTCTACTCCAAACACCGTTTGACAGTGTCGAGAATGCTCACGAATATGTAAGACTTTTGGGCGAGGCAATCGCTGAGGCTAAGAACGAGATCGCAGCCGATCTCGTCGCGGCCAAGCCCGATCGCCGGGTCGAAGCTCTCCGAGTCGTTCAATTCAAACTGGACAAACTGGAACAACATTTGAAGACCAGCAGCCGTCTGCTCAATGACCTGCGCACCTTGCGGCGGCTTCTATTGGAAGAACGGCCCGAACCCGCCACCGTCAGTCCCGAACGGAATTCAGCCGCATAGAGTCCAGCCAGTATTCGGAGGCGACAGGGACTCTGTTTACGCTCTCAATTTTTCGGCAAATTTCTTTTCCAACTTCGCCAGCTTCGGCGAGATCACAAACATGCAATAAGGTTGGCGCGAATTTTCATTGTAGTAATTCTGATGGTAGCCTTCGGCCACGTGGAATTCCTCGGCCGGCTCGACTGCGGTCACAACCGGTTCAGGAAACGCCTTGGCTGCCGTCAACTCAGCAATGGTGTTCTCGGCAATCCTCCGTTGTTCGTCGTCGCTATAGAAAATCACCGAACGATATTGCTCGCCCGCGTCATTTCCCTGCCGATTGAGCGTGGTGGGATCGTGCACCGCGAAGAATACATCCAGCAGATCGCGATAGCTGATCTGATCGGGGTCGAAGGTAACGCGCACAACTTCCACATGCCCTGTGTCACCGTTGCAGACTTGACGATAAGTAGCCTGGTCAGCGCGTCCGCCCATGTAGCCGGACTCGACGTGAGTTACGCCGGTTAAACGCTGAAAAATAGCTTCAATACACCAGAAGCATCCGCCGCCAAAAACCGCTGTCTGCTCTTTATCCATGCTGATTAGATGTGCCTCCATGCAGAAAGTTCCCAGTTCTCAGAATCTCGACTTCGGTGGTTTACCGAGAACTTTTTACTGAGAACTCTCTTTCACACAGACACTGTGAAAGAAGTTTCAGTCCGTGTAACTGGACGATAAAGCGTATCGCGCTCGATCGGCTCACGGCCCGCTTCCGTGATCAAGCGAACCAGATCCTGCCGCCGCAAACCTTGCGGAGTGGTCGCTCCCGCATCGTGATAAATCTTTTCCTCGACCACCGTGCCATCAATATCGTCGGCTCCAAAGCGAAGCGATATCTGCGCAATCTTAGGAGTCATCATCTGCCAGTAAGACTTAACGTGCGGGAAGTTATCGAGCACCAAGCGACTAACCGCGATCTGTTTGATGTCCAGCATCCCCGTGGTAGTAAAAAGATGCTGTAACGGCGTGTTCGCCGGATGAAAAGCCAGCGGAATAAAAGTCTGAAAGCCGCCCGTTTCATCCTGCAAGGCGCGCAATTTCAGCAGATGATCGACCCGGTCCTCGTCGTTTTCGATGTGGCCGTAGAGCATGGTGGCGTTCGATTTCAATCCAATCTGGTGAGCCATCCGCGCCGTATCCAGCCATTGATCGCCATCAATCTTGTGATCGCAAATAATGTGCCGCACCCTGTCGGCAAAAATCTCCGCGCCTCCACCCGGCAGCGAATCCACTCCCGCCTCTTTCATCTTTTCCAGCGTCTCGCGGATCGTCAACTTAGCCCGCTTCGCCAGATAAGCAACTTCCACCATGGTGAAAGCCTTCATGTGGACCTGCGGAAAGCGCTCTTTCAATCCCGAAACCAGATCAAGAAAATATTGGAACGGCAAATCGGGATGCAGCCCGCCAACAATATGAAACTCCGTGACCGCCTCCGTATACCCCGAAGCAGCCGTAGCGAAAGCCTCCTCCAGCGCCATCGTGTAAGCGCCCGGAGTGTCTTTCTTGCGCCCAAAAGCGCACAACCGGCAAGCCGCCACACAAACATTCGTAGGATTGATATGCCGATTCACATTAAAGTAAGCCGTGTCGCCATGCATCCGCTCCCGCACCCAGTTGGCCAGCCACCCCACAGCCAGAATATCGCCCGTCCCATAAAGCACAAGCGCATCGCCCTCGTTCAGGCGTTCGCCCGCCAGAACTTTTTCTTTGATCGGAAGCAGCCGCGGATCGTCAGTCTGAAATGCGTGAGCGTTCGGCATCTATTTAATAATAACCCAGTCCCCAGAGGACCACTAAAGAGTTGTCATCCTGAGCGCAGCACGGACTTCACGAAGCGAAGTCCGTGCGGAGTCGAAGGACCCCTACACCCCATCAATGCCGGAGATGCGTCAGGGAGTTCTCCCCGTTCTGTGCAGAGCGCTTGCACCACATAGAAACCATAGCGGTCTAGTGCCCAGTGCCCCGGTTCGCGCCCGTCCTTATGGGCGCGAACCTGGGCTCCACTGTACTCAGGAGGGTATGTCAGGTGCGCTACCTCTCGCGCACTTTGCGAAGAACCTTGCCCTGAGCGAAGCCGAAGGGCTGGAATTCCACACTGCCAAGAACCACTGCGTTCCTCCCATCTTTTTCATCACATTTTTCTCGTACCATCATCACAGACCTGCACCACAATCCCTGCGAAGATAGCTCGACAGTGCACCATCGAGAACTGCGCTAGTCTTCAGAGACGAACGCATTTCCGGCTGCAAACTTTTCACGAGCTCTTTGACAACAAATGGCCCCGGTCAGCACCCCCGCAAGTGCACGCCAAACAGCAAAATACAACGCTAAGTCTCATCTTTTGAATACTTTGCATCTAACTGTTTTACTATCATCGACTTAACTCATTTTAGGGGGAGGGGGGGTACCCCCACACATTTCTGAATTCTTACATCTCCCGCGACAAAGAAACAGAAACGAATACCACCGAAATGATCCTGAGAGAATCGGCAGTCTACCCTTCAAGGAAACATTGCATCTCAAAGAAGCTCTCGCGAGCGTCTCGCCCGCCGGTAGCCAGATTGCGCCGCTTTGAAGGAGACCGTTATGAATCGAATTCTGCTTGCATTTTTCGTCACAGCACTGCTGTGTGGAAATCTACTGGCGCAATCCCAGCAATCGCCGAATCGTGAAAGCATGCCCCCAGAAGCGCAGGCGCCATCCGCTACGCAGCCAGCGCCAGCCACTGCCACCGCTCCCGCCAGCGCCGCTCCCAAGCTCGCGCCCGGCAGCGTAATTCCAGTGCAGCTCACCAAGAGCGTCGATGCGAAAAAAGTAAAGACAGGCGATGAAGTCGTGGCTAAGGTCACACAAGACCTGCGCAACAATGCTGGCACAATCATCGTCGCTAAAGACACCAAGGTCATCGGACACGTGACCGAGGCACAGGCGCGCAACAAGGAACAGAAAGAATCCGAGCTGACGATCGCCTTCGACCACATGATGCCGAAGAATGGCGAATCCATGCAGATGCCGATGTCCATCCAGGCAATCATCGCCCCGCAGAATCCCAATTCCGCCAATGCAGCGGGCGGTCAGCAAAGCGCGCAGCCCGCATCTAACCCAGTTCCAGACACCGGTGGATCATCCAATGGCCGCCCAGGAATGGGAGGAATGGCGGGAGGAACAAATCCTCAGGCTGCAAGCGTCCCACCAGACACCAGCATGCCGTCAGGAGCACCAACGGGAAGCCACGCGCAACCACCGATCACGGGAAATACTCGGGGCGTAGTAGGAATCCCAAATCTAAACCTGGCCGCAGCACCCGATGCAACGCAAGGAACAGTAGTGAGTTCAGAAAAAAACAACGTCAAACTGGACGACGGAATTTTCTTGCTGCTGCGAGTGAACTAGTAAGAGTGAACTAGCAAGCGAGAGGTCAAGCAAGCGGAGAGAAAGAATTTTCGCTCGTCACTTTCTCTCACTACTTTCGCGCATTATTTTCGAAGGAGAAGATCGCCAGCCAAGAACACGAAGAACACAACGGAGATCACTCCGTTCATGGTGAAGAACGCCGCATTCAACTTACTAAGATCGTCGTGACGAACCAACGCGTGTTCGTAGAGCAGCAGCGCAGCCACGACAATCACTCCTACAAAAGCAAGTTTGCCCAAACCGAAAGTAACGATCAGCGCGACCAGCAGCCCGATCATCACAATATGAAATAAACGAGCAATGGTGAGCGCATTCCTGATTCCGAAATAACGCGGCAACGAGTGCAATCCGTGACTGCGATCATAATCATGATCCTGACAGGCATAGATCACATCGAATCCGCCAACCCAGAAAGTAACCGCAGCTGTGAGCAAAAGTATCCGCGGATCGAGCGACCCTCGAACCGCGATCCACGCCGCAGCAGGAGCAATGCCAAGCGCGAATCCGAGAAACAGATGTGACCAGCGTGTGAATCGCTTGGTGTAGGAATAAAGAAGGATGACCGCAAGCGCCACCGGAGAAAGCATCAGCGTCAAGCGGTTCAACTGCGAAGCCGCAAGAACAAAAATTCCGCATGACGCCAGAACAAAAGTAGTCACAAATGCAGGCGTCAACTGTCCAACCGGAAGTGCGCGCGTGGCAGTGCGCGGATTAGCGGCGTCAATCGAGGCATCGGCGAGGCGATTGAAGGCCATCGCAGCAGAGCGCGCCGAAATCATAGCAACGACGATCCAAGCCAGTTGCCGCCAAGCCGGCAAACCTCCAGCGGCCAGCATAGCCCCGCAAAACGCAAACGGGAGCGCGAAGATCGAATGCTCCCACTTGATCATCTCCAACGTGATCTTAAGATTTCGGAGAAATGCCACGACACAATTGTAAAACAGCGAACAGCGTGTAACTCGTAAGACAACTGAAAACTAGCCATTGTCCGCAGTTCCTTCCACCAGCGGCACAAATCGGCAGCCTTCGAGAACCCTCACTTCGGGCTGTCCGTTGACTTTGCGGACCAATTGCAATTCCTGACTGGAAGATGGACCAATTGGCACCATCATGCGTCCGCCTTCGCATAACTGAGCAAACAGAGCCGAAGGCATCTCAGCGGTTGCAGCCGACACAAGAATGGCGTCGAATGGCGAATACCCTGCCCAGCCGTCGCGGCCATCGCCGACCCTGATTTTCACGTTGCGATATTCCAAACGATGCAGCGCACTTTCCGCCGCAGCCGCGAGTCGCGCGTGCCGCTCCACCGAATAAACTTCGGCACAGAGCAGCGAAAGCAAAGCCGTAACATAGCCTGAACCCGTGCCGATTTCGAGAACTCGATCGCTGGATTGAAGCGCAAGATGCTCAAGCATCGTAGCTACAATGTACGGCTGTGAAATGGTCTGCCCTTCGCCGATTGGCAGCGGATGATCTTCGTAGGCATTGGCCTGTAGATTTTCGGGGATGAACTCGTGTCGCGGCACTTCGCCCATGGCAGCGAGCACGCGGACATCGTGAATGCCGCGCTCTGCGAATTGTGTGCGGACCATCGCTTCACGCTGCGCCGAAAAATTGTTGCGCTCATGGCTAAAGTCCAAATCTTCACCATAGAGGACACAGAGAGACACAGTGAAAATCAAACTGAGCTTGTTCTGTATCCCTCTGTGCTTCCTGTGGTAAGGCCTTGCTCGCATGTCGCGCGACCAATCCACGCCTTCAACTTGACTCGCAAACTTTCGGAACGACACGCTAGTAAGGGCCGATGATTCCGCCAATATTTCGCGCAGCGGCGGAATCAGGCCGTGCCTTTTTTTCTTGTGCCGCAATCATGTCGAGATATTTGTACGCCGATCCCGTATTGAAAAGCACGACCTTGTCTTCCGCGCTGAAAAAACCACTTGTACGCAGCTTCTGGTAGGCAACGAGTGATGCGGCTCCTTCAGGAGCGGCAAACACGCCTTCCACGCTGGCCCAGTTCCGCACAGCTGCGAGAATTTCCTCATCGGTCGCAGCGACCGCAGTGCCGTGGCTTTTTCCCAGGATGTCGAGAATCAGGTAATCGCCATACGCTTTTGGAACACGCAAGCCCGCCGCAAAGGTCTGTGCGCCTGTCCACATTTCGCTGACCCACTTTCCCGACGAACTCTTCCCCGCTTCCCAAGCTTTGACAATCGGCGCACAACCAGCCGCCTGCACAGTAATCATTTTCGGGCGCTCGGAACCGATCCAGCCCAACTCCTCCATCTCGTCAAAGGCCTTCCACATGCCAATCATGCCGACGCCTCCGCCGGTCGGATAGATGATGCCTTGCGGAAGCTTCCAGTTCATCTGCTCAGCAACTTCGTAGCCCATGGTTTTTTTGCCTTCGACGCGAAACGGCTCTTTGAGGGTCGAGACATCGAACCATCCCTCTTTATCTTTACGTTCGGCAACCATGCGGCCACAGTCGCTGATCAGGCCGTCAACCAGCGTGAGGTGCGCGCCGTAATAATCACATTCCATACGATTCGCCATGGGCACATCTTTCGGCATAAAGATGTGCGCCTCAATGCCCGCCGCTGCCGCGTATGCGGCGAGTGCTCCCCCGGCGTTTCCGGCGGATGGAGCGGCCAGCTTCTTCAGGCCATAATGTTTGGCCATGGTCACGGCAGCTGACATGCCACGCGCTTTGAACGATCCCGTTGGATTCAGTCCCTCGTCTTTGATGTAGAGATTCGCGTACTCGCGACTGGGAAGCATGGGAGTGAATCCTTCGCCCAGCGTGACGGGCGTTTCATTTCCAGCAAGTTCGGGAAGAACTTCGGCGTAACGCCACATACTAGCGACGCGGCCAGATAAAGCTTCACGGCGCAACTTCCCTTTCAGGCTGGCAAGATCGTAGCGGACGTAGAGTATGCCGCCATCTTTGGGACAGATGCTTTGGGGGCGGTCAGCGGAGAGATGCTCTCCGCAGCGGGTGCATTCGAGGTAATCAATTCGCATTCATGGGAGGATAGCATTTGGCCGTCGGCCTTCAGCTTTAGACTCCAGCCTGCGCATGCTGAGTTTTGACGGATGCCTGAATGGACGGGGTACCCCCCATCCCCCTCGCTATTGGAATCATCGACTTACATGCTCTTTTTGCTCCAAAATATTGATTCGCAATGACTTATATGGAAAATATTGCGAAATAAGGAGTTAGCGAGAAAAATACTTCGCTCTGGTCCCCCGAAATCAGAGCGGGGGGAGACTGCTCAGGTGCCACTCAGGTTTTCAAAGAGCACTGATAATGGCTTCTGTGCGGCATCGAAGTCCGTCTCTGGAGATGGGCACACTTCTGGCTTGGCCAGTCAGATCTCATTTTCGGGCATGGCGAGTGGGCTGTCTGTGATGGTGATCACTGGCTGGATGTGATGAATGAGTGGGCAGCGTCTGGGAGGAAAATTAGCGTCGTGAGGCGCGTAGTACTCAGCCAGTCATTCGTCAGCGCTGGCATTCAGCTGTAAACTTTCCAGAGAATTTAGCGTAGGTGCGGTGATAATCGGCACATGAGTTCTCGGCGCGTGAATATTTACTTCATTCGTTTCGTCGTATTTGCAAACGCATGCGTGTTCCTGTATCTGGCTTGGGCGATCAGTGCCAGCGACTTTGCCGGCCCGCGCTCTCGATCAGAAATCGGCTTAATCGATTCTGTTCTCTTCCTGGCAGTCATGATTTTTTTGGTGGCATTCGTAACGTCGTTCCGCAAGGAAATCACTGGGCCACAATGGCTCCTGATTCGGGCGCCGCACCAAGCTCTTGCCATCATCACCGTAGCCATTGCGGCAATCTCCCTAGTGGGATTGCCGGACACAGCTCCTGCCACCATCTCTATCACTGTCTTCGCTTTGCTGCAAGTGGCGGCATTGAAGGCAAGCAGGCAGTTCGTTTTTGGTGCGTCACCAGCTAACCGCTGGCGTATCAGGCTTCTCCGTGTGGCGATGGTCTTTTTGTTTGCGTTTCTATTCTTACTCATGAAGTAACGCGCCGCTCCCACCGTTGTGGATCGCGGCTTCCGTGGAAACACGCGATCACGACAAGGACGTTTATTTCTGCTCGGAAAAAGAGAGCGTAAGGAAATTTACGCAGACGCGCACGATGCACATCTCGAAAAACCGCTGGGAACTGGTGAGGATTCTCCTGCAAACGCAGGACGGCAGCCTCAACTTCTTCGAGAAAGCGAGCCCCGAGACCGTGCTGCGTGGCCTCGTACCAATCTTGAGCGTCCAGAAGTTCGGCTCGCGCAGGTGGCGTAAAGATTACTTGCATCGTTACGGGCGCCGTCGAGCCAACTCAGCGCGCAACTGTTCCCAAGTGACTGCTTGAGTTCGATCTTGATCGAGACTGGACAGTCGGCGGGCCAGTTCGGCTTGTTGCGCTTCCGGCAGCGGAACTTCGGTATCGCGCAGACTATCCCAAAGCTGGCCGATCAGCGCAAGGCGCTCTTCGGGGCTAAGCCTCGCAAGTTCGTCAGAATCAAGACTTGGCATGCCCTTAAAATACCTCTTTCTGATGCGTCATACAACCTCACGCAGGTAAGCGTTTCAGCATCTCATTCGCCTTCCGAAACCAAGGCCGCTCCCGCCGCCGCAGATAGCCGGGCATACTGGGCTTCTTGTCCAGCACCTTCTGCGCCCATTCGCGGGCTTCGGCATTGCGGCCTTCGGAGGCCAGCAACTCCGCGAAATTTAAGTACGTTTCCGACAATGTCGACGTGATTGTTATCTGCCGAAACAGCGCCTCGGCTTTTTCTTTTTGCCCGGTCTGCGCGTAGGCGTGGGCTAGCAATCCAGGGGCGCGTTGGAAATCGTAGTCAGACTCTTTGCTGACCGCACGCTCCAGATCGGGTAAGGCGGCTGCGGCGTCACCTAACAGGATGGCGCAAACTCCGCGCCGGTAAAAGGGGTCGAGCGTATCGGCGCGGGCGGCGATGGCTTTGTCGAAGGCGGTTCGGGCTTGCGCGAGGTCGCCGTCGTCCATATAAAGGTCGCCGAGTTCTTCGTAGTTTCCGGCGGAGGGGTTATCGCGAATTGCAGCTTCTAGTTCGCGAATGCGCTTGCGGCGCGGGAAGACCTTGAAGGATTGGCCGACTAATCCGATGTCCGGAACGGCTTCGACTAGTAGATAGATGATCGCTCCGAGCGGACCTAGAAACAGGATGATAAAAATCCAATAGGTATCTGGCCGCCGCCGGATGAAGTGGACGATGGCCAGTCCCTGGAGGATGATGCCCCACGGGTATAGGAGGTAGCTTAGAAATCCCATGCTGTGTTAAGCCTACTTCGGCCTAGCGTGAGATTACACATTTGTAGAAGATGGATAAAGTGACTGCCGGGTGGCGGCGCGAATTTACAGGGATAGTTGGCGGGAGCAATGATGTCGAATCAGAACGGTGCACAGCAGAGTGATGAAGAACAGATATTGGCATTGCATGAATCTGGAGATAAGGCGCTGATGAGCGCGGATCTCGCCGTGCTGGCGCAGATTTTTGCCGATGACTATGTGCAATACAACGAAGCGGGCACGGCTTTCACGAAACAGGATGTGTTGAGCAGTTTTCGGACGGGAGCGATTCGTTATCCATCGATTGTTTCTACTGGACGGAGGATTCGTGTTTTTGGTGACACCGCGGTTGTGCATGGGTCGGAATCCAACGAAGTGGAAGTCAACGGAAAACGGTCTGCGGTGAGATATGTCTATCTTGACGTGCTGCGGAAGTGCGATGGAGCGTGGAAGTTGGTGGCGTCGCAGTTGGCTCGACAGGAGTCATAGTGAGCGCGGAATTTTTACTTTTCCTTGCATCTCCCGTGGCAGAGACCTTTCTTACCACAGAGAACACAGAGGTACACAGTGAGAAGTACAGGGGAAACAATCCCACTTTAGCTTTCGTTAATGCTTAGCCGGTTTTGCCAGTGCGACCAGAGGAACCAGACGATTCCAGCCAATAGAAACACGCCGATCACTGCGTCGAACTTGTGGAAGTACTTGCCGAGGGAGCGCCAGTTCTCTCCTAGTTTCATGCCGAAGTAGGCGAGTGCAAAACACCAGGGCCACGATCCGAGAAACGTGTAAATGTGGAATTTGCCGCGCGGCATGCGGGCGATTCCAGCGGGCAGCGCGATAAATGTGCGGATCACCGGCAGCAGGCGCGCAATGAATACAGCCATTTCTCCCCAGCGCAGAAAGAAACGGTCGGCCCAGTCGAGTTCACGGTGGCCCATTAGGATCCAGCGCCCATAACGCTCGACCAGTGGACGCCCGCCGTAACAACCGATTTCGTATGCGACTAGCGAGCCCAGATTGCATCCTATGGCACCTGCGGTTGCCGCCCAGAATAATTTCATCGCGCCGGTATAGACGAGGTAGCCGGCGAAGGGCATGATCAGTTCGGAAGGCAGTGGAATACACGCGGACTCAATCGCCATGAGCAGCGTGATGCCGACGTAGCCGGTCGCCGCTACGAGGGAATTGATGAAGATGAAGAGTAGGGTTAAGATTTTTTCGGTCATGCAATTAGCGGTGCGGGGTGAGCAACAGGAGGTCCTTCGCTTCGCTCAGGATGACACGTTTGAAGCGAGCCGGTGCGATGGGCGACGAGGAAAAATTTATTCTCACAAATCAGAACGCCCCTTCCTGCGTGAAGCTGAAGCCGGGCAAGGTTACACCATCCGCCAATTTGGAGACCTTCACCTTCACTACGGGGGCATCAGGCGCGGTGACTTCGGCGGGGCGTAATACCGCGAACTGCGAGAATACTTCGCTGTATACCTTGGTGACGAGGTGATCCTGGCCGGTTGCGTCGTGGCGCCAGACTTGTCCGAGTTTAATGCTTTTTACGGCCACAGGTTATTCCTTAGTTCTCAGAGTACTCATCTGTCAGGCAAGCCGTCAATTGCAGCGAGGTTACCTTTGGCGGTGGATGGCTGCGGCGAAACTTCAGCTTTGTTACCATGAGGCACTACTTAGGAGGAAAACGATGCCTCGCGGAAATGTGCCGCGTCAACCAAGTCGCAGCGGACGACAGGAAGGCGCGCGTAAGACGAAGGGTGCGCCATTAAAGACGGCAAAGGCAAAACATTTGGCTGCGCGTTCGAAGGACGATCGTGCTTCGATTAAAGCCCGAAACGCGCCGAAGGCTGCCATTAAAAACGCCGTTCAGAAAAAGAAATCTGCCTCTGGAGACGACCCTCTAGCTCCTGAGCGCGTGCGTCAAATCATTGCTGGGCTGGACCAAATGTATCCCGCTGTAACCTGCGCTCTTACGCATCGCAATGCCTGGGAATTACTGGTGGCGACGATTCTTTCCGCGCAGTGTACCGATGTGCGGGTGAATATGGTGACGCCGGTGCTATTCAAGAAATATCCGACTGTCCAGGATTTTGCGGCGCTTGAGCCGGAGCAGTTGGAGCCGGATATCCGCTCGACCGGATTCTTCCGCAACAAGTCGAAGTCAGTAGTAGGAGCGGCCCGAAAAATTATCGCGGACTTTGGGGGCAACGTTCCGCAGACGATGGAGGAGTTGCTGACAATTCCGGGAGCAGCTCGCAAGACGGCGAACGTGGTGCTTGGAACGTGGTTTAAAAAGAATGAAGGAGTGGTCGTGGATACGCATGTGACGCGGATTTCCCAACGCCTGGAGCTGACAAAACAAGAAGACCCGAAGAAGATTGAAGAGGATCTGATGCTGATCATTCCGCGCGAGCGTTGGACAGATTTTTCTCACGAAGTGATCTGGCATGGGCGGAAGCTGTGCGTGGCGCGCGGTCCGAAATGCGCGGATTGTGGGATTGAGAAACTGTGTCACGCGGCCGATAAGACTTGGTCGACAGTAGAGATTCACCCAGACGCGCGGCTTTAGGAATGGTCACGACATTCGAGAGTGAGCCGAGCGGCGCTCGGCTTGGACGGGCGAGGACGCCCGTCGCTCCACAGGCAAATCTTCTAACTGCCGGTGTAGGACAGCTCTACTACGGTGCAATCGTCGTTGAGCGGCGTGCCTCCGCAAAAATCGGCTACGGCGCTGAAGACATCCTCCATCGAAGTACTCTTCCCGGCTATATGTTCGAGACGTTCGCTGTCGAACATATCGCCGCGCGCGTTCTCGGCCTCGGTTACGCCATCGGTTACCAGGATCATCCGATCCCCCGGCCTCATCTGGCAGCGGTCGCTGGAGTAGGTCGCATCCGCTAGCAGTCCTACCGGCAAATTGCCGTGAGCTGGCCGGAGCACTTCGTTGCCGCAGATCCAGACTGGTGGAATATGTCCGCAATTGACGTATTCGAGATCGCCGTCGCTGCGCAGGCGCGTGATGATCATGGTCGCGTATTTCTCGCCGATATGTTTGTAGGTGAAGAAGCGGTTGACCGCATCGACGATCTCTGTAAGAGGCATGCCCGAAATCAGCTGCGAGTAAACCATGCCTTGCAGAATGGACGCGAGCAGTGCGGCTGAGACTCCTTTGCCGCTGACGTCGGCGAGAACGACGGCCAGGCCTTGTGGCGTATTTACGGCTTCGAAGAAATCGCCGCCAATTTCTTTACAAGACATGTTGCGCCCATTCACACGCGCAAACGGAACTTCAGGCAAAGTCACAGCCAACAGCCGCTGTTGAATAGAAGCAGCGATCGACAATTCCTGCTGGTAGCGGCGTCCCGCTTCTTCGGCCTGCACCAGACGCGCGTTCTCGATCAACTGCGCAGCTTCTGTCGCGATTGCGCGCAGAATATCGTGGCTGACGCTGGTGATATCGCGCGAGGCAAAGCGCGAATCGACGTAGAGCGCTCCGATCACTTCTCCTACAGCCGGCTGATCGGCGCGGGTGGCCTGCACCAGCGGCTTGCGTAACGGCATACAAATGACGGTTCGCAGATCGAAAGCAACGATGCTTTGCCGCTCCTTCACGTCGAGCATCTGGCTGGTATCCGTGACCAGGTATTCGGAATTCGAAGTCAACGCGCCGTCCAGCACCGACCGCGAAATTGTCTTGTCGTCGAGCAGCGGCTCGCCTTTCGAATTACGGCCGGCGGCGAGTGTAAGATTTTCTTCGATATCGCGGAGGAAGATGTATCCACGTTCGGCGCGGGTCAGTTTCAGCGTGGCGTCGAGCAGCGTAACCAGGATTTCATCGAGCACGCCGATGGTGTTCAGTTTGCGCGCCGCGTCCATGAAGAGCGTGAGCTTCTCCAAATCGCTGGCCTCAGGCGCAATCTGGATGCCCGAAATCTGGCTCAGAAATTCGCGCGCGGTATTCGAGGTGGCGTGCAGCGGATGGAAAATGAGATAGGCAACATCGCGAGCACCAAATTCGAGACGATCGTTGCGTTGCAGCTTGTGACGATCGACCTTCTCGCCATTGACGAAGGTACCGTGTTTGCTGCCCAGGTCTATGACAAAGAACTCACCGTTTTCCGCAACGATCGAAGCATGTTCGCGCGACACGCGCGGATCGGCAATAACCAGGTCGCGATCCACTTTGCGGCCCACGGTGTAAGGCGTGTGGTTCAGCGACAACGTCTGTTGATCATTCCCCTGAACAAAAATCGCGATGGGAAAGATGCTGGATATACCCGAATGCGATGAAGCCGACATTTACGCTGAATTCTCCTGCGGCCGTCGTGTCAGTAAAAGATGCCAGCAAGAGACGCGAGCACCTGACACGGGCTCCCCAGCATTCTACGACGAGCCCGGCCCTGCCAATGGGGTAAAAGTCTTTTGATAGCTAATCATCATGAGTACCAGCCCCGCCACCACCACGGGCAGCGGGAGGACAGTCCAAAGAGGCATCGCCCAAGCTGCTTCGACAGTCTGGGGCGGTAGAACGAAAGAAAGGCCAACCAGCACGATGCTGGAGAGCCATTGCCACGACAGAAAAATTGCGACGAGGCTCAGAAGCAAGCGGCTTACGCGATTCCGGTTCCAGAGCAGTTGCCGGTCGCGCACCAGTATGAGCAGCGCGGGCAAAAGCATGACCTCGTTATAGAGAGCGTAGCTCGGAATAACGATGATGGTTACGGCCAAAATGAGAGAAACCGTGGCGGCGTATGCGGGGGTGCTTTCGGCGAGTCGGCGGTTTTTCCAACCAACATACACCGTCGCTGCGATGGCGAGCGCACGCGCCATCCAACCCCAAGGAGATGGGAGTAGCTTGTCAAACGTCGAGACCGCATCGGTATAGGTCGGGTATTCGCGCATTGCCTGGAAAAAGCTGGGAATCCAATGCGGCAGATACCATTCCGAGGCGGCACACAGGATGGCCATGGTGAACAGGAATGACACGGCCCAGCGGTAGCGGCGGCGCCAGTCGGCCAAGGTCCAGATCATCAACCAGAACAACAACAGCCAGACGAGTTGCGGCTTGATGGTGGCCAAAGCCAGCGCAATGCCGGCAGCGATAGGGCGGTCCGACGCGAGGAGCGCCAGACCAATCGCCACCAGGGCAGCCACTAGAAGCGTCATTTGCTGGAGCTTGAGACCCTGCATGACGGGGAGGCTGCCGATGGTGAGGACGATTAGGCTCCCCTGTACCCATAGCGGCAAAGACCATTGCAGCACGCGCAACCACAGCGGAATGGTGGCAACGGTAAGCCCGAGCAAGACCCAGGAGAATCCTCTGCGCACGATCTCAAATGGAAGATGGATGGTGGGCGCAAGAAAAAAGACGACGTAAACCGGATAGGCGAACCGTTGGTCTTTTGGATCTCCGGGGCGGGCCGGGTCAGGGGAACGGCCGTAGTAGCCTTGCTGAATCTCGCGAGTCACGTCGGGGGCGTAAGGATTGCGTCCGTTCAGGAGTAGTGCTTTCGCAGCTACCCAGTGTTGATAAAAGTCAGAAAGATTGCCACGCGCTCGGCCATGCGCAGCGGCATCGGAGATCTGGTACGGAATCAACACGCGGTTGGCGTACAGCCACACGCTCGCAGCACAGAGCACAGCGGCTAGAACCAGCCAGAACGGCTTATAGGAAATGCCAGGTTTCATCGCGTAATCTGAGAATCTGGATACTACAACGGTCCTTTGAATATTTTCCGTCCAATCAGAAATTTCGCCATTGCAGCGGAACTGGGACCGCTCTGAGCTACGTGGCTGCAGACAGAGACTGCCGCATCATGCTCCCGATTCCGAGAGCCAGAATGAACATCGGGACAACGAGAAGATAGGCGCAATCGAGGCGAAGAACCAGCGCCCAGTACAAGGGAGTGCAGATCAGCAGCAGCAATCCACCGGCGATCATGCGCCGCGGCATCGCCGCGAGGTCGAATTGATCGCCAAATTGATCAAGGTATCCGCCGCCGAGCAGAAGTAGCGGAACGATCAGCAAGGTCATATCGTAACTGTAGGCGTAATAGCTGGTCAGGATGGCGACCAGCAACGCCAGGCAGTAACCTAACGCAAGCCCCGGAAAGCCCGTGCTCGCGAAAGGCCGCCAAAAACGGGCGGTGAGCACTATGGCGGCGATGGCAACGGCTAAAAGTAGCCAGTGGATGGCACCGGGATACGGCGCGCGTCCAAGAAATGCGGTAAGCAGACCGCGAAGATTCGGCATCTTCTGGGCAGCTACCACTCCGACGCCAGTCGCGCGATTCAGGCTGAGGAGATACGCCGGGTAGGCGGACAGGACACCCGCACCTGAGATTGCGCAGGAAAGCGCCACCAGCGCGGCGACCCCAGATAAGAATCCAGCGAGGATGCGGGCGCGTCCGGCAAGCCAAAGCATAATCGCAATCGGCACCACCAAGAGAAATTTGAAAAGTCCTAACGCAAGAATTACGCCCGCAACCGCGTCTTTCCCAGACTGCATGCGATCGAGAACGAACGCGACGATCAATAGAAGGAGGACGGCGTCCTGTCCCTGAAAAAAATCGAGGAATACGGGAAAGAACCCCAGACAAAGCGCAACTTCCAACCATGCAGGATAGATTCTGGTAAAAGGATGTGGGCGGGGCAGTATCCGAGCGGTAAGCCACAGGAGAACGATCTTCGTCAGCGACCAAATTGCGAGCGCTACCGGATAGGAGAAACAGGCCAACGGAAGGAAGATGAGCGCCTCAAATGGAGGCCGGATGAACGGTATTGGGCCTTGGCGAATGTCAACGTTGGGCGAAAACTCCTGCTGTAACCTCCATTGCTCGTGCCGGTCGTAGAGGAGTCTTCCTTTTCCCTCCCGTAGCATTAAGCCTGAGGTATATAAGGAGGAAAAATCTCCATATCCGTTTACGATTCGAGCGCGCTGTTGCAAAAATTCGATTCCGTGCGCGATCACCATGGCGAGCAGAAAAGCTGCGACAAATCGATAGCGAGCCTTGAGTTTGGTATTCACCGTTGAAGATCCTGGATTCTATCTTCGACTGAAAAACGCACAAAATGCATTTCGGCATAGCTCAACCTGCGTGCCAAAGCAACGCCCAGAGCCAGCAAAGGCAGCGTCATAAGGCATTCAGCGTGAAGTTGTCTCGTAAACCAATATACCGGCGTAAGAAGCAGAAGCAGCAACCCAGTCACTTCCAAGTAATGGGACACTTTGTCCGCCTGGGGAGCGTTATCAGGCCGGGTGAGCATGGCGAGCAGCGGGACGATCAACAACAGCAGATCGTAATCACAGGCGTAATAGCTGGTCATGATCGTGACAATAGCGGCCAATCCAAACCCCTCGGCCAAAAAACAGCGGCCCGCTTTTCGCCAAATCAGACCTGTGTACACAATAGCCACGACTGCCACAGGCGCCAGCGCCCAATGGATGGGCCCGGGATAAGGCAAGCGCCCGACGAAAAGACTGAGCAGTCCACGCAGATTGATTTGAGTCTCGGGTGCGATTCCGACGCCCACTGACCGGTTTAGAGCCAGCAAATAAACAGGGTACTTTAACAGTCCCCTCCAACCAACAAGAGCAGCGGAAATGGCAACGACGACGAAGGCAGACGTCATAAAACCGGGCAAAACTCGTTTGCGACCAGAGATCCATAGGACTAGGAGAAAAGGTATCGCCAGCTGGAACTTGATGAGCGCAAGGCCCAGAGTGACGCCCGCACCCGTGTCCCTTCCCGTCTCAAGCTGCCGGAAACAAACCGTGAACAGGAAGGCCACCAGCACGGCATCCTGGCCCATGAGCATATCCATAAACGCAGGGAACGTACCCAGGACGAGAATACCTGTCATCCAGAGCGGAAAGCTTTCTTTCCAGAATCTGCCACGGACCACGATGAACGGAATGGTTGCGAGAAGCGCAAGTTTGAGGATAGTCCAGATGAGCAGAGCCGTAACGTAACGCCACCTGGCGAATATGGAAAAGAATAACGCTTCGAAGGGAGGCCGAAGGTAAGGCAGAGGGCCTTGGCGAATTTTTACTTCGGAAGCAAATTCCTGCTGCACTTTCCACTGCGCGGCGAGACCGTAAAGTTCGGCACTTTGCCCTCTGCGAACCAGAGTGCCGGCAGTGTAAAAGTTCGCAAAATCGATATAGCCCTGCCGGATCTCAACTCGCGTATTCCATAACATGACGCCGTTGGTAACCGCCATCCAAAGCAGTGCTGCGGCCAGCAACCAACTGCGCAGTCTCGGTGCGTTAGACGTTGATGTATCAAACATGATTCGAATGGGATGCTTATTCTATCCACATTCTTCTTTTCATACGCCATCCGTTTAAGCAGACGCCATGCAGGAGCCGTACACATTCTATAATCGCGACGGGTCACTATCCCGTCAAACCATGGAACGAATCCTCCAAACGCTGCGCGTCAGGCAAATCGCGTTTGCGGGCATCCTATTGTTCGGCTTGCTGGCGGTGACGGCGCGCACCGCGACCGATCCCGATCTCTGGTGGCATCTGCGCACCGGGCAATGGATTGTGGAAACGGGATACATTCCCCACTCCGATCCTTTTTCCTTCACTCGTGCCGGGTACGCCTGGGTATCGCATGAATGGTTGTCGGAAGTTGTATTTTACGAACTCTGGAAACACGGCGGTGCGACGGCTCTGATCGTGTTTTCCGCGATCATTACGACCGCAGGGTTTATGTTGCTCTATCTGCGCTGTCTTCCCTATGGAGGGAAAAAGCACTGGGCAGCGGCAGCAACGGCCTTTGGTGCATTGGCATCGGCTCCCTGCTGGGGTGTCCGTCCGCAGATGTTCACTTTTACGCTGGCCAGCCTGCTGCTTTGGCTGATCGAGGCAGGTGAGCATCGGCCCAAGTTTCTGCTCTGGATCCCACCATTGTTTCTCCTGTGGTTAAATCTGCACGGCGGATTCGCGCTCGGCCCAGCATTATTGCTGGCATACGGAGTCGGCCTGATGGCGGAGACCGGCAGCGGCAAAACGCCGTGGCAGGATTCGCGCCCTATCCTCCTGCGCGTACTGCTGCTTCTGTTGATTTGTCTTGCGCTCGTGCCTCTCAATCCCAGCGGCACACAACTCTATCGCTATCCGTTCGACACTTTACGATCGCCCGGGATGCGGTCGTTCATCGTCGAATGGTTCTCACCTGATTTTCATCAATCGCTCTATCGTCCATTCTTACTGGTCTGGCTGCTGCTTCTGACCGCGCTCGCCAGCACCCGCACGCGGCCCAGGTGGCGTGTGATCGTGCCCCTGATTCTCACCGCTTTCGCGGCTCTGGACGCGGTTCGCCACATACCAATTTTTGTTCTAGTCGCTATACCAGTAATCGCCGCGGTGCTTCCGCTTGCGTCGATGTCTCTGGCAGTCACGTCAAAGCGTCCAGTCTCGCGCTTTCGGCCAGTTTTCGTAGGAACAGTTGTGATCCTGATGGCTGGGTTCGCATTGGTGAAGTGGATCACTCTCGCCCATCACCAGAATGCGCGCGAGGCCGAGCAGTTTCCTCAATCGGCGATTACCTTCTTGCGGACCAGCGACCAGCCCCGCAACGTTTTTGTTTACTACGATTGGGGAGGTTATGCCATCTGGAAGCTCTATCCCGAATATCGCGTATTCGTGGATGGTCGGGCAGACCTTTACGGCGATGATTTACTGCGCCAGTTTACGACCGTGGTGCAGCTCCATACTGGCTGGCAGGACATTCTTAATCGCTGGAAGATAGAGGCTGTACTCGTACCTCCGTCCTGTGCTGTGGCGCAAGCCCTGCTTCTCGACCCTGGCTGGCATGCTGCATTCAGCGACTCTAAGGCGATGCTCCTGTTGCGAACTCTCCCCGCAGTCGATAGTGTCACTCTTTTGCAGGAACCAATCGTCATAAGGGCAAAATAGTGAAAAAATGTTTCCCACAGCCATCCGAATCTGCGAAACTAGGGCCCATACAGGGATTGCTTTCAAACTTGGTCCCGGTAGGGCTTTCTAGCTCAAGGAGCCTGGAATGACACATTTGGCTAAACTCTTGTGGCGCAATGATGAAGCGCAGGATATTGCGGAATATGCCGTGATGCTGGCGGTAATATTAGTGATCGTGATTGGCACCGTCCGTTTGATCGGCGGCAACGCGAACAACGTGTTTTCATCGGTGGCTAGCCAAGTCGGCCAATAGTCCGCAAAATGCGTCGCACAGATTCAAGTCCGCCGTTTTAAGTCCGCCGAGGCGCGGATGATCCAACTGAGTCCAGCACTGTCGCGTAAGGAGAGTAATGAATCGTAGCCGTCTGTTGATGATCGGAGGTTTGGCGCTGGCTATCGGCCTGCTCGTCAGCTTCAGCGTCTATAGCCGGCTGCGTACTTTTGCAGGTTCGAATAGTAATGAACACGAAGTGCGGGTGGTAGTCGCAGCGGATGATATTCAGGTGGGAACCAAGTTAGATACTCACGATGTCGGCTTAATCACTATCCCGCAGTCGGCGGTTCCACCCGGCGCCTTCTCCGACACATCGAGGGTAATCGGCCGTGGAGCGGTCCTGCCGGTCAGCAAGGGCGATTTTATTCTACAGAGCAAGCTGGCGGCGTTGAATGCCGGAGCCGGTCTGCCCTCGATGATTCCGCAGGGAATGCGCGCGGTTTCGGTGCGGGTTAACGATGTGGTTTCTGTGGCGGGCTTCGTGCAACCAGGCACACGCGTCGATGTGCTGGCTACCGGCAACGAAGGCAGCGGCAACGACCGTCAAACCACCACCGTCCTGGAAAATGTCGCGGTCATCGCCGTGGGCAAGAATTTAGGCGGCAACGGTTCGCCGGATTCGCCAGCTGCTCCGGTGATTACGCTGCTCGTTTCTCCAGACGATGCGCAGAAGTTGGCGTTAGTCTCGCAAGAAGGACGAATTCAGTTATCGTTGCGCAATCCTTTGGACACCAAAAAAGGAGGCATAGGCGCGACCCACGCAAGCTCGCTGTACCCAAGCGAAAAGCCGGTAGCGAGCGAGTCCAAACCAAAAGCCCACAAGGTGGTCGCGAAAGCACCAGCGCCGCCGCCATCGTCGTACACCGTAGAAATGATCCGTGGCAGCAAACGGGATGAAAAAAAGTTTCCGGAAGAAAAAGAAAACTAGCTTTGAACCGGCGATACAGCGACGACTGGTATCCGCTCCCCGCAATGGATTTGCTCGTGCAGCCTGGCAGAGGTCCGAATTCATGAAAGTAATTACGCTGGTCGCAGCCGTGTTACTTCTCGGCGCGACAACGATGTTGGCGGTCACGGTGGCTCCTAACGGAAATCCACCTGTCGCTCCCGCAACGACTCCTTCCCAAGACAATCCACCCGCCGCCCAATCCACAACCACCGCTTCTACAGCCAGCCAAAGCGTTGTTCCGGGCGGAGATCCGCTTCGAGTAATGGTGGGTAAGTCCATCTTGATTAACACCACCGAAAGACTGAAGCGCGTCTCAGTAACCGATCCCACTGTGGCCGACGCGCTGGTCGTCACGCCCACGCAAGTGTTGGTCAACGGACTCGCGCCGGGCGAGGTTTCACTGCTCATCTGGGATGAACTGGAGCGTTCGCGCAGCTTCGATCTTCGAGTGGATGTCGATATCACCGCAGCCTCGGAAGAAATTCATCGCCTTTTTCCCACTGAACAGATCAACGTGACGCCCTCACGTTCGGCAATCGTTCTCTCTGGTCACGTAACTACCGAGGACATCGCCAAACATGCGGGCGCGTTGGCCTCGGCATATTCCAAGAATGTGGTGAATGTACTGACGTTCGGTCCGGTTGGAGCGGATGAAGTGCTGCTCGAAGTAAAGTTTGCCGAGGTGGATCGTTCGGCCCTAAGCCAAATGGGCTTCAATCTGCTTTCGACCGGCTCGGGAAACACGATCGGCAGCACGAGCACCGGTCAGTTCGGTGGAGTCAGTGGCCTTGGAAACATCACCGATGCGGGATCGGGCACCCCCTTTTCCACTACGGCGACGGTATCGAATTTACTCAATCTGTTCTTCTTTAACCCTCAAGTCCATCTCGGCGCGGTGATCGAGGCCCTTAAGACACAAAATCTTTTGCAGATTCTGGCTGAGCCCAACCTGATCGCGGTCAATGGTAAGGAAGCCAGTTTCCTGGCCGGAGGTGAATTTCCCTTTCCGGTCGCGCAGCAAAACGCCAGCGGAATCGCAACCGTCACGATTCAGTTTCGTGAGTTTGGGGTACGACTGAAGTTCACGCCTGTGATTCAGCCGAATGGCAACATCCACCTGCACGTTGCTCCAGAAGTCAGTACGCTGGACTTCGCCGATGCGGTCACGGTTGCCGGAACCACCATACCCGCCATCAGCACCCGCAAAGCCGAGACTGAATTCGAACTGCAAGATGGCCAGAGCTTCGTCATTGCCGGCCTGATGGATAATCGGGTAACAAATGTTGGCAACAAGATTCCAGGACTGGGCGATATTCCGATCCTCGGAAATTTCTTCAAAAGTAAGAGCAACCAAAAGAGCAATTCGGAGTTGATGGTTCTGTGCACGGTGCACCGGGTTTCGTCCAGTGCTCAGGCGCCGGCGGGTCCGGCGATGCCGGTGCCGAATCTGGACAAAGACAAGTTCGATGGCAAAAAGCCGGAAGGCAGCAGCAAGTAGAAATTGTCTCGCACGCTCGATTAGAAGCTGTTGAGAGCTTTAGAAGGGGCAGTAGGTAAAGTAGGTAACGAATCATGCCGGAATTGTCAGTAGCCGTATTCGCCACGGACAATGACCAGCGCGCAGTGTTGCAGGTTCTGGTGGATGGCACCAGTGTCGCTCGCACCGTGTGCAGCAACCCAACCCTGCCGATGGCCGCTAACGATCCGGTCATCCGCAAAACCCAATCCTTTACGCCCGACGTGGTTTTGGTGGATATCGCCACCGATGGCATTACTTCGGCGCTGCGAGCCGTGGAGTTGTTACATCAGGAACTTCCCGATGCGGCCGTGTTTGCGGTCGGCCCCATGACCCAGCCCCAGTTGATTGTCAGTGCCATGCGGGCAGGGGTGCGCGAATACATTGAACGCCCTACCAATACGACCGATCTGCTGGAAGCATTTGTCCGGCTGACGACCACGCGCCGTAAACCTGGGCGCGAAAGCTCCAGGGGAAAAGTATTCACGATCGTAAATGCCAAAGGCGGCAGCGGCGCCACCACCGTCGCCGTCAATCTGGCGCTTGCCCTGCAGTCGATTCACCACAGCACGGCGCTCATTGATTTAGCGCCTCTCGGTCACTGCGTCTTGCATCTCAATCTCAAACCTACGTTCACTGTCTCGGACGCGATTACGAACCTGCACCGTCTCGACTCATCTCTGCTCGACAGCTTCATGGCGCGGCACGATCGCGGGTTGCAAGTATTGGCTGGCGCGGTTACACCCACGGCGATCGAGCCTTCGGCTTCCGACTTTGCCCGCCTCTTTGACACCATGGTCGGCCTCTTTCACTACATCGTCGTCGATGCTTCCTCCCGGCTCGACAGCGCCACGCGTCTGGTGAGCAACCTGTCGGAGAAAATTTTGCTCATCGCCCATGCCGACGTTGCTTCCTTGTGGAGTGCGGGACGCGTTGCTCAGTATCTTGGCGAAAGTGGTTCGCGGGATCGTTTTGCGTTAGTGTTGAACCGCTATCGCAAGGTGGCCGGCTTTAATGAAGCAGAGACTGAGGCTGCCATAGGCGCGCCGGTATTGTGGAGAATTCCCAATCAGTACTTCGCCGTATCAAGTGCAATTGACCGCGGAGTTCCCTTGATGCAACAGGGGAGCACTGAAATTGCCCGCTCCATTGCCGGGCTGGCTGAATGCTTGACCAAAGACGATTTGGAAGTGAAGCGCACCGCCTGGTCATTATTTAAGACAGTGTAGCGAGTAACTTGCGGAGTGTAGCAGGTAGCGATTAGCCTCTAGCTAGAACCTGACACCTAAGACCTGAAACTATGGCCAATCTGCAAGCCTTTGAACGGAGCGAGTACCAGCAGGTTAAAGCCGACCTGCATCGCAAGATTCTCGATCGCCTCGACCTGGAAAAGCTCGGCCGGACGACTGGTGATTCCGCGCGCGAAGAAGTTCTCGTTCTGATCCGCAGTTCGGTGAACAGCGAGGCGGTTCCGCTCAGTTTCGCCGAGCGCGAGCAGTTGTCGCGGGAGATTCTCGACGAGATTTTCGGCCTCGGGCCGCTCGAGCCTCTTCTTAAAGATCCAACCATCTCCGATATTCTCGTCAACCGCTTCGATCGTGTTTATGTCGAGCGTGGTGGCAAATTAGAAGTTACCGGCTTGTCGTTCAAAGACAATCAGCACTTAATGCAGATCATCGACCGCATCGTATCCCGCATCGGTCGGCGCGTCGATGAATCTTCGCCCATGGTCGATGCCCGCCTGCAAGATGGCTCTCGCGTCAACGCTATCATTCCGCCGCTGGCGCTCGACGGAGCCTGCCTCTCCATCCGCCGCTTTGGCCGCGATCCTGTAACTGCGCGCAACATGCTTGACAACAAGACCCTGACGGAACCCATGCTCGAACTACTCTCGGCCATGGTCAAGGGCCGCCTCAACCTGATCATTTCCGGTGGCACCGGCGCCGGCAAAACCACGGTTCTCAACGTGCTTTCCGGATACATCCCGAATTCGGAGCGCATCGTCACCATAGAAGACGCGGCCGAATTGCAGCTCAAGCAGGAACATGTGGTCCGCCTCGAAACTCGCCCTCCCAACATCGAAGGCAAAGGTTCGGTCCGCATGCGCCAGCTCGTCATCAACAGTTTGCGTATGCGTCCAGACCGCATTGTGGTTGGCGAGGTGCGTGGCGAAGAAGCCTTCGACATGCTTCAGGCCATGAATACCGGTCACGAGGGCTCGCTGACTACCGTTCACGCTAACTCGCCGCGCGATGCTCTGGCTCGTATCGAAAATATGGTTTCCATGGCTAATCTGAATATTCCCGAGCGTGCGATTCGCCATCAGATCGCGAACGCCGTCCACGCCGTAGTCCAGGTTGCGCGTCTCTCCGACGGTTCGCGCAAGGTGATCACGGTTTCGGAGGTCACCGGGATGGACGGAGACATGATCACGCTGGAGGACATTTTTTCCTTTGACCGCTCCGGCATTGACGAGAGCGGCAAGGTGCGCGGAGTTTTCCGTTCTATGGGCCGCCCCCCGCAATTCGCCGAACGACTCGCTACCGCCGGATGCCGCTTGAGTCCCGCGCTCTTCGAATCGCGGATGGAGATCTAGCGGATGCCTTTCGTTATCGCCATACTAGTATTTGTGGTAGTGACGATGGCGGTCTTCGCCGTCACTTCTTTGTTTGATCAGCGCAAGGCCCAGGCCCGCGTCCTCCGCGATCGTCTCTCCGCCACTCAGAAGCCAACTGAGCTACCCGTGGCCGATGTGGCCCTGCTTCGCGACGAACTGTTCAGCCGGATTCCGGCCTTCGACACCTTCCTGCGCCGCTCCGAGCGCGTCTCCCTTCTGCAAAAAATGCTGGCGCAGGGAAATGTGGATGTTCGCGCCGGAAACTTTCTTATCCTCTGCGCGGTCTCAGCCCTGGTGTTCGCCGTTATCGGTTTCGTCGCCGGCGGCAACATTCTGTTCGGCTGGGCCGGCGGTCTGCTCGGTTTTTTTATCCCCTACGCCTATGCCTCGCATATGCGAACCAGGCGCTTCCAGAAATTTGAGGAGAAGTTTCCCGAAGCTATCGACACCCTCGCCCGCGCCGTCCGCGCCGGACACGCCTTTACCACCGCTCTAGAGATGATTGCCAACGAAGTCTCCGAACCCGTTGCCGGAGAATTCCGCCAACTCTACGAAGAACAGAAATTCGGCCTCCCGGTGCGCGATGCCCTGATTAACCTTGCCGACCGTATTCCTCTGGTCGACGTAAAATTCTTCGTCACGGCAGTGATGTTGCAGCGCGAAACTGGCGGCAATCTGGCCGAGATTCTCGACAACCTCTCCTACGTTATCCGCGAACGCTTTAAGATCCTGCGGCAGGTTCGCGTTCACACCGCCCAGGGACGCCTCACCATGGTTCTCCTCATGGCGTTGCCGCCCACCATCGTAGTCATCATGCAACTTCTTAATCCAGGATTCATTCGTCCACTTTTCATTGACCCCATAGGGCACGCCCTGATCGTCGGCGGCATCACTCTGCAGACACTGGGCTATTTTTTCATTCGCAGAATTATCAGGATTCAGGTGTGAATATGAGTTCTCAGTTCTCGGTTCTCAGTAAGACCGGCGACCAAAGGCTTTGACTTTTTACTGAGAACTGGGAACTGAACTACTAAGGTCTGATTCATGACGCTGGCGCTGGCACTTTCCATTTTCGTTTTTCTCACGATCGCAGTGATCGTCTTCGCCTTTGGAGCCGCCACCGTCGCGCCCTCGTCGGTGCTCGGATCGCGCCTGCGTGAAATCGGCTGGCAACGCCCCAAAGCCGCGGCCAAGCCGGCCATCCGCGAACGCATGCAGCAGGCTCTCGATCCGCTGAGTCGCGCCTTACCGATCTCGCCCAGCGAAGTTTCGCAAACTCGTCTCTGGCTGATTCAGGCCGGATACCGCAACGCCCAGCACGTCACTATCTATCGTGGATTGCGCGTACTGTTCGCCGGGATCGGCTTCTTCTCGGTTTTTCTTATCTCCGGATTTAATTCGCCCTTACTTCTTTTCGGCATGCTCGCGTTCGGATTTTTTCTCCCACGATTTTTGCTGAAAAAGAAAATGCAAGAACGCCAGCGCCGCATTCGCCTCGGCCTTCCCGATGGACTCGATCTCACCGTGATCTGCGTGGAAGCAGGTTTGTCTCTCGATCAGGCCATGATGCGCGTAGGCCAGGATTTGAGTCACGCACACCCGGAACTAAGCGCTGAATTCCATCTCTTCGACCTGGAAACGCGTGCCGGAAAACCGCGTGTCGAGGCGCTTCGCAATCTGGCTGAACGCACTGGTGTCGATGACCTTCGCTCGCTCGTCGGAACCCTGATTCAGACCGACCGCTTCGGAACCAGCGTTGCTCAAGCCTTGCGCGTGCATTCCGATTCCCTGCGCACCGAGCGCCGCCAGCGTGCCGAAGAACAGGCTGCAAAGACGACCGTCAAAATGATTATTCCGCTCGTCCTGTTTGTAATGCCCTCTCTGATTTTCGTTACCGTCGGACCGGCCGTAATTCAGTTGCTCCACATATTCGCCCCGGCTGCCGGAAAACGGTAAGCTTTTGAATCAGTGGATTATTGAGGTATTGAGTCAATGTTTCAATGGCAAAATGACGAAATGATTTAATGACTCGGCCCAAGGGATACGCTTTCAACCGCACCCGCACCACTTATCTCGCGACCGATCTTCTGATCGCGCGCACCCACTGGTCCCGCTTTCGTGGCCTCATGGCCACCGATTCGTCCCGCTTCACCCGCGGCCAGGGACTCTGGATTAGCCCATCCCACGGCATCCATACCTTCGCCATGCGTTTTCCGATTGATGCTGTCTATCTTGACCGGGATCGGATTGTCATCCACATCGAAGAAGACCTAAAACCCTGGCGCATGGCTGCGATTCGCGTGCAGGCCGCTTCAGTGCTTGAGGTTCCGATCGGCACCGTCCGCGAGTCCCTGACCGCGCTCGGCGACCAGGTGGACATTTCTTTTGAAGAACGCCCCACCCACACCGAAGCGGCCTGAAGCACGCAGCACAAGATTCGCCTGATTAGGAGAGTTATCTCTTCGGCATGCAGACCCAGAGAAGGAAAGTTCGATGGCCTGTCTAATACTCAGGATAGAAACCTCCTAGAGAATCCTGACATGCAGGGCGCGATCCATGAAGGGTATCGATACCTTGGACTCGGCCCCGATATCTTGGAATAGCAGCCCAAGAATGAACAGTAAGATGAACAATAAAATGAACAATAAAATGTCTGCTTTGTTGCACAGGGCTGGTCTCCAATGGCCATTGGACCGAAGCGCCATTAGCCCAGTCATCATCCCGAAAGATACTAAGCCGGATGAAACTGTCGTTAAATCGTGTGGGTGTTGAAAAGGAAGCTGGGAGAGGCTGACTAGATAACAGCACCCGTGGCATCATAGAACTCCAAAATTATGACATGCTGGGCAGTTGATGCCGGCCCCCGACAACGGAGTTGACCTCTTATGCGCAAGATCATTTCGATAGCATCCGTCTCCCTCCTTTTACTCGCGTCCTTAGCTTGGCAGGCCACCAAAACGCCGGTCAGTCGGCGGGGGCCGAGTGTCGCCACCGGCAGCCAGGGCGTGGTTGTTTCCGGTAGGCCTGCCGCCACTGCGGCCGGCATCAAGATTCTGGAACAGGGTGGAAACGCCGCCGACGCAGGTGCCGCCACTCTGCTGGCACTGTCCGTAACCTATGTAGGCGCGTTCTGCGTGGGAGGAGAAGTTCCCATTCTGGTTTACAGCGCCGACCAGAAAAACGTGAAGCTGCTGGAGGGACAAGGGGAGGCGCCGCGCGATCCCAAAGCAATCGCCTGGTACATGGAACACGGAATCCCGGACGGTGACGTCAAGGCAGCCGCCGTGCCCAGCACTATAGATGCGATCGTCACCCTACTGAAACTTTATGGAACCAAAAGCTTCGAGGAGGTCGTGCAGCCGACGCTGGCCATTCTGGACGCCGGCGGCCCCAGCTGGTATATCGATACCGGCAGCGAGAAGAGGATCGAAACCGGCGTGAACTGGCAGGCGGATATGGCGGTGACCTTTCGCAAATTGGTGGAGTCGGAAAAGGCCGCGAAGGGTACGCGGCAGCAGAAACTGCAAGCCATCTCTGACCGCTTTTATCGCGGCGACATCGCCGACGCCCTGGAAGCCTGGTATATCGAAAAGGGCGGTTTCCTTCGCAAGGCGGATTTGGCTGCGCACAAAACTCCCGTAGTGGATCCGCTCAAAACGACGTACCGCGGCTACACGGTCTATAAGGCCGGTCCGCTGACGCAGGGTCCTTATCTTTTACAGACGCTGCGCCTGCTGGAAGGCTTCGACCTGAAGAAGATGGGCTTCAATTCGGCGGATTACATCCACACGTTGATTGAAGCGGAGAAACTGGCGCTGGCAGATCGCGACGAGTATTACGGCGATCCGAATTTTGTGAAGGTGCCGATGCAGCAGTTGCTTTCCGATCAGTACACCGAAATGCGGCGCAAGCTGATCGATCCGAAAAAGGCATCTCTCGAGCTCCGGCCGGGCGATCCCTACAATATGAAACCGACTAAGCCGCCCACCATCACCGGCCCCTGGCATGGCGGAACTACCGTAATGTGTGTGACGGATAAGTTTGGAAACGTCATCGCGGCGACTCCCAGCGGCCTGTCGAGCACAGCGGGCGTGGCCGGACGCACCGGCATTATTCACGGAAGCCGGCTCAGCAGTCTGAACACGTTTGCGGGAACTCCCAACGTAATCCAGGCCGGCAAGCGGCCGCGAATTACGCTGAGCCCCACGTTGCTTTTCCGTAACAATGACAACGACAACCAACCCGTGATGGCGATCTCGGTAGCAGGAGGCGACCAGCAGGATCAGGCAGCCATCCAGGTCATCCTCAACTACGTGGAATTCGGCATGAGTCCCGAGGAGGCGTTTAAGGCGCCGCGCTTCTCCACCACGCATTTCATCAGCTCCTTCGGTCAGGACAAAGCGAGTCTGGGCAGCCTCTCTGTGCCCAACACCCTTCCTGAAGCAGTGCAAGCCGACCTGAGAGCTCGTGGCCATGTGGTTATCGTGAGCCGCGAAGGAGTAGGCGGAGTGGCGCTAATCGGCATCGATCCCAAGACCAACCAGGCCACTGGCGTGGGTCCGGCCGCTGGCAAAATGGAATAGACCCCGGGTACCACGATCGGCGCACCACCTTTGCGCGTCACGAGTGAGGCTGCCCCATCTTTCGCGGTTTTCGAAAGATGGGGCACCATGGAACTCCAGCCATTGACATGTCTGTCGGACTCTTGGTTCCAGCCAGATTGTCCGGGCTCTTGTAGACGGAAGTGCGGCATCGCGCTGTGAACTGAAGTCTGAAGGCAAGAAGCTGCGACTTGGCACGGGGAACCGCAATCAAATAAGAAATCCCCCAGCAACTGGAGGTTGTCATGGCCACACTAGAAGTAGCTTTCCTGCACAGCCAACTGGAAGATCGGAAGCGCCGCTTGGAAGCAGCGATTGCGCTCGCACCACAGAAAACCGGATTCGCCGGTCTTCTGCGTGAAGTAGATTCGGCGCTGGAACGAATGGCCAAGGGTAGCTACGGCCTGTGCGAGGAGTGCCACGACACAATCGAACAGGACCGACTGCTGGCCGACCCGCTCGTGTGCTACTGCCTCGACCACCTCACCGATTCACAACGCACTGCGCTGCAACGTGACCTCGATCTGGCCTCCCAGGTGCAGCGCAATCTTTTGCCACAAGTGAACCTGCAGGCAGGCGGTTGGGACACAAGCTATTATTACGCCCCGCTCGGTCCCGTCAGTGGCGACTACTGCGACTTGATCCCGTCCGATGGTGAGCTCTTCTTTGTGCTTGGCGACGTGTCCGGCAAGGGCGTAGCCGCCTCTATGCTGATGGCGCAACTCCACGCATTGTTCCGGAGCCTGACTGGAATGGCCCTGCCACTTGGCCAGATGGTCACCCAGGCGAATCGCGTGCTCTGTGAGAGCGCGCTGGCTGGGCAGTACGCCACTCTGGTATGCGGATTGGCTAAGCCCACCGGAGAGGTGGAAATTCATAACGCCGGCCACTTGCCCGCGATCATGCTCGGGAGCGGTGGCGTGTTGCGCATTGAATCCACCGGTTTGCCGCTGGGAATGTTCCACGAAGTCGATTTCTCCGCCACGCGCCTGCACCTGGAAACGGGCGACATGCTATTCCTCTACACCGACGGCCTATCGGAAGCGCGTCGCGCGGACGATGAATACGGTGTGGATCGCGTCACGCGTGTGGTGCGTCAGGCAGATGCAAAGCGCCCCGCCGAGCTAGTCGCCGCTTGCCTCAGCGATCTGCGAACCTTTGTCGATGGCCCACCCTTCGATGACCTAACTCTGTTGTCCATCCAGCGAATGGCCTGAGCGGCGTCGCGGATTTGTTTCCTGCCAGCGTTGGTGCTGCAAAAACCGCGAAGCATGGAGCAACCTCGAGTTATGAGGATCCGACAAAAAGAAAAAGTGAGCCAGCCCAATTTGGCTTTCTTCAGGATGCGGATGTCGGGTCGGCGTCCCTCCAGGGTTT
Source organism: Terriglobales bacterium (assembly GCA_049674665.1). GTDB lineage: Bacteria > Acidobacteriota > Terriglobia > Terriglobales > Acidobacteriaceae > Acidiflorens. Next base: position 105,004 of record JBATZM010000108.1, read on the forward strand.
GAGACTACGCTGCGAGCCTACGCACCGGATGCCGATGCCCGCACCGCCGATTGCTTGGCCGGGGCGAGCGCGATCAGTGCAACGCCGACAATGACAAGCGCTGGTATGTCACCCAGCAGATGTCCGTGTTCGCTCGGATTCTGGAATGCCTGCACCGCCATAATGGCAGCGTGAACCAGACTCGACCATGCCGTGAAGGCGATTAGGCTGCGATTCGCCGAAGGGTTGCGCGATCCGAGCAGTAGGAAAATACCGAGTGTGGCATACACGCCAAGGATCATCTGCTCGTATTCCGGCTGATTCGGCTGCCATCGCCACCCGCTCGGCCATAGAAACATCATCAGCGGGTAGACGCCCAGCAAAAAGATTAATCCCACCAACACCATCACGACCTTCAACGCCTTTTCTCGATTCATCGTGTCCTCCCCTGCGAAGTTGCAGTCATTGCACTGAAATCGTTGGGCTGAAATCTTAGATTTACACGGCAACACAAGTCAACGCGAAAAAGGGTCTGGGGGCTGGCCCACCTTTCTGCCGCCACGAGTGAGGCTGCCCCATCTTTCGCGGTTTTCGAAAGATGGGCACCACAGACTCCGACGCCGTCGACTTTATAAGGATCAGACAAAAAGAATCAAGGTGGACCAGCCCCGCTACAGCACATAGAGCCGCAGCATCCACCAGACAAGAAATATTGCAACAATTGCGCCCGCGATGTGAACGATCCAGTCGCCAGCTGTTTTCGGTTTGCCGAAATTGAACACGACGGAATCGTAACACGCGGCTCAAACCTAAGGTTCTGAGTGTAATCGCAGTTAACAACAAGTCATTGCATGCGGTATAGAATCATCCCTCGTAACAGCCCCGCGTTTTAAAAACCATGGCAGACCACACTCAACAAACACTGGCGCTCAACCGCATTCGGGAGAACATCGCTCGAAGTGGACATCATATTTACGTGGTCTCGGGTGGAGCGACACCGCGTTTTGTGTACACAATCGTTAGCGAGTCGATTGGCGTCGAGCTCATTTTGGCGGGAGCTATTTTGTACATGGGGGCTGGCCCACCTTTGTGCCGCCACGAGTGAGGCTGCCCCATCTTTCGTGGTTTTCGAAAGATGGGCACCACAGACTCCGACGCTATTGACCTACTCTGTCGGACTCATGGTTCCATGTCAGATTGTCCGGGCTCTTGTAGACGGAAGGGTGGCGCAACTTCAGTTATGAGGATCCCACAAAAGAAAAGGTCGGCCAGCCCCCAAAAGCTAATTGTCTATCGTGCCAGCTAATTTCCACAAATGATCGCGGATTTCTTCTATAAATTTAGGTTCACAATTGCGTCCTTCTGCCCTAGCGATCGCATTATCAAGTGGTAATTCAGACATTCCACATCGAACTTGTATCTCGTCCTTAATACGTCGCACCGACGCGCTAAGTCTGAGGCGAAAATCAGCACCCATCTTTTCCTTCCAAGGAACCACCGTGCTCAGGTATTGGGCGAGATAGTCGCTGTCGCCTTCTCCGCGTTCGCGTGCAATATGTGGTTCTGGACCATACTCTCTCAGGAAAGCTCGCAACTCGTCACTCAGCGCAATTGTTCGGGAGCGGAGATCGGTGGGCGGCTTCATTGCCTCAGAGAGTTTGGCTTGAAGTTCTTCGGCTTGGTTCCTTGCTCGCGCCATCTCTTTCTGGAAATTCGTTTTTTCTAGGTTCTCAGCCAAATACTTCTCTTTCAATTTTTCGATTTCTTCCTCTAACCCGGATCGCTCTTTTCGCAATGCTACGTCGTTCGCCGCGAATTTAGCAGGGCCAGCTACGGGAACACCGTTGATCAATATCGACGGTATCTTCGCTTCGATTTCCTTGAGTCTGTCCTCAGTAGCAATCGCGTGTCTGTGTTGGAGCCATGCTCCAGTAAGTACTAGAACCAATCCAATCAGGGCAATAGCTCCAAGGAAATACCAATCGAGTGGGGAACGATGGACTTCTTGCCACACGGCACGGCCAATGGCAGAGACCACGGCGGATCCGCCGATCCACTGCACCAACCAAACGATAAGATTAGATCGCCACTCCCGAAAAATTCTTTTACCAGTAGACCGCCAGTTCCGCATACCTGAAATTGTGCTGGATTTTGCCACGTGTGCCAAGTAACACAAAATACCCCAATAGCTCCCACCCGCAAACCGCCCTTGACTCGACTGTTAAAATGGATCCACGGTAAACAAGCATTTGCCAAAGCACAACCTTTGCTCCTTGACAACTGAACCAGGCGCTAAACAGCGTATCGCGAGTCTTGCGAATAACTCCATTTCTTTCAATATTTTGAAGGAGAACAGCGAACTAGCAAGAAAAGGCTCTCTCTAAGTGATTGATTTCCCGTAACCGGCGACTAGAAACTAGTCTAACCCCTTATTTATGAATACTTTAATATAAGTCCTTATTTTTCATAGACCAGACCGAAATTTTCTCTCTAACTGAATGATTCCAAAAGGCAGGGGGTAAAGGGGGGGGTAGGGATACTAACTGGTAAACAAATCGCCTCGACTTTCGAGTTTTCCTGAAACTTTGTCTCGCTCGCTCCGAGAGAATTGGTCCAAGAGAATAAAAAATACAAAAAACACTGAAGTACCGCGAAAATCCGCGAACCCTTCTGGCACACTACACTAATACCAACCCCCAAGAAATTACGTAGTCCCAAACGCAGTCCAGGACAATGCCCGAAGTTGCCACCATTCCCGAAGTCGCCGATCGTCGGCCAGAAGATCAGTGGCCCGAGCCACCGCATCTGCTGGTCGAATGGTCGTCCCGATGGGAAGAGTTTAAGTCCGCCTTTCGTCCCGCATTTACTCGCCCTCCGAAACGCCTCGCCGGAGAAGCGCCCATCGGCATGTTTCCGTATCGCGGCATGCTCATCTGCTGGCTGCTCGAGTTCCTGCTGCTCCTAGCGATCGTCATACTCCCCGGACGTTTTGCAAGTCTTGAAATGCCGTTGCCTCCAACGCGTCCGCAATGGGATGTCATCTATTACTCTGGCGACGAACTACCGCAAACTCAAGATCGAGGCGGCGCGCAGGCGGGCAAGTCCGGACGAGCCGGTGGTCAGCAAGCTCACCATCGCACGCAGACCATCCGAGTGGCGCGCGGCGAAACGCCCACAGAAAAAGTTGTGGACGCTCCGAAAGTAAATCTGCCGCATTCCGATTCCGCAGTCGCCAATCTGCTCGCCTTCAAATCAAATCCGGGACCGCCTCCCGCAGAAGGCTTACGTTCAACGTTAACTGCACCCACACTGCCAGAGATGAGCGCGGTACCACCTTCGCCAGAACTGAATACGTCGACGAGCCGAACTCCGAACAACTTGACGACCAGCATCATCCCTCCAGCGCCCGAAGTTTCTCACTCCAGCACACGCACTTCACTAACGTTGAGCGCAGCCATCGTCCCGCCCGCGCCAAATGTCTCGAGAGAAAAGATGCGAACCGCCAACCCGCTTGCGCTGACCGTGATTGCACCGGCTCCACGAGATGAGCAGCGCGACCTGGCCAGTTCCCGCGTCCCGCTGACTCAATCCGTCGACGTGGTCGCGCCGCCGGTTTCTGCTCCGCAGCGGGATGTCTCGTCTACGCCAAAGTTGACGTTGCCCGCCCCAGCCATCGTGGCTCCACCGCCATCGCAGGTCAGCCGCGATCTCAACAGTTGGGGAAGCACTGCCACTGGCGACTTACGATTGAAGCCCGTGCCTCCACCACCTACAGCGGCCGGCGGCGGGACACTCGCAAGCTCAAGATCCGGCGCTTCGGGGCTGACGCCTCAAGTTGTGCCGCCACCAGCCAGCATCGGCAATGCAGGCTCTCAGAAAGGAAGTACAGGACGGGGTCAATCCGCAGCTACACTCGTTGGCTCCGCCGACGTCGTGGCGCCTCCGCCAGGCCTCGGCGGTGGCAAAGCGCTCTCCGGCAGCGGACGAGGTAGCAAGGGCACTGGAGCAGGTGGTCCACTCGACCTCGGCTCATCCGTAGCTCCGCCGAGTAACGCCGGAGGCAACGCACCCGGTACCGGAGTCGTAGTCTCCAATCAGCCGGGAACAAAAGTTGGAGTACCGAACACGACCAGCGCAGGCGCCCTCGCCATGTCGCCCACCGGCGCAGCGAAAACAGGGATCGGCGGCAGCGGCGGCGGGCCGGGCATCGGCAAAGGCAATGGCCTCGGTAGCGGATTACAAGGAGAGGGTTCAGGCGCAGGCAGAGAAGGCGCAGGACACGGCTCCGATCCCAATGCACACGCGGGAATTTCGCAGTATCCCGGACCGGGTGGCACCGGCAGTGGCACCGAGGGCACACCGGCAGTGCCGGGCGTATCCGTGCAAGGCGGCACAACTCAAGTCATCAATCTGCCCAGCTTTGGAACTCCTGGTGGCGATGCCCCGTCAAACGGCCCCGGACATTCTTCGGTCAAGACGCAAAAAAGTCCGGGATATACGATTGAAGCGACCCCGAGTTCCGGCGGCGGATTAGGTTGCTACGGCTGTCTGAAGGGCAACATCACGGCCACGATCTACTTGGAGACATCGCTGGGTACGGCGGTGATGGAGTACTCCGACCCCGCATCGGCAGCGCATCCTTCTTCCGCACAATTAAGTGAACCTGAAGCCATACGCAAAGATCTACCCGCGGGCCTTCGCCCCACGCACGTGATGATTTCCTGCATCCTCGATCGCTCCGGAGATCTGAAAGACCTGAAAGTGTTGGAGCCCGGCGCTGCAGAAACTACTTCAAAGATTTTGGTGGCTCTGCACAGTTGGAAATTCCGTCCCGCATTTCGCGGAAATGAGCCGGTCGAAGTAACCGTGATTTTAGGATTCGGAATCGATACGCGGTAATTGATACGCGGCGGACGCGCTGCAAATTTGAGTTGCCGACGAACCTGCTTCGAACATCAGTATCCTTTTTGTTTATCGACCACAGCCAATAGCGGTTGTCCTTGCAGATAGCGGCGCAGATTTTCAGCGAACAATGAGTAATGCCTCTCCCATAATTTTCCGGTCAGCGCGGCCGTGTGCGGAGTAATCAGGAGGTTGGGCGCATCCCACAGCGGCGAATCGACAGCCAGTGGCTCTTTTGGAAACACATCGAGCGCCGCGCCGCCAATCTTATTTTCGCGCAGGGCGGCGATGAGTGCGGGTTCATCTACCAGCGGGCCGCGACCAACATTGATGAGGCAGGAATCGGGTTTCATGAGCGCCAGGCGTTCCGCGTTCGCAATTGCTTTCGTATTGTCCGTGACTGGCGCTGCCAACACGAGGTAATCCGCTTGTCGCAATACCTCGTCGATTTGCGCCGGCCCTAAGACGGCATCGGCGCCTTCATTTCCCTTCTCTGGGTGCTCACGCACCGCAACTACCCGCATGCCCAAAGCTTTCGCGCTCTTCACCACTGCGCGTCCGATGCTGCCAAGGCCAACCATGCCGAGAGTTGCACCGGCAACTTCTCGGATTCGAGGCAGTTCATCCCATAAAATCTGCTGACCCCAAACGTGCTTCTGCTGCAAGCGAACCAAGCCCGGAATTTTCTTGGCCAGCGCAAAAACAAGTGCGATCACATGCTCCGCTACCACCGGCCCGTGCACTTCGCGGGCGTTGGTGAGAACAATTTGGCTGTTGATAAGCTCCGGAAACATTAGCTGATTGACCGCTGCGGCTGGAGAATGAATCCAGCGCAGCTTCTTCGCAGCCGTAATCTGCTCGGGACGAATCGACCAGCTGATCACAATTTCAGCATCTACGATTTCTCGATCAACGTGCGTATAGTCCGGCAGATGGACGACGTTGACCTGCGGAAATTCCTGTTCCAACCGCAGCGGAAACCAAGACGGCGCGTTCCATTGATCAAATGGATGATGAACACAAATCAAAATGTGGATCGGGTCATCGGATGATCGGGTCATTGGGTGATCTGAGATATTCTCGGCGCCCTCTGCGTCTCGGCGGTTCAAGCTTTTAGCGGACTCCGCAAATCCGAACCTGTCATTTCTTTCGGCTCAGTGATGCCCAGAATCCCGAGCATTGTTGGCGAAATATCACGCAGCGAGCCATTGGGCTTGAGCGTGAATTGTTTCGCATCTTCAGCGATCACGATAAACGGCACTGGATTCGTGGTATGCGCGGTATGCGGACCGCCGGTTGCAGGGTCGATCATCATTTCAGCATTGCCGTGGTCGGCCGTAATCAGCATCGCTCCACCTTTGGCGCGCACCGCTTTTTCGATCTCGCCTAGGCAAGCATCAACCGTCTCGACCGCTTTCACTGTCGGCTCAAGCTTTCCCGAATGCCCAACCATATCGGCGTTTGCGAAATTGACAATCATCACGTCAAACGCTCCGTCGTTCACGGCTTTTACGACCGCCTCGGCAATCCCAGCCGCGCTCATCTCCGGCTTGAGGTCGTAAGTCGCAACCTTCGGAGACTGCACCATTACGCGATCTTCTCCGTGGAACGGCGTTTCCACGCCACCATTAAAGAAATAAGTCACGTGCGCATATTTTTCTGTCTCCGCCACGCGCAGGTTGCGCATATTCAGCCCGCCCATAACATTTGCAAGGATGTTCGCCATCGATTCCGGCGGAATCACCACCGGCAAGCTGAAATTTTTGTCGTATCGCGTCATGCAGACATACTTCAGATTCTTAGGGACGCGGTCGAGCGGGATGATCGCGACAAGATCTGCGGCACCGGGCAAATCGCTCCCACCTTTCTCATTGATCCCGCTGTTGCGGCAAAGAGCGCGCGTGATCTGGCGCACGCGGTCGGCGCGAAAATTAAAACAAATGCAAGAATCGTCATCGGCGATTTTAGCAACTGGCTCACCGTGATTGTCAGTGCAGACGAACGGCACCACAAACTCGTCAGTCACGTCTTTGTTGTAAGAATTTTTCATGCCCTGCACGGCGTCGGAGTATGTTCCACCTTCGGCCTTGCCATCGACCATCGCGCTGTAGGCCTTGGCGATGCGCTCCCAGCGGCGGTCGCGATCCATCGCGTAATATCGGCCGCTAACGGTGGCTATCTGGCCGGAGTTATATTCGTGCATCTTCTGCTGAAGCTGTTCGAGATAACCGGCGCCATTAGTGGGCAGTGTGTCGCGTCCATCCATGAAGGCATGCACGAAAACACGATCGACTCCCTGCTCCTTCGCCATTTTCAACAGCGCATAGAGATGCTCCTGCCGCGAATGCACGCCGCCATCGGAGACGAGCCCGAACAAATGCAGTTTACGACCGTCAGTGCGGGCGTTCTTCATCGCTTCGACCAGTACTGGATGCGAAAAGAATTCTCCGTTACGGATCATCAAGTCGATGCGCGTGATGTCCATGTGGACGATGCGTCCAGCTCCCATATTCAGATGGCCGACTTCGCTGTTCCCCATCTGGCCTTCGGGCAGTCCAACAAACGGGCCACTGGTATGAATGAGCGTGTTAGGATATTCGCGCAGCAACCGATCATACGTTGGCTTGCGCGCGAGCGCGATGGCATTGGCCTTGGTTTCGGCGCGATATCCCCAGCCGTCAAGAATGACGAGAACGAGAGGTTTAGGACGAGGCATAAATTCGCTTTTAGCTCCTGGCTTTTGGCTATTGGCTTTTGCAGATAGACTGAATCGCTTCCTGCGGCCACACATCTCATACTATTGCAGAAACTGTCCCAGAGGATAAACATGCCCATCAATGAACTGCTCCTGCCCGAATTCGATGAGGAAATAAAAAAGACGCGCACCATGCTGGAACGCGTTCCGGAAGACAAGAAAGACTTCGCGCCGCATCCCCGATCCATGCCGCTGAACAAGCTCGCGCCTCATGTGGCGCAGTTGGCTGACTTTGGTCTCACGATTCTTACAACTCCCGAACTTGATTTCTCGAAAAGCAGCATGAAGCGACTGCCCTTTGAATCCGCGGCGCAACTAGTCTCAGCTCTCGATGAAGGCGCAGCCAAAGTACGCGCTGCGCTCAAGAACACTTCGGATGAAGCTTGGATGCAGCCTTGGAAGCTGAGTTTCGGAGGCAAGCCCATCTTCAGCGGATCGCGCTTTCTGGCCTATCGGCAAATGTTTCTCAACCACCTGGTGCATCACCGCGCTCAGCTCGGAGTGTACCTGCGATTGAATGAGAAACCGGTGCCGTCAACCTACGGGCCTTCGGCGGACGACACGATGGGATTTTAACTGGAGGTCATTACCAGAAGAGATCTTCGATCTCCTTGGGCAGTGGATCATTGAAATCGTCCGGCACTGTGAACTTACCCTTCGCGGAGCCGAATCGAAACTTCCCTCGTTTCTTCGTCGTTGCTGGAATCGGCACGAGTTTTGCGACAGGCTCACCTTTGTCTATTATGACGACCTCTTCGCCGATGGCGAGGCGGTCGAGCATATCGGAAAAACGTTTCTTCGCCTCGTGGACATCGACCTTCATATAACAATTGTAGCGAAGGAATAAAATTTCACCTACAGTCGAAAGGCCTAACTTTCGGCCCGAACTCGATCACGAAATCGTTAACCTTTGTAGTTCAGCGCCTTAACCCCCAAGAACCGAGCCGCCCCGCCCAACTCCTCCTCAATCCGCAGCAGTTGGTTGTACTTCGCAATTCTGTCGGTGCGCGAGGCTGAGCCCGTCTTGATCTGTCCCGCTCCCGTCGCCACAGCTAAGTCGGCGATGAACGTGTCTTCGCTTTCGCCGGAGCGATGCGAGATCACGGACGTGTATCCATTGCGCCGGGCGAGGTCGATGGCGTCGAGCGTCTCGCTGACCGTGCCAATCTGGTTGAGCTTGATCAGGATCGAATTGGCAATTCCCTTCTCGATTCCTTCGCCGAAGATCTGAATGTTGGTAACAAAGATGTCATCGCCCACCAGCTGAATCTTGCCGCCGAGCTCTTTGGTCAGCAGCGCCCAACCCTCCCAATCGTTTTCAGAAAGTCCGTCTTCAAGCGACACGATGGGATAGTCATTCACCCACTTTGCCCAATAACGCACCATATCTTCAGAACTCTTGGCCGATTTGTCTGATTTCTTGAAGACGTATTTTCCGTCCTGATAGAACTCGCTGGCCGCGGGATCGAGCGCAATCGCGATTTCCTCGCCCGGCTTATAGCCCGCCTGCTGAATCGCTTCCAGCACGACTTCAATTCCCTCCACATTCGACTTCACCGACGGAGCAAAGCCGCCCTCGTCGCCGACCGCTGTGTTGTATCCGCGTTTTTTGAGGACACCCTTCAGCGTATGAAAAACTTCTACGCCCCAGCGCAACGCCTCTGAAAATGACGGCGCTCCCACCGGCATCACCATGAACTCCTGGAAGTCGACATTGTTGTCGGCGTGCGCGCCGCCGTTGAGAATGTTCATCATCGGCAGCGGCAACGTGTTCGCCGCCGCGCCGCCCAGATAGCGATAAAGCGGGAGATCACAAGCGTTCGCCGAAGCTCGCGCCGCGGCCATGGAAACAGCGAGGATCGCATTCGCTCCCAGTCGTCCCTTGTTGGGAGTGCCATCCAGCTCGATCAGCCTGGCGTCGAGCGTGCGCTGATCGGCAGCGTCAGATCCGCTGAGGGCTTCCGCAATCTCGCCATTGACGTTCGCAACTGCCTGTAAAACGCCCTTGCCGAGGTATTGGGTCTTGTCGCCGTCGCGCAATTCGACGGCCTCATGCTCACCGGTGGACGCGCCACTCGGCACAATGGCGCGTGCATTGGCGCCGCTATCGAGAAAAACTTCTGCTTCAACGGTCGGATTGCCACGCGAGTCAAGCACCTGGCGTCCGCGAATATCTGCAATGCTGGTAATCGACATCAGTGCGTCCTTTATTTGTCAGATTGATATAGAAAACGATTGATTGATCTGAGACACGGCTTGCCGTGCCTCCACAGGCGAAACAAAATTATATCGGACGGAGAAGAACCTGTCGGGGACGGCGCGACAGCATCAGCAAATTGCCCGGCAGAATGTCCCCGTACCCTATCCGTTATTGTTCCTGATTTCCACCTCGCTTAGAGTCAAACTCAGCATGAAGAACAGCACCGGCACTCTGGAGATCGGTTCACTTGCTCCGTACTTTTCGTTGCGGGCAGCCAACCGCGAGGGCACATTCACTCTCGATGGGCTGCTCGCGCAAGGCATGCTGATTCTCGAGTTTCTGCGCGGCACATGGTGACCGAACTGCGTGAAGCGCATGACTCAGTTCGAGTCGCGGATGCCAGAGATTAACGCGGCAGGCGCACAGTTGGCGTTCATTGCCGCTGAAAAAAAAGACGGCGTGTGGAGGCCGGCAAAACATTTTGAAAAGCGTCCCATTGCCAGTGTGTTTCTACTCGATGAGGATAGGACTGTGACCAAAGAATACGGATTGCATCACGCGTTCGGCCACGACGCAATTGACATCGCGCACCCGGCCACGCTAGTCATCGATCGCAATCGATGGATGCGCTACATCTACCGCGGCAGTAATCAGCTCGACCGCGCGCCGCTGGACGAGGTTCTCGAAGCTTTGAAAGAAATCAAATGAATTTTGGAGGCAAGTGACATGAAAAAGACGCTTTCTCTCACATCGCTCATCCTGATGGCAAGCTTCGCCTGGGCGCAAACCGCACTACCCACCGGCACTGCTGTCAAGATGAAACTGGAAACCACGCTTGCAACCTTTAGTTCGAAAGCTGGAGATCCGTTCTCGGCAAGAGTCACCGAGCCCGTCGTCATGGACGGCAAGACCGTAATCCCGATTGGCACGACGGTCGAAGGACGCGTCACCAAAGCCAACGAACCGCGGCGAATTGCCGGCAAGCCCACTATCGCCATCTTTCCAGAGGACCTGGTTCTTCCGAATGGAGACAAGTTCAAATTGAACGCCACGCTGGTTGATACCAACGCGGGTCACGGCACGGACGTCAATACGGAAGGGCAGTTCAAAGGCGATGGCTACGACGGCAAAGATCTCACCGAAATCGGCATGGGTACCGGCGGAGGAATGCTCATTGGCGGTTTGGCTGGAGGAGGCAAAGGTTTTCTGATCGGCGGAGCTATAGGTGCCACCGTGACCGTAACGCATTGGCTGGGGAAACATCGTTCCGCAATGCTTCCGGCGGGTACAGAGATGGTGATGGAATTGAGTCGTCCAATGACAATGACGATGACAGTCGCCAGTAGTGGCCAATAAGAACTAAACCGTGCGGGAGCGGGACGTAGTCCTGCTTCCACACAGACATCACCCGCCCAATGCCAGCAGATCTTCCTCTGCCAGTAACTCCAGTTCAATCCATCCTTCAACTGGCAACGCGTCGACCGGAAGTTGGTTCTGCCACAAACTGAACCGCAGTCGTAGCCGGACAGTCAGCAGATCCGAACCTTTTGTTCCTCGCACTTTCTCAATCTCCAACGGAGCGGCCAGCAGCCAGGTAAGGGGCAGGCGAAACTCAAAAATTCGGACTAGCGCCACTCGAGCACTATCTGTCGCACTATCCATCGCCTCCTTCGAATCCGCCAGCACTTTGCTCTTGCCCTGCGTAACATTCCACGACTGTAAGCGGCCTCCATCAACCTCCGCACCCAAGCGCAGTTCACACCGGGGCTTGGCTGCATGTTTGGCCCACGATTCCAGATTCACCACCACCTCAAGTTTGTCTTCCGGTAGTTTGTCAACAAAATCCAGCCGACCATACACATACTGCCCGTCGATCCCGGCCAGCACTTCATCCATCAGAAACTGCTTGCCGTGCATGGCGCCCGAACGTTGGTCAGCCGTGTAACGCGCCGCGCCCATCCACTCGAAATAGCGCACCATATCACCCGATATCACGGGATGGATGTAAGCGGTCTGTGGAGTAAATAAGGGCCGCGCCAGCCCCCCTGTGATCGGCTGTGACAGATAATCCGGCGGCGTGCCACCCAATGCCTGATAAATATTCGATAGATGTTTACGGTAAAGTTCGTCGAAGTCGCTATCGTTCGCCGAGTGGTGTTCAGGTCCGTACCACCAGTTCCAGTCGCTGCCTTCGGCAATCATGATCTCTTCAAATGCCAGCTTGCGTTGTTTCTCGGTTGCGACCGGAGCTGCCCGATCATAAAAATTGCGCGCATGATACAGATAGTCCCAAGCTTTGTTGTCCTCCGGCGCTCCAATCCAAACGTTGAAGTTGGCGTTGATCCATGACCCTGGCACCAACGACTTCAGATGACTGACGTTCTTGTGGCGAGCAATCGCTTCCGTCACAGTCACTGCTTCAATTCCAGGATCGTTCTGCAAACCCTCATAAAATCGACGCAAGAATTCCCGCCCCGATTGCGGGTAATATTCCCACGCATTTTCACCATCTAGAATTATCGGGACAACGGCATCTTGTCCGTTCGCGATCACCGACTTTGCTGACTCTTTGATTTTGTGGATTAGATTGTTAGCGGCATCCTGCGGCGGCATTCCCGAATACACGAAACCGATCAAGTCGGAAAGCGTGTGGTCGCGGAAGAGCAGATTCATCTGCGTATTGGCGTTTTCATAACGATAGATCGTGTAGAGTCGGTGCGCTCCATCCGAATCCAGATGGCCATAACCGTCGCGCGAGAAATTAATTCCCAGCGTCCGTGCCAGCACGCCTTCGTCGGTCGCCATCCATTGCACTCCTAGTTGGTGTGCAATCGTCAACACTTCTTCTGAGACGCTGCCCTCCGATGGCCACACTCCCTGTGGTCGCAGCCCAAATATTTTTTCGTGCAGATCCATTCCGCGCTGCAATTGCTCGCGCGCATCCTCTGGACGGAGATAGCGGTTCTGCGGCAAAGGCAAGCCCGGCGAGGAAACCGCACCCATCTGCGTGTCGCACACCAAGGGCAGAATGGGATGATAAAAAGCCGACGTTGAAATCTCGATCAGCCCTTTCTTTGCCGCCTCCGCATGCACGGGCAGAACTCGGCCCAGCAGCTCGCGCTCCAGAGTGATCACAAACCGCTGATCTTCGAGCGTATAGTTGCGACCTTTGCGGATCAGTTCCGCGATGTCTTTCTCCGCCAGAAAATATTCATCGAACCATCCAATCTGCGAAAGTACCTGCAAGTCGGTAAGATCCTGCGCGTCAAAATATTTCTCCGCCTTTTCGGGCGAGTCACCCGCTCCGCGAAATTTCTCCCAAAGTTCGCGATACCGCGGATAGCGTCCGATGACATTCACCGGATTCGCCTGAAACAAATATTGCAGCGCAAAACGCCGTTCTTCCTGAGTCAGATCTTTCGCGGGCTTGCTGGCAACCTGCAGAAATGGGTCCTGAGCGTCACCCGAAACATAGTCCTGAATCTGCGTAATCAACGAGGGCACAAGGTTGAAGGTCTGATGCACCTGCGGGAACTCGTCCAGCAACTTCACCATCCCGTAGTAGTCTTTCAACCCGTGGAGGCGCGTCCAAGGCAAGCGATACTGACCTGTCACCAGGTCTTTGTAGAACGGCTGGTGCTGGTGCCACAGAATGACAACGCGCAGTTGGGCCATGACTTATGATTCCAGCTAATACATCGGCAATTTTTCAGTTTAATTCATTCAGCAATGTCCCAACGTGCATTCCCCCGCCAGGACCTGGTGGCTGACGAGGGACTGGGATCAATCTGTCGTGGACGGGCCGAATATCCAACCGATAAAGTAAATGTCGCTCGATAACGTGAGGTGGGAGAAGCCATGAAACGCGTGATGGTTAGCGGAACAATAACGATACTGGCGTTGCTGGCGATTACTTATGTGGGCGACTATTGCTCTGTCCGTTACCAGATTCCCAGCGGCCGCCCGCAGTTTGGACAGGTTCCGATGAACACTCTTTACGTCATCCACGTAAAGGCCGGAAAGATCCAGTACGAACCTGGGCAACCGGAGACCGATCAGTGTGTCCATTCGCTGTTTCCTCACTTCGGCAACAGCCCCTGTTGGTATCTCACCCGCCATCCCGACAAACTCATCGAAATTTGACCGACGAGTGCGGCACGATGATTTCCTCGCCCCTAACACCGTAGTCATTTGACAAACTCCCATAAATATGGGACCATCGTTCCATGAAGACGACGTTAGAAATTCCCGATGTCATCTTTCGTCGCGCCAAGACGGTTGCGGCCGAGCGTGGAATTCCTTTTCGAGCGCTTGTCTCGGAGGCGTTGGCGGACAAACTACGCGCACAAAGCGATCGGGACAGCAAGCCATGGATGAAAACGTTCGGCGAACTTCGCCACCTACACAAGGAGACGGCGAGAATTAATCGCATCATTGAAAAGGAGTTCGACCAGATCGAGATCGAGGATAAACAGTGATCCTCGACACCAACGGACTGTCAGCCGTCGCGGATGGCGACGCGGCACTGGAGCCGATCCTTCGCAAATCAGCTGAAATCGCCGTGCCGGTGATCGTGTTGGGCGAATACCGATATGGAATTCGACAATCACGCGACCGGCAGCGCTACGAACAATGGCTTACAGAATCGATTCGCAACTATCGTGTACTCGATGTGGATGAAGAGACCGCGTCCTTCTACGCAACTCTTCGATCCGAACTGAAACGAGCTGGAGCTCCCATTCCTGCCAACGACGTTTGGATTGCGGCGCTCTGCCGTCAGCATTCTCTCTCGGTCCTAAGCCGAGACCGCCATTTTGATCTTGTTCGCGGAATCGAGAGGATCGATTGGTAATTTGATTAGAAATCTTAAGCCATCGACGAATCGAGCTAACTCTTTGCACGCACCGCGGAAGCTTCCGTTTTTGCCCGGCTGAAGCCGAATTGCAACTTCCAGTCCCTGTCACCTGTCTCGCCGGCTTGTGCTGGAGAGAACTTCCACTCGTGAGCAGCTTCGAGCGCAATTCGTGAAAAATACCTACTCGGCCCGGCAGATTCAAGTTTAGCCTTGACCACGTTGCCGGCCGCATCCACTTCGACTTTTACTCGAACCTTGATCTTGCCTTGAATCGTGCGGCGTGCGCTTGGAGAAACCTGCGGCATTACCCGGCGTACAACGCCATTTTCGTTAGGACTCGTAGATGCTTTTTCGTCACCGCTCGCCTCTGGCCCCGGTTGCGCCGGGACCTGCCCGGACTGAGCGGTTGCAGGCTGAGAGTTCTCGGCGGGCGCACCTTGCTGAGCTTGGGTCGATTGCACTTCCACAGGAGGGCTTGAAGATTTCGGGCGCGCGACCAAAAATAATGTGATCACAATCACCGCCGCTATCAACAGCCAGTAAGGCCACTTGGCTGTTGGTGTTTGCTCGCCAAACGCGACTGGCACGGAAGCCGCTTTTTCATTTCGCACTTTTTCACTCAGAGTTTCACTCGGAACCTTTTCACTCGCCGCTAAGGTCAGTGCAGGCGACGGCGATTCCAAACGCACTACTCCCAATCGTTTGGGCTCGAAACAACTAAGAATTTGCGCAATCGTCCATCGTTTCCCCGCATCCACATCCAGGCAGTGCTTTGTAATTT
Source organism: Terriglobales bacterium (assembly GCA_049674665.1). Lineage (GTDB taxonomy): Bacteria > Acidobacteriota > Terriglobia > Terriglobales > Acidobacteriaceae > Acidiflorens. The sequence goes on from JBATZM010000108.1 coordinate 120,476, forward strand.
CTCGAAATGGCTCGGGTATTGACCGCGGAATTTCCGGCGCTACCGGCCCAACACGATCACACGCCGGCAGGTGCTGCGTAAGCACCTCGGTCAAGGTTATCCCCAACTGCCAAACATCGGCAGCCGTCGAAGCCGCACCCGACGCAGCCTCCGGGGGATCGTAAAGGCTTGCCACTGCCGCATGACGGTTCTTCTCACCCAGGGTAACCAGAGCGTCGCTCGACAGTTTCACCTCATTTCCTATAGCCAGAATATTTGAAGGTTGAATGTGTCCATGCACAAAGCCCTTGCCGTGCAAATATTGCAAAGCTCCCAGAATCGGCGGAAGCATCTCACGCGCTTCCTCCGGAGTGAGCGCCCGCTCCGGCAGAACCTGCGCCAGATTTTCTTCCGCATACTCTTGTACGATATAAAGCAACTGCATGCCGTCGATCTCGCAGCGCCCCGCCTCGAAAACCCGAATCAGATTCGGATGGTTGAGTTCACGAGCTGACGTCCATAGCAAAATTTGTTTTTCCGCATCGGTCGTGCCGGCGTAAACCAACTTGATAGCCGCTTCCTTGGAGTCACCTCCAGCCACCCGTACGGAGGTAAGAAACACGGCACCGGTATCGGATCCAGCCAAGTAACTTAGCAACTGAAATTTTTCGGCGACGGTGCGCCCTTCCGATCGCTTCCAGGACTCGTTCGCATCGCCCGGTTCAATTCGCAACCTTGATAGCCCGCTCATTGTGTGCGACCTTTCCTAACAATCGATCAATAGAAGCCACGGGAATTTTGGAACAATATCCATTCGTACCCGTAAGAACCCTTCGCACACTTTACAATATCCTCATGGCATCCGTCCCCGCTGAAATCCACGGCCAGCGTTATATCAGCCTAGCCACCTTCCGAAAAAGTGGCGTGGCCGTGTACACGCCCATCTGGTTTGCCGAAGATGACAACAAACTCTATTTCATGACGAACAGTAAATTGGGAAAGTGCAAGCGCATTCGTAACAACCCGCAAGTCAAGATCGCTCCTTGTACCATGCGCGGAAAAATCACCGGCCCTGAATTCGCCGCCACTGTTCGCGTTATGCAACCCGAAGAATTTGCTCGTGCACGACAGGCGATCAAACAAAAATACTGGCTCGCACGCATCCCATTTATCTGGCGCAATACCGATACCTATATCGAGATCACGCCCACATGAATAGGTTTGTATGAATCCAACTTCGTGACCTATATCTCGGTCGGTTCGGGCACATGATATTTACGTTGGCTGCTTCAGCCTGTTACCATCAAAAGTTGTTTTAAAGTTTCTACGTATTTCCTTAAGGCAATCAAAATCTCTTTCGGAGGCACAATGGCTGTAAAAGTTGGCATCAATGGATTCGGACGCATCGGGCGTAATGTTCTCCGCACCGCGCTAGCTGACAAGAATATCGACTTCGTCGCAGTTAACGATCTTACCGACCCCAAGACTTTGGCCCATCTGCTCAAGTACGACTCGATCCTCGGCAACCTGCCAAACACTATCACCGCTGGCGCCGACAGCATTTCGATCGACGGCAAAGTCATTAAAGTATTCAAAGAAAAAGACCCCGCTGCCCTGCCCTGGGATTCCGTTGGCGCTCAGATCGTCATCGAGTCCACTGGCCGGTTTACCGACGCGACCGACGCGAAGAAACATCTGCGCGGCAGCGTGAAAAAAGTAATCATTTCAGCTCCAGCCAAGAACGAAGACCTCACCGTCGTGCTTGGCGTGAACGACGAGAAGTACGATCCGGCAAAGCACCACATCGTTTCAAATGCCTCCTGCACCACGAATTGCCTGGCCCCGATTGCCAAGGTCGTCAACGACAACTTCAAGATCATCAGCGGCACCATGACCACCATCCATTCCTATACGAATGATCAGGTGATCCTCGACTTCCCGCACAAAGATCTGCGCCGAGCCAGAGCCGCGGCGATCAACATGATTCCGACCACGACTGGTGCTGCCAAAGCTCTCAAACTCGTCATCCCCGAACTGGGCGGTAAACTCGACGGCTTCTCCATGCGCGTCCCCACACCCAACGTTTCCGTCGTTGATCTCGTCGCTTTCGCGGAAAAGAGAACTACAAAAGAGGAAGTCAACGCCGCTCTGAAAAGAGCCTCCGAGTCTGGTCCACTGAAGGGCTACCTCGGGTTTGAAGAGAACGAACTGGTTTCGTCCGATTTCAAAGGCGACCCCCGCTCTTCCATCGTCGACGCGTCCCTGACCCTGATAGTCGGCGGCAATTGCGTCAAGGTGATCTCTTGGTACGACAATGAGTGGGGATATTCCAGCCGTGTCCACGATCTCATCAATCTGATGGCAACCAAGGGACTTTAATTTACTCCCATGCGCATGCCGATCTTCCAGATTGACGCCTTCACGGCTCACCGCTTCGCGGGTAATCCCGCGGCGGTGATGCCGATGGAAAATTTTCTGGCGGACGCGGCGCTTCAGTCCATCGCGGCTGAAAATAACTTGGCCGAAACCGCCTTTCTGGTTCCCGAAGGCGGCGACTATCGGCTGCGATGGTTCACACCCCTGACCGAGGTGCCGCTTTGCGGTCACGCCACCTTAGCCAGCGCGGCAGTGGTGATGGAGCGCCTGGAACCGGAGCGCAAAAGAGTGGTCTTCCAATCAGCGAGCGGACCACTTACGGTGAACCGGGGAACCTCCGGATATGTAATGAACTTCCCCGCCCGACCTTCCGAGCAGATCTCGACACCGCCGGGACTGTCCGAAGCGCTGGGTGTTCCACCCGTCGAAGTTTTTGTGAACGCCTTCAATTACATGGCTTTACTGGAAAATGTTCAGGTGTTGCGTAAGCTTGCTCCAAATATGTCTGCCATCGCCCGAATGGATCGTCCCGGTGTAATCGTGACTGCACCGGGCGACGGGTCCTACGACTTCGTCAGCCGTTACTTTGCTCCGGCCAAGGGTATCCCGGAAGATCCTGTGACCGGCGCAGCGCACTGCATGCTCGCGCCCTACTGGGCCAAGCGACTAGGCAAGACAGAGTTTCGCGCCTTCCAGGCCTCGCGGCGTGGAGGAGAAATCATTTGCCGCCTGTCCGGCGATCGCGTCGAACTAGAAGGCACGTGCGTCTTCTATATGGAAGGCCAGGTTGAAATCTAAGTAAATGCTCGAGTAGCGAACGCATTCGTCCGGTCAGGCGGAATAAAGCTCCGCCGAGTTTTCCCAACAATGAGACAAACGTTGACCACTAAAAACCATAGACGATAGACGATCAGCGACTAACGACGGGGTTCCCTTATGTCCAAGCTTTCCATTCGCGATCTGCCCCTGAACGATCACCGCATCTTCATGCGCGTTGACTTCAATGTTCCGCTCGATGACGGCCGCGTCATGGACGACACGCGCATCCGCGAAACTCTGCCCAGCATTGAGTATGCTCTGCGTCACGGAGCGCGTCTCATTCTCGCGTCTCATCTCGGACGTCCCAAAGGCAAGCCTAATCCCAAGCTGAGCCTTAAGCCTGTCGCTGAACGCCTGCGCATGCTGCTCGACAAGGAACTATCGCGCGGAGAAAACGTAGGCTTCTGCCCGCAATGCGTTGGACCCGAAGCCGAAGAAATGGCACTCAAGCTTGAAAAAGGCCAGGCGCTATTGCTCGAAAATCTCCGCTTCCACGCCGAAGAAGAAAAGAACGACGAGAATTTTTCCAAGCAACTCGCCAAACTAGCCGAATTTTACGTCAATGATGCCTTCGGTACCGCCCATCGTGCCCATGCGTCGACAGTTGGCATCACCAAGTTCGTGAAGAAATCTGCCGCCGGTTTGTTGATGGAAAAAGAGCTGGAATATCTGGGTCGCGTCCTGCAAGACCCCGAGCGCCCTTTCGTCGCCATCCTCGGCGGCGCTAAAGTCAGCGACAAGATCGGAGTCATCCAGAACCTGCTGACCAAAGTTGATGTGCTCATCATCGGCGGCGGTATGGCCTACACCTTCCTTAAGGCGCAAGGCGAATCCGTCGGAAAGAGTCTGGTCGAAGAAGACAAAATCGAACTCGCCAAAGAACTCTTGCGGCAGGCTAAAACTCATAAGCTCAAGTTCCTCTTGCCTACCGATCACGTCATCGCCGACCGCGTAGAAGCCAGTGCCGCCACCAAAATCGTCGGCAAAGGCGAACCCATCCCCGCCAATATGATGGCTCTCGACATCGGCCCCGAGTCGATCGAAGCTTTTTCCGAAGAGGTTGCCGGTGCCCGCACCATCGTCTGGAACGGCCCCATGGGCGTCTTCGAATTGCCGCCGTTTGCCAAAGGCACCTTCAAAATCGCGCAAGCCGTAGCGGAAAATGCCGGAGCAATAACCATCGTAGGCGGCGGGGATTCCGTAGCCGCCGTCAAAGCCGCCGGTGTAGCCGACAAGATCACCCACATTTCAACCGGTGGCGGCGCCTCGCTCGAATTTCTTGAAGGCAAGAAACTGCCTGGGGTTGAAGCGTTGACCGACAAGAAATAGGTTCTGGGCCAGAGCCTAAGGCTTCGTATCAGGGCATCGCTTCAGCGATGCCGAAAAGCAGTTTGATGAAAAATCCCTTAGGGGCTGCTTGAAGGATTACGCCTTGCCCGAATCCGACATCATTCCGCGCGACAAGGATTACACCATGATCTTACGGATCGGCGATCCTGACCAGATTCGCTTCCTTCGCGGAGATTTAACCGAATACTATGCCGACGCCATCGTCAATGCAGCGAATTCTGATTTGTTGCCCGGAGGCGGTCTGTGCGGAGCCATAAACTACAAAGGCGGACCGGAGATTTTTCGCGAGTGTGCGCGGATTCGACAAACGAACGGGCCTTTGACGCCGGGAGGAGCCGTAGCCACCACCGCAGGTCTGCTTCCTGCGAAACACGTGATCCACGCAACCGGTCCGGTCTGGGAAGGTGGCACCCATGGTGAGGCCGAGGTTCTCGCAAAGTGCTATCGCGAGTCCATGCGGGTCGCTGACGACATGGGGTTGCACTCAATCGCATTTCCCGCCATCTCCACCGGAATTTTCAGATACCCGGTTGAGCAGGCCGCGTGGGTCGCAATTCCCACTGTCATCGATGGCCTAGCGACTGCGAAGCATCTGGTATTGGTTTCCTTTGTTCTGTTCGACAACGGCACGCGAGACGTATTCGCCGATACGGCTCTTGCCCAGCGACAACCGGCATCTGGCAAACCCTACGAGGTTTCAATCGCAATATGACGAGAAAAAAACTCATCGCCGCCAACTGGAAGATGTACAAAACCCCCGACCAGGCCCGCGACTTCTTCCGCGATTTCCTGCCACTCGTCCACGGGCACGACCGCGACGAAATTGTCGTCTGCCCCACCTACCTCGCTCTAGACGCCGCGATCGCCGCCGCCAAGGGTTCAAACGTCGCCATCGGTGCGCAAGATCTCTACTGGCAAACGGAAGGCGCTTTCACCGGCGAAATCTCCGGCAGCATGTTAGTGGCAGTCGGCGCAACCCACGTCATCATCGGACACTCCGAACGCCGCCAGTACTTCGGCGAAACCGACGACACCGTCAATCTCAAGTTGAAAGCGGCTCTCGAAGCCGGACTCGTCCCGATAGTCTGCGTGGGAGAAGTTCTAGAAGAACGAGAAGCCGGGCTCACCGACGATGTGTTGCGCCGCCAATGTCTCCGTGCCTTCAATAAAGTCTCGGCCAAAAAAGCCGTGACTCTCGTGGTCGCCTACGAACCGGTCTGGGCCATCGGCACCGGCAAGACCGCAACTCCGCAAATGGCCGCGGACGCCCACGCCATCATCCGAGCCGAGGCCGCGGAATCCTTCGGCCAGGAGTTTGCCGACAAACTCCGCATCCTCTATGGCGGCTCCGTCAAACCGGATAACGCCCATGCCCTGATGTCGGAAGAAGAAATTGATGGCGCACTGGTCGGTGGAGCGTCGCTCGATCCCAAATCGTTCGCCGCAATCGTGAAGTATTAGAGGCCTTACGTGTAGGCGGTCTAAGCCAATGCCGTGATCTCGTGACTGACTCGGTTGCGGCGTTCCACGATTTCCTGAATCGGAGACGTGATGATCGGTGCGCAGAAAGCCGGGTGATGAAATTCCAAGTGCATACCGCGACCGATGAAACGCGCCTTGAGCATGGAACCGCCCCACGTCGAACCCGCGATGGTCACCTGAACTGGTTGCGGACAGTATTTTGGATGCCCTGAAATCAGGGCCAAACTATTGCCCAGAAGTAGCGCGGTGTAGAAGTGGTGCTGTGTCCGAATCTGGAGCACGGTGGCTGGCGGCAGGCCCTCAAGAAATACGCCTCCCTCGATTTCGGATTGGACGATATTCCGATTTACTTCGTCGCTGAGGTTGGGATGAGGCGTGAACATGATTCAACACCCGTAATTTACTATGCCTGTGCCTTACTATACTCAAGTTTCGCTCCTAGCCATAACATTAAACATTCCATTGGCAGCACGACTGTAACCATGACTGTTAAAAAGACCGAAAATGACCAGGAAATCGACAGTTACATAGGTGCCACCGGGCGGCGTGGCGCGCTAAAATATTCGAACATGACATCTGAACCGATCACCCACAACGCTGCCATAAGTCTTCTTGTTTTTCTTTTGCTCGCTGTCTTTACCTTTGCCGCCGACAAACCTTCCGAAGTAAAGGGAGGCAACGGAATCATGCTCCCACCGCCGCCCACGGCGGAAGTTAAGCCTGTCACCGAGAATATTCACGGAACCACGCTCACCGATCCCTATCGCTGGCTGGAAGACTCAAAGAGCCCCGAGACCCGCGCTTGGATCGGCGAGGAGATGAAGTACACCGAGCAATATCTTTCGCAGGTGAAGATCCGGCCGGAGATCGTCGATGAACTCACCAAACTCGAACGCGTGGAGAGCTACAGCATCCCGATCGAGCGTGATGGCATTTACTTCTTTAAGAAGCGACTCGCCGACGAGAATCAAGGATCGATCTATATGCGGCGCGGATTGCACGGCGACGACGAGCGCCTGGTCGATGCGACAAAACTGAGCGCCGACCAGAACACGTCCGTGCAGATCAATGACATCTCGAAAGATGGCACGCTGTTGGTTTACGGAATTCGATCTGGTGGAGCTGACGAGGAATCTGTCCGCATTCTCGAAATCGATAAGAATGATGTGGCGAAGAATCACGAACTCCCCGACTCTCTGTCCTCCGCGCGTTATTCCGGCATCCAACTCAGCCCTGATAAACAAGGACTCTACTACGCACGCTTCGATCCCGCCGGAACGCTGGTCTTCTATCACAAGCTCGGATCGCCTGCTGCAAGCGATGAACTCATCTTCGGTAAAAGCTTCGAAGGTGAGAATCTCGGGCCTATGGAGCTTATCGGTGCCGAAATTACAGAGAACGAGCGCTACCTGATCATCTCCGTGGTGCACGGCGTTCCGCCCAAGCGCGTCGACATCTATGCGAAAGATCTGCGCCAGCCGAACTCACCGATTCGCCCGGTCATCCATGGCATTGACAACCGGTTCACGCCGGTGAATTACGGCGACGACTTCTACGTGCTCACCGACTACCACGCGCCGAACTATCGTGTAGCAAAGGTGGAGATCGGCAATCCGCAGCCAGAACACTGGACGAGCATCGTACCCGAGGGCAAAGACGTCATCTCCGGCATTTCGATCGTCGGCGAAAAACTCTTCGTCACCGGGCTACACGACGTGGTAACGGAAACACGTATTTTCACGCTCGATGGAAAGCCAGCCGGACATCTCACGTACCCGACCCTCGGCGCCGCTACCGAGCTATATGGCCGCGAAGCTGCTCATGAAGGGTTCTACAGCTTCGAGTCGTTCATCATTCCGCCGACTATCTATCGCTATGACGTAACCACTGGGAAGACGGAAATCTTTGCCAAACCGACCGTACCCTTTGCCTCCGATCAATACGAAGTCAAGCAAGTTTTTTACAAATCGAAAGACGGCACGAGCGTGCCGATGTTCATCTCATCGAAGAAAGGCGTGAAGCGCGATGGCAACACGCCAACATTGATGTTCGCTTATGGCGGATTCCTAGTGGACCTGACTCCGGCGTGGAATCCCGAATATGCCTGGTGGATGGAGCAAGGCGGCTTTTATGCCCAGCCCAATCTACGCGGTGGCGGCGAATATGGCGAGAAATGGCACCAGGCCGGAATGTTCGAGCACAAGCAGAACGTATTCGACGACTTCTTCGGCGCGGCTCAATATTTGGTTGACGAGAAATACACCTCGACGAAGCGGCTCGCCATTCGCGGACGCTCCAACGGCGGCCTATTGATGGGTGTAGCTATGACGCAACATCCGGAGATGTTCGGCGCTATCTGGTGTGGATATCCGTTGCTGGATATGATCCGCTTCCAGAACTTCCTCGTCGGCAAATGGTGGACCGCGGAATACGGATCTTCCGATAACGCGGACCAGTTCCCTTACCTGCTGAAGTATTCTCCCTATCACAATGTAAAACCGGGCATGAAGTTTCCGGCCATCATGTTCAACACTGGAGACAGCGATACCCGCGTCGATCCTCTGCACGCGCGCAAAATGACGGCCCTCGTCCAGGCTGATAATGCCAGCGATCGTCCTATCCTGTTGCACTACCAGACGGTAAGCGGACATAGCGCAGGCGTCTCCATCACCCAGGCAATCAATGACACAGCAGATGAATTGGCATTCTTGTGGAATGAGGTGAGCGGAGCGACCGGGCCTTAGAGTCATCTCAATTGCAAAGATTCAATTGTAAAGATAGGGACCCAAATCGAGCTCCGGATGTGGTTGAGCATTATATGACTTAGCATTCGCGCAACCCGGCGCGTGGCGCTAGAATCCAATCACTCAGGAGCGGGTGGCGTTTCTTAGCCGGGTCGTTAGAATTAGAAACTGCACTCCACGCTCGAAGGAAGTACGGATTATGAGCAGATTTAAGTCTCTCCTCGCATTTGCCGCTTTCGTTGGTTTTGCTCTCATGCCAATTTCAGCATTCGCTCAGCACGGTGGCGGTGGCCACGGTGGTGGGGGCGGCGGCGGCTTTCATGGCGGCGGAGGTGGCGGAGGCTTTCATGGTGGCAGCAGCGGGGGATATTCTCGCGGAGGCGGTGGGGAATCACGTGGTTCCTATGGCGGAGAGCGATCCTATGGCGGAGGAAGCTACTCGCGCGGTGGCGCGTCGGAGGCTGGCCGCGGCATAGGCTCGTCGGGAACTCGATCATCGGGAACTCGATCGTCAGCTGATCGAGCAGCGGCAGACCGAGCGGCGAATATTCATCCTGCAGTCAATGACGGCCAATGGCATTCGTTCGGCGGCTCCAGCAGTGCAGCGCGTTCAAGTTCCGGAACCGCAGCGAACTCCAATATGGTCGCTCACAACACGACAGGTGCAGAGGCTGGGTTCCGTTCTTTTGGTTCGTCTAACGGAGCCTTCAGAGGGACGGCAGGCTTCGGTGGGCGTGGCTTCTACGGTGGCTTCGGTTGGGGTGGTGGCTTCGGTTGGGGTCGCGGATGGGGCTGGGGAGGTTGGGGTTTCGGCTTCGGATGGCCATACTGGGGACTCGCCTGGAATCCTTGGTGGTACGGTCCGTACTGGTATGGCTATGGTCCTTATTGGTATGGCGCGGGGCCATACGGCTACTATTATCCCGACTACAGCTACGACTGGTCCAACGATCCGCCGCCGTACCGACAGGATTCGCCCCCAGACTCATCGTATGACAACGACTCGCAAGGAAACTATCAGAGCACTCCAGGCTCGGTTTCACCAAGCTCGGCCCCAGATGACCAACACGTCGGCGTCGATACTGGCGCGAGTCTGACTGGTGTCCCCCTCAGGAACCCGCAGACGCCACAACTCGAAGCTACTCCCAGCAGCCCTGCGCTGGTGGGAACAACATAGATTGAACATAGATTGAACATAGATTGAAGAACGATTGAACAACTAGATTGATTCCAATGGACCTCGCGTGAGCATCGACGTTACGATGTAGGTAACGCACGATGTTCTGAACGCGAGGTCTTCGATGAAATTTGGCGTCATAATCTTCCCCGGATCGAACTGCGATCACGATGCTTTCTGGACTATCCAACAGGTAGCCAGGCAGCCGGTTACTTTTCTTTGGCATGATTCGCACGACCTCCAAAACTGCGACGCCATCATCGTTCCCGGAGGCTTCGCCTTCGGCGACTACCTCCGCACCGGCGCCATCGCGAAATTTTCGCCGGTCATGGAATCCGTCCGCAAGTTCGCCGACCGTGGTGGCTTGGTTCTAGGCATCTGTAACGGCTTCCAGATTTTGTGTGAGTCGGGATTGCTGCCCGGAGCGTTGATGCGCAACGTTGGCCTGAAATATGTCTGCAAGCCGGTGCACGTCAGAGTCGAAAACAATGAGACGCCGTTCACGAATACGTGCCACAAAACCGAAGTGCTGACCATCCCCATCGGCCACATGGAAGGCAATTATTTTTGCGATGAGGCTACACTCGCCGAACTAAAACGCGACAATCGCATCGTCTTCCGCTATTCGAATCAGCAGGGTGAAATTACGCCGGAAGCGAATCCCAACGGATCACTAGAAAATATCGCTGGCATTTGCAGTCCGGGACGCAATGTTCTCGGCATGATGCCGCACCCTGAGCGCGCGGCAGAACCTGAACTCGGTGGCACCGATGGATTCAAGATTTTCGAATCATTAGTAGGAGCGATGGCGGAAAGATAAGTCTCAGGTCTTAGGTATCAGGTCTCAGGAAAAGCTAAATCAACCAATTTCACGGTGACACCCATCACCTGCGGACCCTCCCCGCTCAGTCTAGTCTGATTGGCAGAACTTCATGTCTGAAAGTTATCGAGATCTGATCGCTTGGCGAAAAGCGAAAACTTTGGCTTTGAATGTATATCGCTGCACGCGCCGATTTCCAAAAGATGAAGTCTACGGGCTGAGCTCTCAAATGCGGCGCGCAGCAGTTTCAGTTCCCAGCAATATTGCCGAGGGAAAAGGACGCTACTCCAACAAGGAATTCGTGCAATTTCTCTATTATGCCCGTGGATCGCTGCTGGAGTTGGAAATGCAACTTTCGATCGCACGCGATCTCGATTATATCGATTTGCTCGTGTTCGAAAGCCTGGAATCGGAAACGGAAGAGTTAGGACGCATTCTGAACGGCCTAATCAATCGCTTCCAAGTCCGGGCTTCCTAAGACCTGAGACCTAACACCTAAGGCCTGCTTAGTACGCCCAACGCAGCAAAGTCGCTCCGCTCGTAAATCCTGCGCCCACCGACGCCAGCAGCACCAGACTTCCCTTCTTCAGTCTGCCTTCCTGGCGCGCAGTTTCCATGGCCAGCGGAATCGTCCCTGCAGTGGTGTTGCCATAACGCTCGATGTTGATGACCACAGCTTCGGGACGCATATTCAGACGATCGGCGGTCGCGGTAATGATGCGTTTGTTCGCCTGATGCGGAATGAAGGCGTCGATATCGCTGCCTTTGATGTTATTGCGTTGGAGAATCTCTTCGCAGAGCGACGCCATCTTGCGTACTGCAAACTTGAAGACTGCTCCCCCATCCTGATGAACGAAGTGCATCTTCTTGTCCACAGTTTCGTGAGTCGAAGGATTCAAACTTCCACCCCCCGGCATGTACAACGAACATCCACCCGATCCATCCACTTCATGCAGAAAATCAATAAGCCCGAGGGAATCGTCGTCCGCGGGTTCGAGCAGTACCGCGCCCGCTCCATCGCCAAAAATAACGCAGGTCGCGCGGTCGGTGTAATCGATGATCGACGACATCACATCGGCGCCGATCACAAGCACTTTTTTATGGGATCCGGTAGCGACGAACTGCGCTCCAGTTTGCAACGCGTAAACAAACGCTGAACAGGCAGCCGAGAGATCGAATCCCCAGACATTCTTCGCGCCGAGCTTGTGTTGGACGAGACATGCAGTCGAGGGAAAAAGCATGTCAGGCGTGACCGTCCCTACGATAATCGCGTCGAGATCGAAAGCGTCAATGCCGCGCTCGGCAAGCGCTTTTTTCGCCGCCTCAACCGCAAGATCGCTGGTCGCAACTCCCTTGTCCACAAGATGACGCTCGCGGATACCGACGCGCTCCATGATCCACTGGTCGTTAGTTTCGACCATTTTTTCAAGGTCGGCATTAGTCAAAAGGCGGGGCGGAACGTAGGTGCCAAGAGCGCTGATCTTAACGCGCTGAAGCTGGTTCAATGAGGTCTCCTGAAACGCATGGTGGAATATTAAGTGTGATGCACCAAGTGAATTGATTATTTTGAACGATGAGAACGCAAATGTCTAACCGGAGCGTGAATAACCGCTAATGCATGCGCGTCGCCAGCTCACCAAATAACGGCAATTCGAAGCGCTCACCCTGCCATGCCTTGAGTGACAGAACAATCCACAAGAACACCATGGCCAACAAAATCAGAATTCCAAACAAAAGAAAAACCATGGCGGCAGCGACGTTGGAAAAAAAGAGCGCAGCACCGCCCAAAACAAAAAAGGCTACCCAGAGCGAAATGCTTTGCCATGCATGAAAACGCACGAAGCGGTTACTCCGAAATGCCGGCAGAAATAAGATCACTGCCGCTGGGAGCAACGGAAGGTATGCAACAGCCGCAGCCGCTCGTTCTCTTGGCGACAGTGGCGTCATCGGCCATTTGCAATCCGGACACAATGCTGCATCCGCAGCCAACACCGCTCCGCAATGCGGACACTTTACTGAAGGTTCTGCCGGATTTGCTGGATGATTCTCTGGAACATTCGCTGGGCTAGACAATTCTGTGTCCATTCATCTTTTTTCGGCATTCTTCGCAAACACCATAAATCTGGAAGGTGTGACGAGTAGTAACATAATGGTGCTTACGTCCGATTTCCTGCTCGAGCTGTCCGACTTCCTCTGAGAAAAACTCAACCGAAGCGCCGCACTCGGTACACACCATGTGATGATGGCTACGACGATTGTACTGGTGCTCATAACGCGCAATGCCGTCGTGAAAAGCAACTTCACTGGCCAGACCGCAGCCCGCCAGAAGTTTTAGCGTACGGTAGACGGTAGTGAAGCCGATGCGCGGATCCGTCTTCCTGACCAAGCGATGGAGTTCGTCGATCGAAAGATGTTCCCGAGTTTCGAGAAAGGTCCGCAGAATCGCGTTGCGCTGTTCTGTCTGCTTAAGCCCAACACGTTTGAGATGCTGAAGGAAAATGCCTTCCGCTTCGCGGATGTTCTCTCGCGAGATAGTCAACTGATCGTCTATGCGCTTCTGTAACATGTTGGCCGACGCGGAAAATACCGCGCAACTGCTAATGATAATCCAAGCCCAAGGGTCGCCAACATGATACTGGGGGAGCACGGGTTACGCCAAACTGGAAGCTCTCCGACCGAGCGCTAGCCCTGATTCGTTCTCGAACTCATGGATTCGTAGGCAAGCGCAACGAGGATTGGGCAAATGTATATCTCCAACCAGTCGGAGTGCGCAGGTAGGTATCACTGAACCAGAGACTATATTCGAACGGTTTCCCGCCCTCCGTGCCCTTGGCCCATAACTTGGCGGTCACAACCGCAATATCGCCCCAGACCCGAACCTTCTGTTCAGAATCCTCCTGACGTTCATACACAGCGCGAACAGTCCGTGCTTCCGTGAGCAGATCGGCTTTTGTATATGTCTTGCCAGAACCTGTCACCAGCACGAAATCGTCGGCCAATATGCGGCTCATCTTGTCCGCATCGTTCATTTTCACAGCCGCCTGGTACTCAGTATCGAGCGCAGCGACAATCTTTTCGTCGTTGCTCTTGTCGTTAGCAGAGGCATTGTTACCAGAAGCATTGGCGGTAGATGCGTTCGCGTTATTGGCCGCACTGGTTGCGGGACGAAACACAAGATCAAACCACGGTTTCCAAGTCTTGCCACCATCGGAGGATGTATCGGCAGTCTCGCGGACACCATCTTTCTCGGGCCTCCACACACCGCGAACAGTAGTGCCTTTCGCATGATCCTCGCCCGTCAGCATTATTTCACCAGTTTTGCTTGTTCCTTCGATAATCAACAGCTCGCCACGATTAGTAACCCAACTCTGGTGCCAGACCTTTCTGGCAGCGTCGTAAATCGTAAAACTCTGACCTTTGTGCCCATCCGCGCCTTGGTAGTCCTCTCGTAAAACACAACCATCGAGTATCCGATCAACACGCGCGTGTGCGACCTTGATCGGACTGCCGACGTCGAATGCGTCCCAATCGCCAACCCAAAAATCGAACTGCCGGTAGACGGGAGCGGCACACGAGGCTGCCGTCGGAGAATCTGTTGGAGCGACGCGGGCAACCGCCATTTCGCTTGCTGCAAGAAGGATGGCCAGTAAAATAACGCCGACCTTCAACCACCATTCGGCCGCGTTCATTCTGGTTTCTCTCCTTCTGACAAGTAGATAGGAATCCAGACGACAGTTGCCGTGGGGCCGGTCGACCAAGCCATTCACTTTTCACCTCCAGAGAAGAATCGATAGCGCTGGCGCGAGAGCCAGCTGTCAAATCGTTGAGAATCGTTGCACCACAATAGCGATGGGCAGTCCGACACAGAAAATGTGTATGACTACCCCGATGACCACCATCTTGAAAGAAAACGGAATTTTTATGGTTCCGGAGAGCGGTACCACGACGCGATTCATAAAGAAGAAAACAATGACGCCATAGATAGTCCCAGAAATAATGGCATGTTCCAGAAGGAATGGAATCCAGCGGCTCGCCGTGAAGTAGACGGTAGCGACAGAAAATGCAATGAAATAATGGCAGAATAGTCCGAATAAAGCCGTTGCGATCCCGCCTTCGAAGGCCCGCATACCGAGCACGCCTGCGGCAATCCCCTGTAGCAAACGCATAGGTGGGCGTCCGAACTGGCCATAGACGACAAGCGCAGCGATGATATCCAGCGTGCCGCACGCGAGTCCTGCGCAGACGATAGCCGGCAAAGCATTTGGATTTTGCGCCGAGAACAAGGCTGTTGCTGGACTCAATCAGTCCTCCGGTGAAATTCTATTTGAGCTGATCGCGTTGTGACTGCGCAGGCTTGCGCTTAATGGCGGCGCTTCCTGCGATACTTAGCTCGCTTTGCGGGACTTCTTGCGTAACTTATTGCCTAACATGCCGATCTCATCCGGTGGACCATAACCGCGATCGTACGCTTGATTCGAGACCGCATACATCTTTACCTCGTTCCAGCGCCAGCGACTGGAGCTGGGCGGCATGCCGCACGAACAGAACAAAGTCAATTCTTCCGAGAAGCCGACAATAGGAGGAATCAGGTACGACCCGTTACTGTACGGACTGAAACCGACCAGATATCGAGTGCGGCACTTCGGACACTCGATACAATGACGAACACGATGTGTCATAGCACAATCGATGGAGTGAGAGCATTCCGTTTCTCAGCAACCGCTATACACCCAATGGCTTCGCGACGGCTTATTTGTGCGGTCCGATGGCTCTGTCGGATGCACCTTCGGCCAGTCTGCCAGTTGAAGGACATGAACAATTCGTCAGCCGTCAAAGCATGAATGTCGAGCGTGACCATCTCTTCTTGCGATAGTCATTTTGTTCCCGAGCCCCAAATAAGGCGACTGAACCCCGTCATCTGCCGGCGCACGTCATCGGGAACAATTGCCTTACGCACGTTACCCTCGTTCTTCGTTTTAGAAGAGACCGCTTCACTTGCGCCCCCGTATGCGGGAACCGCCAGAAAAGCGACCACCGCGCCGGTGTTCGTATCGATCGCGGTCCCTGCAATCTCACCGCTATCGTTGATTCCTTGGGCTATGAGCAGATACAAGGAAGAATCCGGCTGAATCAGGCCATTGAGATCCATCATCATGCCGTTCTCATAGAAGAACGCACGCTGACCGACTGGACCATCCAGCGGGCCATTTGACACCCCGACTATCTGGCCTTTTTCGTTGATGTCGTAAGCGGCGCTGGTCTTGTCTCCGTCAAGAAGCGGCAACGGCTGCATGCCTGTTCCTTGCGTCCACAAGAAAGCAGTGGGACTCAGGGATGCGTTCTGATTTCCACTGGTGTTCGCAAAACCGACGATTTGGCCGTGGTTATTGAGAGACACGGGAGTGTTCCAAGCCCCGCCTCCAATATTGCCCAAATTGGTTGGCACGCCATTTTCCCAGAGTAGAGCATGTTCAGCGCTCGCGCCTCCGACTGCATTCGAGCAGAGACCAGAAATTCCGATGACCTGGCCCTGATCGTTGATCGCAGTTGCGGCCGAATCCGGATCACCGGGGTATGGAGGTAGTTGTGTTATTGAGGTTAATTTCGGCCCCCAGATGACCGCTTCAAACTGCAAAAATTGGCTCGCGGGAGGGGCATTATTGCAGGTTGGGTCGAGAATCCCATCCTCTGCCCACCCAACCACCTGGCCCTTGTTATTGACGCCAGCGGCATAGCTGTCATATCCGCCCGGCAAAGCAGGAAGAGGCGTCATCACTCCATCCTGCCAAGCAAAACCTAAACATACGTCGCCCGTAGGAGTAGCCGATGGGAAAAAAGCGAAACAACTGAAAGGCTCCCCGTGGGGATTCGGCTCCGCTGTTTCGGCGATACCAACGATCTCGCCCTTGACGGTATGGTTCGGCCAAGACACGTTACTGTTGGGCCCTCCGAGTGTGCCGAGATCAAGGGGAGTTCCGATCCAGAGTTCCGCGTTCACGACGTTGCCACTCGACAGGTTGGCGCCACCGGAGACCCAGCCCTGGTTACTGATGCCCACGCCCTCAGCACTTCCGCCGAGCGGCGCACCGAGGTTGAATACGTAGTACCTCGGCTGCTGTTGGTTTTTCTGCGGAGCTTGAGCGGCAAGCCGAACTGGAACGACCAGCGCGGCGAATAGGGCCATCGCGGCGATAAACGTCAATATCCTGGGTTGCATATTGCCTCCGTTGTGGGTGTATTTCTGAAAGCCAAAGATCTGGAAGAGCCTGAACTATGCGAGTGCAGACCCGACCATAGCGAAATGGATGCTGACGGATTGGACGTTTGCGGACGCTGATCCCGGAGGCTGGACGTTTGCGGACCCCGATTTCTAGATTGATGACCGGTGCATTTAACCAGCTTGGAGCGCGGTCCGAAAACGTCCACTGTCTTCTTTGGACTCGACTATCATGGGTGGGTAATCATAGGTGGGTAATCATGGGTTCGCGAAGGATATGAATCTCGATTGGCAGGTATGTTCGCGAGCCCGGCTATCACGCGATGCACGCTTCGACGGTAAGTTTTTTATCGCCGTGTTTAGTACCAGGATCTACTGTCGTCCAATTTGCCCGGCGCGCACGTGTAACGAGAGCAACGTCCGTTACTATCCCAGCGCCGCTGCGGCAGCCGAGGCGGGATTTCGCCCCTGTTTGCGTTGCCGGCCAGAGAGTTCGCCCGGAACTCCGGCATGGTTGGGAACTTCGAACACGGTTTCGCGGGCTTTGCGGTTGATCGGTGAGAGTGGGATGGAGGATGGTGGAGTAGAAGCTCTCGCCGAACGCCTGGGAGTTGGGTCGCGGCATCTTCGCCGCTTGTTCCTAAAACATCTGGGAGCGACCCCGATTGCCGTGGCTCAGACACGCCGCTTGCACTTTGCCAAGAAACTCATCGACGAAACCAGTCTGCCGATGAGTCAAATTGCCCTGGCTGCCGGCTTCGGTTGCGTGCGGCGTTTCAACGCTGGCATCCGCAAGGTCTATCATCGAACCCCGACGCAAATCCGGCATCTGGCGCGACAGAAGGACATACAGCCAGGAAACCAATATCTCTTTCGACTTCATTTCCGGCCCCCTTATCACTGGCAGGGTATGCTCGGGTTTCTGTCTCCTCGCGCCACGCCCGGCGTCGAAGTTGTGGAGAATGGCATTTATCGACGAACCATTTCGCTGAATGGTCGCGACGGTTATTTTGAGGTTTCGCTCGACGAGACGCGCGCCGCGCTCATTGTACGGATTGAATTTGGCGATCCCCACTCGCTCATCTTCATTGTCGAACGCATCCGCGCGATGTTTGATCTGACTGCGGATTGGTCGGCCATCGTGCAAAGTCTCAAAACCGACCCAGCGCTGGCTGAACGAGTTGAATCCGATCCGGGGCTGCGAGTACCTGGATGCTGGAATGGTTTCGAACTCGCCACGCGCGCAATTCTCGGCCAGCAGATCACCGTTAAGGGCGCGACCGCCCTGGCCGGAAAGCTGGTTAGCAGCTTCGGCAAGCCGTTCCTCGGGGCAAGTGGTCTTACTCACCTTTTTCCTGCACCTGAAGTTCTTGCCGACGCCAAACTTGCCAGCATCGGCATGCCCGGCGCGCGAGCCGAGACCATTCGCAGCCTCGCCCGAGCGGTTTGCGACGGCAAGATCAGATTTGAGGGCGTCGTGAACTCCGACGCTTTTCTTGACCGACTGTGCGAAATTCCCGGCATCGGAAAATGGACAGCACAGTACGTCGCCATGCGAGCGCTCGGGGAGCCCGACGCCTTTCCCTCCAGTGATCTCGGCCTGCTGCGTGCCATGTCCATAGAAAATTCTCGCGAACTTGAAAATCGCGCTGAAGCCTGGCGCCCTTGGCGAGCTTATGCGGCGATGTACCTTTGGAAGATCTTCGGTGAAAGCAAAGTTCGTGGAGACAGAGTTTCTTCCAAGAACAAGAATGCTAGTTTCGCACAAAACACTTCTCGTCAGCCTGTATCCATGGCCATAGCGGAGCCCGCGTAAACCTGGAGATTCTTAGGCGGGATGGCAGGCCACCACTTGCCCGCAAATATCTGAAAAGATTAACTCATGGTGATTGGGTATCCCGCGCGGCGAACACTCGATCATCGAATTCCAAGTGGATGACCGTCCGGTTCATGGCCCGCGGTAACTTTAATCGTAGTGCTAATCCCGCTAAGTTACTAACTGAGAAAGCATCTCTATACGAGGCCAGTCTGGTGACCTATTCGGGCTTTTCTATAACATTGCGCAACTCTTGTCGCTTCCATCCCATCCCAGTACTCTTGGTGATACTGATCGTCGCTTGCGAGTTCACCAGTGCCGACGTATCAAAGACAAAGACCTCACCGTGTGCTCTTACCGATGCGGAGGTTGCCGGTTTAAATGGCGATGCCAGCACCAATGTCCACGCCGTATCCGACTACAGCAAAACCATATACACCCTCTTCAAAGCAGCAAAATTTGAGCAACT
Source organism: Terriglobales bacterium (assembly GCA_049674665.1). Lineage (GTDB taxonomy): Bacteria > Acidobacteriota > Terriglobia > Terriglobales > Acidobacteriaceae > Acidiflorens. Next base: position 139,725 of record JBATZM010000108.1, read on the forward strand.
TGACTGTCTCGCGGATTCCGCCCGCTCCCACAAGGAAACATTCCCGGGAGGATTGTGGAAAATCCATGCAATCTACAGCGGGCTGGCAAGGCCTCCACTACACCCGACTGAGGAGGATTGGGTTGCACACATCGAATTACTCCAGCGATGGGTATCAACACGGCCAGAGTCGATCACAGCTCGCGTCGCGTTAGCGGAATCCTATACTCGCTACGGTGAGGATGCGCGCGGCACAGGCTTTGCCGACACTGTCAGCGAAAGTGGATGGAGACTCTTCAACGAACGCACCGCCAAAGCAAAGCAAATCCTCGAACAAGCATCGGTTCTCTCGACCAAGGATCCCGAATGGTACGTCGCGATGCAAGACGTAGCCTTGTACCAAAGCTGGGAACCGAACGCCCGACAAGCGCTACTCGAACAGGCCATCAAATTTGAGCCGGCTTATTACTATTACTACCGTCTCTATGCCAATTCGATCCTACCTAAGTGGGGCGGAGAAGAAGGGGAAGTCGCAGAATTCCTGCAGAAGGCTGCCGACAAAATCGGAGGAGACGCAGGCGATATTCTGTATTTCCGAGTCGCAGGTACTCTGATTTGCGGTTGCCAAACCGATCAGAAACTGAATCTATCGTGGCCCAGAATTATGAGGGGTTTCGATGCCGTGGAGAAGCAGAACGGGGCAGCGCCGGAAAACTGGAATCTGCTGGCCCATATGGCGATTAGCTTTCGAGATCCCGACGTGGCTGGCAAAATGTTTACGCGGATCGGCGACCAATGGAGCGACAACGTCTGGCAAAACTCTCCCGACTTCGAATCGGCCAAGCAATGGGCCAAACAAATGGCGCCGATCGTGGCCAGAAAACGTGCTGCGGAAGAGCCTGCGGAATCAAACCTGCGCACGCCTGAGGGACAGCGTTACAATACCGCTTTCGCTGACCAGATTCATACCTGGATGCAACCGTGCGTAGAGGAGTTGAAGGGCAGCGATCTGGGTAACTTCGAGCTTCTGATCAAGGTTGGCAAAGAGGGTACGATCGAAGAAATCACTGGTGGCGGCAACAGTCCGCTTATGTCATGTCTGGGCCACAAGATAAATGATTTCCGACTAAGCAAGCAGGCCGTATTTCCTCCACCTCCGCAGCCGGATTACTGGGTTCGGTATGATTTCAACTCGGAGAATTCAACTTCGGCGTCACTGAAGTAGATTCGGCAGCGAGCCGACAGTACCCTAATCGTCTCAATCTGGGGTGCGTGGTTGTCACAGACACCACGCACCCCTACAATCTTTCAGTAATGTCTTCGACCGCTTCCCTGCCTCAGGCTCCGGACTCCAACGTCCGTCGACGCAATCCTGCGCTCCGGGTCCTGTACTACGCGGTTTGTGTGCTGCTGGTCGTGCTCATCTTCGCTGTCTGGTGGCTGTACTGGTTCGCTCATTCGGCTGTGCCGCAACTGGATGGCCGCGTCGCGGTGCCGGGGATTTCGTCCCAGGTGCGAGTGGTGCGCGATGAACACGGTGTGCCAACGATTGAGGCGGCCACGCTGGAAGACTTATTTTTTGCCCAGGGATATGTAACCGCGCAGGACCGCCTGTGGCAGATGGACATGATGCGACGAGCGGCTGCGGGAGAACTTTCGGAAGTGATCGGCGACGACACGGTAAAGATGGATCGCGAGGAGCGGATTCTGGGATTGCGACTTGCCGCCGAAGCGGCGGAGAAAAACATCTCCGCGCGCGACCGGGTTTATTTCGACGCCTACACTCGTGGAGTAAATGCGTTTCTTGAAACGCATCGCGACCGGCTTTCGCTCGAATTCCGCTTGATGAAGTACACGCCGCGGCCATGGACCGTGACCGATTCCCTGCTGGTGGGGGCACGCATGGTGCAGGACTTGAACCACTACAGCAATCCACCGGCGCTGACTCGAGAGAAAATTCTGGCGAAGCTCGGCCCGGAGCTTACTGCGGACTTATACGTGAATTCTTCCTGGCGCGATCGTCCGCCAACTGAGACGCGTCGGATGGATGATGATCCCAAGGCTAAGAGCAGCGATGAAGATGACAATGACGAAGACGACGAAGAGGTTGAGCCAGGGGGCGGAAATGGCCGGATAACTTCTGCTCTGCCTTCAAATTTGCCCTTTACGTCACCATCGGCGGTCAATTCTGTCCTGTCTTCAGTACAGGCATTTACCCTCGAAGAAGCCGATTCGTTCCGGCCAGGATCGAACAACTGGGTTATTTCCGGTCAGCACACAGTTACAGGGAAGCCGCTGCTATCGAACGATATGCACCTCGACCACCAGATGCCGAACCTGTGGTTTGAGGCGCACCTGAGAACGACCAACGGCAATTTCGATGTTGCGGGCGTGACGTTGCCGGGAGTTCCGTTCGTGATTGTCGGCCACAATCAGCGCATCGGCTGGGGGTTCACCAACGTCGGGCCTACTGTGGAAGACGAATTCATCGAAGAGTTCAATGCGCAGGGGCAGTACAAAACTCCAGCAGGATGGGTTGATGCTCAGCATCGGCAGGAGACAATCCACGTCAAAGGAAAACCGGACGTGACGCTTGATGTAGTAACCACGCGGCATGGGCCGATCGTCACAGAACTGCTTCCGGGTGAGACGCGGAAAATTGCTTTGCGTTGGACGCTGCAGGACGGTGAGGGACTGATTTTCTTTGACGTGAACTCGGCGCAAAACTGGGATGAATTTCGGAAAGCATTTTCAGGTTTTGTCGCTCCTGGACAAAACGTGATGTACGGCGATGTCGATGGTCACATCGGTTATCAGGCTACAGGGCGAGTGCCGATCCGCGCGACGGGAGATGGCAGTTTACCGGTGAGCGGCAACGATGATGCGCACGAGTGGAGGGGCTGGATTCCTTTCGACGAGATGCCGCATGTTTACGATCCGCCGGAAGGAATTTTGGCGACAGCGAACGGGCGCATCACTCCTAACGACTATAAATATTCGATCAGCACGGAATGGGAAGCACCTTGGCGAACAGATCGCATCTACCGGGTGCTTGAATCGGGAAAGAAGTTTGCGCCCGCGGATATGCTGGCGCTGCAAATGGATGTGTCGTCGACCTATGACCACTTCTGCGCCGACAAATTCATGTACGCGATCGATCACTCTGCAAACGCCTCAGACCGGGCGAAGCGAGCAGCCGACATTTTGCGGGACTGGGATGGGCGGATGTCAGCGGATTCAGCAGCGCCGACGATTGAGACGAAGGCGCGTCAGGAATTGGGACGTTTGCTGCTGGAGCCAAAGCTAGGCTCTGCCGCGAATTCAGATTCGGCTTCAGGCGCGCTGAATTGGAAGAGCTATCGCTGGGCGATGTCGTCGGTCTGGCTGGAAAATGTGCTCACCAAACAGCCCGCGCGTTGGCTGCCGCCGGGATACTCCGACTACGGAAGCCTGCTGACCGCCGCGCTAGAAAACGCAGTGAAGCAGAAAACAATTGTTTCGGGAGATGCCGCGAAAGTTGCTGCTGAAGTCCCTTCTGACCTCAATCAATGGAAGTGGGGAAAGAATTATCCAGTAGAAATCGATCATCTGGTACTTAGCCATCTTCCGTTGATTGGACGTTTCACCGGCCCGGGATTACATCCGTTGAGTGGGAATGGATTCACAGTGAAGGCGGTAGGCCGCGGGTTTGGGCCTTCCGAACGCCTAACCTGGAACTTTGCGAACTTCGACGAAAGCACGCTAAACCTGGTGACGGGAGAAAGCGGGATATTCCTTAGTCCGTACTACATGGACCAGTGGAGGGCATGGTACGGCGGGACGACATTCGTGTTTCCATTCACGCAAGCCGCGGTCGAGCGTCACCGGGCGCATGAGATGACATTAATTCCGCGGTAGGCTGCAAGCCCCTAAACTCACATTGTCATCCTGACCCTGAGCTTAGCCGAAGGGGAAGGACCTCATGCGCCACAAATCAAAATACGCAGGTCCTTGACTTCGTTCAGGATGACGCTCTCGACTTGCGGACTCTAGAAATCGACGGTTATGACGTCGATGAAATAGCCTACGAGGCCGGTAATCCGACCAGGGTTATCCGGATCGTTCGGGTTGTATTCAAACGCGTCGATTCTGTCGTCGTAGATACCGAGTGATCCGCCCTGGACCACATACACTACGTTGCGGCTGGCGATAGGCTGGATGCCAGTAGCGTCTCCGTTCTCTGGAGGAATTACAACGCCGCCGGGCGGAACGGTTCCCTCTGTGGTGGTCAGCGTGTTGTAGATGGAAAGGCATCCACGAGTCTCGGCCCCAACCGGCGGCGGGAGGGGTGGAACAATCTCGGTGCAGGTAACCGCGCCGATATAGAGCTGCCCGTAGGCCCCCATTGCAATGCGGGTGTGATATCCATCGGTGATGACGATCGGAGCGGTATTGATGACGCTCATGTTGCTGAGATTGAGGATGGTAAGTAGTCCGCATGTGGTTGCCGCGGTTGTCTGGCCCGTGCAGGGTTGAGACGGAGCTCCTCCGGAATACGGCGTGCCCGCCAGATACATAGTCGAGCCAATCACCAGGGCTACGCTTCCAGCCGCCGATTCCGGGTTGGCACATTGCGGTGGATTTGTTCCAGCGGTGGGAATGCACGCTGGAACCGAAGTGACGAGAGTGTTAGTGAGCAAATTGAACTGCTGCACGCTGGCCTGGGTCCCACCGCATTCGGCTCCGCAACTCACCACATAGGCAGTGCTGTCATCATTGCTGAAAAAGGCTGCAACCGGACGGTCGAAAATGCCGGGACCGCCGATGGTAGTTACCGCATTGCCAATCCCAATTTGCGACGGCGTGATCACCGCAACGAAATCGGAGTTATCGCTGAAGCCAAGAAGCTGATTGCCACTATTGTTGATAGCAAGATAGTGAATAGAGGAGATATCGACTTGTCCGGTGACCGTACCGCTGCCCAATGCTATGGCTTCCACGATTCCGGGAGGCCCTCCGACCACGCGCGCGGTGGGAATGGCGACATAGGCGGTAGAGCTGTCTGGGGAAACGACAAAGCTCTCCGTCTCGCCGGGCAAACTCAAGTGAGCGGCGTTGGATTCGCTGGCATTGTTGATCAGGTTGAGTGTGTTGTCGGAAGATTGCGTACCGTTACCGCTGAAAACCAGGGTCTGGGCTCGGTTAGGTGTCAGCACCATCATGGTCGGAGTATTGCCCGCTGAAATCGGGGCCACGTTCCCACGCACGTCGTCCAGAGCATTGACGATAAACACGCCCGAAGCCTCGGTACCGGCACTAACCCAGTTGCTGAGAAAGGCACGGTATTTGATACCACTGGTTTTTGAGCTGCTGGGCGTTGCGTTGCCGCAGCTTAGCAACACCAAAGTGGCGGGCAGTACTAATAACAGAAAAATCAGGGTTTTTTTCAAACGTAGGACTCCAACCTCATGCCGGATAATCACTTGGATGCAAGAAAGGGATTATAGCAAAGTAAGAAATGCATTGGATGGCGCCGCTCGGGAACAGGGTCCTCCCACGAGCACGGGAGCTTGAAACTACAGCTGTAAAGACTCCAGACGAAGAACTGCAGCAGATCCCTTCGGACAATTCCATGAAGACAGATGCGGAGACCTCGTAGCTTCTTGTATTCTCCAATAGATGGCGCAAAACCTTATTGAACGACTTAAGCAATCGCCCGTGCTCTGCGACGGAGCCATGGGGACGCTGCTCTACGCCAAAGGCATCTTCATCAACCGCTGCTACGACGAATTGAACCTGTCGCAGCCGGAGCTGATTCGCGGCGTCCACCACGATTATCTGCAAGCCGGCGCCGAGATCATCGAAACCAATACTTTCGGCGGAAATAGCTTCCGCCTGGCCCGGCATAGCCTGGCGGATCGTGTACGCGACATCAACGTCGCGGGCGCCCACGTGGCTCGGGAAGCGGCCAAGAGTTTCGACGTTTGGGTCGCGGGATCGATGGGCCCTCTGGGTGTTCGCATTGAACCGCTTGGCAAGACTTCGTTTGAAGAGGCCCGAACGGCATTTCGCGAACAGGTCGCAGCCCTAATCGAGGGTGGCGTCGATTTGTTGATGCTCGAAACCTTCGGCTACCTTGAGGAATTACATCAGGCCGTTCTTGCTTGCCGCGACGTAAATGCGAAGATTCCCATCGTCGCCCAGGTCACGATTGACGAAGACGGTAACTGCCTCGATGGCGCGGACCCGGAGGCCTTCGCCGCCCGGCTGACAGAATGGAACGTCGACGTGCTCGGCATCAACTGCAGTGTTGGGCCCGTGGCGATGTTGGACGCCATCGAAAGGGTACGAGCGGCGACTTCCCTGCCTCTGGCCGCGCAGCCAAACGCCGGCATGCCGCGCTCCGTCGAAGGACGAAATATCTATCTCTGTTCGCCCGAATACATGGCGAGCTATACGCGAAAATTCGTGGCTGCGGGAGTGCAACTGATCGGCGGATGTTGTGGAACCACACCAGATCATATCCGCGCCATGAAATCGGCTTTGCGTGTGCGCGAAGCCCGCGGCAAGACCGCGGTTACGGAGGCGATTCATTCGGGAGTAGCGCCTTTGGCTCCGGCGAGCATTCCGATAGCGGATCGGTCGCGCCTGGGCGCAAAGATTGCGTCGGGCGAATTTGTCACCATGGTCGAGATCGTGCCGCCCAAAGGCATCGACATCCGAAAAGAGATCGAGGGCGCGAAGTTTGTCAAATCGGTCGGCGTGGATGCGGTGAATATCCCAGACAGCCCGCGAGCCTCTGCGCGTATGAGCAATCAGGCATTATCGCTCCTGATGCAGCAGGAGGTTGGCATTGAAGCCATCCTGCATTACACCTGCCGCGATAGAAACGTACTCTGTATTCAGTCCGACCTGCTGGGCGCGGCAGCAATCGGAATCCGCAACCTGATCTGCATCACCGGGGATCCCCCGAAGATGGGGAATTATCCCGATGCCACTGCGGTTTTTGACGTGGATGCGATTGGGCTGGTGAACATCGTCCACAACCTGAACAGGGGATTAGATCTGGGCGGCAATCCGATTGGCGCGGGGACCAGCTTCGTGATCGGCGTGGGTGCAAATCCAGGGCTGCCCAACTTGGACGAGGAGATCAAGCGCTTCGAATACAAAGTCCAGGCTGGCGCGGAATACGTGGTGACCCAGCCGGTGTTCGACCTCAGCTTGCTGGAAAATTTTCTGAAGCGCATTGAACACTGTCGAATTCCCGTGATCGCGGGAATTTGGCCGCTGGTCAGTGCCCGCAACGCCGAGTTTATGAAGAACGAGCTGCGAGTTTCCGTGCCCGATGAAATTCTCAACCGGATGGCCAAGGCTGCCAGTCCCGAAGCGGCTCGCGAGGAAGGCGTAGCGATCGCACGCGAGATGTTAAGGGCGGTCCGTGACCGCGTCCAAGGCGCGCAAATCAGCGCTCCGCAGGGACGATATAGCTCCGCCGTAGACGTTCTTGAGGCTCTCGGATAGAAACGGCCGGCTTCTGTTTGGTTTTGGTGTTTAGTTTTGGGAACACCCTGCCAGGAAATTACAAAATTAAAGAATTTTTTGCTGGACATTTCACATCTAAAACGGCATTACAATAGCTGTGGGAGTAACTTGATTGGTGAAGTTTGAAGAATGCCTCGAGCGTCTCGAGAAGATCGTTCAGGAACTGGAAAAGGGTGAGGTTCCTCTGGAGAAATCTCTAACGCTATTTGAAGAAGGCATGCAACTTTCTGGAACCTGCCGAAAGCAACTGGAAGAAGCGGAAGGGAAAGTAGAGATTCTGTTAAAACAGAACGGAAAGTTGCAGACCGAACCGTTCGAGCCCCCAACCGAGAAAGCGTTGCGCAGGTAGCGTTGTCGTGACTCGGAGTTAATAACGCCTGTGCTAGCTTTTGCTGTCGCAGCCAAGGCCGCCGCTTAATTTGCGGTGACAGTCAGGGGGATGTATGGAACCACTGAGTGTAGTCCTCTATCAAAATGACCCCAGAACTGCACAAACTCTGGCGGTTAGCCTCTCTCAACACTTTGAATCTGTCCATTTGGCCCGCAGTTACCAAGATGTCAGCCCCGCAATTGCCAAGCATCGCGCTGAAGCGCTGGTGCTCGATCTGGAAACGTCGGGACCCGGCGAAGTCGAGCGTTTGCATCATGAGTTTCCCAGCCTTTGCATCGTCGGCACCCATCGGTTAGCGGACGACAAACTCTGGGCCGAAGCCATGAGTCTAGGCGCATCCGACATATGCGAACCGCGCAACGATGACGTTGTGCGTTCGGTGTTGCACGGGCTCACGCACCATGCAGCCGCTTGATCGGATCGGTCTTAGGTCGCAGGTGTCAGGTCTCAGGAAAAACAAATCAACAATATACTTCCTGCGGCCTGATACCTACCCTCCGTTTTTCCTGACGCCTAAGACCTGAGACCTGTTATTCCCATCTTGTTATACTGCGAAGCCATGCTGAAACAAGTTCTGGAGCAGGGACGCGAAACCGCCGACGCCGCGCTCGAGCAACTCTTGCCTCCCGCGACCCAGCATCCGACTTCCATTCATCAGGCCCTGCGGCACAGCGTATTTGCCGGCGGGAAACGACTGCGTCCGCTCCTCTGCATGGAAGCGGGACGCATGATCGCAGCCGCATCGATTGCTAACGTGAGCGCTGCTACTTCAAATGTTGACTCGATGCCCGCCGGCATTGAGCAGGTCGGCGCGGCGCTCGAGATGCTGCACACTTATTCCTTGATCCACGACGATCTGCCCGCGCTCGATAACGACGACTTGCGACGCGGCCGTCCCACCTGTCACAAGGTCTTCGGCGAAGCAATCGCCATTCTTGCCGGAGACGCCCTGCAGACACAAGCCTACGAAGTACTGGCGCAGATCGCTTGTCCAGCCGAGGCGCGCGTAGCCATCATTCGCGAAATCGCCCATGCCACCGGCACTACCGACGGCATGATCGGCGGCCAGGTTGTCGACCTCGAAGCTGAGCACAAGAAGCCCGATCTGGCCACCCTCGAATACATCCACCGTTCGAAGACCGCAGCCCTGATCACAGCCAGCGTAGTCAGCGGAGGAATGTACGCGGGGGCAACGGCCGCAGATATTGCCCGCCTTCGAACCTACGGTCAGTCGATCGGGCTGGCGTTCCAGATCGTAGACGACGTCCTCGACCTGACCCAAACCTCCGAGCAACTCGGGAAAACAGCAGGCAAGGACGCAGCGGCCGAGAAGACAACTTATCCGGCATTATTCGGAATCGAGGAATCGCTCCACAAGGCCGACACTCTGGTCGATCAAGCATGCGCGGAACTAAACGAATATGGTCCAGTCGCGTCTACTCTTAAGGAGCTTGCGCGCTACCTGGTCAAGCGTAAGAGTTGAGCGCCAGAAATGAATTGCTCTGATCGTGTGGGGACGGGCGCCTCGCGAGCCTGCCCTGAGCGTAGCCGAAGGGTCCAAGCCGAGCGCAGCTCGGCAATCCTCTGTCCGCGCCGGCTCGTTGCCGCAGTTGTCGCGGCCATCGTCAGCTCCATTGCCTGTCTAGCTGCCGCTCAAACCTCGCCAGCCTGGCGCTACGATCTGCGTCCGGGAGATCATCTGATATACCGTTACTCATTTCACCGGCAAACGGAAACTAAGGACGAGCAGTCCCAAGTCGACGTGCGCTTCCGCACGCATGTGCTGGTCACTGGAGAAAATGCAGGACGCATCAGCCTCGGATTCCAGCGCAATCGTGAAGCCGCAGACCTGACCCAATATATTTCCAAGGGCAAAGACAAACTTGCCCACGAGCAGCCCGACTTTCAGAAGCGGATGCAGGCGCGTCCGTCGCGCTTTTCCGAAGCCATGGAAGTTTCCGCCACCGGAGAGCCCCGCTACTCCTGGGAAATCGCGCGCGAAACCTCTAGCCACATCATTGACGCTCTGCATGAAGCGATGACTCTTCCACCGGTGCCACTCACCAAAGGAGAAACTTGGCGCGGCACCACCATGGGATTCGATTTGCGCTGGGTGGAGGACGAATCCATCCACGGCAAATCCTGTCATCATGTCGAGGCAACGTCGCCTAAAGGATCGCTCAAACTAAGCTACTGGTGGTCGCCGGAATCAGGCGTCATAGAGCAAATAGTTCTGGATGGCACCTACTCAAATTTTGACACCACAGTACGTGAAACCGCGCGGATGGAACTGGAGTCACGCGCGCGACGTGAGCCGCTCGAACGCTGGCTCGGATCGCCAGACACACGCCTCGGCGCGTTGCAATCGATCCTGCTCACTCCCGAAGTAACCGTCTCAGCGGAGCAACTCGATTTGCTTCTTTCGTCGCTTCATTCATCGCATCTTTCATTGGACGGCGCGTCTGCACAGGCCCTCGCGCTTGCGATCGCTTCGCGCCGCAAAATCAATATTCCGCCCGACGTTCTTCATAATCTGAGCCAGAGTTCAAGCACGCTGATCCAGGCCGAAGTTCGCCAACTGACCGATTCACGTTCCGCAAACACACAACCGCTGGTTGATGAATGCCACCGCCCACTTCCGCCGAAATCGCCACGCCCAAAATTCGGCACCGCATTTGAAGTCGCGCCGCCAACGAAAGACACGCCAGAGATTCCTTACCTGCTTCGCGTTCCACTTTCCTACCACGAAGATCGCCCATCGCCGCTGCTGGTTTATCTGAGCGGCGGCGCAGGATTCGCGATGGATGCCATGAACTCGGCGGAAGACATCGTCTCGCAAACGGACTATCTCGTGCTTTATCCGCAAGCCGCCGCCTACTGGTGGACGCCGGAAGTCGCTCGCCGTTTTGACGCCGTCTTCAACGACGTCCTGCAACGCTACAACGTCGATCGCGATCGTATCTATATCACCGGCTTCAGCAACGGAGGAACCGGCGCACTCTACTACGCCACTCTTTGGCCGCAGCGTTTCGCGGCAGTCGTTACGCTGATGGGCGCGGGCCAATGCAACGAGCAGATCAAAGCCGGACTCGGCAACATCAGAAATCTCCCGCTGCTTTTCGTCCACGGAGAGAATGACCCCATCATCACGCCAGATTGTTCAACCACCACCCAGGACGCGCTGAACGACTTGCATCCGGCGGTAGTGCCTGAATTGAAAATTCTGCCCAAACACGGCCACGACATCACACTCCAATCCGATGACGGATTGACTCTAGCTTTCTTCAAGGACAAAATCCGCAATCCATTTCCGCGAACAGTTGATCTGAGCGAGACCGAAGCGCTTGCCAAGCGGGCTTACTGGGTAGAAATTCTGGATGGCAAGCCCGGCAAATCTGACATTGACGCCCGCGTAAAAGCCGACAACACCATCGAAATCCACAGCCACAACGTCAAAAGCATTCGCCTCCATTTGCGGCCAGAGTTATTGCCCAAACCCGGCGACCTTCACATTGTCTGGAATGGCAAGAAAATATTCAGCGGCACCCTGCGCGATTATTGCTCCCTCGCGCCCGTGTCGCCCTCAATCTCAACCGGAGACCCGAAACTAGATCTCGCCGATACCCGCGACTTGACCCTCCCCTAGCCATCGGCGAACTGTCGCATTTCCTGGTGGAGAGAAAAGTTAGAGCCAAGCTATACTTGCCGCTCCTTGAGGTCGGAATGTCGATTGCGACGAAAGGCAGGAGGCAAATTGAGGGTGCGACCGTTTCTTAACCTTACACTGCTAGTGGTATTATCTGCGTCTTCCATTGCGCAAGAGGCAGTTCCCGCGCCGCAACCCGCCAAGGCGCTTTACACGCTTCAAGAAGTGATGATTCCGGTTCGCGATGGTGTTCACTTGCAGACAGTGATCTTCACGCCGGTTGACCAGCACGGCCCTCTGCCAATCCTGCTGCGGCGCACGCCTTACGGCGTGCCCGATAAAGTGCCCAATCCTTTTCCGGCTTCGCTGAAGGAACTGGCGCAGGACGGCTACATTTTTGTCGTCCAGAACCTGCGCGGGCGCTTCAAGTCGGAGGGCGTATTCAAGCTTTCTTCGTGGGTTGACCTGAATGATCCGAAAGCCACCAACGAGACCACCGACGCCTACGACTCGATCGACTGGCTGGTCAAAAATGTTCCCGACAATAACGGGAAGGTCGGCATCATGGGTGTGTCTTACGACGGATTGACGGCCGCCCTCACGCTTCTACACCCGCATCCGGCGCTCAAGGCGATCAGCGAGCAGGCATCGCCGGTCGATCAGTGGATGAACGACGACGATCACCGCTATGGAGCCTTGCGCGAGAGTTACGACTTCGAATATGCGGTCCTCGAACAGGCCGACAAAAACAAGAACACGCACTTCGATTTCGAAACCTACGACACCTACCAGTGGTATCTCGACCTGGGACCGCTTTCGAATATCAACACGAAATATCTTCACGGCTCCATCCCCTACTGGAATGAGACCGTCGAACATCCCGACTACGACGATTTCTGGAAAAAGGAAGCCTGGGTCAGCCAACTCCACGCCTCAACTGTGCCCAACCTGAACGTCGCCGGTTTTTGGGATCAGGAAGATCCATGGGGTCCGTGGCAGATTTTTCGCCACTCTGAGGAAAACGATCCGCAGCACACGAATTTCATAGTGGCCGGACCATGGTTTCATGGCCAATGGCAAACACCCAAAGGCGACAGCATCGGAATCATTCCCTTCGGGGGGCACGAAACGGCGCGCGAGTTCCGCGAGAATATCGAAGCGCCGTTCTTCCGCTACTACCTCCACGGCCAAGGCGAGAAGCCAGCCTGGCAGGCCAGCACTTTTCAGAGCGGATCAAACACCTGGCATACCTATGCTGCATGGCCGCCGAAGGAAGCCAAAGCCACGAATCTTTATCTGCAGGCGAATGGCACGCTCTCGTTTACCGCTCCTGTAAAAGCGCCTAATTCTCGCGCGTACCGCGAGTACATTTCCGATCCTGCCAATCCTGTACCATATCGCGAGCGTCCCATCTCACCAACCTATCCCGGAGGAGACTGGCGCACCTGGGAGGTCGCCGACCAGCGTTTTGTCGATCACCGCCCTGACGTTCTCTCTTTCGTGAGCGAACCGCTGGAGAACGATCTCACCATCACCGGTCCGCTCGCAGCAGACCTTTTTGCCTCGACTTCGGGCACCGACAGCGATTTTGTGGTCAAGCTAATCGACGTTTTTCCCGAGAACGCGCAGAAGAATACGTGGAAACCAGACGACGGCCCCAAGCCAGGGGAATACTCCCAATCTTTGAACGGTTACGAATTACCCATAGCCATGGAGGTGCGCCGCGGCCGCTATCTGGCCAGCTACGAGAATCCGCAGCCTCTGACACCGAATCACCCTACGGAATGGAACGTCCCGCTGCGCGATCACGATCACGTTTTCTTGAAAGGCCATCGCATCATGGTCCAAATCCAATCGACCTGGTTTCCGGTGATTGATCGCAATCCACAAACTTTCGTCCCGAGCATTTATCAGGCTGGCGCCTCTGACTTCGTTCCCGCGACGCAGCGTATTTATTGCTCGCCCTCGATGCCCTCGCACCTGATTTTGCCAGTCATGGTTTTGCCAGTCATGCCTTGATTTCGAAGCAGGCAATATCTGCCCTTCTCAGGGTTGCATCCTGATCGTCCCGGCGCTAGAGTGGCTTTAGCTCTCGCGGTCTCCCGCCCTTCTCATTCCCCATCAGCTATTTACGCGTATTAGCTGCAGTACGTGTGCAACTAAAGGCGGTCCAGGGACGACTACCACAATATGTGGTGTTTTATTACTTGACCCATCCCCGTATTCGCCGTTAGAGTTGGTCAAAAGCGTGGGTGACGTTCTTGGTTCATGGGACGCCATCTAACACAATGACCGGCGAGGAACCTTGGGAGTTAACAGCCGTTAGCTGAAGGAAGCTAGCAGAGAAAAGCTGACAGCAGAAAGTTAATCTCCGATTCCCGCAATTTGCAGCGCACTCCAGCCAGCGCCAACCGAGTCGCGGATCGCAAGGTCCGCCCACGAAGGAGTTACTTTGCTAAAACTCAAAAAGCTGCAAATTCTGGGATTCAAATCCTTCTGCGATCGCACTGAACTGAAATTTCACGGCGAAGGTATCGCCGCCATCATCGGCCCCAACGGCTGCGGCAAATCAAATATCGCCGACGCCATCTCCTGGGTCCTCGGGGAGCAGTCGGCCAAGTCTCTGCGCGGTTCCCGCATGGAAGACGTGATTTTCTCCGGAACGCGCGACCGCAATCCCACCGGCATGGCGGAAGTCTCCCTGACTCTGATCGATCCCGAAATTTACGGTGGTCCGGATCCAAACGCCCCCACCGAAATCGAGATTCAAGACGACCTGCCTTCAGCGGGAATTAACGGCGAAGAAAACTGGGATGAGGCGGAGATCCGCGCCCAAGCCGCAGCGGAAACCGAACGCGCCGTCGAAGAGGCGCAGCCGGGAAAAACAGAAGAAATGGAAGGCGAAGCTGCGATTACAGCATCGGCCGACGGCGTGCCATCAAGTGATGCTCCAGCCACCGACGCCGCAGTGGCAGTCCTCGGGCCGCAGGTAGTTTTGAAAATTCGTCGCCGCAAATTCAATCAGCAGCAACACCATGCTGGAGAAATCTCGGTCACACGCCGTTTGTTCCGCAGCGGCGATAGCGAATATCTGCTGAACGGAAAACTCTGCCGCCTGCGCGACATTCAGGAACTTTTCATGGGCACCGGTCTCGGCCCCGAATCATACGCGCTCATCGAACAAGGACGCATCGGCCAGATCTTAAGCAGCCGTCCGACAGATCGCCGCGCCATCATCGAAGAAGCGGCCGGGATTACGAAATTCAAAACGAAAAAGCGTCTAGCCGAAGCGCGCCTCGAAGACGCCAAAACCAACCTCAACCGCGTGAACGACATTTTCGAAGAAGTTACGCGGCAAATGAATTCGCTCAAACGCCAAGCCAGCAAGGCCGAGCGCTACGCCAAACTGCGCGACGAAATGCGCGCCAAATTGCGAGTTGTGCTCGCCAGCAAATTCGCTCAGATGGACCAGGAGGGAGTCGCCCTCGATACCCAAATCCATCAACTGGGCGAAGAGATTCACCGGCAGACGGAGAGCGTGCAGCAATCTGAAGCCGAACACTCCGAGCGCACCCAGCGTGGATACGCCATCGAGACCGAGACCCGGCAAAATCGTGATCGGCTCAATCAGATCGCAATCGAAGGCGATCGCAGCAAGGCGCGCATCCGAACCAACGAAGAGCGTTGCGCTGAATTAATCGTTCGCACAGTATCCGCGGAAGCGGAGTTGGCCCAGGCGCAGAATCGGTTAGCCGCACTCGTAGAAGAAAGGGACGCTAACCAGCAGTTGCTCGACTCTGCGGCTATCGATCTCGCCGCAGCGCAGCAGGAGCACGACCTGAGCCTGCAAGAAACGGCCCATGCCGCCATCAATCTTGCCATGCTCGAACACGAGCAGGAATCGCATCGCGTGGCTATTCTCGAAGCCGTAGGCGGTGCTTCCAATCTCCGCAATCAGCTCACGCAATCCGAGGAACGGCTAGCCGGCATCGGACGCGAGGAGCAACGTCTGCGTGCCGAGATCGCAACCGCCTCATCACAATCAGAGACTTTCGGCGGACAGCGCGGTCAGATTGCTCTCGAATTCGAAAGTGGCTCACAACGTGCCAACGGCCTCGCTGCGGAGATAGCGAGCCTGCGCGAAACCATCGAGACGAAGCGTTCTGTCGAGAGCGAAACAAAAAAGCACCTAGACTCGATCCGTTCCGAATACGCCACAGCGCTCGGCAAGAAAGGATCGCTTGAAGCGGTCATTGCGGAGCACGGGTATTCCACCGAGTCGGTGCGGCGGCTCTTTCAATCGGGGGCGATGCAAGGAGGAAATACTCCCGCTGGCGTACTCGCCGATTTCCTTGAAGTCGAGCCGCGCTATGAGCGCGTCGTCGAAGACTTCCTGCGCGACGAACTGAACTACGTCGTAGTCAAGTCGTGGGGCGCCGCCGACGAAGGCCTGCGCCTGCTGCGTTCCGACGTTAATGGACGCGCAACATTCCTCGTGCATCCCGAGGACTCGCAGGCAAAATTCTCGTTTCTCGCGGACGAGAGCCATCATTACGCCCCGCTCAACGATACGGTTATCCCGCTGAAGAATTCGATTCGGGTGCTGAACGGATTCGGCAAATCGCTCGAAGTGATCCTGCCCAAGCTGGGCAATGGCTACATCGTGCCCGATCCCGCTGCGGCGCGTGAACTCGCGCTGTCCAGTCCCGACGCGTTCTTCCTCTCCGCCGAAACCGGAGAATGCTTCCACAACGTGACCGTCACGGGAGGCAAGCAGCGCAGCGAAGGCCCGCTTTCGATGAAGCGCGAATTGCGTGATGTGCTGCGCCTGCTCGAAGAGCTGGAGCGAGCTCTGCGCGAGAAAGAAATGCTGGCGCTCACATTAGGGCGCGAAATCAAGGAGCACACTTCCCTGCTCGATCGCCTCGAAGAAGAGAAGCGCGAAGCCGAGAAGCAGGCGATGACCTCCGGACATTTGCTGCAGCAATTGGAAAGCGAAATGTCGCGGGTACGCGAGCGAATCACCATCAGCGAGCGCGAAATTCAGCGCCTCGCGGGAGAACGCCAAGAGCAGGAAAGCTTGATCGCGTCGCGGCAAGCTGAACTGACCACGATCGAAGAAGCACGCGTGCAATCTGAACTTCAGCTCGCCGCCGGCCAAGACCGCCTAGCCGCTCTCCGCAGCCAGCGTGACACAGCCGCAGAAACCACCTCGCGGCGAGCCGCCCGCGTGGCCACTCTCGAAGAGCGCCACCGTTCGGCAACGACCTTGCTTCAGCGCATCGAGACTCTTGTCTCCGAGATGCGCGAGCGGGCTGGAGTTTTGCAATCCCAAATGGAATCGGCAAGCGCCGAAATCGCGCAGCGTCAAAACGAGAACGTGCAATTGGCAGACCAGCTCGTGCAGTTCGAAGCCGAGCGCAATGCCGGAGAAGCGCGCGAAGGCCTGCTGCAACTTGAGTCCGAGCAAGTACGGGCGCGTCTTACCGAGATTGACGAGCTGCTTCATAGCACACGTCAGCAGCTCGATCTCGCTCGCGATCGCCGCGGCGACCTATCGGCTGCAGCAGCCAAGCTGCAATCCGATCTGCAACACCTGGCCGACACCTGCCTGAACGAACTCGGAATCGAACGCCCGGTTTTGATGGCAGACACGACAATTCCGTTGGTCATTACCGATGAACTTGCGGCCGAAGATCAAGCCCATCGCGAGATGCGCGCCCGCCTCGACGCCATGGGCCCGGTCAACATGATGGCTCTCGAAGAATACAAAGAAACGGCGGAGCGCCACGAATTTCTTTCTACTCAGAGAAAGGACTTGCTCGACGCCATCGAAAACACCGCCGCCACCATCAAAGAAATCGATCAAGTCTCGCGGCAGAAATTTGAGGAGGCGTTCCACAAGATCAACGAGAACTTCCAGGCCACATTCCGCAAATTATTTGGTGGCGGGCAGGGCTTCATGCGCCTCACCGACATCGAAAATAGCGCGGAGAGCGGCATTGATGTGGTGGCGTCACCTCCAGGAAAGAAACTGCAGAATGTGCTTCTGCTCTCTGGCGGCGAAAAGGCGCTCACGGCGCTCGCCTTGCTCGTTGGCATCTTCCAGTACACTCCAAGCCCATTCTGCATCCTCGACGAAGTCGATGCCCCGCTCGACGAATCCAATATCTCGCGCTTCACCGAGCTGGTGCGGGAAATGAGCGTGCAGACCCAGTTCATCCTGATCACGCACAGCAAGCGGACCATGAGCATCGCGCCAGTTCTCTACGGCGTGACCATGCAGGAACCAGGCGTATCGAAGTTGGTGTCGGTTAGATTCGGGGCGGCATAGCGGATCCCAAGGAAAGAAACTCGCGAATTGAGTGATCTAGAACGGTGGCAGATCGAGGAATCAAGAAGGCTCTAGACGAGGCCGATGGCGGCGAGTTTGCCAGCGATGAGGAAGTCGAGCAAACGCTGAAACGCTTGACGCGTAGGCGTGCCACAGCCAATTGCTGATTCAAGACGAACGGGGAGAGCCAGCTCACTGCTGGGGCAATTTGATCGCGTGTAAGGCAGTAATTGTTCGCTCGCTTAATATTTGAACCTCCGGAAGTGAGCCCCATTCGTTCGCGCTCAATCCACAGCAAACGTGCTAGTATCTCCTCGTCTGAACGTCCTCCGATTAACATTTCGTAGATCATTCCGATATAACCGTCATATTCATCTCGGCGCGTCGTGAGGCTCCTGACTCCAATCGGGTCCCAAACATCCATGAAGACATTACGAATTTCGGCCCGAATTTTGCGCGACTCGTATTTATCAATCATGTCGAGCGTTCTCCGAGAGCTTTCAGGATAATCCCCTTGTCAATTCATTTTTAAACGTTGACAGGTCGGCAGCTTTTTTGCTTTCTACACTCCATAACCCATCGCCTTTTTTTCCAGAGCCTTCCTCAGTTTTTCCACATCCCCATCCTTTGAAAACCAGCGCCGGGCAAGGCTTCTGGCTTACACTGGAACTGTCAACTCTTTTCGGCACCACGCCGACGGTACCAATCCGATGCGTCCGAGGAAAGCGTTGACAAATTTCTCACGACAGCTAGAATACGCAAAGTTTTTAGCCGGTAGTTTAAACATGAGTCTCCAAATATGAGCCCAGAAATTTTAGATTCCGTCCTGCTGCGAACCGACTATTCCGAATTGGAGTTACACGCCAGTGGCAAGGTCCGTGACGTTTACAACCTCGATGCTGACCACCTGCTGTTCGTAGCCACCGATCGCATCTCAGCCTTCGACTACGTGCTGGCGACCGGCATTCCGCACAAGGGCCGGGTTCTGACGCAGATCTCGCTCTTCTGGTTCGACTTCCTCAAAGACATCGTCCCCAACCATTTCGTCACTGCCGACGTGAACCGTTACCCAGCGGCGATTCGCAGCCATGCCGACGAGCTTCGTGGCCGCTCCATGATGGTGATGCGCGCCGAGATGTTTCCCGTCGAATGTGTGGCGCGCGGCTACCTTTCTGGATCTGGATGGAAAGAGTACAAGGCGACGGGTACAGTCTGCGGGATCACACTTCCGGCGGGGATGAAAGAGTCCGATCAACTGCCGGAGCCGATTTTTACTCCTGCAACCAAAGCCACCACGGGGCATGACATCAATATTTCATTCGAAGAAATGTGCACGCTGGTCGACCCTGAATTAAGCCGCCAACTTCGAGACCTGACGTTGCGCATCTACAAGAAGGCCGCGGATTACGCACGGCAGCGCGGCATCATCATCGCCGACACCAAGTTTGAATTTGGACAAACCGCCAAAGGCATCACGCTGGCGGACGAAGTACTTACCCCGGATTCTTCGCGCTTCTGGCCGGCCGACACCTATCAACCGGGCACGGCGCAGGATTCTTACGACAAGCAGTATGTACGGGATTACCTCGAAGAAATTCGCTGGAACAAACAACCGCCCGCGCCAGCCCTCCCCCACGACGTTGCGCTGCGGACAAGCGAAAAGTACCTCGGGGCTTACCGTCAGTTGACGGGACACGAGTTGGAGATTTAGTCCGCGACATGAGCATTGCGGACTGGATCATCCTCGGCTTTCTGGTTTTCTCCGTGATTACAGCAGCTATTGAAGGCTTCTTCCATGAGGCTTTCAAACTGGCGGGCTTAGTTGTGGGATACCTCCTGGCTGCCTGGCAGTATCAGCGCCTGGCGGCCTGGTTCGCGCCCCATTTGAAATCGGCATGGGTGGGTGAGATGGCCGGTTTCTTAATTATTTTTCTCGCGGTTCTGGTGGTTGCCGGTTTTGCCGGGCAGATCGCGCGCTGGGCAATGAAAAAAGCCGGTCTGAGCACGATTGATCGGATTCTGGGTTCGGTTCTTGGTTTATTGAAGGGCGTCCTGGTTGTGGCCATTGTGCTCACAGCCGTGACGGCGTTTACGCCCGCTGCAAACTGGCTGGCGGACTCTGAGTTAGCTCCATATTTCCTGGTAGGCGGAAGGGCTGCGATCTGGCTCGCACCGCCGGAATTGCGCCACCGTTTCTACCAGGGATTGGATTACATGCGGCAGGTGCATTCTGCCGCTGACAAAATTCAGTCGCAATCATCTGGGCGGTCGAAGTAGTTTTGCCAGTTATTTGTGAACGCAGGGATTAGGCAGTGAAGGTGCGGAAACGAGGCAGCAAGTGAAAGATCAATTGGAAGCACTCATTCTTCAGATGTACAAAAGCAACATCCTCTATTCAGAGGCAGTTCGCGAGTTCAAGAAGCGCTTTATCATGACCGTGCTCGAGGAAAACCGTGGCAATCAGTGCAAGGCGGCGCGGCAATTAGGCATGCACCGGAATACGCTGAGCCGGACCATGCAGGAGCTCAAGATTGACGTTCGTCCGTTGCGCGCAGGCGCCAAGCGTCCACCACGCAGCGCACGTCCCGTCACGCTGGAGAGAAAACAAGTGCGCTAAATACTAGTTGCAGGTTCAGAGATAAATCCCTGCCGTAACCAATCAGCCATAGCAAATAATAAGGGCGGTCCCAAATGGGACCGCCCTTATTTTATTGCTACGGCTGTAAGAATTTAGTGCGCAGCGGGCTTCTTGTGGACCGCAGGCTTGGGTTTTGACGTCACCAGCAAGGCTCCATCATCCATCGTCATCACGAACGGCTTGGCGACATAAGACACCGGCGTTCCCTGGAACTGGAAATCCGTATCTTCTTTCGGCATATCCTTCGCCGGAATCGCGGCTCCCATGGTGAGATCGATGTCGGCACGCTTGGCGTCGATGTCGTCCGTGCTGCCAGCCAGGGTTAGTTTGGTCGCAGTCTTGCTCGAAGCATCGATACTGATGATGTGAGCCTGCATCTGCAACGGCTTCCCTTTCAGAGTTGTCCACACCTTATCGGCGTCTTCGGGAGTGCCTTCGGAGAGCACCATTTGCCAATCTGCAAAACTCATCTCTTCAACTGTCTTGCTCTTCATCAACGCCGCAGCCTGCTCCGCCGGAGTGGGCGGAACGTACTTCTTGATCGTGAAGCCAGCCGGAGGCAGTGGCGTGGTGGCCGTTTGCGCCAGGATGTCGCTCCATCCGTCGTCTGCCCCGTGGTACTTGTCGTATTTGCTCTTGCCGAACTTGGCAATCTGCTCTTTGCCCGTGCCCTGCGCCAGATTCGAAGCGCGAGCGATGAAGAACAGTCCATCCACATCGTTTTCCGCCGCTCCCGGAGCCAGGTTAGCGAGCGCGAGGTCGTAAACTTCTAGCAGGTTTGCCGGATCCTTATCGACCGCGGCTCGAAGATACTTCTCGGCATTCGCGTAGTCTTTCGTTTGGTAGGCGCTTACGCCCGCCGCACCATTGAAGATCCCCGCTGTCTGCGATTTCAGCTTGTCCCAATCGGCATCAGTCGTGCCCTGCGGCTTGGTCGCCGTGTCCAGACATTGCAGGCCTTTTTGACCAGCCTGACCGGCATCGGCAAAATTCTGTTGCGCGTTCTGGCCTGCCACCGCCATCGCCTGCTTGGAATAAGCCGTCAAAGCCAGTGCCCTGACATTGCAGGGATTGATCTGCAAAACCTTCTGCGCCGTGTCCAACATCTTGACCTGGTTCTGCGTCTGCTGGTAGGCAACCATCAAAAGTTCCAACGCGTCTTCTTTCATTACGCTGTTGGGATACTGGGTCAGGAATGCTTCCAATCCGCTGACCTTGGCCGCGGGATCCGTTTGTTGCAGGGCGCCGACGTACGCGTTGTACTCGGCCGGATCTTTGATCTCTTTTTTCTGCTGGGGAGCAGTGGCGCTACCTTGCGGCACTGGTGCGGTGCCCTGCGGTACCGGCGCGGTACCTTGCGGCACGGGCGCGGGTGAGGTTTGAGCGACGGCGGTAACTGCCGCTACCAGCAACATCGCGAGAACAGTCTTCTTCATTCCTGTGGCTCCTTAACTCTTCGGGGAAGCGGGAGTAGACATCTTGCCCGATTCAATCACTGCTGGCGTCGGGCCTGCACCATGACCAGTCTTTTACGGACACGCTTAAAGACACTCTTTTACAGACACTCTCAGATATTTTCACAAACACTTCTTGACACCGACTGGTCCCGAAAGTCATGGGCCGCCGGTTATGACACAATCAAAACACAGCGGCTTAACATTATTCCGGTGAGCGGATTATAAGGATGTACTCTCGCTAAGGCAAGCGTCTTGCTCGCTCAACCCTCCCATACGCTTAGATGCCGGAATGTGTCACCCCGTATAGACCCAACTTTCGGCACAATTCTGGCACCAACTTTTGATGCAAAATAGATACCGACGGAATATCAACGCAAATAGAATAATAATGTTTTCCTGGAGGAAGACACTTTGACGAAAACTGAATCGTCTCCGCCATTGGCCGGCCAAGTCGCGGTCATCACCGGGGCCGGGCGCGGCATTGGCCGGGCTATCGCGTTGAAGCTCGCCGAACTCGGCGCGGACACGGTCCTCGCCGGACGCTCACGCGCGGCCCTCGAACAAACCGCCACTGACATTCAAAACAATGTTCAACACAACATTCAAAACAACATCCAAAACAGCGGAGCCCGTTCGTCCACCAGAACTTTGGTGATCGAATGTGATGTCACCGACCTGCACTCAGTAGAAGGTCTCGCCGATCGCGTCGAACGGACCTTCCATCGTATCGATATTCTCATCAACAATGCCGGCATCGGTGGCGTGGGAGGACCGCTGCATCTGCTCTCGCCCGACAATTGGGAGCGCGTCATGAACACAAACCTGCGCGGCGTGTATTACTGCATCCGCAGCCTCGCGCCCATCATGATTAAGGCTCGCAGCGGACACATCATCAACATCTCATCCCTGGCCGGCAAGAACGCCCTCCCTAATGGAGCCGCCTACGCCGCCTCCAAGTGGGGATTGAATGGATTGACTTACTCCGTCGCCGAAGAGTTGCGCGCCCATAACATTCGCGTCTCCGTCATCTGTCCGGGGTCCACCAACACGGAGTTCAGCCCGCATCCCGGCAAGAATAACGAGAAGATGCTGCAAGCCGCGGACGTGGCTCACGTCGTAGCCATGCTCGTGACGCAGGCCCCTCAATCCTTCGCCAGCGAAGTACTGCTAAGGCCGACGCAAAAGCCATAGCGTCGTCTTCACCTCATCGGAGCGGCTGCCCAGCATGGAAGCGCCGCAGCTCTCTCGTCTCCTGCGCAATGCGGAGGTCGCTAGCACGTTTTTCCAGATACTCCGGATCAGTCGCCGCCAGGTCGATCAATCGCTTGATATCCTCCCCACACGGCCCGTCTTCATTCTCGCGATTCTCGAGTTCGCCGTTCTCCAAATCGTCATCTTCGACTTCGTCATACTCGCGCCCTTCGATTGAGGACCAAGCCGTAGCCCCGATGGGACGACGCTGCACGCACTCGCGATCGATCACAACCCGGGTGGGTTCCGGCTCAAAAGATGTATGTTTCATATTGATCGACGCCGTTTGCAGTCCATACAACATCAACCCCGCCGTCCGATGATCAACTTGCCGCGTCATCATCAGCCGCATCACCTCGCCAACCCCCATCTGCACCGAATTTGCATCCTCCAGCAGCGGCAACGTCGCCTCCCACCGCTCCTGCTGGATACTCGAACTAATCTCCATATTCTTCAGAAACCATCGCATGTGAAAGTAGCAATACTTCTCCTCACGCAGCGCCGGCGATCCGCACTGCGTCCCATTGACCTTAATATGCTGACACCGAGCCACACTCTTCGGATATAAAGACATTTGTGCTCTCCTCTTTCGCGTATGAAGTAAGAAATATGAAATAAACCACCTGTCCCATAGGCGGTAATATCCCGATTACCATGATTCCCCATCGAACCGCCATCTGTAAGTGATCCCCATCACAAAGCGTTAGTGATGAATCACGGGGTAGGGGGTGGCCCATCCCTTGCAGCCCCATCGCAAGGGGTGGGTGCCGACAGCGCCTAAGCCGCCGGAGCTCGAACCCGCATAGTCATAATGTCAGTGTCATTAACCCGAACAATCCCAGTCTGCCCGAAAAGGTAATCTCGAAAGCTGCTCCAAACCCACTCCTGAGGCTCGCTAACCAATCCGCGTTTCACCGGATTGCGATGCATATATCGTAGCTTCCCCACCCGTTTGTGTTCGGTCCACACGTTGAAGTCGTAAAACCGTGTCTCCCAAACGTGCATCGGCGCAAATTTCAGCGATGAAGTTTGGACATCGCCTCGCTTCCGGCGAGTCCGCGGCACAACCCTCTGCGCATAGAGTTGCTTAATCAGCTGCATCACTTTAGATGGATCTCCGACCTGCGGTTCACTGATCAGGAGATGAAAGTGGTCCGGCATAACTACATAACCGAGCACGATGAAACGAAAGCGCTGGCGCACTTCTTCAAGGATGGTCAAGAACAAATCGCGACGTGCCACTGTGTCCAACCAAGGTTTGCGGTGGAAGCAACCGCAGGTGATGAAGTGCGCGTGACCAGCGCCATAATATCGTTTGAGCCCTGTCGGCATGAGGAGAATGTAAGCACGCATGGACCGCAAAAGATGTGATGACGCTCACACCCACCCCTTGCGATAAACCCGCAAGGAATGGGCCACCCTATCCCCACTCCTGCTTCGTACTTCATGACTCTTTTCGTATTCGACTTGGGGTGGCCCGCTCCTTGCGGGTTTATCGCAAGGGGTGGGTGCCGACGGCGTCTAACCACAGCTGTCCTCAGCAACTCTTCAACAGGTCAGTGCCATTTCACCTGAACTTCAGCGTCTCCACAACCAATGGCGATCCCAAGGCCGACACCAGAAAGCTATTCATTCCACCACCGTGTTTCCGGTAGGATTTCCAGCGGATGAGTCCCGCCAAAAAACCCTCCTCGCTGCTGGACACCAGAGTGATCTACTGCGGCGACAATCTCGACCAGCTGGCGAAGCTTCCCGATCGTTGCATCGATCTGATCTACATCGACCCGCCCTTCAATTCAAACCGCAACTACGAAGTGTTCTGGGGAGAAACCAAAGAGAAGCGCTCCTTCGACGATCGCCACGCCTCGACCCAGGCCTACATCGAATTCATGCGCCCGCGTTGCGAGCAACTCGCCCGCGTCCTCAAAGGGACAGGCAGCTTCTACTATCACTGCGACTGGCACGCCAGCCACTACGTGAAGGTCATGCTCGACCAGCTTTTCGGCGAAAACAATTTTCAGAACGAGATCATCTGGAAGAGGTCCGACGCTAAAGGCGACGCCGGGCAAGGAGCGAAGCATCTAGGGAGGTGCCACGACTGCATTCTGCTATACACAGGCGGCGCGGAAGACTACACCTTCAACCGCATCTACAACCCACTGTCGGAAGAGTACATCGAAACCTTCTACAAACACCAAGACCCTGACGGGCGAAGGTGGAAGCGCGACAATCTCCTAGGTCCGGGAGGGGCGGCGAAGGGGAACGCCAAATACGAGTTCCTCGGTGTCACACGATACTGGCGACATTCGAAGGAGAAAATGGAAGAACTGTACAAGGCAGGGCGCGTCGTCCAGATGCGCCCTGGCGTTGTGCCGATGTACAAGCGGTATCTGGACGAAACGAAAGGCGTCCCCCTGACTGACCTCTGGGACGACATCAAATACATTCACGCATCATCATCGGAAAGGCTCGGCTACCCCACGCAAAAGCCGCTTTCGTTGTTGGAGCGAATCATCAACCTGAGCAGCAATCCAAACGATATTGTTCTCGACGCCTTTTGCGGATGTGGCACTGCAGTAGTCGCCGCACAAAATCTGGGCCGCCAGTGGATCGGCATCGATCAGTCGCCAACCGCCTGCCAGGTGATGGCGACACGCCTAAAGAAGATCTGCAAGCTACCATGGGACGAGAAGCTCTGGGCCATCGGACGCGGTTTCATCGTCCGCGATCTGCCGTGGACCGTGGAGAAACTCCGCAAGATTCCACCGTTCGAGTTCGAAAACTGGGCCGTCATCGCGCTCGGCGGGATCCCCAACAAAGCCCAGGTAGGAGACATGGGCATCGACGGGAAAATCTATCCGCTGTCCTCGTTGCCGGAGATAAGCGGCAAAGCGGCCGGCGAACTCGACTTCATGGACGTGTGGTACCCGCTGCAGGTGAAGCAGAAGGACAAAGCAGGCAGGCCCGATATCGATATGTTCGAAGCCGTGATGATGCGCGAGAACCGCACCAAGGGCTATTTCATCTCCTTCGATTTCACCAGCGACGCGCTGCACGAGATCGGCGCATTCTTCAAGCGCGAGCACCGCGTCATCATCCCGCTAACCGTCCAAGAAATTCTCGACGAAACCATCGCGCACAAACTGGTGTGATCCCCGCCAATTTTGGCCGACAAGCTTTTCATCACAAACGCCCAGTCCACTCGTCACAGACTGCACCCCAGAAAAGCCTGAGAATATTCCCCTGATCCGTCGCAGCCGAGGTGTGCCAACCCGAGCCGAAGGCCACCGAGGCTATTATCAGGTCCAAACGCTATTAACTGTTTGTTAAACATAAGTGGAAGAAATGAGTAAGGTTAGTAAGCCAAGAAAACTATGAATTTCGAGAGAATCGGACGAAGAATCGAGCTAAGTCCTTATTCCGGAGGATTTTGAAAATAAGTCCTTCAAGCTCTAAATTTTGGCCGATCGACAGTCCCTAACCCCATGATTCCAGACCTACAGGGGGTGGGGGGTACTGGTAAACACGAACTAATATCCCCGGAGTAAACATTCCAGAGGAAATCGAAGCAAAGCACCTTCAGAAAAACCGGGTTAACTGAGAGCTGACAGCTGACGGCTGAGCGCTCGCTTCAGTCTTTGAAAAGGTTATCGAACGCCGCGCGCGCGTCATTTGGACGCTGACTGCCTTTGCTCGACGTTTCCTTTTCCACCATCACACGAATGGAATACAGCGGGCAGTCGTTGCGTTTGTCTTTAGGAGAGATTCGGGCGGGAATTGGCTGATTGCATTCGAAGCGGCTGGACGGGTCGAAGTGTTCGCACTGTTTGCAGGCATGCAGATCGAATCCGCATTTGGGACACTGGCCGACGGGGTCGGTTAGATTCTGCAGAAGCGCACCACACTCCGCACAACGGGAGACGGTGCGCATTCCGGGCATGTTCATCGGCCGCGGTCCGAATGTGTTTTCTTTTTTTGGAGCCGCGGATTTGTCGAACTCTTTTTTCTTCTCTCTGTCTTTGCCACCAGAGTCCTGGTATCCGCGCTGCCGATATTTGGGATCGGACAAAAAATGTCTCCTGCAAACCGACTCATTCTCCGCCTTTGGCGGGCTGGGCACAAGGGTTTCTTTGTTGCTTTCTTTTACTGCATTCTTTGTTAGTTCGAGAGCAACTCTGCGGCGAGAATCATCTTCTACTGGAGCGGGCCAGCGGCGGCTCGATGAATTGTGTTTCATATATCACGGTGCTACCATTCCGATAGACAGAGAAATCGAGGAGGTAGTTATGGCAGAACGAGACGGCAACGGCTTTTTGTGGTTCCTGGCGGGGCTTGGCGTGGGAGCCGTAGTGGGTGTGTTGTACGCGCCGAAGTCCGGCGATGAGATGCGCGATGTACTTCGCTCCAAGGCGCAGGAAGGCAGCGAACGAGCGCGTCACCAGGCTCGGCGCGCGCGCGAACATGCGGGCGAGTGGGTCGATCGCGGACGCGAGGTGCTGAATCAGCAGAAAGAGCAATTCCGCTCCGCTTACGAGGCCGGCCGTCAGGCTTACAACGAGACGACTACGGCGGGAGCCGAACCGTCCAAGAATATCTAGCGGCAACAAGCAACTCTGAAGCTACACATGAGGGTAGCTATGGATAACAATCTCCTAATGTTTTTTATTGCGGTCACGGCTGGCGCGGTTGTGATCCAGGCGGGAATTCTCGTGGGCCTCTATCTCACGGTCCGCAAGAGCACAGCGAAGATGGAAGCTCTCGCCACCGAAGTGACAAGCAAGACTCTACCCACTGTGGAAACAGTGCAGAGTATGTTGGTGGAACTGCGTCCGAAGATCGAAGTCTTGAGCAGCAACGCCGCCGAGTCCAGCAGCCTGGTGCGTAATCAACTCGCCCGCATCGACGCCACGCTCACCGACGCTCTCGACCGCACGCGGCTTCAAGTCATCCGCGCCGATGAGCTGCTGAATCGCACCATGGACAAAGTTGAAGAGACCAGTGATGCCGTCCACAAGACCGTGATCTCTCCGCTTCGCCAGGTGAATGGGTTGATGGCTGCCATCAGCACAGGAGTCGACGTCTTCCTCGGACAGAAAAGACGGCATCCGAAAAACGGGGATGGCGTGCCGCAAGACGAAATGTTCATCTAACGGAGCGGCGGTAACACTCGTCACTATTCTTCCCCGCCGCCTTGGACTCGCTCGCTTTTCACATCGGGCACGTAGATGGTGTGGATATTTTGCTCAGCTGCCAGTTTTTGAAAGCTGGTGATATCCACATTACGAACCTGATCCCAGCTTGCCAGTAATTCATCGGTTTGCTTTTTCAGCTTGTCGAATTCCTGATATTGGGCTTCGGTTGGAGCGGAATCGGAAAAGCCAGCTACGCCCATTGAAAGAAACGCGAGCTTCGCATCAATTCCCGGAATGTAAGCAAGGGAATCTTCGCTCGCAGTGATTTTGAAATTAATTAATGGATCGCGAGCTTCGATCAGCTTGGCGTCAAGCGCATTCGCGCCATCGAACACGGCCTTTGTGGAATCGCCAGGAACAAGGCGCTTCTTGAGGCCAGCCAATTGCTCTCGGACATCCTGTATCTGGTTCACTGCGTCATAGACACGATTCAACTGCTCGCGTACGTCCATTTCCAGTTTGAACTGCTTCTCCAGATCGCTCTGGGAAGTGGTGACTCGGGGATCAATCTTCACTTCGAAGGGAGCGGTTACACTCTTGCCATTGGCGGTTAAGCGCACCTGATATTTTCCAGGCACGGCGAGCGGCCCTTTCCCGCCTTCGTTGTAATCCCACAGAAAATATCCGGGGACACGATTCGCTTCTTCGTAGTGCAGATCCCACACGAAACGATTGAGGCCATCCTCGGGCTTGAGCTGCTTCTCTGGCTTCTTGTCGTCGGGATCGGGTGGTTCATCGAGTGGATCAGTTTTCTTGCTGGAGTAGTCACGGATTACGTTGCCGGTTGAGTCGAGAATTGCAATTTTCACTTCATCTTTTCTCGTTTCCGGATTTTGCATGTCCGGCTTTTGCGCTTCCTGTTTCGGCGCCGGCTTCAAGTAAAAATAAATCACCGCGCCGTTTGGCGGATTCTTTCCGGCAAAGGTCAAATGGGCGGGACCCTCTCCGGCATGGATGCGATACGCAGTTGCGGGCTGGTAGAGATGCATGTCTTCATTGGCAACGGAATCGGTGAA
Organism: Terriglobales bacterium; assembly: GCA_049674665.1. Classification (GTDB taxonomy): domain Bacteria; phylum Acidobacteriota; class Terriglobia; order Terriglobales; family Acidobacteriaceae; genus Acidiflorens. The sequence goes on from JBATZM010000108.1 coordinate 169,150, forward strand.
CTGACGAAGGGGCGAAACATCGTCCAGTATCCAAAAAGAGCGGCCGTGCGTGGCCACCACAAGATCGTCGTTCTTAACGACCAGATCGTGGACTGGGACGATTGGGAGGTTGATTTGCAACGAGCGCCAGTGGGTTCCGTCATCGAAAGAGACAAAGACGCCGCGCTCGGTGCCGGCATAGAGCAAGCCTTTTTTCTTCGGGTCTTCGCGGACCGCGCGTACAAAAGATCCGTCGGGAATTCCGGTTGTGATCTTGGTCCAGGTCGCGCCGTAATCGCTGGTCTTGTAGATGTAGGGCGCGAGATCGTCATTCTGATGGCGATCGATGGCGACGTATGCCGTGGCGGCATCGTGCGGAGACGCTTCAATCAAACTAATGCGGCTCCATTCGGCTAGATCTTTTGGAGTGACGTTGGTCCAAGCTTTTCCTTCATCGCGTGTGATCTGGATCAAGCCGTCGTCGGTGCCGACCCAGATCAGACCTTTGGCGAGGGGCGATGGAGCAATCGAAAAAATAGTGTCGTAATATTCGGTGCCGGTGTCGTCAATGGTGATTGGACCGCCCGCAGGCTGCTGTTTCGATTTGTCGTTGCGGGTTAGGTCGCCGCTGATGGCTGTCCAGTGCGTTCCACCGTCGCTGGTTTTGAAAAGACGCTCGCCTCCGTAGTAAACCGTGTTTGGATCTTGCGGAGATATCACGATTGGCGAGGTCCACTGAAAGCGGTGCTCGAGCGGGGCAGCTCCGCGAGCGTCGCTGAGTTCCGGCCATACGGCAATGCTTTTGACCTGGTTGGTGCGGCGGTCGAGGCGGGTGATGTTGCCCTCATAGTCGCCGGCATACACGATGTTCGGGTCGGCTGGATCGGGCGCAATATATCCCGCTTCTCCGCCTCCAACCTCATACCAATTAGCGCGGCCAATGGTGCCGTCGTCACTGCGGCTGGCGATGGCCACGGTGGTGTTATCCTGCTGCGCGCCGTAAACATAGTAGGGCGTGCGCGTGTCGGTGACGACGTGGTAGAACTGCGCGGTCGGCTGATTGTCTTCGCGGGTCCACGATTTGCCGCCATCGAGGCTGACGGTAACACCGCCGTCGTCGGAGGCGATCATGCGTTTCGTATCTTTCGGATCGATCCATAGACCGTGATTGTCGCCGTGCGGAACTTTTAACTTATTAAAGCTTCGTCCACCGTCAGTGGATTTGAAGAACTCCACATCCGCGACGTAGACGGCGTTGGCATCCTGCGGGTCGGCGATGATGTGCATGTAGTACCACGCGCGCTGAACTAACCCACGGTTGCCGTTTACGAGATCCCAGGTATCGCCGCCGTCGTCGGAGCGATAGAGTCCGCCTTCTTCTTTGGCTTCGATCAGAGCGTAAACGCGCTCGGAGTTTGCTGCGACGGCTACGCCGATGCGACCGTATGGCCCCTTCGGAAGACCATGCTCCTCGAGATGTTTCCAGGTGGAGCCGCCATCGGTCGAACGATAGATGCCGCTGCCGGGACCGCCACTGGAGAGAGTCCAAGGAGTGCGGTGAGCTTCCCAGAGCGAAGCAAATAAGATGTTGGGATTTTGCGGATCGAAAGCTACGTCGATCGCTCCCGTGTTTTCGTCTTTGTAGAGAACTTTGTCCCACGTTTTGCCGCCGTCGGTGGTGCGGAAGACGCCACGCTCGGTGTTCGGACCGTAGGGATGACCGAGGGCCGCGACGAAAACTATATCTGGATTGCGCGGATTCACGATCACCTTGCCGATCGCGCGCGAATCTTTCAGGCCGATGCTCTTCCAGGATTTTCCGGCGTCCAGCGACTTCCAGACACCGTCGCCTTGCGAAATGTTGCCGCGAATGCAGGCTTCTCCGGTGCCGACATAAACGACGTTGGGATCGGACACAGCGACCGCGATGCTGCCGATTGAAGGGGCTCCGTCTTTATCGAAAATCGGAGACCAAGTGTTGGCGCCGTCGGTGGATTTCCACACGCCACCGCCCGTCGAACCGAAGTAGTAGGTGGTGGGGTCGCCGGGGATTCCTGCGGCTGTCAGCGAGCGGCCACCACGAAAAGGGCCGATCAAACGATATCTCATTCCCTTGAACAGCGGGTCGCCGTCGTTCTTGTCGTCTTTGTCATCATCTTTTGCCGACGGCGCGGATGAGGCTGGCGCGGTTTTTTGTGCGGCGTCGGTTTTGCGAGTGCGTTCTTTTTGCTGGGAGAAAACTAGTGTGGTCAAAAACAGGACGAGCGAGGTGAGCACTGCGACGTGTACATACACTTTTTGCATCATCAATTGAATGGCCCCGAGAACAAAGTTTACTGTCGATCATCGTACTGCCGGAAACGCGAATTGCACAAACGGACTATCGCCTCCAGGTTGTCTTCCCCTTGCGTCGTTGGAAATCTTTACCACAGGGTCACAGAGGTACACAGTGAGCCACAAGGGGAATTTCACAACTGCAAGTGTGGCTACGTACCCGTGTAGTTAACACAATGAAGAACGAAACATTGATTGATTCAGGCTTTCGCCGCCTAGAATATGCAAAACATTTCTCTGCTTTTTTGTTTGAAACAGAACGGGCTCGGAATGCACCGAGTTGTTTATGCAGCGAGAGGTCATGCAAAGACAGTTCACATCCAACGACGTGATCGCACTGACCGGAATCACTGCCCGGCAATTGCAGTGGTGGGACGAGCGCGGCATTGTAGCGCCCGGGCGTGAAGGACATCGCCGCATCTACAGTTGGGATGAACTCGTCACCGTGGCGGTCATCTGCCAGCTTCGGCGGCGGGGCTTCTCGTTGCAGCGCATGCGCAAAGTGATTCGGTTCTTGCAGCAGGAATTTGGCACCAGCCTGGCCGCTACTGTCGGTGCGTCGTCTGTCGGCGCTTCGTCGGAGTATCACCTGCTCACGGATGGCACTCATCTTTATCTGCGAACCTCAGCCCGACAAGTGGTGGACCTCCTAAAGAATGCGCGGCAGCCGATGTTTGATATTTGCCTTAGTGATGAAGTGCGGCGGGTACGGGCGGAGGTGCAGTCGCGCAAGAAGACTGTGGTTTCGGAACGGGTCCGGACTTTGAGGCAGAGTCGGAGAGCGTAATTCAGTAGGCGTAAGACGAGTATGAGCTTAACGGAAAACGGGGGATACATGATGATCGGCGAATTGAGCATTATTAACGAGTGGATTCCCGAACAGATGGAACCTGGCACCGTGTTCGTACTGGAGAATGCGGGCGAGGTCGGAGAAAAAGAAGACCCCTATTGGGCGGTGCTCTCGTGTCCTTCATGCGGCACACTGGGCTTGATTACGCGCAAGCAGATGGCGGGATTGCTGCCTACTATATGCGGCTCCGCTATTTGCTCGGCGCAGTTTTTTATTAAGGATGAGGAGATTACTCCGCGGAAGCCGTTCTGATTTGGCTACGCTCTGCTTTGACGAACTGAGTTTTGGGTGAAAAAAGTGACAAATTTGTGGAGCATGAGGTCCTTCCCCATCGGCTTGCTCAGGGTCAGATGACAACCTAACTCCGGATGACAATTTTAATCAAGATGCAATTTGATTCCTGGGGCAGCTAACTTCACAGGAACCTGCTCGACTATCTCTATGTCGAAGCCTTCCAGCGCGGCCACTCTTCTGGGGTGATTGGTTAAGAGGCGGATTCGTTTCAGATTCAGGTCGGAAAGAATCTGCGCTCCGAGGCCGATTTCGCGATGAATCTTGCGCTCGCTTTCGGGCAGCGAGGGATGACGACGTTCGCGATGAAAGGTCAGGAAGGATTGGTCGCCGATTTTTTCCGAGGAGAAACCTTTGGAAGTTTGGTGCAGGTAAATCAATGCTCCCCGATCTTCTTCGGCGATGATCTTTAGCGAAGCTTCGAGGGTCTGATGGCAGTCGCATCCGGTGGCGCCGAAGACGTCTCCGAGCAGGCAGTGGGCGTGCATGCGGACCAGGACGGGCTCTTGCGAATCGCTGCGGTCGTCGCGGCCGATGTCTCCTCGAAGCAGTGCCATGTGCGAATCGCCGCCGTCCACTTCACTTTCGTAGGCGATCAGGCGGAATTCTCCGTACTTGGTTTCGACCAGCGCCTCGCCTACACGATGCACGTAGCGCTCGTGCTGCATGCGGTAGCGGATCAGCTCGGCCACCGTGAGCATTTTCATTTCGTGGGTGCGGCAGAATTCGATGAGGTCGGGCACGCGGGCCATGGTGCCGTCGTCTTTCATGATTTCGCAGATGATGCCGGCGGGAACCATGCCGGCTAGTCTCGCCAGATCGACGGAGGCTTCGGTTTGGCCGGCGCGGACGAGGACTCCTCCTTTGCGGGCTCGCAGCGGAAACATGTGGCCAGGCCTTGCCAGATCGGAGGGTCGGGTTGCGGGGTCGATGGCTACTTTGATGGTGTGGGCGCGATCGTGGGCGGAGATTCCGGTGGTCACGCCCTGGCGCGCGTCGATGGCTTCGCAGAAGGCGGTGCCGTATTGCGAGGTGTTTTCGGTGGTCATGGGACCGATGCGGAGATGGTCGAGGCGCTCTTCGGTCATGGCTAAGCAGACCAGGCCGCGTCCGTGCTTGGCCATGAAGTTGATGGCTTCGGGAGTAACTTTTTCGGCGGCTAGGGTGAGATCGCCTTCGTTTTCGCGATCTTCGTCGTCGATGACGACGATCATCTTTCCAGCGCGGATCTCTTCGATGGCGGTGGGGACGTTGGTAAAGGGTGACTTAGGTGTCATAGGCATTATGCAGCATTCAAATTCCGGTGCTTCGAGGGAACGAGTTCGTTCTCGGCGCCACGAAACAGCTTCTTCATAGCCCGAATGACCCAGCGCATCACGACTACGATGACGACGAGGAAAGCGGCAACGATTCCTGCGGCTGCTATTGGGTGTTGGGTGGCGAACCAGGTCAGGAATATGGCCAGCGTGTCTTCTCCGGCACTGAGCGCGAAATTTGATACAGGCTCGGGAGACGGCGTTACGGCTACTCGAGCTGCTGTCTTACCTCCGTGGGCGGCGAGGGCAATGGCTCCGCCAGCTAAGGTCGCCAGCAACTGCTTTTCGGGCGTCAGGTGGGTGGTGGCGCCGTAGGCAATCAAGGCGGCGACGGGAATTCGGATAAAGGTATGGAGGGCGTTCCAGAATAAATCGAAGGCTGGGATTTTGTCCGCGAAAAACTCGATGGCAAAAAGCACGACGGAGGCGGCAATGACCCACCAACTGGAAAGCAAATGCAGACCGGAGGGCAGATCGAGCAATCCGGCATGGGCGAGCAGTCCGAGGGTGGCCACGGTGGCATACACGTTGAGTCCGGCGGCGAAACTTACTGCCACGATGAGACCGACGAGATCGGGGCCACCAAACTTCATCCCTGACAGCATAGCTGCACTGGGCCTCCGCGCCAATACGCTTCTTTAACGCCCCAAAAATGGAAAAAGGGCCGCCCATGGCGACCCCTCCAGTAAATCTGGTTCCCTGTAGTTACAGGGTGGATTCGATTTCAAAACCCCAAGCTTCGAGCAATGGCTCGGGAATATATTTGGAGTTCTTGTTCCGGCGCGCCCATTCGCGCAGCCGTGTAGACCGCAAATACTGGTCGGGGGAGAGCTTATACTCGTGCACAACCTGCTCAAATTCGGTGATTGTGGGAGTAACGGGGCCGATGGGTTCGGGCTTGCCCCAATTAGGGTTTCCGCGTCGCTTAGCCATGAAAAATATACCCTCTATAGTGGGATAAGGACTTCATTCTTTAAGTCTCTATCTTGTTTGATTCCAAGGAAGGTCAAGGGGATTCACTAGCGAACGAAAATCGCCAATACTACCGGCAACATAACCGACACCACAGACTCTAGCCCCTCGGCCTCTATGGAAGCTATTGATAATAATAGGTTTTCCTATGGAAGTCAATAGAAATATTGATCCCTCCGGTGTTTGGTGGCTATCCCCTTTTATCACAGGCACTTGCGGTTTGAGACGCTTGGACCCCGAAGTAACGCCTTCCTTCAGTGCCGGAGTATGCATGAGGTAGAGGATTGCTGCCGTCTAGCCGATCAGAAAGAGCAGGGATAGTTGTCTGGGGACAGATGTCTAAAGCAAAGGGTGACTAGCGTAACCAGAAGACTGGGCCATGGCGTTGACCGCGAAATCTCATAGACTTAGAGTGCGAACGGGGGGCTACTGCTGGCGATTGTCCCCTAGCCGCCTTGGCAAAGCTGTTACGGAGCGCAAAAACATCGGCCTGAATTGTGGTTTGAAGTATGAATTTAAAATCCTTACTACTGAGTTCTGACGAAAAGACGGTTCGCGTTCTGCGGCGGGTGCTCAGCGACCTGGAAATTGACATCGAATATTGTTCGGTCGCAGATGACGCACTCCGCCGCATCACCCGTCAGCGCTTCGAAGCGATCATCGTAGACGGGTCCAATGCGCAGGAGGCTGGCAACATTTTGCGAGCAGCCAAAAGCGCTCCGGTGAATACGCGGGCCCTGGCGATTGTGCTGGTGGAAGCTCCTGTAGGGCTCAAGGGCGGTTTTGAAATGGGAGCCCATTTTGTTCTTCACAAACCGCTTGCGGTCGAGCGGGCGAAATCCAGCTTTCGCGCGGTGCGGGCCCTGATGAAGCGCGAACGGCGACTGCAGTTGCGGATCGCGGTGCAAATTCCGGTCGAGTGTCAGGGCGCGGGCCACTACAAAGCCAAGACGATCGACTTAAGCGAAGGCGGGATGGCGATCCAGTTTTCTGGGCGCGTTGCGAAGGAAAATCTGCTCCGATTCTCGCTCGAATTGCCGGGCACGAAGCAGATGATCGAGATCAGTGGCGAACTGGCTTGGGAGGGCAATGGCGCTCAGGCTGGTGTACGTTTCAAGAATGCGACGGAAGAGCAGCGCAACATGATTCGGCAATGGCTGAACAGTCAACTTCCGGAGCCTGAGCAGGATGATCCTCCGGTGAATTGCCGCCTCACAGACCTCAGCCTCGGGGGCTGCTATCTCACGACAAGCTCACCGTTCCCGAGAGGCACGCGGGTTATTCTTTCCATTAAGACTGGCAACCTTGAGATCCATGCTGGGGGCGTCGTACTGGTTGCGCATCCGGAATTTGGGATGGGAGTGGAATTCCTCCAGACCACGTCTGAGCAACGCGATCACGTACACCAAATGATTACGACTCTCCGCGACAACGGAGATAAGACTCCTGAGCTTCTAGTCGAACCGGAAGGACTCGAAACATCGATGCCTGGGGATAGTTTCGGCAGGTTCGAGATTGTTGCTACCCAAGCTTCGGCGACGGAAGCATCGGGAAATAATGCAGTCTCCGAGCACGAAGACGCGCTTATCGAGCTGTTCCGTCACAAGTTTGAGGTGCCGGTTGAAACTTTTCTGCAGCAGATGCGCGAACAACGGCAGTCTGTTGAGTCGCACTCGCGTTGAGGCGTGCGGCTCTGCACTGTGCTGACAACTTGTCGGGCGCGCCCTCAGTGGCTAGCCATCTTGAAAATAAACTTTCTATCGCAGCGGTAAACCGCTGCGCCACCCAAAATCAAATGGGAAGCGCATTGGCACTTGCGGCACGCCAGAAGACATTGCCCTGATACAAATCCCCAGTTGCACGAGGACGGTTAAGATTCGTCCTGCTCTTTCAGTTTTGCGATTACTCCGAAATCTTCTAGCGTTGTGGTATCGCCTTTGACTTCCCCGCTGCTCGCCAGCTCTCTTAGCAAACGGCGCATGATCTTGCCGCTGCGAGTTTTCGGAAGCATGTCGGTAAAGCGGATGTCATCGGGCTTGGCCAAGGAACCGATCTCTTTTGCCACCCATTTCTTCAGCTCTTCTTTCAAGGCAATGGTTGGTTCGACGCCATGTTCCAAGGTGACGAAAGCGGAAATGGCTTGTCCCTTAATCTCGTCCGGACGCCCTACTACTGCGGCCTCGGCGACTTTCTCGTGGGCCACCAGCGCCGATTCCACTTCCATCGTGCTCAAGCGATGACCTGACACGTTGAGAACGTCGTCCACACGGCCCATGATCCAGAAATAGCCGTCTTTATCTTTGCGGGCGCCATCGCCGGTAAAATAGGTGCCGCCTCCGGGAATTTGCGACCAGTACTGACTCACGTAACGATCGGGATCGCCGTAAATTGTGCGCAGCATGGCGGGCCAGGGCTGCTTGATAACGAGATAACCACCGGAGCCCAAGGGTACCGGCTTGCCCTGCATGGTCACGATCTCGGGCACGACACCGAAGAACGGCTTAGTGGCTGAACCGGGCTTGGTCGCAATCGCACCCGGAAGCGGGGTGATCATGATGCAGCCGGTTTCCGTTTGCCACCAAGTGTCGACGATTGGGCAGCGGTTATGGCCGATCACTTCGCGATACCACATCCAGGCCTCGGGATTGATCGGCTCGCCGACGGTGCCTAGCAGACGCAGGCTTTCCATTTTATGTTTCTTCGGCCACTGGTCGCCCCACTTGGCGAAGGTGCGAATGGCGGTTGGGGCGGTGTAGAAAACGTTGACCTGATGCCGGTCGATGATCGACCAGAAACGATCGGGCTCCGGGCAATTCGGTGCGCCCTCATACATGAGACTGGTTGCGCCGCACTGCAACGGACCGTAGACGATGTAACTGTGGCCGGTCACCCATCCGATGTCGGCAGTACACCAGTAGGTATCTTCTTCGCGGAGATCAAAAACATATTTCGTAGTGAGATAGGTGCCGACCGAATAGCCGCCGGTGGTATGCACAATTCCTTTTGGCTTTCCCGTGGTGCCGGAGGTGTAGAGAATGTACAACGGATGTTCGGCATCGAGCGGCTCGGCTGGACAATCGTCGGAGGCTTTCGCCATCAACTCATGCCACCAGTGATCGCGGCCTGCGGTCAGGTTGATCGCGGTTCCGGTACGCTTGTAGATGACCACATGCTTCACCGTGGGACATGATTTGAGGGCCTCTTCGACCACCGGAAAGAGCTTGACCTCAGAAGCGCGCCGATACGATCCGTCTTGCGTGATGACTGCCACGGCTTGCGAATCGTGAATGCGATCGACCAACGCGTTGGCTGAGAATCCGCCAAACACGATTGAATGCGGTGCGCCGATGCGGGCGCAGGCTAGCATGGTGATTGGGAGCTCGGGCGTCATGCCCATGTAGATAGCTACGCGGTCGCCTTTGCGGATACCTAGATTTTTTAGAACATTGGCGAATTTCTGGACTTCTTTCCAGAGTTGCTGATAGGTGTAGGTACGAATTTCACCGGGCTCACTCTCCCAAATCAGCGCCGCTTTGTTCTTGCGCGCGGTCTGCACATGGCGATCGAGACAGTTATAGGAAAGATTGACTTGTCCGCCGACGAACCACTTGGCCCAAGGGGCGTTCCACTCCAGAACCTTGTCCCACTTTTTGAACCAATGCAGTTCTTCAGCGGCACGAGCCCAGAATTTTTCTGGCTGCTCTACTGATTCTTTATAGAGGGCTTCGTATTCGGCGAGGCTCTTGATTTGAGCCTTCTGTGAAAACTCCGCAGGCGGAGGGAAGCTGCGCTGCTCGTCAAGAATCGAATCGATGTTCACCTGCGTCGCGGTTAGATCAGACATGGACCGTCCTCGGGTATGGGTGCTGGTTCCAGCTTGGGACTGGAATCGGGATATTTTACCCTGCGGGCTTGCTGCCCTTCTTATATATTTCTTCCGGAATCAAATTTCTCCCAGAATTAATGGCCAGAGCTTTTAACCACAGGGGACACGAGGAAACACAGAGGAGCACAGGAGGGAAACCACTTCTCTTCTTAGATTTTCTTATTATATTTTTATATTTCGGGAATGAGTTCGGCTACTGTTCCTCGCTGCAGCAGGTACGCTCCGGGTCCTTGATGTCCGCGAATTGACCGGCAGAATTCGGTCACTACAAACCCGGCTTTGACGGCTTCGCGAAACGCCCATCGGGTCGCGTCGCGCCACTCTCGCGCCAAGCCCATGTCGGTATGCTCGACTTCCAGAATATCGCTTGGGATTTCGATGCTCACGCGCTGCCGCCCAAGCGATTCCGCCAGATCGGCCCGGCCCGGCTTTCCGCTGGGATCGAAGCGGACGAGTGGAGCAAGCAGCTTCATGGCATCGAGCGTTTCCGCTCGCGTGTCTTTGCCAGTCGCTCGGCCGGTCACTCGACCTGCCAGCCGGTCACGGACCCGGCGCGAATTCAACAACCAGCGTACCCATAGGCGGTCAGTTCCGTTCCGATGCAGCATGCTGGAAGTTTCCGGTCCGTAGAAATTCACTTTATAAATTTCGGAAACTACGCCCAGCTTGGAGAAATTGAAGTGGGCGTTCCTACTTTGCAGCGGGTCGAAGGTCCAGGTCATCTCATGAACGCCCATAGCCATGGCATGCTCGCGCTGGGCCTGCTTCAGACGCGAGCCCAGATCCAAATGCCGGTAGGCATCGAGGACGGCGAGCATATGGGAGTGAATGGTTGTCAGGCTGTGCTCACGGCCGAGGAATCCGAAGGCGAAGCCGACCATCTTGTCCTTTTCTTTATTGTGTTCATCCTTATCAAAGGCTCCGACGAAAATGTTGCCTGCCGCTTTCAGCGCAATCGCCAGGGTCAGGGGTAGGGCGTCATCGTCGGCCATGCCCCAGACTTCTTTCTCTACAGCTCTCAATTGGCTGAGGTCGTCGATACTTTTGAGGTCGCGAATTGCAATCTGCTGCGCGTTGGCGCGGGACATCATGGCTGAACCTTGGCATACGTTGAGTTCTGTTCTGGGAGCATAGCGATCTCCGCGCAAAGTTCAGCTAAAGAAACACAACGGTTTACAGCACCGGTTGCATACTTGTCAACATTAATCAAAGTCAGATTAGGGATATATCATTTGGGGTCTCGGCTCGCGATGGCGTAGGTCTCCCCAGATCTAGAAATGCGCGAAAGCTCTCGATTTCAGATTCTAGTTCGTCTTTGAATTCACGGTCCGCCGGTTGTTTTTCTGCGAAGCCAAGGTCGACTGACAGTTCCTGTCCGACTATGCTGACGTTTGCCCAACCGATCACGCGCTCACCCCAGAGCAGCGGCATCGCGTAGTATCCGCGGAGTCGTTTTGAGGGCGGCGTATATGCTTCGAAACGATAGGACCATCCCCACAAGTGCTCGAAACGCTGGCGATCCCAGACCACAGGATCGAAAGGGGCCAGGAAACGAACGCGGCGTGGAAGTTCTTCGCGAGTAGCTTTTGACGCTGGCCAAACATAGCCGATCCCATCGACTACCGTTCTTTCGAGCTTACCGGTGTTTAGCAAATGGCGGATCATCTTGCGATGATCGGGCGCGTTTGCGATGGACCGCCGGAGACGAGCGGCAATCGCGTGCAGGGTTCTTTCTGGTATCGGGGCCAGAAGATTAGCGATCACGAGCATTAACTTTTGCAACCGATCATTGGGTGAAAGTGGTGAAAGCGATGGAGAAGAGGGTACCGCTTCATAGACGCGCACACCTTTTTCGCGACGAGCAATCCGGAGATATCCACGATAATGCAGCCGTTCCAATGCGCTTTTGGTCGCCTTGGAATAGCTTCCCCACGCATTGCGGACCCGCTTGCGTCCGAAACTTGCTTCGAGTTCGTTGGGGTGCATTGGTCCACTGGTGCGGACGGACTCAAGGACTCTTTGGTCCAGTTCCGGTAGCTTGCTTCCTGCCCGCGGATGAAGCAACTGCCACACTTCCCGCGAAAGGAATCCGTAGTTATCTAAATAATCCTCTTCGATATCCAATGAACGATAGCGACGGTCGAGATCTGCCGCGACGTAGTCTTTCACCCGATGACGAAGAATGAGGTCCTGCGCTCTTGCGGGCGAGCGAATGGGATCTGCCTGGACAAAACCCATCTGCCGGATCGCAGCTTTTAACGTTGTTGGTCGAAATAGCGAATGAGAAATGGCATGGACGCGGATTTGGTCAAGGGTTGACACCGACTGAAATGCCCCGCTACAAACATGAGCATAAAGGTGTAATGCGGAGGTTTCAAAACGCTTTCCTACGGCCTCTGGATATCGAGTTCCACGAGGATGACGCGTTGCTGCTACATCCGAGCCCGCGCGGCCTATTCCGTGCATCTTAACTTGCATGCTACCCTCGAACCGGAGACGACTACTGCCGTGAAACCGATTACCAAGATTCTGTATTTGATCGTGCCAATCGTGTTGGGAAGCTCCCTGCTGTTCGCTGCCGATCGCGGTACGCTGGTGCGCGAGGCCGTCATTTATCTATCACCCGACACAACTTCCAACAAGCTTGCTCAGATCGAGCGTGGACGGGAACTGATCCTCCTCGATAAGAGCCGCGACTGGCTGCACGTTGAAGCTCTTCTCGGCTCCGATAAATCGCGCGACCCAGCTTTCGTTCTGGAAGACGAGGACGAGGGCAAGACCGTTAGTGGCTGGGTGATCGATACTGGCGTGGTATGGGCGTCCACGCCGAACGGCGATCGCATACTGTTTGGGGCTGCTGTCGATTCTGAAGACGAAGCGAGCCGCCGCCGCGGACGGCGTGGAGCGGCACAGGACGCCGCGCGCCTTTATCGGCGCGTCTACGATATTTTCCCGACCTCTCCTTTTGCCAGTGAAGGCCTCTACCGGGCAGCCGACATTAAATGGCAGATGGATAGAGCAGATATGCAGTCTCGTCCCTCAGCGCGCGAAAGAGACCCCATGCTTCGGGAGGGCATAGACGAAGAATTGATGAAGCTGGTGATGAAAAAGTTTCCCGACTCAAAGTGGGCGCAGCTCGCGGCTTTTCACCTGATCGACAACAAACTCTGTGGAGATTGGCAGGGAGCTTCGAAGTGTCCCGAGAAAGAAGCAGACATCTATGAAAAATATGTAAAGGAACACCCTGAATCTCTTGACGCTCCCGAGGCGCTGTATGACGCGGCTTCCCGTCGAGCGGCGCTGATTGAGATTTATAAAACTGAAGAACAACCGAAGAAATCGGAGCAATCCAAAAACTTGGCCATCGCGCTTGCACAGCATTTAATCTCGCAGTATCCGCAAAGCGACTGGTCATCCCGCGGGCAGACGCTGCTTTTTCTGGTGCAGGGCGGCGTACCGACTTACGGAAACACGCTGCAGTAGGATAAATGGAGCTCCTTCAGTGAGAGATTCCCGGCGCCAGACTGTGCATTTCGGCGATGTATCCACCAGGAAATTCCACGATCGCGGTAATCCGGTCGTTCGTTGTGTAAGGCGGAGATAAAAGTTTTGCGCCAGCACCCTTGGCTTTTTCAAGTGTGGTACCGAGATCCTTCACCTGATATCCGGTCACTTCGTGGCCAAACGGATACGGCAGATGGCCATCGGTTACCATGACCTGCATATTTCCGAACAGCGACTCTAGTCGTATGCGACGGTAGGTTTGTCCTGCGCGTCCGATTTCGCCAGCGTCGGCGTGCTGGTCATCTCCGACCACCTTACCGTGCGAGAAGCGTACAAAGTCATTGACGAAGTTGTGGGCCTGATCGCGTGAGATATAGACGCGGTTCTCTGGAATCGTTTCCAGCGGTGGATTCGAGGGTGGTGTGAAGTGCCAATAAAGTTGCATCTTCACTCCACCGGGCCATTGAATGACCGCATCCATTCCGATTGGATCTTTGAATGGTTCGACGATGACTTCTGCTCCGGCGGAGCGCGCGGCACTGATTGCGTGGTCCATATCGGTGACGAGGTAGCCGGTGCGCTCTTGTCCAAAAGGAAATGGGATGGGTGTTTGGAAGGCGAAGACGGATAACGCGCCGGCTGGTGTCAAGACGTATTGGAATTCGGCGCTGCTCGGCACCGGAAGAACATTTACTACTGACCGCTTGGATGCTTTGCCACCGAAGGTCGCTATGAAACTGTTTATGAATGCGTCGAGGTCAGCGGGCGCAACATAAACGTGTGTCGCACCGTATTGCGGTCCGACGGCAACTTCTGCATCGGATGGCGTGCCGTTGTCGCTCGCAGAAGCCGTAACGGAAAACAATAAAAATGTTGCTAGAAATATGCTGGCCAGTGGGATCGTGCAAGTTTTCTCTCGGGTTGCCAACTGCCTCGATGATTTCTCCATGGTCCTCTAGCTAGTTCCCTTCCAGTTTCATCCAAATCTCTGATCGGAGTCGCAAATATGTTTTCAGATTAGTTGGACGACAGCAAGAGTGCAACGGTGCATCAAATTGCACAAGAATTCAAGTAGCGCGATCTCGCATCGCCGCGACCCTATAATCAAGGTCATGTCTGAACAAGATCATGCTGCGATGCTGGCGATGGCTTTGGCGGAAGCTCGCAAAGGGCTTGCCGAAGGTGGAATTCCTATCGGCGCGGCGATCTTCGATGCCGAGGGCAAGCTCATCGGCTCGGGCCACAACCGGCGGGTGCAGAACGGCGATCCTTCGATGCATGGGGAGACCGATGCCTTTCGCAATGCGGGACGGCAGCGCAGCTATCGCAAACTCATCATGGTCACCACGCTGGCGCCGTGCTGGTACTGCAGCGGGCTAGTGCGGCAGTTTGGCTTCGGCACGCTGATCGTCGGAGAGAGCCGCAATTTTCAAGGTGGTATGGAGTGGCTCCGGTCACTTGGCGTGCGCGTGGTTGATCTTGATTCCTCGGAGTGCGCCTCGATGTTGAGCGAATACATCCGCAGAAATCCCGCGGTTTGGAATGAGGACATCGGCGAAGAGTAACGCTCCACCGTCCGGCCCGTCGCGCTACTAGAACAAGACCCGCAGAGTCATTTGAATCTGGCGCGGGCTGCCGATGGTTTTGTTTACTATGCCCAGACCGGATGGCGGGTTATAAAGCGGCTGCCCTTCGACTGGGAAATTATTGTAGAACTGGTTCTGGGAAACATCGTCGATGGGTACATCGAAGCTGGCAGTATTGGTCAGGTTGAAAATGTCGAAAGTGTATTTCAACGAATAGCGTTCGGTGAGCTGGGTCAGCTTTACGAAAGAAATCTGAGCGGCTCTTTGCCAGGATTGGCGGAAGATATTGCGCTCACCGTTGGTGAAGTTGGTTTCAAAAGTGTCGCCCGCGGGAATGGCGCCGTTGAGATCTCCTTGGTTGAGGAGCGGGAGGGTGAAGCAGGAAGCCTTGAGCGCAGTGTCGCCGTTTCCAAAAGCGCCCGAACCGCCAGTAACCGCATTCTTTGCGGTACAGCCGGGAGCGAGTGGGACAATCGGATTGGTGATGCCATCGAAGACGCTGAAAAAGATGCTGCCCACGGCCCCGGTGTAGTCAACGATGCTGTAGGGCTGTCCACTTTGCAGCACTGTGCTGCCCTCAACGGACCAGCCATCCACCACCTTACCTTTCAATGTGGAAGCCGGGAAGAACTTAGGTAATTGGTATAAGTAGCTGAAATTGAAGACGTGGGTGCGGTCAAAATCAGACGATCCATAAGCTGAGCGCAGGTTCAGCGGGTTGTTGCCATTGAAAAACAGGCCCATGCCGCTCTGCTCATCGGTGGAATGGGAATAGGTGTACGAGAAGCCGAACTGTAATCCGTGGCTCATGCGCTTTTCGATGTGCGTCTGGAGTGCGTTGTAAGCCGAGACACCAGCGGCGGTGTAACTTTCCGACTCCGCCGAATAACCGATGTAGGGGACACGCAGATCCACGTTACCGCCTTCGAAGGTTGTGAGAAAAGGGCCTTGGTTGTTGGGCAGTGAAATGGGAACACCATCTCCACTTGGGTCCGTCACGGTGTAACCGTACGTGTATTGCTGCGGGTGTTGGGAATTGGGATGGCTGGGGTTGGTCGGCGTGGCGATTGCAGGCTGGTTGAACGGTATGGGAATCACTTCGTGGCGGCCAAAGTTGCCGACGTATCCGATCTCGATAGCCAGATCGTTGCGTGGCTGCCATTGAATATCGAGAGTGTCGTTGATGGTGTAGGGCAGCTTGTTAGCGCGGTTATAGGTGGCAAAAGAGAAGAGTTGCTGGCCATTGATAATGGCTGCTTCGTTGGGCAAGTACTGATCGATGCTGGCTGGGTTGCCAGTGGGAGCAGGCCCGAGGGTAGGTCCCCAAGGATTGGAAAATGGGTCATTGGAGGCCGAGTAAGGCGGCGCAGGCGCCGGGCAAGTGGGTATGTATCCCAGATATAAATTTGAGTTTGCACCCGGGCACGAGGTGGCGCTGACGAAAGGCGGCGTCTGGTTAACACCGAACGGGCCGCCGTCGATCAAGCCCTCGGCGTAACCCGGTGAGAGATAGGAGAAGAGTTCGCCGCGGTCGTAGTAGATACCGGTGCCGGCTCGGACGACGATCTTGTCGTTGAAGTATTTCGGACTCCAGGCAACACCGAGGCGTGGCGCGAATCCCCATTGGCGGCCGGTCAGCGTGGTATTGCTGATGCCCCTGGTGGGAAAAAGTTTATTGTTACCCGCGATGATGATGCCGTTCATACCGTTGTTGTTGGGATCGATGGTATCGGTCGCGTCGTCATAGGTATAACGCGACGGATCGAAATTAAAGATGCGGCCGTATTTTTCAGTGAGGCCGCCATCCCAATCCCAACGCAGACCGGCAGTCAGAGTGAGATTGGAGCGGACCTGAAACTTATCCTGGATATAGGCGCCGGACTGGCCAGCGCGATAGTAGCGGTCGGCGTTACCTTGCAGGAACTTGGTGGTAGTGAAGTCATCGTTGGTGTTGACGAACCCCTGAATAAACTGAGAAAAATCGGCGGAGGAAATGATGCCCTGGTTTGTTCTCTGGTCGCGGGCATTGAGTTGAGTGTAGGCATAACTGCCGCCGAAGGTAAGGGCGTGTTTGCCGCGAATCCAGATGGCATTGGCCGACGGCATGATGCGATTTTGAAAGACTCCGGTAAAAGCGCCCTGGGAGGCCGAGCCCTGACCGATGACCAGAGGCTGTTGGTTGGTTATAGGGCACGGATTGGCCGCGTTACAGGTGGGACCAACGCCGGTATTCGCTGCGCCATCCACTCCGAAAGGGTCCACAATGCTGATGCCCGGGAAGAAAGAAGATCCGAATGTGTTGATCGGCGTTGTGCCGGTTTGACCAGCGAACGACTGCGGAGTGAAAGGCTGCCCGATGGTGCTGTAAACCTTCTCCCGAAGAATGCCGAGCACTTCGGTGATACTTAAGTTGGAGCGGAGCGTCTGCGTATTGGTGAACGATGCGACCTGGCTGCCAGCATCGAGATGTTGAGAGAAACCAGCGACGCTGGAGTATGCATAGGGAGCGATGCTCGGGTCGTGCTGGTAGTAGTATTTTGCCGATACTGTGTCCCTGGCGCTTTTGTTCCAATCGAGATTGACGACCGCTTGATCGGCGGTGAAGTAGGCAGTGCCGGGGCTGATGGCGTTTTCAGGAAAAGTCGCGTCGGCTGTCTGGCCATCCCACGAGGGGATCAAAAACTGGCCGTTGGGTAATTTGTACTGAAAGAGCGCAACTGCTGTGGGACTGACGGCGGCAGGTCCGGCCTGTACGAGACTCGTGCCCCAGTATGTATCTGAGAGCGTCTCCAAGGCCGTAACGGATCGGTCATCGGTAAGGCCCTGGGGAACGATCAAGCGCGAGAGACCGATATCCTGATCGGAATCGTGAATGTGCTGATAGCTGACATAACCGAATAGTTTGTCTTTGATGAGTGGGGCGCCGAGGGTTCCACCGGCGGTGTAGCGATGCAGTTCCGGGTTCTTGTCGTAGGAGGGAATATTCGGATCCTCCTTGTCGAAGAACGGAGCGGCGTTGAGCCAATTGGTTCCGCGATGCAGATAAAGCTGGCCGTGAATTGAATTTGTACCGGAAGTGGTGCTCATGTCGATGTGAGCGCCGCTAGTCGCGCCCTGTTGTGCATCGTACATGGAAGTGTTCACACGCAATTCCTGCACGGTTTCTGGCGCAGGCGTTGGCAACGCCTGGCCAATTGCGAGATAGACAGAGGCCGTGCTTTGCACTGGTGCGGCTGTGGTGCTGTTTGGATTCGCGACACCAGTGTTATTTACGATGCGGGCCGATGCTACCTGGCTGGTACTTTTGCCGTTAAATAGGTTGCTGGCGTCGACACCGTTGAGCAAGAAGCTGTTGCTAGTGTCACGCTGTCCATTCGCCCAGATCGGTTGATTGCCCAGGCCGCTATTTACGCCGGTGCCGCCGGGCAGTTCGGCATTCACTCCGGGAGAGAGGATGGCGAGTCCAGTGAAACTGCCGGTGGGGAGCGGGACGTCCTGAATCTGTTGGTCGTCCATCACGTAACCATTGGTGGTGTCGACAGCGTTCATCAGCGGTTCGGCCTGGACTTCTACGACCGTCCCCACCTTGCCGACCGGCAGTGCCACATTGATGGTGGCGGTGCGATCCGCTTGAAGAGTGATTGAAGGTATTTTTTGCATCTGAAAGCCTTCGTGAGTGAAGGTTAGCGTGTAGGTGCCGATGGGCAGGTTCACGAACTCGTAGATACCGTTTGCGTTGGTCTTCATGGCGCGCGTGAGTTTCGTCTCGTCGCCCACGATAGTCACCAAGGTATCCGGCAGAACACCGCCAGTTTTATCGGCGACTGAGCCGGTGACGCCACCGAGCGTCTGCTGCGCCTGGGCGAGCGGCGCGAAAGCGTGGGGCATCCACAGGGAACATGCGGCGAGGAGGACGAATAATGCGATTTCCATTTTCTCGGGCATCAATTTCTGGCGCATCATTTTCTCGAGCATCAATGACCTCGTAGAAACTTGAACGCAATCGTGCAGCGCGGCCGCGAACGGTCGTCCAACTCTTGTGATGTGGAAACGATGTTCGCGGCAAGGCTGGTTTGCTCGCGTCTGCACGTAAAAAACGATGGACAGACTTTACGCGAGTTGGGTGGGGAATGAAAGCGTTTCGGTAGTGAAAATTTCTTTGGCACAGATTAGATATTTTTATGGTGACGGCGAAACTGACGGGATCTTTCCGCAGCTTTAGCTCCCCGCCAGCGGCGTGTCTTTATTGCGCGCACGAAACGCAAACCACAGCAGCCCAGCTATCAAATACGCGAGATAAACGTAAGGCAACTTGCCGTAAGGTCCTTCGGGCACAGGGTATAAATTTCCAACCAGGGCGAGCAACATAGCGAGACCGGCCAACCACGGAATAATCTGCGCTCCGGAACGAAAAACGCCATGGGTGCGCAAGTAGTGGGGCAGGCCGACACAGACTAATCCATAGGCCACGATGAAACCGTAGGTGGCGAGTGAGCCCAGCCAGCCGTAAACGTCCAGTCCGCTGGCGCCACGCGCAGCCAGAATGGCGACGGGTAATAGCGCAGCAACTCCGGTGATGACTACGGCACGACTTGGAGTCTGATTCCTAGCGTGGGTGGTGCGCAAGGAATTGTGGGCGAGTCCGTTATGCGCCATCAGCAGCAAGACGCGAGCTGCCGCGGTTATGCACCCTAGAGTTGCGGCAAACAGGCTCACGAGCACTCCCATGTCGATCAACAGGCCCAACCACGGGACTCCACTGACGCGAGCAACCACGTGCATGGGATCCTGGCTCGCGCCCAAGTCTTGTCCTGCGGTGTGAAAACCCAAAACTTCCGCGTAGGCACAGACCACGAAGAAAGCTCCGGCCAGAATGGAACTTTGGACGACTGCGCGTGGAATCGTCTTCAACGGATTACTGGCTTCAGATCCTAGTGTGGTCGCACTCTCGAAACCGACGAAACTGAAAAGGGCTAGCACTAATCCGAGGCGCAGCCCGCTGCCAGTCATACTATGGAGATGAAGTTGTTCCCAATCCAAGTGCCAGCCATGGCGTATCAAAAGCAGCACGACCACGATCAGAATCACGCTGGCGGAGGTGGCTTCAATCCAGAGCATGAGGCGGGCGGAGATTTTCACGTCACGATAGGCAATCCAGATTGAAACTCCGGTGACTAGCGTGGCCAGTAAAACGGCAGAATAGAGATGCCCGGTGGCATCGTGCAGCAGTACGTTGGCGTAGTGGTAGAAGCCGCCAATGACACTCGATCCTGTTGCCACGTAAGCGAGGAGCAAACTCCAGGCGACGGTTGCGGCTAGCCAGGGAGGGAGCGTCATTGACGCATAGGTGTACAACGAACCGGGCGACGCGGAATAGCGAGCATAGCGTCCGATGCATAACGCGACCAGCACAATGGCCACGGTCGCGAGTACATATGCCAGCCAAGTGCCGTTACCGGCCAGAGCGCAAACCAGCGGGATCGTGGCTGCAGGCGTACTTGTGGGAGCGATGGTCGAGATTGACTGAGCCAACGTTTCCATTGGCGAGAGAATTTCGCGACGCAAACCATAGTCCGTTGTCTCAAAGTTCTGTGGGGCTGTTTGCGTCATGCGAGGCGATTCTTTCTCAAGTTGTATTGGGGTGGGATTGTACAACAGCGAGGACGCCTGCGAAGGAAGGTGCTTCTAATAGAAGAAGCAGTGTATTATCTGGCAACGTTTTTAGCTGTGGCGTTTCGATTATGACTGACGATATACGGCAGAAATGGAAAAGAGCATTTGATGAAATTCGATAAAGAGTTATTGAGGAGTCTTCCCAAAGTTCTGTTGCACGAACATTTGGATGGTGTGTTGCGGCCACGAAGTGTGATTGAGTTGGCTAGCGATGCTGGTTATGTGGGACTTCCGACCGCAGATCCCCAAGCATTGGCACAATGGTTTCATCGAGGCGCGAACCAGGGCAGTCTGGCTAAATATTTGGAGGGCTTCGCGCATACCATAGCGGTCATGCAAACCGAGGAGGCTCTGGAGCGCGTGGCATATGAACAGGCGGAGGATCTGAGCAAGGATAGCGTGGTTTATTTCGAAACTCGCTTTGCACCGATTTTTCACACGCAAAAAGGATTGACGCATCAACAGGTCGTCTCGGCTGTGTTGAAGGGACTGGAGCGAGGCCGCAAGGATTTTGGAATCGCCTCGGGATTGATTATCTGCGCTATGCGCAATATGGATGTGTCGCTCGAAATGGCGGAACTTGCCGTCGATTTTCGCGAGCGTGGAGTGGTGGGATTTGATTTGGCCGGGGAGGAAGGCGGTTATCCCCCAAAGAAGCACGTAGATGCTTTTCACTACATTCAGCGACAGAATTTCAATATTACGATTCACGCGGGGGAAGGCTATGGCAAGGAATCGATCTGGCAGGCGATTCAATACTGCGGGGCGCACCGGATCGGACACGGAACGCGTCTGATCGACGACATCGCAGTGGTCGACGGCAAGGCGGTCAAGCTGGGCGATCTGGCCCAATACGTCCTCGACAAAAGAATCCCGCTGGAAATTTGCCTTATCAGCAATGTCCATACTGGCGCCACACCCAGCCTGGGTGAGCATCCTTTCAAGATTCTTTATCAGGAGAAATTTCGCGTGACCTTGAACACCGACAACCGGTTGATGAGCAGCACGAGCATGACGCAGGAGTTCGAGGCTGCGGCGGAGACTTTTGGTTTGTCACTGGATGATTTTGAAAAGATCACCATCAATGCAATGAAGAGCGCTTTTTTGCCTTATTCCCAGCGCTGTAATTTCATCTACACGATCATTAAACCTGGTTATGCGAGGCTTCGTAAACCGGTAAACGCGACCCATTCGTAGAACTATTTGTAGAACGGGTCACCGGGAAAGCGTAGCTAGAGTTTCCGCGAGCACCAGCGTTCCTCGGGCGATGTCGTCCGGTGAAGCATACTCGTCCGGGCGATGACTATATCCATTGCGGCAGGGGATAAACAGCATTGCGGTGGGAGTGATGCGTGAAATGAATAACGAGTCATGGTAGGCACGGCTCACCATGGGAAGAAAATTCAGATTGTGTTTTCGACAGGATTCAGAGAGCGCTTCCACTACTGGAGGTGCGCAAACAGCGGGCGCGTCCGCGTTTACTAACTCAGTTTGAATCGAAACCTGCCGTTTCGCTGCGATCGCCTGCGCGGCACTCTCAATCTGCTGCATCACAGCGTCACGCCGCTTCAGATCGGTGTCGCGAATGTCAGCGGTCAAGCGAACCCGACTGGGAATGCTGTTGACGGCTCCAGGAAAAACTTCGCAGATACCGACCGTGGCTACGGTATCGATGGATCCGCTGGTTCGCGCGGCATTCTCTATGGCGAGGATCAATTCTGCTGCGGCACAAAGCGCGTCGCGCCGATCGGGCATCAACATTCCGCCGGCGTGGCCGCCCGAGCCTTCGATCAAAATACGCAGGCTCGCTGGAGCTGCAATGCTAGTTACTACTCCCAGCGGAAGTCCCTGGTGCTCGAGCAAAGGCCCCTGCTCGATGTGCAATTCCACAAATGCTTTGTAATATGTACTTGGCAACTTAACGGCTTCGAGTTCTCCACGCAGGCCGGCTTTTTCGCGAACTTCATCGAGCGATTCACCCTCGCTGTCTTTCAACCGGCGCGCGGAGTCGGGAGACAATGTTCCGGCAAGCATTCGGCTGCCAATGCATCCGATTCCGAAGCGGGTTGGCTCTTCCGAAGTGAACACCAGCAATTCAATGGAATGCCGGGGATGGAATCCGCTACGCTGCAAGGCTCGGATCGCCTCGAGAGCCCCTAGCACTCCGACTACGCCGTCGTATTTGCCGGCGTTTGGAATCGCGTCGATGTGGGAACCGGTGCCGACCGCGGGCAGTGTGGGATCTAAACCGGCCCAGTGCATAAAGGTGTTTCCGATTGGATCTTGACGTACCGCGAGACCGGCTTCTTCACATCGAGCTTTCAGCCAGGCGCGGGCTTTCAAATCAGCGGAGGTAAAAACAATTCTCGTTACGGCGGGCGGCTCCGCGCCAGAAATTGCGGCGAGTTCTTCAATCTCAGAAATAAGCTTGAGCCCATCAACTTCTATTTTCATGTTCGCCTGCGGCCAGCGGATGCCGGTTCCAATCTTTGTAGATGAGATACTTTGCAGGAACTTTTCCGATCGCTCCAAACCACTGTGGGCACCAGGGTCCCATCCAAATGAAATCCCCAGCCGTGACCGGATACCAAGAATCGCCGAGGCGGTAAATGCCTCCGCCTTCGAGCATGATGACTCCGTGCTCCATCACATGCATTTCGACCATGCTGAGCGCGGCTCCGGGCTGGTAGACCATGGTGTTGACCGCAAAATCAAAGCTCATCTCGTCGGGCAACAGGCACTTCACCTGTAAGCTGGGATCGTCTCCGAGCGGATGCGACGCAACTTCGTCCTCGTTCGACACAATTAAACGAGGTGGTGCAGCCCCTGCCAACAACTCATACGATTTTTCAATGACCGTAACGCGGCTCTTTTGTGTCGAGGTGATGCGGTGCGTCAAGCCGGGCGGCACATAGGCATATCCGCGCTCGCCGAGTTTCTTTTGCTTCTCCGGCGTTTCCAGTCTAACCTCGCCATCCATCACAAAAATAAAGCGCTGTGCCCGCGTGCCAACCATTTCGCCGCCGACTTCAAATTCAGCCGTGTACTGCGTAAATCTTGCGCCAAGCGCGGACCCCACGTGCACAATTGCGGCACAATCCTTCATGCCCGGCAGTGTGGTGCGCACAAATGTGTCGGGTGTGAGCAGAAGATGATTCGGTTGTTGTGAGCTGCGTGTGTTGCCGAGATTATGCATGTCGAGTCTTTCTTTAAAGCTCCACTTTACAACTCAGCTTTGAAACTCAGATAACGATGCTAACTGATTGAGCAGATGCAATCCGCAGTCAATTGCCTTTGCCACATCCCCGACCCCAACCGATTCCGCAGGATCGTGGCTGATGCCGCCGAGTGTACGCAAGAAAATCATGGCGGAGGGAACTCTTGCAGCCAATATCATGGCATCGTGGCCGGCGCCGCTCACCATGCGGTAGGGCTCGCACCCAGATCTGGTGATGGCCTTATCCACTTCACTTACCAAGAATAGATCCATGGGAACGGCTCGCTGATCCATCAGCACATTCCATCGCAGGCTTAAACCGCGACGCCTGGCGATATCTTCCGCCTGTCGAGTGTAATCATTCACGGCTGTGTTTCGCACATTATCGTTTTGGTGACGCACATCCAGGCTTAATTGCGTCTCCTGGGCAATGACGTTGACCGCGCCTGGTTTCGCTTGAATTGAACCGACTGTGGCCACCAACCCGGAGGTACTCTGCGCGCCACGTTCGACTGCACAGATCCATTCGGCGGCAGCGGCTAGGGAATCATAACGAAGATTCATTGGCGTAGTTCCGGCATGATTGGCATGGCCAGTAAATGTTAGCTCCAGCCGGCTTTGGCCAACGATCGCCTCGACGACTCCGAGCGGACGGCGGACATTCTCCAGCACGGGTCCCTGCTCGATGTGAAACTCCACATATCCGAGGACATCTTCGTGTATCGCGGCCTGCGTAATTTCCGTGGGATCCAAACCAAAATCTGTAATTGCCTTACGTATTGAAATTCCTTGCGCATCATGGCGGCTCAATACTTCCTCATCCAGCGTACCAACGAGCGCACGGCTCCCGATAAACGGAGTGCGGAAACGAACGCCTTCTTCTTCTGAGAAGCCAATGACTTCGATGGCGAAGGGAAGTTTTCGGCCGTTGAGCGCGTTGAGCAGCGCAATACCTATAACTACTCCGAGAACGCCATCGTAGGCACCGGCATTGGGGACCGTATCGAGGTGCGAGCCGATGAGCAAGCGCGGCGCGTTTGGTTCCGCTGCCGGATAAAATATCTGAATATTGCCCGCGGCATCAACCATCGATGTGACTGCGAGAGGAGCAAGCCAATCGGCAATTTCGCGATGGCAGTCGCGCATGGGCGGGGACAGGAATGTGCGACGGATGCTACCGGCATCTTCACTGAAGCGAGCGAGCGTCTGACAACGCGCAACTACCTCGCGGGCTAGAGTTTCGCTGTCATAGAATTTCGGTGTCATTGCAATTGAGGTATCGTGAAATTTCCGTCGGACAATTGGCTTTACCCCTGGCGACGAAGTCGCGCCTGAATGTTGCCGTGCGGTTCGTCGACCGGCACAAAGATTTCATTCGGATTATCCTGCCCGAAGCGCGACAGATCCACCAGCAGGCAATGCTTGTTCGGCATGGCCAATTCGATGTCCTCAATTTCGGCGACTTCTTCTAAAACAGCTTTTCCCATAGCAAACAGAGTGTGCTGAACAGATTTGCTCTGGTGTGCGGCAAACTGAGCCAGTAAAATTTCGCGGGCTTTCGCGCGCAGAGCTTTGAATTCCACATCAGCCCGCGCATAGTTCCAACTCGCACCAACAGCGGTGCCTAGCAGCCGGTCTTTCGCTGGTGGTAACGTCGTCAGCGAATCTTGAATGTAGCCTTCAAAGGCAGACCCAGACGTCTTCATGAGGACGAGGTTCTCAAATCCTGAGGCGACGGAAAAATCGCTCGAGCGAGTTCGCGTCACCTTGGTTGTTTGGATTTCCTTGCTTGTCTGAACAAAAGTTGTGGGGTGAGGCTTTCCGCCACTTTGAAGATGCCCCCATGCTTTTTCTGATATGCAAACCTCTGCGGCTGAGACTTGCGGATTGCGGCTTAGGAGAAACTCGATTAATTCCTTGGCGAACTCCTCCATACATTCGGAGGCGGAATTTCTGGCGAGGGAGTAAACCGTATTTTTCATCGTGTCGGTGGGAAGAATTTTGCTGTTGTCACCCTCCAGAAAGCACGAATCGAAATCTCCCTGTAGCAATACCTCGACGCCCCATTCGCGAAGGTCATGCCAGCCCTCATTACGCTTTACCTGGACGAGGCGGACTCGCGACTTGCCATATTTGTTTTCAGCAACTGCAATCATGCTTCAGCTTCCTCGATAGGTAGTGTAGCCATACGGGCTGAGCAGCAACGGGATATGAAAATGCTGTTCGGCATTGCGAACCTGGAACGTAATCTCCACCAACGGATAGAAGCCGTCGACTTTGCGTGCCGTGAAATATGCCGCGGTGTCGAAACTCAGGCGATAAACTCCAATAGTTAGCGCTTCGTTCTCGGGTAGCAACTGAGCGCAACGGCCATCCTGATCGGTGTGCGCCGATGCCAGTAGTTGCCAGTTGCCGCCTGCCGCTTGACGCTCCAAACGCACCGGTACATTCTTTGCCGGTTGGCCTTGAGCGATGTCGAGAACATGGGTCGAAATGCGCGCCATCTTTAATTCTTATCCATCAAAAGCTTTATCATCCATTAAAGGCTTTATCGTTATTGTTAATTTTTTACTCTTGCAGCCACTTCCGCAGACGGATCTGGATAATTTGCCGTTGCTGCTCCGCCGCTTCGCGAAGCTCGGTTGCTTCATCATTTTGCAGCCGGCGATGCAAAAGTGCCAGAATCTCTCCTGGGGATTTGCCGGTCGCGCATACGATGAAAATTCGGTTGAACCGGCGCTCGTACTCCCGATTAGAGTCTGCGAGTGCAACCTTAGCAGAATCGCTGGCATCTGTGACTTTCCGTTGTTCTTGCGTTGACCAAACTGCGGATTGACGCGACACGGCGGAGGGCGCTCGCGACTCACCGATATCTGATTCGCCAATGCGAGGATGGCTACTAAATGCCTCCAACCAGTCCGATTCTGCCAAGCTGCGCCAAATTTCGTCCGACGCAGCCAGAAAAGCTGCCTCGTCCGGCAGCGGCCTTCGTGCGACGATTCCTTCTGCCCAGACGCTTGAGCCACAGCACGGAAGTATCTCATTCACCGCTGCGGAGACGGGAAGATCATTCCAACGCGCCAGCACGTCACTCATGCGGTCTTTCCGCTTTTGCGCTGTCCAAGTTGCTCGATGAATTCCGCAACTAGATTACCAGCCACTGCGGAACGATATTTCGCAGTGGATCGGATATCGTCAATCGGCTGAATCGCGGCAGCAGCCATTCTCTTTGCCAGCCGCACCAGCTCTGGATCGACAGACTTTCCCTTTAGCATCCGTTCCAGCTCCGTCAAACGAATAGGAACCGGCGCCACACTGCCCAGCGCAATACGAACGTCTTGAATCACACCTCCAGTAATCTCACCGTCAATCACGTTGCCGCGAAGGCGGCCCAATGCGGCCACACATACTTTCGAGATGGCCTGAGCATTGCGGGCTCCTACTTTCCGCGCATAGTGAAGATATCCTGAAAAGCTTCGCCGAAAGCAGATAGCTCGGATCAGCTCATCGGGCGCCAATTGCATTTTTTTATATCCCGTGTGGAAGGAGAGATAAGGCAACCGGCGCTCGCCGCGAACTGATACCAGAATCAATTCAGCTTCGTAGGCCAGCAGCGCCGGAAGTGAATCAGCAGCGGGCGATGCATTGACGATATTGCCCCCCAGCGTTCCTCGATTCTGGTTGGCGATTCCACCAGTCCATTGAGCGGCGCTTGCCAGCAGCGGCAATTCCCGGGAAATGACATTGTGCTCACGCAGTTCGGTGTAAGTACATCCCGCTCCAATTCTGATTTCGTCCAGCAGAATTTCAATGTTTCGAAGCTCGGGCAAATTCCAAATGCTGACCAGCTTTCGGGCTGGAAGCTTTCCAGCCGCATACTGCACCATCACGTCGGTGCCTCCAGCGATGGGGAGCCACCTGCCGGGCTCCTTCGCCAGAAGCGACATGACGGTCTGAAGTTTACCGGGGGCAATCAGTTCATAATCGGATGGAATGGACCTCATGCGGAATCCCTGCGGCGCGCAGCCTGCGCTACGGCATCGAAAATCTGCATGTAACCCGTACAGCGGCAGAGATTGCCCGACAGGCCTTCACGAATGTCGTCCAGCGTAGGGTCGGGATTCTTGTTCAGTAGATGACAGCTTGCCAAAATCATTCCGGGAGTACAGATGCCGCATTGCGCGCCGCCGCATTCCAAAAATGCGGTTTGTAGCGCGCTTAGTTGCGGACCGTGAGCCAGGCCTTCGATGGTCGTGAGATTTGCGTCTGCCGCTTGCAGAGCCGGAACGAGGCAGCTATTTACCAATTGACCATTCATCAAAACAGAGCAGGAACCACACTCGCCCTCCCCGCAGCCTTCTTTCGTGCCGGTCAATTCAAGTTCTTGGCGCAGGACATCCAGCAGCCGCTCCATGGGATACACACGCACGGTTTCGCGCTTGCCATTTACCGTAAAGGACAATTCGCATTTGCCGCGGTTTTCGGAGGAGGTGGTCATTGATAAGTTATGGTTCTCCAGCAGCGGAAACTGCTTCGAAAATATCTTCCGGCAGGAGTGGAATGGAGTCGAACCGGGCTCCGAGCGCGTCTTCGATTGCGTTGACAATGGCGGGCGCTGGACCATCCATGGGAAGCTCACCAATTCCCTTTGCGCCATAGGCTCCGTGGATGTTGCCCATTTCTTCGAAGAAGACTCGGATTGGGGGCAAGTCGGCAGACGTCGGCATAATGTAATTTGTCATCTGGCCATTCTGCATGCGTCCATTTTGCCAAACAACTTTCTCATATAAAGCGAATCCGATTCCCTGAGCGACGCCGCCGGCAATTTGGCCCTTTGCCAAAACGGGGTGAAGAACTTTGCCGACTTCTTGCAGAGCCACGAAATCTTCGACTCGGGCACTGTAGGTCGAAAGATCGACGGCAACATCCGCAACATAGATTGCCCAGGCAAACGTAGCATAGGCTTCGCCGCGATAATTCTGATCGTCCCAGTAAACGCCCTCTGGAGGCTCGTAGCGCGCGAATGAGCGGAGTTCGCCGTGCTCAGCAATATGCTTCCGGCAGGCAGCGCGAAATTCTTCCGGTGAGTACGCGGCGCCGATCACGCCGCTCGCAATCAGTGTTTGCCGGATTCCCAGCGCCGCCGAACGCACGAGACTACCGACAACCATAGCAGTGCGCGAAGCAACGGTTGGTCCGCTATTGGGCACTTGATTTGTGTCCGGCTGAGCGATTTGAATGTCTTCATAGGGCAAACTCAAAGCTTCGGCGGCAATTTGACAGAGTACGGTGTTGGTTCCCTGCCCGAACTCCGTGCTCGAAACCAGCACGCGGACAGTGCCATTGCCGTCGGCGCAACCTTCGACCGCAACAACGGAGGCCAGATAGCGCTCGCCTGAACCGGTGAATCCCGCGCCATGCAGGAAGGCGGCGATCCCTAATCCTTTTTTGATTGGTCCCGTTTTATTTTCTTGTGCGAATCGGGCTTTCTTTGCGGTGTAGTCCGAGAGTTGCAACGCTCGATCGAGAAGATTTCCCAGATCAATTTCTTCGTGGATTGTTTGTTCTGTGGTCGTGGTCTGACCCGGTTGGAGGAAATTTCGGCGGCGAATCTCCACGGGAGAAATTCCCACGGTTTGCGCGATGCGATCCATGTGCCGCTCCATCGCGAACAAACTTTGCGGCGCGCCGAAGCCGCGAAAAGCCCCGTGCGGCGGCATGTTCGTTGCCACGGCCTTCCCACGAATGCGGATGTTGGGCCAGTAGTACGGACCACCGGCGTGAATGGTGCCACGCGAAAGGACGACTGATGACAAGGTTGCGTACGCACCGCCATCAATTGTGAAATCGATTTCTCCGCCCAGAATCTTGCCGTCTTTGCTGACCGCTGTCCGGTGACGAGTGCGTGACGGATGACGCTTTGTGGTCGCCGTCATGTCTTCGAGGCGGTCATAAATAACTTTCACGGGGCGCCCGGACTTGATGGACAGCAGCGATGCGTGACCCGCGATGATCGACGGATAGTCTTCTTTGCCGCCGAAAGCGCCTCCTGTTTCCATTTGCACGACGCGAACTTTGTCCTCTGCTAATCCGCACAATGCCATTAGCGCCTTGTGCACGTAATAGGGACATTGCAGCGAGCCCCACAGCGTGATTCCCTGCTCCGCATCGAAGGCGGCGATTACTCCGTTGTTTTCGATGTAGAGCTGCTCCTGCGCCCCGGTGGTGTACTCGCCTTCTACGATGTAGTCGGCCTTTGCCCAGATGCCGTCGATATCGCCCTTCGCAATCAAGAAGGTTTTAAATGTATTATCGGTTCCCCAAATTACCTGAGAGCAGCGTTCGCTTTCCTCCATAGTGAAAACCGGCGGGAGAGCATCGTATTCGATCGAGACTGCGTCCACCGCTTTGCGCAGGAGATGCGGATCGGCGTGCGCCAATAGAAGGATCGGCTCCTCGGGATGATTGACGTTTCTCTCGGCCAGACAGGGCTGATCGTCACCGATCAGCGCGATGCAATTCTTGCCGGGAATATCTTTCGCCGTGACGGTAACAACTTCGTTCCAATTAAACTGCGGGTCGAACGAGATCTTTTTGATTATGCCGCGAGGAATCTGGCTGCGGACGGTCGCGCCATAGAGCATGTCCGGCAAGGTCATGTCGTCGATATAACGCGCGGCACCGGTGACCTTGTCACGGCCTTCCTTGCGGGGCACCGACTTGCCGATTATTTGCTCTGTTATCATGCAATAAACTATTTCAGACAAATTTTAGTTAGTGGCAAATTTCTCGTCCTCTTGCCTCTCCGCAAAACTCGCCTTCGTTGAACACTGGTTGACCGCGCAGATATGTCGCCTTCACTACACCTCGCAGTTTTTCTCCCAGATACGGCGATATGGGGTAACGATAGTGCAACCGATCTTCGGTCACCACGAACTCCGTTTCGGGATCGAAGATGACGAAGTCAGCATCGCATCCTTCGGCAATGCGACCTTTGCGAGCGTTGCATCCAGACAGTCGAGCCGGTTGCTCAGACATCCACCGGATTAGATCGGTCAAGGTGAATCCCCGTCGACTGGCTTCGGTCCACATTACAGGAAGTGCCATCGAGAGGCTTGAAATACCGCCCCACGCTGTACTGAAATTTTCCTCTTCGAGGCGTTTCATTGCGGGCGGACAGGGTGAGTGATCGGTCGCCACGAGATCGATGATTCCATCTTTTAATCCCTGCCATAATTTTTCGCGATTTTCATGAGAGCGGATTGGAGGCGCGCATTTACATAGCGTCGCGCCGTCTGGAATGTCTTCCGCGTAGAAATGTAAATAGTGGGGACAGGTTTCAACGCTGACGGAAAGGCCTTCGGAACGGGCGGCACACAACTCTGACAGCGCGGAGCTTGCCGAGAGATGAACGATGTGCAATCGGAACTTGTACTCACGACACAGCGACAACAGCAAGCGGATCGCCGAGAGCTCAGCTTCCTCCGGTCGTGATTGCAGATAGGTCGAGTAGCGGCTCCAATCTTCATTTTGATTTTGCAGACGCCGCGTGGCTTCATCCACTGGGCCGGGAAGCTCGGCATGAACGAGCAGCGGCAGGCCGGTTTGGGCCACATGAGGTAATGCGGCACGCAGCTCTCGCTCGGTGACCATGGTGAAACCGTCGATGCCGGGATGGATCAAGAAACATTTGAAACCCAATACGCCTGCGGCTGCCAGAGTTTCAATCTTCGACTGATTATCGCTGACTACACCGCCCCAAGCTCCCCAATCTACCCAGCATCGGTCTTGCGCGGCTTTGCGCTTGGCAGCGAGCGCGGCGACGGAAGTTGTTGCCGGCAGGCAGTTCAGCGGCATATCTACCAGCATGGTGTAACCGCCTGCTGCCGCGGCTCGGGTTGCGGTTTCAAATCCTTCCCACTCCGTTCGGCCAGGATCGTTGATGTGCACGTGAGAATCGACCAGGCCTGGGAGAATCACTGACTCGCCGAAATCGTGGACCTGGACGTTCGCTGGAACCTGGTTGGCAGGAACGAAACCGACGATGCTTCCGTCGTGCACCACGATAGCTCCCGGGCGGATTCCATCCGGGGTCGCGACACGATGAGAGAGAAAAGCCTGCCCGTCCATGTCCGAGGCTATCGCGCCTTCCTCACTTTTTCAACTTTGCGATATGCGAGAACGTCTTGCGAAGTGCTGCGGAGAGTTAGAGTCTAGAAAAACTTTGCGTATTTGTTGGCTACGCTTATACTTGCTGACTCGTATTGTCTTAATCAGCTTGATTAACCAGCGGCAGCGAAAGAGTCCATGTCGACGGATTTGCGCGCAGATCATGCGGGTAGATCGATGGGTAGCTAAGATTTTCACGCCCTTAACGATTACGCGATGACGGAACCACTCCACATGGACAACGCTTTCATGGCTCGCGCCATTCAACTTGCGGTCGAGAATGTCCGTTCGGGGCGCGGCGGACCATTCGGTTGCGTGGTGGTGAAAGATGGCAAGATTCTCGCCGAAGGCGCTAATCAAGTCACCGCGGCTAACGATCCTACAGCGCATGCCGAAGTGCTGGCCATCAGACTGGCTTGCCAGAAACTTGGTCACTTCGAACTTAGAGGCTGTGAGCTCTATACGTCCTGCGAACCTTGCCCCATGTGCCTAAGCGCGATCTACTGGGCGCGGATCGATAAGGTGCATTTTGGCAGTCTCGCTGAGGACGCGGCTCGGGTCGGCTTTGACGATTCGGCTATTTATCGAGAAATTGCGCAGCCGCATTCGCAACGCAAGATTCCAATGATTCAAATGATGCGCGAAGAAGCGCTGGTGGCATTTCGAACGTGGGAAGAAAATCCCGGTAAGGTCCTTTATTGAAGTTCTTATACTGAAAGTTCTCAGTTCCCGGTTCCCGGTTCCCGGTTCTCAGTTCTCAGTTCTCAGTTCTCAGTAAAGGCGATTCGGTGAATGATTGAACCCAGGCATCAATTCTGAAAAACCGACTATTAGGGCGACGATTGATCGATCGTTACTTCAAACTCACGGAGAATCAAACCACCATTAAGCAGGAGATGCTGGGTGGCCTGACAACGTTTGTGACGATGGCTTACATCATCGTCGTGAACCCGCAAATTCTCTCACAAGCGGGAATGCCGGCTGAGGGCGTCGTATTTGCGACTTGCATTTCGGCAGCCGCGGCGACGTTAGTAATGGGCCTTTACGCCAACTACCCGATCGCGCTGGCCCCGGGGATGTCGCTGAACGCTTATTTTACTTATGCGGTCTGTCTCAACATGCATGTTCCCTGGCAGACTGCGCTGGCAGTGGTTTTCTTTTCCGGCGTGTTGTTTCTGGTGCTGACGGTCACGCGTTTACGCGAACAGATCGTCAACGGCATACCCGACTGCCTGAAGCATTCGACAGCGACGGGTATCGGGATGTTTATCGCCTTTGTCGGTCTGCGCAATGCCAAACTGGTGGTGGCGAACCCTGCGACCTTTGTGGGGCTGGGAAACTTCTCCGATAAGGAGGTGCAAACGGCATGCTTCGGTCTCGCATTGACGATCGTGCTTATGGCGCGGAAGATCAATGGCGGAATTTTGATCGGTATCTTCGGAACCACGCTGGTGGGAATTCTGCGGGGAATTTCCCATTGGCCCTCGGCGATTCTGTCTCTTCCGCATCCTTCATCAACATTTCTTAAGCTAGACTTTCGCGGCGCTATCCATCTCGGCTTCCTGGAAATATTGTTTGCATTTTTATTTGTCGATCTTTTCGACAATGTGGGCACGCTGGTGGGGGTGTGCGAACAGGGTGGTTTCGTCAAAGATGGCAAGATTCCGCGCGTGGGCAAGGCTCTCGTCGCAGATGGCGTGGGCACACTATTTGGTGCTCTGACGGGCACATCCACGGTCACCAGTTATATCGAGAGCGTGGCCGGCGTCGCAGCGGGAGCGCGGACGGGGCTGAGCAATGTCGCCGTCGCGGGACTTTTTTTAATTGCCACCTTCTGCTCGCCGCTGGCCACCGCAATTCCGGCTTATGCGACGGCACCCGCGTTGATTCTGGTAGGTGCGCTCATGACGCAATCCATTTCCCATATCGAGTGGAGTGAGTTCAGCGAGGCGGTTCCGGCCTTCATTACCATGCTCGCCACGCCGCTCACCTTCAGCATCGCCACGGGCCTGAGCCTGGGACTAATCTCCTACACGGTTGTGAAGATCGCGGCGGGCAAGTTACGCGAAATCACTGCTCTGATATGGATTCTCACCGCGCTGTTTATCCTTCGTTACATCTATCTTGCTGTGGCTTAGGCAGCGTCAGGCTGGCGGCGCGATTTTCGGGTGATAGGGCCGGGCCCGGCCGAAAGCGAAATCTCAAATTGGAAATTGCAGCCTAAATCGAATTTAAAGCATCTCAATTTATTAGAGGCCTCACGCAGTGAAAGTGTAGAGGAGCTTCAACAATATGAATACTTTTGGAAATACTCTCTGGCGTGGCCAGTGGCTTTTAATGGCTCGATTGAGCAAGCAGAGTTTGGCTTACATTTTGTCGTTGGCTCTGTTGTTTGCGACCATGCCGCAGGGCCTGTCGGCTCAGGACGCGCAGGCTCCGGCGCAGGAAGCCGACGCCTCGGCGCCACCAAATGGAGAGGCGCCGCCATACGCACAACAAACTCCCGAGCAATTGCAGCGTTTGGTAGCGCCGATCGCACTGTATCCGGATTCGCTGGTGGCACAGATTCTGGCGGCGTCCACGTTTCCTGAAGAAGTTGTGGAAGCCGACCGATGGGTGCAGGCAAATCCCGATTTGAAGGGTCAAGCTTTGGGTCAAGCTGTGGACCAGCAACCTTGGGACCCGAGCGTCAAGGCGCTGGCTGCATTTCCATCTGTCCTGGGAAATATGGACAAGAATCTGTCGTGGACGTCATCTCTTGGCGACGCTTACTACAACCAGCAGCAGGATGTGATGGATGCGGTGCAGGTGATGCGGCGGAAAGCGGAAGCTTCCGGCAACCTTAAGACTACGCCGCAGCAGACCGTAACAACGCAAGACTCGGATATTGATATTCAGCCGACTGACCCCGATGAAGTTTACATTCCCGCGTATGATCCGTGGCTGATTTATGGATATCCCATCGTAGCGTGGCCGGGTTGGTATCCGTATCCCGGAATTTGGTTTGGTGGACCGTATCTCTCATTTGGACTTGGTTTCGGAATCGGTTGGTTCGGTGGATTCGGATGGGGATGGGGCCACTGGGGATTCGACTGGCATAGCCACTACGCCCTTTACAACCACGGCAGGTACTACTCCCGGAGCAGAACGTTTTATAACCGCAACGCTTTCTACCGAGGGGGAATGGGACGCGGCGGAGTTTACAACCGCCCGGGAGGAGTAGCCCGGCCTTTCAATGGAGATACTCGGGCAGCGCGAGGATATGCTGAACCACGCGGTGAGAGCGGCGTCCGTTCAGGCGCTTTCAGCCACATTGACCGAGGTGGGCAGGCGCGGAGCTTTTCATCGCGCGGAAGCTCGAGCTTCCATGGTGGTGGTGGAGCGCGTGGCGGAGGATCTCACGGCGGCGGTGGGCGACATTGAACTTCATTGATCGGAGCTTTGATCGAAGTCTTGATCGGAGCTTCGTTATGTTTCTGATGGTTTGTGAAACTTTGAAATGGAGATGAGCCGTATGCGACGAACTACGCTGAACGTAGATAAATTTCATTGGGCCAACTTTCTTGGAATCGCTACCGTTGTTGCGCTCTTGATGGTGTGTTTTCCTGCCCGTTCGATGGCACAGCAAAAAGGTCAGAAAACATTTTCATCGGCGGAAGATGCGAGCAATGCACTGGTCACGGCAGCGCAGAACAACGATGAAAAAGCGATGCTCGATATCCTTGGACCTGACGGAAAGAGAATCGTTTCGTCAGGAGATGATACCGAGGACAGCGAGAGCCGCGCTAATTTCGTAAAGAAATATCAGGAAATGCATCGTCTGGTGAAAGAACCAAATGGGACTGTTTTATATATCGGCGCAGAAAATTGGCCGACACCCATCCCGCTCGTGAACAAAGGCAATTCGTGGTATTTCGACACCGATGCGGGTAAGAAAGAAATTCTGTATCGGCGAATTGGACGGAATGAAATGTCGACCATTCGCATCTGCGAGGAACTGGCAGCGGCAGAAAAAGAATACTCTGCGGCACACGGAGAGTACGCACAGAAAATCCTAAGTGATGACGGGCAGCACAATGGTCTTTATTGGAAGGCCAGTGCTGGCGAACCACAGAGCCCTGTCGGACCGTTACTGGCTGCGGCCGTTACTGAGAGCAATGGCAAGAGTCAAGAGAGTGCTCCGACTCCTTATCGAGGTTATTATTTCCACGCGCTTACGCGTCAGGGGAAAAATGCTACAGGTGGCACGAAGAACTACATCGTGAGTGGCAAGATGACAGATGGTTTTGCTTTTGTCGCGTATCCGGCGGAATACAGATCGTCTGGCGTGATGACGTTCCTCGTTAATGCGGATGGAGTAATTTACGAGAAGGATCTCGGCAAGAAGACCGATGTTAGCGCGAAAGATATGAAGGAATATAACCCCGATTCCAGTTGGAAAAAAACTGAAGAGCAGCAGGAGGAGAATGCCAGCGTACAAAAACCGTAGTAATGATAATGAAGACCCACTAGTGAGACCGGGCGGGAGCGCAGAAGCCTGATTGCGACAACTATCGAGCAGCAATCTTTTCCGCAGTCTCTCCGCACTCGATCCAATCCCGCTCCATTCCAACAAAACCACATTTGCCTGTCGTCTAATTGAAAAAATCCTCTCAGGTGGGTCGACTCCCTGCGACTCACAAGAGTATGCTGCGGTGGCCGGAAAGCACTGCTTAGCAAATTACTACTTCTATGAATGTCCGGACGTTACAAGACCGCGCCAAAGGCGAGCGCGACGCTCCGCTGACGCGAAATCAGGTTCGCGGTTTCTGGGCGTCATGGGGAGGCTGGACGCTCGACGGCATGGATTCTTTTATCTATGCATTGGTATTGGTGCCGTCGCTGCGAGAGCTGCTACCTCGCTCCGGTATTCCAGCAACTAAAGGAAATATTGGTTACTACGGCGGGCTGCTGTTCGCTCTCTTTCTAATCGGCTGGGGCCTTGCCTTTTTGTGGGGGCCAGTGGGAGATAAGTTTGGCCGCGTGCGTACGCTGATGCTGACGATTCTTTGGTATTCCACATTTACTTTGTTGAGCGCCTTTGCGGTCAATGTGTGGCAGCTTGCGATTCTTCGTCTATTGGCCGGCATCGGCATTGGCGGGGAGTGGGCCATGGGCGGAACGTTTGTTGCAGAGGAGTGGCCAGAAAATCGGCGCATCGCTGGTGCGGGATTCATGCACACCGGATACTACTTTGGATTTTTGCTGGCGGCGTTGGCGAACTACGGTATTGGAAGCCATTTTGGCTGGCGCGCGATGTTTCTATTCGGAGGGCTGCCCGCACTATTGCTGGCGTGGATCCGCTATGGTGTGAGCGAACCGGAGCGATGGGCACAGAAAGAGAAGATGGTTCACTGGGCATGGTGGCGTCCGCTGGCAACGCTTTTCAATCCAACCTGGCGACGGCGCACCATTTTGAATTCGCTGTTCATGCTGGTCTCGATCTGCGGTTTGTGGGCGGGCACGGTTTATGTTCCGACTGCCGTTACAGCTTTGGCTGAAGCCAGTGGTCGAGTTGGGCCACAAGCTGCACAACTGGCCTCCTATGCAACCATGCTGGTTGCCGTTGCGACCATTCTTGGCTGTCTTGCCATGCCAACTCTCGCCGAGCGCTTTGGGCGCCGCGGGACGCTGGCTATATTTTTTGCTCTGATGCTGGTGTTTATCGTGCTCACGTTCGGCAAGATTTACTATCTGGGCGCGAACGCGTTGCCGTGGTTCTTTGTCTGTCTGTTTTTTCTTGGGTTGGGCGGAGCCAATTTCGCTGTGTACACGCTGTGGCTGCCGGAGCAATATCCAACCGAATGCCGGGCCACTGCCTTTGCTTTTTCCACTTCCTTAGCGCGCTTCATTGGTGCTGGAATCACATTTCTAGTTGGAGCCGGGGTGCGCCACTACGGTTCGGTCGGGACGCCAGTGGCGCTCACAGGTATCGCTTTTGCCTTCGGCTTGTTACTCACTCCGCTGGGTGAGGAGACTCGCGGGCGTCCGTTGCCGCTATAGATCGTGCCGTCATAAACAATAGATCGGTCGGGCTGCGCTGGCAGAAGTTCATGCCGTCGGCCCTCAGCTTTGACCTCGAAAGAAAACTGAGAGTTCCCGCTAGGATCAAGGAAGCCTGGTGCCGTCAAATCAAGTAGAGTAACGATTTTCTATTGAAGTTAATCAACTATCAGTAACCGCGAATCGTGTTATTCTGAGGGCCGCGATCGTATGATCTCGCGCTCGGCCGTGTCAATCGCCCTTCGTTACGAGTAGCAACAAGAAAGTAGCGACAAAGAATTGGCCGAGAAAAATGGAGGCTGATGCCACCTGTCCCTAGCACGAATCTGTCGCAGCGAACACTTACTTCTGCCCCGCCTTCCACCCATCGAGCCGCACTTTCGGTCGTGACGACACTGTTTTTCATGTGGGGGTTTCTCACCTGCCTGAACGATATTCTGGTGCCTCACCTGAAGGCAATTTTTGACCTGAACTATGCCCAGGTGATGCTGATTCAGTTCGCGTTTTTTTCCGCATACTTTATCTTCTCGATCCCTTCGGCCAAAGTGATCGATTGGATCGGCTATCAGAAAACGATGGTACTCGGACTTTTTGTCATGGCCCTAGGTGCGGTGCTATTCATTCCGGCTGCGAGCGTTCCTTCTTTCCCGTTGTTTCTAGGCGCTCTTATGGTGCTGGCTGCGGGAATCACTGCGCTTCAAGTGGCGGCGAATCCTTATGTCAGTGTTCTCGGACCCGCACGGACCGCTTCCAGTCGCTTGAATTTGACACAGGCTTTCAACTCGCTGGGCACTTTTCTTGCGCCCTGGTTTGGCAAAGCACTGATCCTCAGCACCGCAGCTCTGAGCATCGTCGAGATGCGGCAGCTTTCGCCAGGTGCTTTGCAGGCCTACCGTCAACACGAGGCTGCTACGGTTAAGTTGCCTTATCTGGGGCTTGCTCTGGCGCTGCTCGTGCTCGGCATCCTGATCGGCAGGTTCAAGCTGCCAGCGATGCCTGCGGCGCAGCATCGGGTGGGCGATAAGTCCGCGGGAAGCGTTTGGAAGTATCGTCATCTGGTTTTGGGCGCAGTGGGAATTTTTGTTTACGTGGGCGCTGAGGTTGCTATTGGCAGTTTCCTGGTCAATTACTTCAATCAATCAAACATCGGCAATGTTTCGGAAAAAGTCGCGGCGGGGCTCGTTTCTTACTACTGGCTCTGCGCCATGATAGGACGGTTTGTCGGCTCCGCCATTCTGCAGAAAGTGCGCACGGGCCTGGTATTGGGCATCGCCGCGCTGGCAGCGGCTTTGCTGGTGTGCGTTTCGATGCTTACCTTCGGGCATATCGCGGTGTGGAGCATTATCCTGGTTGGCTTGTTCAACTCGGTGATGTTCCCCAGCATATTCACGTTGGGAATCGCTGAACTGGGGCCACTGACGGGCGATGGCTCTGGCATGCTGGTGATGGCGATCGTGGGTGGCGCGATTATTCCGGTGGTTCAAGGCGCGTTGGCTGATCGCATCGGAATTCACCACGCTTTTATTCTTCCGGTCATTTGCTATCTCTATATTGTGTTTTACGCGTTCAAGGGTTCAAAACCAGCAATGACGAGTTAGATGTGCGAAAGGTGAGGAATGTCTTCAGTTGCAGGGTGTGACGACTTGGTAATCGGAGTGGACATTGGCGGGACCAAGGTCGCTGCCGGCGTGGTCTCTCCTAGTGGAGAGATCTTGTGCCACACGCACAATCCTATGGTTGCGAGTAACGGCGCCGCCAGCGGGTTGTCCTCGGTGATCAGTGCAATCGAAACAGCGTCGGCACAAGCGGTGATTGCAGCCGGTGCGCAGAGTCTGATCCGCGGCGTCGGACTCTGTTCCCCCGGCCCGCTTGATCCAAAGACAGGAGTGGTTATCAATCCTCCCAATCTGCCTTGCTGGCGGAATTTTCCGCTGGCGGCTGAGGTGGCGCAAATCTATCGGGTGCGGGTCAAGGTAGATAACGACGCCAATGCTGCTGGACTTGCCGAAACGCTGTGGGGAGCGGGACGCGGCTATCGCAACGTGTTTTACGCCACCATCGGTACGGGAATCGGCACTGCAATCGTGCTTGATGGGCGAATCTTTCATGGTCGCACTGGTGCAGCCGCCGAGGGCGGGCACATGAGCATCGACTACAAAGGACCGCGCTGCGGTTGTGGCAAAGCGGGCTGCATCGAGGCGCTCGCCTCGGGTCCGGCGATTGCACGCAGAGCGCGCGCCAAACTGGAGAATGGCCGTGCGTCGAGCCTTCTCGATCTAGCCGGAGGAAAGCTGGATTGCATTACCAGCAAGATGGTGGGCGTAGCGGCTTTGGCCGGCGATCCGGTTGCAGGCGGGGTTTTGCAGGAGACGGTGGAATTGTTGGCATTCTGGATCGGCAATATCGTTGACCTGCTGGAACCCGATGTCATGATTGTGGGCGGTGGTGTTTCGTCGCTGCTCAAGCCGTTTTTTGGCGAAATCCGTGATCGGCTGCCAGGTTGCTGCGTGAACCAGCGCTGCCAGGAGATTCCGCTCATATCCGCACATTATGGGGAAGACGCCGGAATTGCCGGAGGAGCGGCACTTTGCTTCGACGCGGCAAAGAACGACACTTTTACTGAATCGGCTGTGGGTGCGTCCGAGATTTCATTGCCGCAGTAAGAGATACGTCGAGAGGCTG
The DNA here is from genome assembly GCA_049674665.1 of Terriglobales bacterium. Taxonomy (GTDB): domain Bacteria; phylum Acidobacteriota; class Terriglobia; order Terriglobales; family Acidobacteriaceae; genus Acidiflorens. Next base: position 209,651 of record JBATZM010000108.1, read on the forward strand.
GTGGCGCTTGAGGTTTTCCAAGGCATGCAAGTCTTCGCTCGCCGCCTAGAATGCCTAAGCAAACGTTTGCTCCTCTAAGCCGGTAAACCCGAAATTATCTGCTACCTATGATAGAATTCAGGCTTTCCGCAGATATCAGCGCCACACAATTCTCATGGATATCCGTGAAATCGCGCGCCGAGCAAAAGTTTCCACCGCGACTGTATCCAGAGCGATTAATCATGTTCCTACCGTCGACCCTCAGCTTGCCAAACGAGTCTGGAAGGTCGTCGACCAGCTTGGTTATTTTCCCAATACGCAGGCTCGCGCTTTGGTTTCGGGGCGAAGCCGTATTTTTGGGCTGATTGTTTCCGAAATCACCAATCCTTTTTTCCCGGAGATCGTGCAGACCTTCGAGAACCTCGCGGTCGAGAATAACTACGAGATACTCCTGACCTCCACCGTACACGATCCGAAACGGATGGAATCGTCGGTGCGGCGCATGATTGAACGGCGGGTGGATGGGGTGGCGATCCTGACGTTTGGCATGGAAGACACTCTGCTCGACCATCTCCGCTTCCGTAAAGTTCCACTGGTGTTCGTCGATGTCGGACCCAATGCTCCGGGTATTGTCAATATCCGGATCGACTATCTGAACGGGATTCGCCAGGCCGTGCAGCACCTGGCAGCGCTGCGGCATACGCGGATCGCGTTTATTTCAGGTCCGGCGAATTTGAGATCCGCGATGGCGCGAACAGCTGCCTTCAAAACCTCGATGACGGAGATCGGACTTTCTCCCAACCTGGTGATTGAAGGAAATCATCAGATGGACGGCGGGATGCGGGCGTTGGTGGAGTTCAATAACTTAAGTATTCGTCCGACTGCGGTGTTGTGCTCGAACGACATGACCGCTATCGGAGTGATGCGGGAAGCATACGATCAAGATCTCAAGATACCGAATGACCTTTCTGTAATCGGGTTCGACGACATCCGACTGGCTGAGTTCACAATTCCCCCGCTGACGACGGTGCAGATGTCGCAAATGGAGCTGGCGAAGATTGCCTTTGAAGCCCTGTTAAACGAGGTACAACGCGAGGCACCATCTAACGAGCGTTGCGAATATGATCTAACGACTAACCTGGTGCTCAGGCGTTCCACTGCGCTGGCCAAGACTGGAAAGCTGACCGGGAAGGTCCGCAAAGAGACGGGGTAGCGGGTGCCGTAAAGCGCCGAACCGAACTGCGGAAGAATTGGGATGCCGACGGCCAAGCCTACTTGGTAGAATTCCTGCGTGATGAGAAAGTTACAATTGACAACTGCCACGGGAATAGTCTAGATTTCGCTAATTCTGAGTAAACGATTACCGTACTGCTAGTGGCGGCTAGGGGCGCCAAAACAGGCTATGCTGCAACGTTTGCGGGAACAAGTCCTCGAAGCGAACCTGGAGCTGGTACGACGAGGCCTAGTTCTGTACACATTCGGTAATGCCAGCGGCATTTCGCGGGAAGATGGATTGGTAGTGATCAAGCCGAGCGGCGTTCCTTACGAAGAAATGAAACCCGAACATCTGGTCGTCACGGACCTGCTCGGTAACATCGTGGAGGGTAATTTGAGGCCTTCCTCCGATCTCCCCACTCATCTGGTGTTGTATAACCAATTCACTGAAATCGGCGGCGTTGCTCACACACACTCGGAGTATGCGACGGCCTGGGCTCAGGCCCGCCGGGCTATCCCCTGCTTTGGTACTACCCACGCGGACTACTTCCATGGCAAAGTACCGGTAACGTTAACGATGACTGATCAAGAAATCGCCGAAAACTATGAAACAAATACAGGACACGCGATTATTCGCTGTTTGCAGGAAACCAGTCCGTCGGCGACGCCAGGCGTGCTAGTCGCCAATCACGGGCCTTTCGCCTGGGGCAAGGATACTGCCACAGCTGCTCATAACGCAGTGATCCTGGAATCTATTGCGCGGATGGCGTACTTCACACTGGGCATTAATGCAAAAGCAGAACCGGTTGGAAGCGGACTGCACGACAAGCACTATCTCAGAAAGCATGGTAAGAACGCATATTACGGACAGGGCAAGAACTAACAAAGATGAGGACTAAGGACAATCAATGACGCTACTGCTAGCGACCGAAGTGCCAACTCGGCTGGTGCGTCTTGCTCCCGTCGATATTGTTATCGTGGTTTTTTATTTTGCGCTGGTTCTCTCCATCGGTTGGTATTTAAAAGGACGGTCCAACACCGGCGAAGACTTCTTCATGGCCGGGCGGGAGATGACAGCATGGGTGGCCGGCCTTAGTTTTCTTTCGGCCAATCTGGGCGCGCTCGAATTGATGGGCTGGGCAGGATCGGCCTACCAGTACGGCATTCTGGCCACGCACTGGTATTGGATCGGCGCCATTCCGGCGATGCTTTTTCTGGCGCTGGTGATGATGCCGTTCTACTACATTTCCAAAACACATTCGGTTCCGGGATATTTGAAACTGCGTTTCGGCGAACCGAGCCGCGCGCTGTCGGCGGTTTCGTTTGCGTTTATGACCGTGCTGATGAGTGGCGTCAACATGTTTGCCATGGCTAAGGTCATGCAGATCGTGCTGGGATGGGACATTAATTTCAGCATCTGGGTGTCGTCACTTACGGTTGCCATTTATGTAACTCTGGGCGGGCTGCGCTCGGCAATCTTTAATGAGGTGCTGCAGTTCTTCCTCATCTGGGCAGGCGCTCTGCTGATTCCGATTCTTGGATTGTATGAAGCAGGGGGATGGACCAACCTTAAACTGCAGATTGCGCATAGGGCATCAGACCAGTACGTGCATCTGTGGTCGGGCCTGGGATCATTCTCGAACAATCCCATGGGGATCAATTGGGTTGGGATTGTATTCGGACTGGGCGCGATTATATCGATGGGTTACTGGACGACAGATTTTCTGGTGGTGCAGCGCATTCTGGCCGCGAAAGATATTCGCAGTGCAGAAATGGCTCCCATCATCGGCGCCGCATTCAAGATGTTTGTGCCGATCATCGTGATTCTGCCCGGCCTGATTGGGTTGGCCGTGCTGCCGGAGAAACTGGTTCCGGAATCGATAGCTGCGATCACTGGCGCGCACAGTTATAACGACGTTCTCCCGCTGATGCTCGCGCGCTATTGCGGTCCCGGCCTGCTCGGCCTTGGAGTCACGGCGCTGATCGCGGGTTTCATGTCTGGAATGGCGGGAAATGTGAGCGCTTTCACTACTGTCTGGACGTATGACATCTACCGTCCGTTTTTCAATAGCAAGGCCAGCGACCGTCATTACGTGAGCATGGGGCGTTGGACGACGATCATCGGCGTGTTGATCAGCGTAGGCACGGCGTATCTGGTGATGCAGTTTGCAAGCATCATGGATTACGTGCAGGCGTTGTTCAGCTTCTTCATTGCTCCCTTGTTCGGAACGGTTGTGCTTGGGATGCTGTGGAAGCGGGCGACCGGAGCGGGTGGATTCTGGGGATTGCTGTGCGGGACACTTTCTTCGATCGGCATGTGGACGTGGGTAAAGATCGATCCTTCGGCACTGCGCTATGTGGCGCTCTCGCCCGACGCCAAAGGACTTGCGCAGGACATGTATCAGGCACTCTGGTCTTTTGTAGTTTGCGTCGTGGTGACTGTGGTCGTGAGTTTGGCGACGAAACCCGTGCCTGACAGCGCATTGAACGGCTTGGTATACGGACTGACGGACGTTCCTTCGATCGGGGACGTTCCGTTGTATCAGAAGCCACTTTTCTGGGCGGCGGTGGTGACGGTTGTTTTCGTGATCCTGAACATTATTTTTTGGTAGCGATTTTTTGGTAGCTGATTTTCTGGTAGGCGGAGGCGCACGGCATGATTTCGATCTGGTTTTTCATTGGTATATCACTGGCGGTGAATGGGGCGTTAATTTTCGCCGCGGGAATTTATCAACTGGTAAATCCTCCAGTGACTCCGAACGTAGTGCTCTTCCACTTGCATGCCAATGTGTGGTGGGGTGCGGCGTTGTTGTTATTTGGTCTTATCTATTGTTTCAAGTTCGCGCCGGGGCGACAGTTCTAGGGTAGTTGATTTTTTCGAGAGGGTATTTTTATGCCGGCGAAGAAGATGACCATGGGCCTGATCGTGGGCAACCGTGGATTTTTTCCCGATCACTTAGCTAAAAGTGGACGGGAAGAGATGCTCCGGGTGTTGCAAGGGGCGGGCATCGAGGTAGTGGCTCTCACTCCAGAAGAGAGCAAGTACGGGGCGGTGGAAACGCGGGAAGAATCACGGCGTTGCGCGGACTTGTTCAAGCGCAATCGTGATCGGATCGACGGCATCATAGTAACCCTGCCGAACTTCGGTGAAGAGCGGGCGATTGCTGACACATTGCGACTGGCCGATTTAGGCGTGCCGGTGCTGATTCAGGCGACACCGGACGATCCGAAGAAGATGACGATAGCTTTTCGACGCGACAGCTTCTGCGGCAAGATGTCGGCTTGTAACAACCTGCGGCAGTATGGCATTCCCTATTCGATCACTACGTTGCACACGGAGAGTCCCGACTCATCGGAGTTTGCTCAGGATCTGGAGTGGTTTGCCGCCGTCTGCCGTGTAGTAAACGGTTTCCGTAATTTGCGAGTTGGCGCTATCGGCGCGCGTCCAGCCGCATTCAACACGGTGCGTTACAGCGAGAAGATTCTGGAATCGCAAGGCATCTCGATTGAGACGCTCGATCTTTCCGAGGTACTCGGACGAATCGAGCGTATGAAAGATAACGACGATCATGCGCAGGCCAAGCTGGCTGCCATTCACAAGTATGTGGATGCGAGCAATGTACCTGCGGCGGCCCTGATGAAAATGGCGAAACTTGGGGCGGTGGTCGATCAGTGGATGGCGGCGACCGAGGTCACGATCAGCGCGGTCCAGTGCTGGACTTCGATTGAAGAGAATCTGGGCGTAGTTCCCTGCACGGTGATGAGCATGATGAGTAACGAACTACTCTCCAGCGCTTGCGAAGTAGATATTTGCGGCGTGCTGGGAATGCATGCACTGCAACTTGCATCGGGGGCTCCGTCGGCTCTTCTCGATTGGAATAACAATTATGGAACGGACCCGAACAAGGCAGTGTGTTTCCATTGCTCCAATTTGCCTAAACATTTCTTTCGTTCGGTGAAGATGGACTTTCAGGAGATCATTGCCGGTACGGTGGGTAAAGAAAATACGTTCGGCACCTGTGTAGGACTGATCAAGCCGGAAGCAATGAGCTTTGCTCGCTTCTCGACTGACGATACGGCGGGCAAGATGCGCGGATATGTAGGTCAGGGACGGTTCACCGACGACCCGCTGAACACCTTTGGCGGCGCGGGAGTAGTCGAAATAGGACAGATGCAGAAACTGCTGCGCTACATCTGTGAGAACGGCTTCGAGCACCATGTGGCGGCTAATCTTTCGTCGGATTCGTCGAGGGTTGCGTCGGCCGTGCATGAGGCTACGACACGTTATCTTGGCTGGGACATGTACTGGCACGGACGTGACGATGGAGCCTGCTGATGGCGATCGTCGCAGGCGTGGATTTCGGGACGCTTAGCGTGCGCGTCTCGCTGGTGGACAGCGAACACGGTCTGCTGGCTTCCGCAGTGCAGGAATATCCACTACACCGCAAGCGCGAGGACCCAGAATACGCGACGCAGTCGCATGAAGATCACATGCGCGCACTGGCGGCGGCGACGCGCGAAGTGGTGAGCAAGGCAGGCGTCTCCGGGGATCAGGTGCTTGCGATTGCTCTCGATACTACCGGCTCATCGGTAATTCCGGTCGGCAAAAACCTGCAGCCACTGGGGGAGTACTACCTGTGGTGCGATCACCGAGCTAAAGGTGAAGCGGCCGAAATCACTGAAGTGGCGCGCCGCGAAGGACTCGAAGCGATTCAATGGTGCGGTGGCGTGTACTCGTCGGAGTGGGGGTTTTCGAAGCTGCTGCATTGGTTGCGCCATAATCCGGAAAAGCGAGCAGAGTTCGTCTCCGCATTCGAACATTGTGACATGGTGGCGGCCACGCTCTGTGGCGTCACCGATCCTAAAAAAATAAAACGTAGCGTTTGCGCTATGGGACACAAGTGGCTGTGGAATCGGCAACTGGGCGGCCTGCCTCCGGAGAGCTTTCTGGTAAAGGTGGATCCGCTTTTAAAAGGAGTTCGCGAAAAACTCGATGGCGAATATGCCACTTCCGATCAGATTGCGGGTAGGCTGTCGGCCTTCTGGGCTGAAAAACTAGGGCTGAAGGCAGGCATTCCGATTCCGGTGGGAGCGTTCGACGCGCATTGGGACGCAATCGGGGCTGGTTGTCGAACTGACGACATGGTAAACGTCGTCGGTACTTCGACTTGCATGATCGGCATCACTCCAGCGGTGAACCTGGTCCCCGGCGTTTGTGGAGTTGTTCAGGGCAGTGTGCATCCGCAGCGCACCGGGATCGAAGCCGGACTTTCTGCTGTGGGAGACATTTTCGGCGCGATTGCATTGCGTGCAGGCACGGACGTAAAAACATTGAGTGTTGGTTTGGAGAATTATCGAGCCGGGCAGACCGGCTTACTCCGCATGACTTGGGACAATGGCGACCGGACGGTGCTGGTAAATCCCAATTTGCGCGGTGTAACGCTGGGATGGAATTTACAAAGCACAGCCCAGGATGAACTCTTCGCCGCCATTGAAGGGACGGCTTTTCACACACGCGTTATTTTGGATCGCATGGCCGGACATGGAGTAACGGTGCGGCGTGTGATCAATGCGGGTGGCATTCCGCAGAAGAATGATGTGCTGAACCAGGTCTATGCTAATGTGCTGGGACGTCCGGTGTTGGTTCCGAGCAAGAGCGTGGTTAGCCTGGGGTCTGCGATTTTTGCTTTTCTGGCTGCCGGAACTTTTAAGACCATCGAGGAAGCGCAGGACAAGATTTGCCCTTCCCACAGGACGTTTGTCCCCGAAGGACCGGCACAACGTACCTATGAAGCGCTGTATCTTTTGTATAACAAGTTGTACTTCGCGTTGGGCCAGACGTTGGGCCTAACTTTAGGCCAACGGGATGGCGCTGGACTGGGCGATGTGTTGCCGACACTAATCACCCTGGCAGCTTCAGCAAATGGGGCAACCGGGTAGAGGAAGAAACGAGGAGCGACAATGAACGTTGGGGAAATTCTACGTACAATCGCGATCAGTGGATTATTTTTAGCGCTTAGTATGCCCGCGGAGGCTAAGACGAAGGTGACAAGCCAGTCATTTGGGAAGATGCCGGATGGAACTCCAGTGGAAATTTATACGATGAGCGACGGCGCTTTTGAAGCTCGCATCGCGACTTATGGTGGTGTTGTCGTTTCCCTGAAAGCTCAAGATCGTAACGGCAAGACGGCCGATGTGGTGCTAGGTTTCGACGATCTCGACGGGTATGTGGCCAACTTTAACGGCGCAGCGGACGCATTCTTCGGAGCAATTATTGGGCGTTATGGAAATCGGATCGCGCACGGCAGCTTTACGCTGGATGGGCACAAATACTCCCTGCCTCTGAACAATGGCGAGAACACTTTGCACGGTGGGCCGCACGGATTTAATAACGTGGTGTGGAAGGCAAAGCCAATCGAGAACGGAGTGGAGCTGACTTATCTGAGCAAAGACGGTGAGGCAGGATTTCCGGGCAACCTATCGGCTACGGTTCGGTACACGCTGGTCAGAGGCGATTTGCGGATTGAGTACTCGGCGACAACGGACAAAGACACCGTCGTCAATTTGACCAATCATTCCTATTTCAATCTTGCGGGGCAGGGCGATATTTTGAAACATGAACTCACTCTGCACGCGTCCCGCTTTACTCCGGTGGATGCCGGGCTGATCCCTACGGGCGAACGAAAACCGGTGGAGGGGACGCCTTTTGATTTTCGCAAGGCGACGGCGGTGGGAGCGCGGATTGGCGCTGACGATGCGCAACTTCATCTGGGTCACGGCTATGATCACAACTTTGTGCTGGATAGCGGCGGCGGGGAATTGACCGAGGCCGCTGAAGTCTACGATCCAAGCAGTGGGCGGGTGCTGAAAGTGTTGACGGATCAGCCGGGAATTCAGTTCTACAGCGGTAATTTCCTGGACGGCTCCATCAAGGGCAAAGGCGGGAAACCTTATGAATTGCATGCGGCGTTGTGTCTGGAAACGCAGCACTTCCCTGATTCGCCGAATCATCCCGATTTCCCGACAACCGAATTGAAGCCAGGTGAACGCTACCACACGGTTACGGTTTACAGTTTGTCCACTCGCTAAAGAAATGTTGGAACCCATTTGGGCCAGAGATTCTGCGCGAGTGACTGCTGTGCGTGTCGTGAAGGATTTGCGGTTCGCACAACGTATTCCTGCGGAGCGCACTGCTGAATGGTGGTCGCGCCTTGGCTTCTCTCTTCTTCTCATTGTTCTGGTGAGTCAAGTTCTTCTGACAAGTCAACTTTGCTGGACGCAGCAACCTTCACAGAGTGTGCACATCCGGGTGCAGGCCGATCAGTTGGATCAGCCGATAGCGCCAACCTGGAATTATTTCGGATATGACGAACCCAATTACACATATGCTCCGAACGGCAAGAAGCTGCTTGGCGAATTGGCTGCACTCGATGCTGCGCCGGTGTATGTGCGCGTCCACAATCTGCTGACGACCGGCGACGGATCGGCGTCGTTGAAGTGGGGATCGACTAATGTCTACACAGAAGATGGATCCGGGCGTGCGGTTTACAGTTGGGTAATTCTGGATCAGATTTTCGACACATTTCATGCCTCCGGTATTAAGCCGCTGGTCGAAATCGGTTTCATGCCGAAAGCACTTTCCACCCATCCAGAACCTTATCGTCACGACTTTCCACGGGTCGGCGACATTTACACGGGATGGGCTTATCCACCAAAGGACTATCAGAAGTGGTCGGACCTGGTTTTCAAATTTGTTGACCATCTGCGCCAGCGTTACGGCGATGCTGAGGTGAAGACCTGGCTGTGGGAAGTATGGAACGAGCCAGACATTGGGTATTGGAAAGGAACGCGAGAAGAATATTTCAAACTCTACGACTTTAGCGTCGAGGCGGTCCTGCGCGCTCTTCCCGAGGCGCGAATCGGAGGACCGGACACAACGGGACCGGGTAATGCGAACGCGGCAGATTTTTTGCGGGAATTTCTTGAACATTGCGCACACCAGAAGAATTATGCGAACGGCAAGGTTGGAACGCGTCTCGACTTTGTGAGCTTTCATCCGAAAGGTGCGCCGACATGGCAAGGCGACCACGTGCAGATGGGCATCAGCCGTCAACTAATCGCGATCGAGCAGGGATTCAAGATCACGGCATCTTTTCCGGAGTGGCGGCAGACTCCGATTATTCTGGGAGAGTCAGATCCGGAGGGCTGTGCGGCTTGTTCTGCCCAGAAAAATCCACAGAACTTGTATCGCAATGGACCGTTGTACGGCGCGTATACGGTCGAGGTTCTGAACAATATCCTGGCGTTGGCACGCCAAGAACACGTTAATTTTCTTGGAGCGGTAACTTGGGCCTTTGAATTTGAGGACCAGCCTCCCTTCGCAGGCTTTCGTGAGTTGGCGACGAATGGCGTGGACAAGCCCGTCCTCAATGCATTTCGGATGCTGGGAATATTGGGGAACGAGCGTGTGAAGGTAACCAGTTCAGCGGCCTTGCCGAGTGAGGAGATTGTGCATACGGGAGTTCGAGGACAGCCGGACATCAATGCAATTGCCACACGCAATGAGCGGGGGATTCAGATTCTGGTCTGGAACTACCATGACGACGGTCTTCCCTACCCTGCTGCGTCGATCGATCTGGTGGTCGATGGCCTGCCTGCAAATGCAAAGCGCGGGCTGCTTGAACATTTCCGCATCGACTCGGACCACAGCAATGCATTCACCGCGTGGAAGGAGATGGGGTCGCCGTCAGCACTCTCAGAGAATGAGCGTGATCACTTACAAAGTGTCGGTCAACTACAGCAGTTAAACTCGCCGGTATGGACAACAATTCACGGAGGAGTAGTCCGCATGCAGTTCAGTTTGCCTCAGCAGGGTCTTTCCCTTTTAAGTCTCTCTTGGTGAGTTTCGATGAGGGTTACAAGCGGTTTCAGTTTGCGACGGAAGCAGGAAGTTTAGCACCGACTTTTTCTTAGCCTCTTTTATTCAATTTTTTCTCAATGTGAAGGAAAGACATGAAAAGACTCCGTTTTGTCGTTTTGCTCATCACCGATGACAACGACTACCAGCGCCAACAGGCTTCCGCTGCTCAGGAAGCCGCGACGCGTTTGGGCGTGGACCTACAGACGCTCTTTGCCAAGAACGACGCCATTTATCAGAGCCAACAGCTTCTGGACGTGATTCACGGCCGCGCCGCCGGCGTGGATGGCATTCTGGTTGAACCTGCCGGTCGAACAGCTTTTCCCAAAGTCGCGCAAGCGGCGGTAGGAGCCGGCATCGCATGGGTGGTGATTAACAGCGAACCCGACTACTTGAGCGAACTCCGTTCGAGTGGCAACGTTCCGGTGTTTGCTGTGAGTGCAGACAATCACGAGATCGGCCGGATTCAAGGGCGTCAACTTAGCGCTCTTCTGCCTGGGGGCGGCGCAGTTCTGTACATTCAAGGCCCCTCGCAGAGTACGGTCACCGAGCAACGTACCGCGGGTATGCTCGAAACCAAGTCGAGGAGTATAAACGTCCGAATCTTGAAGAGTACGAACTGGACGGAAGAGGCCGGTTTTCATGCGGTCGAGTCATGGTTGAGGCTTTCAACGGCGCGTCAAGAACACCTCGACGTGGTGCAGGCACAGAATGATTTTCTTGTAGTGGGCGCCCGGCGCGCCATTGAGGAACAGACGGCTCAACCAGGACGGGAGCATAAATCGAATATGCCTTTTCTTGGCGTTGACGGTCTGCCAAGAACGGGGCAAGCTTGGGTGCGGCAAGGTATTTTGGCCGCTACCGTGATCGTGCCTCCAACTGCTTCGCATGCCCTGTCCGCCTTGGTTGCCGCTATGAAAGACCGAGTCCATCAGGCAGAACGCACGCTGGTTGCGCCTGAATCCTACCCCGGGCCCGATGAATTGGCGGCTATGTCTGCACGCCGACGCAGTGCGGGAGGGGACCCGAAAGGCAGTTGACGGAGAGCTCGCGGGAAGATCAAGCTAATAATAGTAAACGCTTACCAGCTTAAGTCGTTTTGCACACGGTCGCGATCGGAGGCACCCGATGAAACGCAGCGTCAATCGTCGAACCTTTCTTAAAGCTGCAACTGCTACCACCGCGGCTGCGTATGCGGCTCGCGTGTTTCCCGCATGGGCCAGCGCGGAGAGAGGCGCGGTCGCTGTCGTCCTCGCGATCAATACTCCACTCACGACCTTTAAATATTCCGAGGTGGAGTTGTTTGATGGTCCTATGAAACGGCAGTTCGAAGAGAACCATTCCCGCTTCTTGAATCTCGACGATGATCGTCTACTGAAGGTCTTTCGACAGGTTGCCGGGTTGCCTGCACCGGGTGAAGACATGGGCGGGTGGTATGACCTGACTGGCTTCAGCCTGGAGCGAAACGATTTTCACGGCTTTATCGCGGGCCACAGTTTTGGACAATATCTTTCTGGACTGGCGCGAGCTTATGCGGTGACCGGATCTGAGCCAACGCGGGCGAAAATCAATCGACTGGTCAAGGGATACGCGGAAACACTCGATCCCAAGGCTAAGTTTTTTGTGGATTATCGTTTGCCGGCCTACACGTATGACAAGCTCTCCTGCGGATTGATTGACGCTCATGAGTTCGTCCACGATCCACTGGCAATGGATGTTCATGAAAAGCTGACTCGGGCGATGACGGCTTATCTTCCAGAGAAAGCTTTGTCACGAGCTGAGCAACGGGCGCGTCCTCATAAAGAAGAGTCCTATACGTGGGACGAGAGTTACACCTTGCCTGAAAATCTGTTTCTTGCATATCAGCGGAGCGGTAAGACGTTCTATCGCGACATAGCTAAGCAGTATCTCGAAGATGATACTTACTTCGGTCCGCTTTCTGAGGGGATCAACGTGTTGGCATCCGAACACGCGTATAGCCATGCGAATGCTTTCAGCTCCGCCATGCAGGCTTACATTACTCTAGGGAGCGAAAAGCACTTGCGCGCGGCCCGCAATGGATTCGCAATGTTGACGGCGCAGAGTTTCGCCACCGGCGGCTGGGGCCCAAATGAGGCGTTCGTCGAGCCCAATCGCGGACAACTCGGTGATAGCTTGACGAAGACCCATGCCAGCTTCGAGACGCCATGCGGAGCCTATGGACATTTCAAGATTACTCGCTACCTGCTACGAGTGACCAAAGATTCTCAGTACGGCGACAGCATGGAGCGCGTGCTTTACAACACGATCCTGGGAGCTTGGCCCGTGCAGGCGGATGGGACGTCGTTTTACTACTCGGACTATGCCACGACCGGAAAAAAAGGCTGGTACCGGGATAAGTGGCCCTGTTGCTCAGGAACTTTTCCGCAGCTAGCTGCCGACTACCACATCAGCACCTATCTGCGTTCCGCGGATGGAGTGTATGTGAATCTGTTTACGCCTTCATCGGTGAAGTGGACAGATGGTTCCGGCCACTACGCGCTTACTCAGAAGACAAATTATCCGCTTGAGAACGCAGTTGAAATCCAGATATCGGCTTCGCGGCCTCTCGATTACACACTCTATGTGCGCATCCCAGAGTGGGCAGTGAAAGATCCGATACTTTCCGTCAATGGCAAACGCGTTTCCGATGCGGTTAAGCCGGGTACTTTTGCAAGCATTCGGCGCACGTGGAAAGAGGGCGATCGCGTCGAACTCGAACTCCCAATGCCAATGAGGCTGGAAGCAGTGGATGCAAATCATCCCAACCTGGTAGCACTCATGCATGGGCCGCTGGTGCTCTTTGCGGTGGCCGATTCGCAGCCCAGCTTCGAGCGAAACGCATTATTGCAAGCCAAGCCAACAAATAATGCGATGGGAGATTGGCTCGCGAACTCGGTCGACGGAAGCAGCGTGACTATGCGTCCGTTCATGAATATCGATAAGGAAAGTTACAGCACGTACGTATTGCTGAAGTCGTAACGCAGACCAGTTATCTGGACCAGACAACAGAAGCTACGAGGGCGGAGCGACGGCATCGGGAATAGTTTCTTGCCGAGGCAATTGCTCGCGACGCCGGCCCTGCTCCTGGAACTTGCTTTGCTGGCGCTGATCTCTTGCCGTTTTCATCTGACGAAAGGTAGCGAGTGCCTTGCCCGCTTCCTCGGTGCGATGGAGATTGCGATACAGGGTTGCGAGCTGATACCAGGACATGATCCTGAGTTCTTCCGTCCCTTGCGGATTGGTGGCGAGCCGGAATTGTTCGATGGCCAGATCATCTTTACCTAACTCCGCTTCGCCTTTTCCGAGATAATAATGCGCGTCATTGAGTGTCGGATCGAGAGCGAGCGCCCGCTCCAGCAGCAGGACACCGCTGGCCATGTCTTCACGGCGAGTCACCCGTAGACTGCCTAATTTGTAGAGGGCCACGGCGTTGGTTGAGTCGATTCTGATCTCCTGGGCATAGGCGTCGTCGGCCTCTTGCAACTTCCCTGCCGTCCAGAAGGCATTGCCCAGTTCTTCATGCAGCCCCGGCTCGACGGGAGCGGCGCGGAGAGCGAGTTGGAATTCATTAATGGCATCGTCTGACCGGAACGCCTCGGCATCCGCCTGTCCGAGCACTTCATGGACTCGCCAGGAGTCAGGAGCAAGTTTGAACATCGCGGAGTAACTCTCTTTAGAGACCAGCAGGTGGGCCCTGCCGCGATGGTAGAGAATATCTGTATTGTTGGGATCGAGCGCGGCCGCTTTGTCCAGCGCGGAAGAGGCGGCTTCAGGCTGATTCTGAGCCAGATCTACAATGCCTAGCCACATCCAGGCGGCTGCGTTTTTGGGTTCAAGTTTGGTTTCGTGGGTGAGCTCGTCATGGGCCTCGGACAGATGGTTCAGCTTGTAATCCACGATGCCGGTGAAGAGCCGCACGCCGTGCAGGGTGGGTTGCAGGGACGCGGCCTTATGAAGCGCGTTGAGCGCCTCTTGCAACTGGCCGGCTGACTGCAATGCCAGACCGAGATTGAAGTATCCTTCCGCTGAGCTGGGCTGTAGCTGGAGAAACTGTTGAAAGTCGTGGACGGCCTCGGCGGCATCGCCTCTTCGCATGGCACTGTTTCCCTGCTCGAAGGCGGATTTCGCGTCGGCAGTTTGTGCGATTCCGGATTGGCAGCAGAAGGCTAGAGTCAGCGCAATCGTCAGAGACCACGAGGAAAGACGGAACACAGTCTTAAGCATATCCGATCCAAATAAAGAAAGGACTGCGGAGTGTGATTCCGCAGTCCCCATGCAACCTTGTTAAGCACAGACTGACGTATCGCAGCCCGTCTGCGTTCAATAGGTGATTCGCAGCACAAACTGCACGTTGCGCGGCCCGTTCAAGGTGCTGCTGATCTGGCCAAAGGTAGCGTCTAACACACCTGAATCCGGCTTGTTAAAGATGTGACGGTTGAAAGCGTTGAACATCTCTCCCCGGAATTCAAGTTTGACCGTTTCGCTGACGGGGATGGTCTTGGCGATGCTGAAGTCCTCCTGATAAAAGGGGAACGCACGAATATCGCTAGAATCACGCGGCATGTCTCCGAACTGGAAGGCGCCAGTTCCGCGATTGGCATTCGGGTCCGCAAAGGCACTACAGTTCCAGTATCCGGTCGTGCAAGCGCCTGAGCCGGGGCCGACGCCGCCGGTGTTGACGAACGAGAATGGGTTGTAACTTCCGGTAAAGCCCTTCACGGACTGTCCAGGCACACGATTTGGACGAATGCCGTTGTCGAAGCCAGGGATTCCTGGTTCGCCGAAAAAGCTGATCGGCTGTCCGCTCAGGTAGCGCTGTATGCCTCCAATACGCCATCCGCCTATGACGGAATCGACCGCCTTCGGCGTATTGGCCAGGAACCTCTTCCCATGTCCCACCGGCAGTTCGTACAGGTAGCTGACCACGAAGTTGTTGGGAATATCCTGATTGCTGACCGCCTTTTCGGCCTTGTGGTCATAGGGATTCTGCGTCCCACCCTGGCTTTGCAGCGTGCTGTAAAAGGGTTGAATGCTGTCCGCATCGGTGATGGTCTTCGAGAAGGTGTAGGAGGCCAGCAAGTTTAGACCATTGTGGAACCTGCGCTCCAGCTTGGCTTCCAAGGCGTTGTAAGTGGACTGCCCGACATTCTGCAGATAGCTATCGGTATTGATGTAACCATACTGAGGAAAGGGACGCAGGGCCTGTGAAACGTTGCCGCTGCCACCCCAGGTCTGTTGGAAGTTGGCATAGGGGAGCGGCACACCACCAGCCGGTGCAGTGTCAAAAAGCGTATTGCCCAAAGCCAACCCGCTGACGGGCATGTCATTGGGATAGTCAATCAATCCGTGCAAACGGACGGAATGCTGTCCCAGGTATCCCAAAGTGAAGATGAAATTCGGGGAGAGCTGAATTTGGTTTTCGAGGGTCCAGGTCTGCACCATGGCTGGCCGGCCATAGGACTTGGCTACATAGTCGATGCCTTGGCCGTTCAACTGGGTCGGATCGAGATCTGGGGCGGTAGGCAGCGCGGGCAGACCATCATCCAACAGCGGGCCGTTCATGGGATCGGCAGTAAATACGTTTGGCGTGATTGTGAAGCCGGCGGTTGTTCCCTGGCCGTAGTCGGCGTCCACGAGGGGTCCATAGTAAATGCCATAATTGCCGCGAACCACTAGCCGCCGGTTGAAATCCGGATTCCACGCAAAGCCGATGCGAGGTTCGAAATCCTTGTAGTAGGTACTGGCCCAAGTCTCGCCCTTGTTGCCATCTCGGCCTGTTCCAACGCCACCAAAGACCAAAGCACCCAATTGCCCGCTCGCGCCGGGGTTCGGCACGGTGGGCACCATGCTGCTGGTGTCGCCGTCCGCCTCGTGCCGCGGCGTTTCGTAGCTCCAACGCAGTCCAAGGTTAAGCGTCAGGTTGGGCCGGATCTTCCAGTCATCCTGGGTGAAGAGTGCGGCGTAGTGGCTAATCCAGCGAGGTGCGTGCAGGTCGACAATTCGGTTCACATCTCCAGCCTGCCCGATCAGGAAATCCGCGAAAGCGTTACCCGTGTTTCCCTGCTGGGAGATGAGACCAGCGGTTTGTCCGGGATAGAACGTGAAGCAGCCGGATACACCGCTGCAGGTGCCGCCGATGAAGCTTACGAACGAGTACTGATGATAGGCATAGGTGCCGCCAAACTTGAAACTGTGCTTGCCGTGTACCCAGTTCACCGTGTCGTTCAGAATAATGCCATTGTCCACATCGGTTGCGTCGGAGTTTTCTCCAAGGCTGGGATAAGGACTGCCGACAAACTCCATGCCCGGAAAAGTCGGACCCGATGCGTTGGTAAGACCGATGGCTGCTCCCCAATTCGGATTTTGCCCCACCGCCTTAGCGTAGGTCAGATTGTTCGAACGATTGCTCCCGAACGTCAACTCGTTGATAAGCGTCGGAGTGAAATTCCAATTCCAGCCGATTCGCAGTAGCTTGCCAAAATCATCGGACACCGGGCAGCAACTGTTGACTGGCGGCGGGAGATTGAAGTTGTTGCCCTGATCGTTGTTTTCACGAGAGCTCCAGAACCCCCAGATCTTCTGCTTGGGTCCCAGATTCTCATCGATACGAATGCTGTATACGGTTTGCGTAATTGTGTCGGCTGTGTCCTGAATATAGTTGGCTCCGGTGCCGCTAAAGTTCTGCCCAGGAATCAGCTTGAGCACATTGCTTGCTACGGTGCTTAATCTGTTTAACGGAATCTGGTTGTTTGGGAATGGTGACCGGCACTCATTGGGCGTACCAGTGTTCTGCTGTGTTAACGGGTCAAATATCTGGCCGAAGAACATGGGGCCGCCGCCGGTGCAGGGATTGGTGACACCAGGGATTTGCGAGCCAAGGAAGCTTGAGAAATCGAAATAGGGATTGGTCTGACCGAGAACGGCTGGAGTTGGAACCAGACTGGTGATGGCTGAGCCAGTATTGTAGCGAAGCTGTTCCCATCCGAAGTAAAAGAATGTCTTGTCTTTACCGTCGTAAAGATGAGGAATACGAATGGGACCTCCCAAGGTGACACCATAATCGTTCTTCGTGTCGGGGGGGCGACCGAAAGCAGCCGTCTGGGTCGGATTGGCAGCCAGAAAGTGATTGTTGAACCAGTTGTTCCCGTCCAGCGCGGCATTCTTGTAAAAGTCGTAAACGGTTCCGTGATATGAATTCGTGCCATTGCGCGAGTTAAAGTTGGCGACGCCGCCAGTTGTCCTGCCGATGTCTGCGGGTAATGCTGAAATGCTTATGCGAAACTCCTGGATCGCCTCGACCGAAGGCGAGATTCCGTCAAACCCGCCGGACCCATTTTCGGAGCGGTTTGTAGTAATGCCATCGACCAGGTATTCGCTGCCCAGCGTCTGGCCGCCATTGATCTTGGCGATAATCTGGCCACCGGCACCCCCCGCTGAAGTTCCAGGGCCGACCGCGCCCGGGACAAGAAAACTAAGCGTCGAAAAGGAACGCAGAGCGGTCCCGACGGCGAGAGGAAGATCCTCGACTTGCTCGGGCTGGATGGAACTTGCCACGTCCGAGGATTCCGTCTCCAGGGCGAGCGACGTTGCTTCGACCGCGACGGTCTCATTTACTGAACCTAATTGAAGCGCAAAGTCGCGTGCGGAGGCGGCTCCGATGGAGACGGTGACTCCGCTCGAAACCGTTGTTTTGAAACCCGTGCTGGAGATGGTCAGCTTGTAGATGCCGGTACGCACTGATGGAAATACGTAATAACCCGCCTTTGAGCTTACCGTCGTATAGGTTGTTCCTGTGGTTGATTCAGTGGCGGTGATCTTCGCGTTCGCGACCACGCTGCCGGAGGGATCGGTAATGGTGCCGCTGATCGACCCTGTGTCTAATTGCGCCATTGCAGGCAGTGCGGCGAGGAGCACGGTAAATAACGCCAAAGTCATCCATGCGACGCAGCGCTTCATGGCGGGGCGAGGATGGAGAAACGATCGAAGAATTCTGCGGAGGAACGGTTGCACCTCATGCGTCATAACGGGTCTCCAAGAAGCCCAGAGCATCGCATCGTCTGGGACTGAATTCGGGTGCTTTTCCATGTTAGTAATCGTTTACTTATTGCCAAAACAGCCAAGATTAAACGTTTAAAGCCTTTCAACCACTTTCTCTAGCAGGTAGACCATAGGCTTGTTTTACAGTACAGCAAACGTTTTCTCATTTAAACCAAATTTACCCGAACGGTAACGATGCGGCCAAAACCGTATCTGACTCCGTCAGCGAAACTCCCTCACAGTCGCAATTTGGTGAAGACAAGAGCAAAACGACTAAAAATCTAGTACTAACGAGTTACGGTTGTCAAGAGGAATTTGCTGCACAAAATGTTTTTCTAGTAATCGCTTACTGATTTCCATATTCTTTATTTCAATTGGCTTCAGAGAGTTCATCAAACACCATGGGGCTCACTTCGGGCTGGTATTGGGGTGCACATTTTCGAGCTTGGGATCCAACGCCCCGGCAACTATCCCTCGTCCTTCTTCGACAGAATAGAAGCGATCGACTGCCGGCAAAGTGAGCCGCTCGACAGCGCCACTCGGCCAGTGGATCTCGACACCTTCTACCGTCGTCGCATCTCCAAGGCCGAAATGGACGCGCAAATCGTTCGACGAAGCATAGCTGCCACCACTGATTACGTCCGCTCTCTGACGCATGCCTCCAGCAGTTAGATAAATAGCCGCACCGATGGCGTCACGCGGACTCTTCGGTCCTCCAATTAGTTTGAGGCCGACCCAGTGGTTTTTGTCAGCATTGACATTGCGAAGAAGTGCCGGAATATTATGGAGCTGATTGATAACGACATCGATTTTTCCGTCGTTGAACAGATCGCCGAATGCTGCGCCGCGAGCAGTCAGCACAGAGGCGAGCCCTGTTCCCTTCACGGGCGGGATGACTTCGAACTTGCCATTTCGCAAATTGTGAAATAACAGCGGACGCTGAGCAAATGTTGTTCCCCAGTCGCTCTGATCGACTCCCGGATACACGTGTCCATTCACCGCCAGAAGGTCCTTCCAGCCATCGTTGTCATAATCGAGAAATCCCGTTCCCCATCCCAAGAACGGGATCGTCACCTCGGCAATACCAGCCTGATAACTGACGTCGTTAAAATTCGCTCCGCCACCATTTTTGTAGAGTGGGTTGTAATCGTCGGAGAAAACCGTGTTATAGAGATCCAGTAAACCATTGTTCAGATAATCTCCAACAGCGATTCCCATTGAGGCTGTCTCGCGACCATCCTCGTTTAGAGCGTAGCCGGACGCGTAGCTTGCGTCTTCGAAAATCCCGTTGCCCTTGTTGATGTATAAATAATTCGGAGTGGAATCATTCGCCACCATTAAATCGACTTTACCGTCGTTGTTAACATCGGCAAATACAGCCGTGAGACCATAGTAGCGGCTGGAATCGGCGACTCCGGCTTTTTCGCTGACATCGGTAAAGGTGCCGTCCCCATTGTTGTGAAAAAGATGATCGGGCTCGCCCTTTAATCCGCGCGGGCCGCACATCACTTTCAAGCCACGAAATTCGCAACTTGAAAAAGCGACTGCTGGAGAACCTGGCACTGGTGGGTGGTCGAGATCATAGTGCAGGTAGCCGGGAACGAACAGGTCGAGCCGGCCGTCGCCGTCGTAGTCTCCAAACGTGGCGCCGGTCGACCAATTGCCCAGCGCTACTCCTGCTTTCTCGGCAACGTCGGTGAAGGTTCCATCGTGATTATTGTGATAGAGACGATTCTTGCCAAAATTCGTCACGTAGAGATCAGGCCAGCCGTCGTTATCATAATCGCCGACGGCTACGCCGAAGCCCCAGCGGTCGTTTGTGACCCCAGCTTGCTGGGCAACGTCAGTAAATGTGCCATCGTGATTGTTGTGGAAGAGAGCGGCATGAGGAGGCGAGGCTTTCCCCGCCATGGCGTCATAGGTGCAACCATTGACGAGATAGATGTCGAGCCATCCATCGTTGTCGTAGTCGATTAAGGCCACGCCGGAGCCTATGGTGTCGAGAATAAAACGCGGTTCATCGGTGCCCATCACATGACGCCAGCGAGTCAAGCCGGCCTTTTCGGCCACATCCTGAAAAACGATTGGACCGTTTTCTACGAAACCACCGGCGGTGATGGGACGCTTCTCGCTATCCAACACCGCGGCATGAGCGCCGCCGGTGGAGACAGCACCTTGGGTTGACTGCATTGGGGTTGACTGCACCGGGGTTGATTGCATTGGCGAAGCAGCGGACTGATTGGCTTCCTGCTTCTGCGAAAAGGCCTGGGGTTCCCTGAGCAAGATGCTGGCGACGGCCAACGCCCAAAGAGCGAATCCGCATTGAGGACGCAGGTGAAACCTCTTCCGCATGCGGCTTCGGTCCGTGATGTTCAAGCTCATGGATGACAGATTCCCAGCCTTGACCGTCTGAGTCAAGGTTGAATCTGTGGCCAATCGTTCGGCCAAGTCAGGGAATTGACGAAAAGATACGGCGCTCCGCTCGGTAGTTGGATGGCGTGAAAAACAATGATGTCTCCATTCTGCGAATCGAGATATGCGGTCTGTCCGCCGGGACCGCTCCAAGTGGTACCGTTGCCGGACAACAATTGCGTGCCGCCGCCCTGCATCATGTCAGTCCCATTCATATCAGTAAATGGCCCATTGGGACTGGTACCCCGACCAACCATGATGCGGTAGGTATCCTGATAAGGATTGCTGTTGCAGCAAAAGTCGAAGGACACGAATAGATAGTAGTAACTTCCTTTATGAACCAGCGATGACGCTTCGATCGGATCGTCTTGCACGTTTGGCCGACTGGCCAACGAATAGACGGTGGGATTCGAACCGAGTAGAAACCCTGTGGTTGGATCGATCTGCTGCTGCTTGATTCCCGACCAAAAACTCCCGTAGGTCAGCCACACGCTGCCGTCGGTGTCGGACAATATGTTGGGGTCGATTGCGTTGAAATCGTCGGTAGAAACCGACGCCAGAACTTCGCCTTGATCGACCCACAGATAGTTCGGATCGGTTTGGTCAAGAGTGGTGTTGGTCGCGAAGCCAATCACAGACAGGTTGGAACCAAAAGTCGAGCCTGCATAGTAGACATGGTAGAGGCCGTTGAAATAGGAGATGTCCGGAGCCCACAAGCCGGTTACGCCTGGGACTTGCAACGTCACCCATTGCGGAATCTGGCTGAAAACATAGCCACACGCGGTCCACGCCACGCGGTCAGCGGAGCACAGAATAGGCAGAGACCCGCCCGGAGTTCCAACGTCCGTCCCAAATACATAGTAGGTATTGTCCTGACGGATCACACTGGGATCGTGTACGGGAGTAATCGCACCAGTCAGATCATAGTCGCTGAAAACTGTGGGCGGGGGTGGGGTTGAGGCAGGGGCGGCGCTTCCTCCACCACAGGCCGTCAACAAAATCACCAGCGACAGAATAGCCAAAGTGAGAACACAAATTGGAGCCTTTGTCTTCTGCCACACTCTGAAAACAGTCACTTCGAAAGAAGCGGCCACTGGATGAACTCCCCGTTTTAAAAAGATTCATTGGTGCTGCACTGCCCAACGTGCAGCGAATAGCACCTACGATAGAGTCAATGCCAGTTTGGTAACCGAAGCTGGCGGAAACGCATAGATGAGCGTCCGTCCATTAATTTCCACGGCTTTTGTCTCTGGGACAACAACTTGTCTCTGGTCAAATGTGTTGTGCGCGTGAATGTCGGAGTTCGTGAGCGTCGTAGCCGATCCGGACTTGAGTGCGGAACCGCGGATTGCAATTTCCGCTTCGCATGGATTGCTCACATTCGGGTTAACGATGGTCAAGGTTAGTTCCTTATCACGCAAAGAAGCCGATCCCTTCAGTCCCCAGAAAGAAGCGGGTTTCCCATCGCGGTCATATTGGATCGCTGGCGCGGAGAAGATCGTCCGCAATCCCTGACCGCCCTGGTGCGCTGCATACATGGCAAACACGTGGCCCACAGGCGTGACTACGAACTTGTCTTCGTGCGCCAGATACAGGCTGTTCAAACAGTTGATTAACTGCGCGCAATTCGCCATCGCGATTTTTTCGGGATTACGATTGAATGTATCCAGCGTCATTCCGCTAAAGACCGCGTCTCGCAGCGTTGGCATTTGTTCCAGTTGATCTCCCGGAGTGGCTTCGCTTCCGGGCCGGTACCACGGACCCCATTCATCGACGACGAGTTTGACCGAATGTTCAGGATCTTCTTCGCTCATCACCTGCCAATGGCCGTCAATCAAGCCTTCCATACGATCGCCTTCTCTCAACAACTCATACCAATCCACGCTATCGAACTTGAGAGCGTCGCCTTTTCCCTGGACCCAATCGCGAGTGCGGCCGCGACTCAGATTCCAGGCGTAGTGATGGAGCGCCCAGCCATAAATCCCCCGCAACTGCCCGCGTCCCTTTTTAGCGATCTCCTCGAAGAAGCCTCTCGTCCACGCCCAGTCATCAGCATTCGGACCGGAGGCGATGAACGACAATTCGTTTTCCTTTCCAAAACGCGGAACCCAGGTGGTGAAGCGCCGGAATTCCACGGCGTATTCCTGGGCGGTAAAATTTCCGCCGCAACCCCACGACTCATTGCCGACTCCCCAGAAGCGAACATTGAAAGGATCTCTGAAGCCTTGGGCGGTGCGCGCGTCGGCGAGCGTCGTAGTCCCGGTGGGAGAATTGCAGTACTCGATCCAGCGATAGAACTCTTCGGCTGGAAGACTGCGCAGATTCGCCGCCAAGTAAGGCTCGCTGCCACACAATTTGCAAAAATGCACGAACTCATTCGTACCGAATTCGTTCGGATCATAGCGGTGGCTGGCAGGAGCTGTGTCGGTCTCGCCCCCATTCCAGAAGTTGGTCCTTCGAGGCCTTTTGTCTGCCGGACCGATTCCGTCGCGCCAGTCATAACTGTCGGCGAAGCAGCCACCGGGAAAACGCACAACGGGAGCTTTGATCTTGTGCATCTCATCGATAAGCTCTTTGCGAATGCCGTCGATGTTCGGCACTTTGGAGTTTGGGCCTACCCAGATTCCGTCGTAGACCACGCCACTCAAGTTCTCGGTAAAGTGTCCATACAGGTTGGGCGAAATAATTCCAAGGGGCTCGCCGGTAAGGACTTCGATGCGCGCGTCAACGGCCTTGGATTCAGCCCATGCGAAGGGCAAGAAAGCTTTGGCGGCAAGAACACAACCGGTGCTCGCTAGACTTTTGCGGAGAAACTCACGACGTGCAATCATGGCGGTCCCTTGGGGGCAAGAATGCCGCCCACATAGTAAACGTTTGCTGCAATAGATTACAAGAAGCTAGCTTTGAGTAAACGATTTCTGATATCTTACAGCTGAAAAATATCTTCCAACCTTCGTTTCAAGCGAAAGGCGCCCTGCGATGCAAAATAGAGCTGTCGTCTTCGTTGCTATTTGCCTATTGACCACGATATTTGCGCACGGGAAAGAAAACCAGCAAGACATTCCGCAAGTCATCAAGGTTGAAGGCGACGTGGAATATGTCCACGACCCCTCCATTGCCAAGGATGGCGATACCTGGTACTTGTTCGGGACTGCCAATGGGCCAGTCCGAGGCGGAGAACTCCCCATCCGTTGTTCGCAGGATCTGCATGTTTGGAAGCGGTGCGGCAATGTATTTGACAAGATTCCTGACTGGATCAGGAAAGAAAGTCCAGAAACGAAGGAGCTTTGGGCGCCGGATATCTCTTACTTCAATGGCGAATATCATCTTTACTATGCCTTTTCAGCATTTGGGAAAAATACCTCAGGAATTGCGCTGCTCACCAACAAGACTCTGAACCCAAAGAGTTCCGATTTCCATTGGGTGGATCGCGGGTTGGTACTGCGCTCTCGCGTCGAAGATGACTTCAACGCCATTGATCCCAACCTAGTGCTGGATGAAAAAGGACAACCGTGGCTGTCATTTGGCAGTTTCTGGACGGGTATCAAGATGCGGCGCATCGACGCCAAGACCGGACTGCTTGCGGCTGAGGACACAAAACTGTACTCCATCGCGAGGCGCAAACGCCTGGATAACCCGCCACCGAATCCCCCAGGCTTGCCTGGCGATTGGCAGGCGGTTGAAGCGCCGTTCATTGTTCATCACACCGTCCGCCACACCGACCGTCACGACGACCACCACGACGACTTTTATTATCTCTTTGTCTCTTTTGACCTATGTTGCCGTGGAACCAAGAGCAACTACAAAACGATGGTGGGGCGCTCTCGATCTGTAACCGGCCCGTATGTCGATGCTCAGGGCAGGGCGATGTTGGATGGAGGAGGCACGCCATTGCTATTGGGAAACAGCCGCTGGATCGGGCCAGGCGGTGAGTCGGTACTACAACAGAAAGATGGGGATATTATCGTCTTCCACGCCTATGACGGTACCACGGGCCATGCATATCTGCAGATCTCAACGATTGCGTGGGTTGATGGTTGGCCTAGGGTTGAGTTGGAAGGTGGAAACCCGGCTAACAAATAAAATAACTGCGTTTTGATTCTGGCGCCGTCTCACAAAAAAGCCGGCGCGAGCCCTAGAAACGGACCCGCGCCGATCACCGTTAAGCTGGTTGCGTCCGCAGGCGACGCCGGACGAACTGGCTAAAGTGTGAAGCTCAGCGCAAGGTTCACGCCTGGATAACTCGCATTGCACAGGTAATACACGCCGTTTATGTCGATAACATAGACGTTTTGGGTATAGAGCCAATTGCTTGGCCACGGGTCAACAAATCCGAAGGAATAACCTCCGTACTGGAAGCGGTGATTTCTGTAGTCGGCTTGGCTGACGCGAAACGTGTGTTGCTGTCCAAAATTGGCCTGGAAACGTGCAGCGGGAATGCGGCCACGACTGGCTTGCTGCGGCTGCGTTGCATGCTCAGCCGGCTGTGCGTGTTGTTGCGCATTCTTCTCTTCAGGCTTTGTATTCTTCTCCTCTTGCTTTGCGTTTTTTTCTTCGGGCTTGGCGTTCCTCTGCTGCTCCGCCGCAGGTTTTTCCTCTTGCTTAGTGGATTTCTCTGGCTGCGCTTTTTTCTCGTCCTGGGCAGGCTTGGCTTTCTGTTCATCCTGCTGGTCGTGCTGCTCCTGCTGAGCGAATGCCGGAGCCGCGACTCCGAGTGTTAAAGAGAGAACTGCTGTGCTGATAAGTCCTACGAGTTTCATGGGTATTGCCTCCAATTGTCGATCTCTAAGTACGCTTGCTTTAGCGCAAGCTTCTTGTGGTCGCGTTGATTAGGTTGCCAATGGTTTCGCCGGACACGAGAAGTTCCACTCTTCTATCTGCTGCCGACGTACGGATACTGGCTTTTGTAGTTACTGGTTTGGGGCTACTGGCAAGGCTGTCGTCTTACGCGATCCTTACGTGCCGACGTGGATTCGGGCGAGCGAATTAAACAATCCAAAAACATTCAGAATCCAAAGAACCACGGCAATGACTACGACGCCGTTCAAAATTGACTTGATGGTTCCCTGCATGGGAATGAAACGATTCACCAGCCAGAGAAGAACACCCACCACGATAAGAACTTCCAGGAGTTGAATTAGGGGCATTGTTGACCTTCCTCATTTCGTGGGCTAACTCCTCTCATTCGTTCGAGGGTTGCCCTGGTTTGAGCGTCCGAGAGTTCTTAGGGTCGAGTCGGGTTCGCCGCAAGTAAAGAATGACAGGTGGTGGACTTTCGCGTCTGAGCAAGATAGCTCACATGCGGAGATTAAGGACTACTTCATAAATCCTCCGCTCGCTGCCGACGCTCGCAACTTCCATTGGCGTCCAGCCAATCCAGTAGCGCGCGCACGCTGGCTCGAGCGAGGGCAATCGAGCAATCAGCGGCTCCGTAATAAAGATTGATGGTGTCGCCGTCGGGATTCATCGTGTATCCACAAGGGAACACGACATCGTCAACATCGCCGTGGCGTTCATATGCGGCCTCTGGACCGAAAATCCACGAATCGCCTCGTAGCAGGCATTTTTCCGGATTCTCAAGTTCGAAGAGAGCCAAACCCAAGCGATAGAGACAGCCCGAAGGCGTGTGCCGCACCCCGTGGTAGAACACAAGCCATCCTCTGGAAGTCTCGATGGGCGGCGGTGACAGCCCAATTTTATTTGCGTCCCACCAAGCTCCGCGGCGTGCTTCCAGCATGAGCCTGTGCCGGCCCCAATAGCGCAGGTCGGGAGAATAGGAAATCCACATGTGCGCGCCAAGCGCCGTCATAGGCCGATGAATGAGGGCCCAATATCCATTGATTCGCCGCGGCAGAAGAGCGCTATCTTTGTCGTCCGGCGGCATGATGACGCCGTAGCGCTCGAAACTTCGGAAGTCTTTGGTGAGAGCCAGCGAAACGCCTGGGCCACCGCGCGAATAAGAGGTGTAGGTGACCGCGTATTGCTGGAGTTCGGGAACAAAGGTGATGCGAGGATCCTCAATGCCCCAGATCTCCTCGGGATACTGCTGCGGGCTGGGCATCAATGTTGGTTCGCGATCGATCTGCCATCCATCGACACCGTTTCGAGAACGCGCAGCGCACAGATGAGAAAGACCACGCCGGTCTTCGACGCGGCATAGGAGCAGAGTGGTTCCATCCGGCAACAGGGTTGCGCCGGCATTAAACACGCTGTTGATGGAGTAGGGCCAATCCTTGCGTGTCAGGATAGGGTTGCCAGGATCACGCAAAAGCAGTGGGGGATAATGCGGGCTTTCGACGTTGGCGAGGGTTATTTCGGGAGTAGTCATGACAGGTTTTCCGGCCTTTCAGATTCTTGTAAAGATCGCATTTCGAGGAACGCCATCAGGAACGATAGTGTCGACTCCGCGCCTTGGTTTTGATTGGCACGTTCGGGATGTAAGCCGTCGCGGCAGCCGCCGCTGACTGAATCATAAAGAGGAAGCTGCAGATCGTTGTCGCCGAGAAACCAGTTGAATGCGGACCAAGCCTCGCTGCGCCATCGGCTATCACCAGTTATGCGGTAGGCTTCGAGACACGCAGAAACCGCGCCAGCGGCTTCAATGGGCTGCTGATCGAAACGCGCTTTTTCGCCACCCTGATGATAAAAGCCTTGCGATCCAATTGGCACAAAATGGTGGTTGGTCTCGCAATGCTGCGCGGTCAATAGCCAATCCAGTGCTTCGAGGCCGGCGGAAACCATGCGACCATCTGAGGAAGCTTCGCCGACGAGCAGTAAGGCTTGGGGCATTCTCGCATTGCCATAAGCAACGACGTTCTCAAACCACTTCCAATCGGGACGGCGGACCGACTCATACATTTCGAGCAATCGCAGGCTGAGTACGGATCTTATTTTCTGCGCGTCGCGATCTCCCGGGTAGGAATTGAGATACTCCTGAATTCCGAGCAGCGCATAGGCCCAGGCACGGGGGCTGTGGAACTCGATGATCGAAGGCAAGGAAAACTCAAGCAGACGCCCGGCAGCACTTCTCAATCCTTGATCTGCAGACCGGCTAAGCACCGTTCCGAGACTCCACAAGGCTCGCCCATGACAGTCTTCAGAACCTTCGGTTTCGCTCCACCGGCGGTCATAGCCGAGAAAGTTTCTGAATCTACCATTCGCTGGATTGAAGGCATATTCCAGAAACGACATATACCGGGCAGGAAAATCCGTAGTCACTGCATTCGCTTTTGCAAGCCGATCATCGCTGATTTGTGCCAACAGCACGGCAAAGATAAGGGCGCGTGCATTGTCGTCGGTAGTATGG
This sequence comes from Terriglobales bacterium, assembly GCA_049674665.1. Taxonomy (GTDB): domain Bacteria; phylum Acidobacteriota; class Terriglobia; order Terriglobales; family Acidobacteriaceae; genus Acidiflorens. The sequence continues at coordinate 237,538 of JBATZM010000108.1, forward strand.
CCTTCAGCTCGATTTGGAATGGTAAAAATCGCGTGTTGAAATATTCCTGTGTCATCGGTTAGCCGATTCACATGATCGAGTTTCAATTCGGGTAGCTGACCGAGTGCTTTGGGAGCGATGCGAGCCGAGAACTGAACCCGGGGATTTTCCATGCGGTCGCTGCGCACTCTGGCGAAACTTTCCATGTAACCTTGAGCGACTCGTTTCCAAACCATCTCGCGCGCGAAAACGTAGGCGCGTTTACGCATGGCATGTCGTAGCGCGGGTGTATCCAAAAGTTCGATTGTCTTTTGTGCGATGGCGACGGGATTTTGGAAAGGGACGAGCGCGCCCCGGCGATCGTCCAATAACTCAATGGCGTGCCAGTATGGTGTCGAGATGATGGCCTTGCCGGCGCCTAATGCATAGGCTAGCGTTCCGGAAACCACCTGCGCCTCAAACCGATATGGAGTGATATAGATGTCCGCCGCGCCAATGAACTCGGCCATCTCTTCAGGGCTGACGAAGCGGTCATGGAAGATTACCTGCGATTCCACTCCCATTTCCTTCGCCAACGCTTGCAAACTTGCTCGATACTTGTCTCCCTCGCGCCGGAGAATATGGGGGTGGGTCGCACCGGCAACAATATAAGCAACATTCGAGTGTTTGGACAAAATCTGCGGCAGGGCTTGAATGACGTTTTCGATTCCCTTGTTCGGTGAGAGCAATCCGAATGTGAGCAGAACGGCTTTTCCTTCCACGCCAAAGCGGTCCTTAAAAAAGTTGGGATCGAGAAAGGGGAGATCTGGAACACCATGCGGAACCATGTCGATTTTGCTGCCTGGCACTTTGAATATCTCCTGCAAGAACTGAGACGAGAGCTGACTCATAACAATGAGGCGATCTGAAAGCTCAGCGATCTCTTCCATGACCATCAGTTGATTAGGGTCGGGCTCGCGCAGAACCGTGTGCAGCGTGGTCACTACGGGCATCTTCAAGCCGCGTAAAAGATGCAGAATATGACTTCCGGCCGGCCCGCCGAAGATTCCATACTCGTGCTGCAGGCACACCATGTCGATATTGTTGAAGTTCAGGAACTCAGCCGCTTCCTCGTACGACTTCACATTGTCCTGGGTAAGCGACCATCGCACTCGCGCGGGATAGTCATATCCTTCTTCTGTATCGTTGACGGGGAGCGCCAACAATCGAGCTGTTCCGTACTCTGCGGATATGGCGGTGCACAGGTCCGTGGTGAACGTAGCGAGTCCACATTGTCTCGGCAGGTAATTGCCAATCACTGCGATTCGGCTCGGTAGCGATGCCTTCGACTGCAATCGCGGGTGAGCAGCCAACCCCTTCGTTGCCCCAAGGCGCGCGGGGACTACTTCTAATATTCCATCCGGAAACACGGTGATCGGCAGCGACATTAGTCCCTCACTTTCTTATGTAAGATGTACAAGCGTTGAAAGAGGCTGGTTGCAAATCGAGCCCCGTCGGATTCAGGCCGGGTGTTTCGTCCACCGTGGAATGTACTTGTCGCTAGTATTTAGTATCAACGAGACAAGACTTGAGGACTGGTCAAAATTGACCATGTATGGAAAGAGCCGATCTTCGGGATCGCAAGACGCGTGCAACCGTTATTGCGGTTTTGATGTTCGGTCCGCAGAGGGTTGAGCCGGTTGATCTGGGGTTGTCTTGGATGCGATCCCGGCCTGAGTTTGTTTGTTTGGCGGAATTTCGGTTCCAGCGGGATAAATCAAAATTTGTACCGTGCCCCAACCGCCATCCTTCTTCATATCCGACTTCGCGTCGGTTTGCTTGCCCATGCCTAGAGTTTTGAGCTGACTATCGTCGAATCCGAAGTTTTCGACCAGATACTCGCGCACCAACATAGCCCGTGCTTCGGTTAGCACCAAATCCTTCTGAGTATCACCTTCCATGCCCGCGGATGCCACCACCACCGCGAATCCAAACTGGTTATTCGCCAGAAACTCGCCGCCAGCATTTAGAGATTTCTGGTTCTTCAGCTTGGCCGAATCTTGCTTATCGAAAAGCTGCTTTGCCGAGTACGTGAACTCTTTTATCGGTGTGCCCTGCGGCAGCCGTTCGATCTCATCCTTTGCTAGCTCGTTGGCATCTTCGTATCCGCGGTTCTTGAAATATCCACGCACAAAGAAGTTGTGCTTCAGGGCTTCCATATTTTCCTGGAAGTCGGTAACCCCTGCTTGCGCCTGGACCATGGTGTTGTTCATGGTGGCCGTCGTCTGCGCGAGATTGGTGTAGAGCTGTTTGTCGTTCACCAGCGCTCCTACGGTTCCCTGCCCTGCATTGATCTTGCCGCTTATCGAGTCCAGGTTCGCCGTCGCTCGAGTGGCGTTTTGGATGGCTTGCTGGCTGGTGTCTAGAAGGCCGCTCGCTTTTTGCAGCAGATCTGACATTTCCAGCGGTGGCTGGCTGGCGATGGTATCGCCATCGTGCACGTTGGCTTTCCCAGCGGATCCGGAGGAGATCGCCAGATATTGATTGCCTAACAATCCCTCGGTTTCGATTGAGGCCACGGAGTCTTGCTTGATGATCTCGTGGGTTGACTTCCCGAGATCCATGACGACGGTGACCTTTTCGCCGGGCTTGTGAGGCAATACGATGTTGCGCACGGTTCCAATGTGAACGCCACCTACCCGCACGTCGCCTCCCTGATCCAAGCCTTCGACGTTATCGAATTGCGCCTTCAATTGGTACGTGGAGCTGAAGAGATACTGCTTGCTCCCGATGATGAAGATACCGGCGGCTAGAATTGCCAGGCTCACAACGATGAAAGCTCCTAACCGCGCCGCTCTCGACATATGTCCTCCATATTTCCTGCTACATTTCCCACTATATTTCCAACTATGAATGCTTTAGAAATTCTCTGACGAATTCGATGTCACTTCTCTGAAGATCTTCAAAGCTGCCTTCGATCACAACATTTCCCTCGTCGAGCAGGGCTAATCGGTTCGCAATCGTCTTCGCGCTGTGCAGATCGTGCGTCACTACGATGGATGCCATATGATGTTCCGCCTGGAGCTTGAGAACCAAGTCGTCGATCTCGGCTGAGCTGATGGGATCGAGACCGGCGGTGGGCTCGTCGAGCAGCAGAATGTCCGGATCTAAAGCGAGAGCACGCGCCAACCCTACTCGTTTCTGCATGCCGCCCGAAATATCAGAAGGCATTTTCTCAAAGTGGCCATCCATGCCGACTTCCACCAATAGTTGCGTGGCCCGGTCGCCCTGCTCTGATTTCGAGATATCCTTCTTATGGTGTTGCAGGGGAAACGCCACGTTTTGCTCGACGGTCAGCGAATCGTAAAGGGCGGCGTGCTGAAACAGAAAACCCATCTTCTTCCTGATTTCGCTGAGTTGATCGAGAGTCAGTCCGGTGATGTCTTGATCGAAGATGCGAACCGACCCCGAGTCGGGCTTCTGTAATCCAATGATGAGGCGCAGCAATACGCTCTTACCAGTGCCACTGCGGCCTAGCACCGCCAGGGTTTCGCCTCGGCTCACGGTCAGGCTGACGCCGTTCAAAACCTTTTGGGTTCCGAAGGACTTATGCACGTCCTCGACGGCGACAGCGGGGGCTGTGTCGTCTCCATCGGTTGCGCTTCGGTTGGTTGCAATCTGATGGGTAGCATTCATGCTTTCTTCTCGAGTTGTTGAATAAGTGTTCACGGGATTTACGGAAAAAATATAAGGATGAATTTCACTAGTACTACATCGGCCAGAATCACAAAAAGCGATGACAGCACCACTGAACTTGTGGCTGCACGGCCCACGCCTTCGGCACCGCCTTGTGTCCGCATTCCCTGAAAACACGCGACTAGTCCGATAATCAGGCCAAACACGGCGGTCTTAAACGTAGGCGGAAGAAAATCGTTGAAATCGGCACCCTTAAAACCGGCATTGATGAACTGATGGAAGGAGAGCGGTTCCGCCAGTGCCTGCGTGATCCAGCCCATTAACAAGCCGCATGCATCGCCAGCCAGGGTCAGCAAAGGCAACATCAGAATGCAAGCCAGGATGCGAGTCGCTGCCAACAGCCTATAAGGGTTTACCGCAGATGCCTCGATGGCGTCGATCTGCTCGGTTACTTTCATCGACGCCAGTTCCGCGCCAATGCCCGCGCCCACTCGGCCACTCACGACCAGACCGGTGATGATCGGGCCAGTCTCGTGAATAACGGAGAAGACGATGGCGGCAGGAAGCAGCGACTTGGCTCCGAATCGAGTCAAGCTGTAGCGCGCTTCCAAAGAAAGAACCACCCCAACGGCTGCGCCAGCCAAGGCAACCAGTGGCAGGGACTTCGATCCAATCTCGTCAAGCTGGCGAACAAATTCCCGGAACTCAAACGGTGGCGTTACGGCAGCCCGCACTACTTGCCAAAAAAATATGCCGAGTTCACCGAACCACTCGAGAAACTTGCTGATGAGACCGAATGAGGCGTTTACCGTCGGGAACATGGGTGAGGTCCACGGAGTCGGAAGCTGAGGGTTCATGCCAGCGGCAGTCATGGATTTCCGGTCGATCAAGGAGTTGAGCCCACATCGGGCGCTCCGCGCGCATTGTTAAGCTGCGATGGCATGCTTCGGCGCATCTTCATGTCGCGAGCCTCCTTGGCCAATCTGAGATTCAGTTCGCAGGGTAAAGGGTTGCCGTTCTTCTATTCGCCGCTCGATTCGCCGTTCTATTTGCCGCTTTTTCATACTGTAAGCGGACAAGTCCCATGGTCGCATTGGCAGGCGATCTCGACCTCTTTGGATCCTGCTTCCTTGCAAGATTGACCGCAATATTTGTCGCCAGCTTGTGCGAGGCACCGGCACGGCAGGTGCGCACACTTGTTCTGGTTGTTGGTTGTCGTCATGTTTTTAGTCTCCTTCTATGGCTCTACACTCGCTGACAATCTTGACAGAATTGCAACACGGAAGATGTGCACTCTTGCACACAGTTGGGGGAAAAGAGAGAGTGGACCTAAGCGCAACCTATCGCTTCAGTTCAAGAGCAGCTTCGTTTCGTGGTTATTTGGTCGCATAGCCAAGAAACAATATCCCTGCGAAAATATAGATTGCTATGAGTATGAGTGCCTCTCGGAGTCAGGGGAATATATTCATCGTCGGATTGGCTGGGCCGTCCGGCAGCGGTAAGTCGACAGTAGCCAAGCGTGTGGCCTCCAGCCTCAACGGACACGTTATCTCCATGGAAGTCTATTCCATGGAGATGAACCATCTTCCACTGGAGCAACGAGCAAAGCAGAACTACGACGCGCCGAATGTAATCGACGTGCAGTTGCTGGAGAACCATATCCGAGAGTATGCCGCAGGTCATGCCATCGAGGCTCCCATCTATGACTTTGCTCAGCACTTACGCGTGAGCGACCAGCGCGAACACATTCCTGCCAAGTCGTTGCTGATTGTGGAAGGAATTTTGGCTTTGCATTTTGCGCAACTGCGCCCGCACTTCGACCTATCTATTTACCTGGAAGCTCCCGACGAGATCTGTTTCCATCGCCGAAAAGTAAGGGACATTACCGAGCGTCAACGCGCCCTGGAATTCATCCAGTGGCAATACGAAAATACCGTGTTACCGGCGACGCGGCAGTACGTACTGCCCAGCAAGAACTATGCCGATCTGGTGCTAGACAGCAAGGCGGACCTGGCAACCGTGGAGAAAAACGTCTACGATGCCATCGTGGAGCAGCGCGCTCTCGTCCAAAGGAAATAACCGACGCTAGACATAACGCTCGACTCAATCACTGCAATTTCACCCCGCGCAATTTCATGGTAGTGTCTGCGAAATGAAGGCTTTGGACCGCAATCTTCGGTGCCAGGTAAAAAGAAGAGCGCTCCCAATGATCATTAGACCGATGCACAGCCCGATCCAGATTCCCAGTGCGCCCAAACCGAATCGGAAACAGAGCACGTACCCGAAAGGAAGTCCAATAAACCAGTAGGCGACGAGGTTGGCGAGCATCGGTGTACGAGTATCGCCACTACCACGGAGAGCGCCCGTGGCAACCGTTTGCAAGCCGTCGAATAGTTGAAAAGCCGCAGCCACCAGTAAGAGGGATGCACCCACTCGAATCACCGCTGGATCAGGCGTAAACAGACGTGAAATCTGTTTCGAGAACGCGACAAATAGCAGACCGGTAGAAGTCATGAATCCGGCTCCGAGGACGATCGCGGACCATCCAGCAAGGTGTGCTCTGGTTGGATCGCCTCTTCCCAATTGGTGACCCACACGAACCGCCGCTGCCGAACTTATTCCCAACGGAACCATGAATGTAAGTGCGGCACAGTTGAGAGCAATTTCATGACCCGAGAGTGGGACCGGCCCGAGTTTTGCACAGAGCGCGGTAGCTGCTGAAAACGCGCCGATCTCGCACAATATTTGTGTGGCTGCTGGTGCGCCCAGCGTTAACAACGCCCATACTCGTTTCAAGTCGATCCTAATGATACCCATCGCGTCAGGCAGGCTGCGCTTGGACTCGACGTATGCGAGAGTGATCAACAATATGATCACCATATAAATCCGAGCCCCGCAGGTCGACCAGCCCGAGCCAGTGATGCCCATCGCAGGAAAGCCGAGATGACCATAGATAAGAGCCCAATCTCCAACCAGATTCACAATGTTGGCCGAGATCAGCGCAAACATGATGGGATTCACCACATGCACTGCCTGCAGATAGCGTCGAAGCGCAAAATAACACAATAGCGGCAGAGTCCCCCAGTTCAGCGCCCGCAAGAATGGCTGCATCGGTTGGACCAGTTCCAAGCTGACTCCAAATCGCTGCATCAGCGTCGGCCAGAACGATACGAGCAGCATAAGAATCGGAGTAAGAACCAGAGCTAGAAAAAATCCATTCACGAGCGAGTGCCTGGCATCCTGAACATCGTCGCGTCCGTATGCTTGCGCCACGAAAGTGTCCATGCCAAGCAGTAGTCCGCCTCCGAATATCGCAATGCTGTTATAGAGGCTCTGGCCGAGACCCGTAGCTCCAATTGCCACCGCGCTGTTGGGAAGCCGCCCGACCATGATGGTGTCGACAACACCCATGCTCATCCAACCAATCTCGGCAATGATCAGCGGTAGCGCCAGGCGCAGCGTGGGGCGAAACTCCTTGCGGAAGGCATGCCGGGAGGCGGGTTGAGGATCGAATGGCATAGTCAAATCTAGATTTTCTGCTTCTGAATTTCTGCGAATGGCACCTGATTTTGAAATATCGGAATCAAATTGATGCTGGAGGCGAATCCAGGAAGGTTAAATATTATGACCGTCAAGGTTTGCTTCCCGCAATATCATAACGGGCACGGGCGGTTGCGCAGACTCTTTGTGCTTGCACCGCGCTAAGCAGCCGAAAAGAAATGCTGAAGAATCGTCGTGACAATCTTTTGACAAAGGCATGCCGTCATCATTGATCGTTATCATTTATTATTATCGGCAGTTTGAAGGGAGCATTATGAAGATTTTCTCGACACTTTTCCTGGCTCTAGTCCTAGCTGCCACTTTTGCGATTGCCGCGGAGCAGCCACAGCCGCCAACCGCTGGCAACCAAGCCCCTGCTTTCAGCCTGCCCAGCCAGGAAGGGACACAGGTTTCTCTTGATCAGTTCAAGGGCAAGTGGGTAGTGCTTTACTTCTACCCCAAAGATTTCACTTCGGGCTGCACCATCGAAGCCCACAATTTTCAACGCGACATCGACAAATACACGGAGAAGAATGCGGTGATCCTGGGCGTTAGCGTGGATAACGTGGATTCGCACAAGAGTTTCTGCACGAAAGAAGGCTTGAACTTCAAACTGCTTGCAGATCCTAACCACACAGTCGTTGAAAAATACGGCTCGGTGATGGAATACAACGGCATGACTCTTGCCGCGCGCAACACTTTCTTGATTGATCCTACAGGAGTGATCAGGAAGGTTTACCTCAAGGTCGGTCCGCAAGGTCACAGCGAGGAAGTACTTGCCGATCTGCAACAGTTCGAGTCCACAAAGTGAGGAATTGAGGGCACAAAAAAAGCGGACCCGGGAGAGAGTCGGGTCCGCGTGGAAGAGTAAGAGCCCTCGCTCTACTCGAATTTATTTTGAAGGTGGTCCGCTAGTCCCATTCGATGAGGCTGCTGGTGGGCATGGTGTGCTTCCCGGCGACGTGCTTGTGCTTGGAGTAGTGGAATTGTTCTGGCTGCTTCCCGACGTTGAGGGCGACGAACCAGAATTCGATGAACCACTATTAGACGAGCTTGAATTTGACGAATCAGGATTGGGAGTTGATCCCGTACTCGGAGTCGTCGCGCCGGCTGTTCCGGTCGTGCCCGGCAGGTTTCCACACGGCGAACTGCTTGGAGTACTTCCGGGAGTGGTGTTCGGCTTTGTGGTAGAAGGTTGCGTAGTGTTACCCGGGGTCGGCGGATTGGTGGAGTTTGCTCCTGGCACGGGCGACGGCGTGGTTGGCACGGGCGATGGCGTCGTCGGAGTCGAAGTACTTCCCGGCGGCGTTGCGGAGTTTCCTGACGGTGTTGTCGTCCCTGGGGTTTGAGTTTGTCCTGCGGTTCCCGAAGCGCCAGCCGGTGATGCACCACCAGAAGGCGTTCCCTGCGCCGCCACCCAAACAGCGCAAAGGAGAATGACGGAGAGCAAGATAAGGTTTTTTGCCGAGACTGCTTTTGCAGACAACTTTGCAGATAACATACGAAACCTCCTGCGCTGAGTTTTGTGCTGGTCCATTTCACTGCATGCGATCGCTCGTTCAAAAGAATCCATAACCACGCTCACTGTGCGCCAGGAGGTGGCGCGAGCCTATCGGGGGGATTCCGTATCCAACCTCGAACAATCTGGTAGGAGGCTGGTTTCCCACGCTAAAGAGTATTAGCGTCGAGAAACAAGTAGAGCAACCACTACCAGGATTTACTGACCGGTTATCTCCGCTGAGGGACAGTAGCGTGCGCTAGTCCTCTTGCAAATCGTCAATGGCACAACCTCTAAGCCAATTTCCAACTCTAAGCGGTGGGGGACATTTCATGGCAAACAAAAACGGTTCCAAGTCCGCGAAGAAGTCCGACAGCAAATATGGCAAAGCTGCGGGCAAAGCTGTAGCGAGTGCGATGCGTCGAAGGAAAAAAGGAACGCTTCGTTCGGGTAAAGCCGGTAAAGGCGGCACAGTAAAGAGCCGCAAGCAAGCGATTGCGATCGGACTCTCTGAGGCGCGAAAAAAAGGCGCTAAAGTACCGAAGAACAAAGCGGCTTAAGGAGGGAAGAATGTCGGCGCGAAACGTCGCTTCCGCATGCCAATTACAATGAATTCAAGTTTTTACGCACTGCCGCCGACACCGCGCAATTCCTTCCCAACCTTGCAGTCTATTGCGGCAACTAAGTTAGAGCTTTCGATAAATTCACCGGGCGCGGCAGAGGCTGCGCTTAAGAAGGAGTAATTCATGGCAGACGATATGGAAAAAAAAGGCCAGCAGAGTGGCCAATTCGGACATGGACAGCAGGTTGGTCAGTCGGGGCAACATGGTCAAGGACAACATGAGCAGGGCAAGCAGACTGATCAATCTGGTCAGCAGCAGCCGAAAAAGGGCGGCCAGAATCAGGCCGACAAGCAAGAAGAGGACCAGAACCGCGACCGTCAGCGCCGCGCTTCCTAGTTTCTTTTCGCAGCATTGTTTTCGTAGCAATATTGATTTGGAAGTCCCGGCCTTTTTCGCGGGACTTCATTTTTCAGGATCATGTGTAGGCAACAAGACGGGCTTAGAGTTTAAGCGACCGTGCTTTCGCTCGTACCACTAATTTGAGGCATCTGGATCTGAATGATGTTGTTCTTAATGGCATAAACAACTAGATCACGAATGGAGTGCAAGCTAAGTTTCCTCATTATGTTGCTGCGATGTGTTTCCACGGTCTTAGTGCTCAAGTTCAGGAGTACAGCCACCTCCTTGGAACTTTTTCCTTCCGCGAGAAGCTGAGTAACCTCACGTTCCCGAGCCGTCAGTATCGGCAAATTCGGAGGCTCATTCCGCGACAGGGAGTGACCTTTCTCCAAGAATCCTGCCAATACAAGATCATTCACTCGTGGCGTAAAGAACATACGCTTGCTCTGCAAGGCTTCGACCGCAGATACCAGATCGCGGGCTGCATCAGATTTGAGCACGAATCCGCGAGCGCCAGCATTGAGAGCTTCACGGATAACCTGATCCGAATCCGTAATTGTCAGGACGATGACTTTGAAGTTGGGATCCAGTTGTACAAGTTGGCGTGTAGTATCCAGGCCGTTGAGATGAGGCATGCCAATATCCACAATTACAACGTCTGGCTTGAGCTGCTGAGCCATCGCGATCGCCTCGCGGCCATCGGATGCTTCTCCACACACTTCCCATCCCTCATGTTTCTGCAGAAGAGAACACAAGCCTCGACGGACGATCTCGTGATCATCAGCTAACAGGATTCGTAGTTTCATGGCAGATCCTCCACAAAAATGTTCCGAGAGATTCTCAACTTACTAACTATTAATGTCCCGTCATTCAGTTCGTGGTGTGTGGATTTCGCGCCAGCGCAGTAAATTCCCGATGCTGACTTACTGCCTCAACCGCTTCCACCAAATCCCGCGCCAGATTGGATTTCACGACATACCCTCGAGCTCCTGCAGCTAAGGCCTCACGCATCATCTGCGGAGAATCATGTTGCGTAACGAACAAGACCTCAAGTCCGGGATTCTTCTGTTTGATTATCCGGCACGCTTCAATACCATTCATTCTTGGCATAGTAACATCGAGCACCACTACGTCAGGTTGCAAACTACCTACCTTTTGCACGGCTTCTAAACCGTCCGATGCTTCATCCACTACTTCCAACTCGGATCGTCCCTGCAATAAGGTTCTCAGTCCTTGTCTTACGACAGGATGATCATCGACCAGAAGGATACGGACTACCATACTTTTCCCATGTTCTATCCAGCCCGATGTTGTGGCAATCTAGCCACACACTACAGGCAAGACTCGTAAGTAAACCATACAAAAACTAACATGGTTGTGTCATACACCGAATACAGGGAATCCTGTAGCTGGTCACGCCACCTGCGGGAAATAGGTTCCCTCGTGCAGCAGTGTGTTGACGGCCTCGATTATGGAGCCAACGTCCCATTTCGCACACAAGCCGCGGATGCCCGTCTTTCGGGCCTCTTCCGCTAGTTGTTTGGATATGTGAATTGTGACCATCAGAATGGGAATTTCGGGAAAGAGTTGCACAATCCGGCGGGCAACTTCAATCCCGTTGAGGTCTGGCATTTGGAAGTCGAGCAAGATCATATCGGGCGGATTCTCTTTAACTCTTTGCAGAGCTTCTGCTCCCGTTGGAGCCTGGTCACAAACTTGCCACGTGCTTTGCTGTTCGAGGAGAGATCGAAGAAAATTTCGCACCGCCGGGTTGTCATCTGCCACGAGAATTCGAACCAAGCGGAACCTTCTTTCCTTGACTTCTCAACCATAGGAGTTATGCGACAGTATTCGCAATACCGTAAACCCCTGAGCATCCGCCATGGTAATCCGACTCTGGGAGATCGAACGATTCGAAGTTTTTCCCCTCTATGGTGAAACTGTTTGCTAAAGCGTGCTGCACAACGCTGAAAATTCAGGCTGAGGGCTCTGGGGCAAGGACTTTGCCATTTTTTCCGAGGCATCACTTCCCTTCGAAGCCCTAGCGATTCTCTTTTTTGGAAACAGAATGTCTCTCATCTTTAGCTTCGCTTTGTGAAGCTGTGATTTCGAGTTTCCGACGGAGCATTGCAGGATTTCGGCGATCTCATGATGTTGATATCCTTCAACCTCGTGCAGGTCGAAGATCTGCCGGCATCCCGCGGGCAACTCCTCGACAGCTCGGCGCAAAGCAATACGGTCAACCGCCCCTGAGAGACTCGGATCTGCTTTCCCCACCTCACGCTTGAGAGATGGCGACTCCGCCGACACAGGCTCATCGAGAGAAAGCAAAGGCGGAGATTTGCGACGACGCAACTTCATCAACACGGTATTTACTGCGATCCTGTATAGCCAAGTAGAGAATGCCGAATCGCCGCGGAACGAGTTGACGCTGCGAAATACCTGAAGAAAGGCTTCCTGTGTCAGATCTTCGGCATCCGCCACATCTTTTGTCATCTGCAAACAAACCGAATACACACGTTTCTTGTGCAATTGATAGAGCGTAGCAAAGGCCTGCTCGTCGCCGCGCTGTGCGCGGTGAACGAGGCTACCTTCGGAATCGTCTCTCTGGCTTTGATCTTTTCGCTGAATCATATTTACGGGAAGCACATTGGTTGCGGTCGCGGATACCAGACAAGTGGCCACTTTAGTCTCCTTGATCAACTAGGACTGGTTTGCTCTCCACATTTACGAGAGCATTCCGTCTTTCAAGGTAAAGACTAGCTAAGCGGGAGCACCTGTCCCATCAGGGTGCTCCTGTACTTGATTCCGAATCTTGCTGTATCGTTTTGAGTGAGGGTTGCCTGGATATTTCGAAGCGAAGATACTTGGCTCGCGGTACCCTCTTACCAATTGCGCCACACTGTAGATGCGTTAACTTAGGATCCGGTTACCTGGCTCAGACTGGACGCGGCACAAGGAAGAGTTCGGTGTAGCGGCATTACACCAACTTTAGACTTGAATCTGATTGGTTAACAACATGAAATACTTACACACATCCATTCAAGACCGCGCTCGATTCTCGCAATGCCAAACTGGAGGGAATCATGAGTTCAAGAAGAGTCCCCGGATCGGCATTAGTAAGTCGTAACTCTCCGCCAAACTCCTTGGCGCGCTGTTTCATACCCCCAATTCCAACTCCCACGCTCTCCGGGCGCAGCTCTGCAATCTTTTTGTCGATTCCCTTCCCATCATCCAGCACAGAAACGACAATCGACCCATCTTTTTGAATCAAAGTAATCCACACCTTCCGAGCTTCCGAATGCCGAAATACATTGGTCAGTGCCTCTTGAACAATTCGGAAGACCGCTGTCTCGACCGCTGGTGAAAGCCTCGGAAAGTCTGGGGGGTGGACTTCGAGAAATGTTTCGATACCACTCCGCTTTGCAAGCCCCTCCACGTACCACCCCAGGGCCGACTGCAACCCGACTTCATCGAGCAGCGGTGGATGCAGCAGGTGAGACATGGTGCGCACTTCCTGAATCGCTCGATCAATAATGGCGCTAGCCTGAATCCATGTTTGCTCCTGTGGCTGCGCGGGTTTCTCCAGAAACATCTTATCCAGCACCATCTTGGCCACGGCAAGTTCTTGCCCTAACCCGTCGTGCAGGTCGCGTGCAATACGACGCCGTTCCTGGTCCTGCATTGTCATAAGGCGGACGGAGAGCCGCCGCAATTCGTCTGTTCTTCTATCGACCATCTTTTCCAATTCAATTGCGTTATCACGAATTGATTGTTCGAGCAGCTTACTATCGTGAATATCGGAGCAGGTGCCGTACCACTTAACAATCTTTCCTTGCTGATCTCGAATTGGAATAGCGCGAGACCGGAACCAACGGTAGGTGCCATCTTTGGACCGTAAACGGTACTCTGATTCGTAGTGTGCTCCCGCTTGAACAGACTGGACCCAACCCGCCTTGCTGCGTTCGGCGTCGTCAGGATGCACATAGTCCAACCAACTCACACTCTTTCCAGAGTCTGATGAAGTGCCGGTATATTCGTAAAACCGTTCGCTGACATAGTCGTAATGTCCATCTCCTTGACTGCTGAAGATAACATCCGGTGCTGTGCTCACAATTGCATCGAGCTCCTGATTCTTGCCTATGAGCTCGGCGTTAAGATGCAATAGCAGCTCGGCTTTTGACGCTAACTCCTCGGTACGTTCCAACACGCGACGTTCCAGATCGCGATTCAACGCCTCGAGCTGTCTGGTCTTTCGGTGTAACTCGGCAAACACCCTGACTTTTGCACGAAGAAGTTCTTGAATAACCGGAACAGAAATATAATCGACTGCTCCGTGCTCGTATCCTTTCAGCCTGTCCAGATCAGTAAGGTGCACAGCGGAGATAAAAATGATCGCAGTCCTCTGAAACCGCGGATGCTGACGAATCATGTTAGCCAATTCAAAACCGTCCAGCTCCGGCATGCTTACATCCATCAGCACCACGGCAACGTCGGTCTTCAGTAGAATTTCTAGCGCCTTTTTCGCCGAAGTTGCCTTAATCAAGTTCTCGCCAAGTTCGGCAAGCATAACTTCGTAACTGAGGAGCTTGGCGGGTTGATCATCCACCATAAGAATATTGACTTTTTCGTCTGCGCCCATCATTTTGTCCATGCCGCTCTATGAGCCCCTCCTGCTGCACAACTGCTATCTGTGAAGCCACATCCGCAACGACGACAGTAACTGCTCAGTATTCACAGGTTTCGCCAGATACTCGGAAGCGCCAGCTTCCAGGCATTTCTCGCGATCTCCCTTCATCGCTTTTGCGGTCAACGCAATGATGGGCAAGCGCTGAAGCGAAACATTTTGCCGAATTACTCGCATGGTTTCGTAGCCATCCATCTCCGGCATCATGATATCCATCAGCACGATCGCAACCTCCGGTGTTGAGTCAAGTCTTGCGATCGCTTCCCGTCCAGTTCCAGCAGTAATCACATCCATGCCACGCCGTTCAAGCACGCTACTAAGAGCAAAGATATTGCGAACATCATCGTCGACCACCAGCACTTTTTTTCCTACCAGGGCATCATCGGAGTGGTGTAACCGATCGAGCATTCTCTGTTTCTCCACGGGGAGGTCTGCGACGACACGATGGAGAAACAATGCAGTCTCGTCCAGCAAGCGTTCGGGGGACTCAACCCCTTTCACCACCACGCTACGTGCCAGGGCGTGCAGACGGGCATCCTCTTCGGAGGAGAGTTCTTTACCTGTGAAAACAACGACCGGCAAGTCACACAGTGACGGGGTGTCGCGGAATCTCTCCAGCACGTCGAAGCCGGAAATGTCAGGCAGGCGCAGATCTAGAACGACGCAGTCAAACGATTGCTCGGTAGCTGCGTTGACTGCCTCCTCGCCGCTAGACACGGTTGTAACGTCGATGTCGTCATAACCAAGTAGTTCTCTGATGCTGAGTTGCTCGGCAGGATTATCTTCGACCACCAGCAACCGTTTGCGCCGCGGAGCAGCATACTCCTTGATACGCGTCAGCGCTGTTTTCAAACCCTCCGGAGTAGTTGGCTTCGTAACAAAGGCAAAAGCGCCGCGGGCAAGACCGTGGTGACGGTCTTCGTCCAGTGTCAGCATCTGAACCGGAATGTGCCGCGTTGCCGGGTCCTGTTTTAAGTGATTCAGCACCGTCCAACCCAGCATATCGGGAAGAAAAACATCGAGTGAAACTGCGGTCGGATGGTACTCGCGCGCGAGCGCGAGCGCTTCAGCACCACGCAGAGACACCAGAACCTTAAATCCCTTATCTCGAGAAAGGTCACGCAAAACACGAGCATAGTGGGGATCGTCCTCGACAATCAGCAGAATTGCGTCATCGGGCTGGAGATCGCCCCGGTCGTCGGGAATTTTCTCCACCGGATGTTCCGAAACGCCCACGACAGATAACTGCGGTGGCAGAACAGATGTGGTCGAATGTCGCTCCGACGTGGCAGCACTAGACGGCCCGACATAGGTTTGCGGCAAATAGAGGGTGAAGGTGCTCCCCCGACCTGGAGCGCTGCGTAACTGGATTTCGCCTCCCAACAGGCTGGCTAACTCGCGGCTGATCGCCAGCCCAAGACCTGTGCCTCCGTACTTACGGCTGGTGCCGGCATCTGCCTGCTGGAACGCCTCGAAAATAATTCGTTGTTTATCCAATGGAATACCAATGCCAGTATCAGCGACTTCAAATGCCACAACCGAGACGGCCTTACTCAAGATTGGGTGGTCTTCGCTCCAACCGCTTTTGGCTGTGGACACCGACAAACGAACGCCTCCCAGTTCGGTGAACTTGAACGCGTTGGAGAGCAGATTTTTCAATACTTGTTGCAGACGCTTCGAGTCGGTAACCACGCTGCGAGCAAGATGTGGGTCGGTCTGTACCTCAAAGCTCAGACGCCTGTTCTCAGCTTCATGTCGGAAGGGACGTTCCACCGTATCCAACAGGCTAGCAAAGAACACTTCCTCGGCCTCGACCGAGACCGTACCCGATTCGATTTTGGACAAGTCGAGAATGTCGGTGATCAAGTTTAGTAAATCGGTTCCGGCACCATGAATTGTTCGAGAGAATTCAACTTGCTTCGGTGTCAGGTTTCCGTCCGGATTGTCAGTAAGTTGCTGACCGAGAACCAGGATGCTGTTCAGTGGGGTGCGTAACTCGTGAGACATATTAGCCAGGAATTCGGACTTGTACTTCGAAGTCAAAGCCAGTTCCTTGGCCTTCTCTTCCAAGGCTCGGCGGGCTTGTTCGATTTCCTGGTTTTTGCGTTCTACCTCAACGTTCTGTTCGGCGAGTTGCTGCGCTTTTTGCGCAAGCTGCTCATTAGTCTGCTGTAACTCTTTCTGCTGCATCTGGAGTTCGGTGGCTAACTGCTGAGACTGCTTTAACAGTCCTTCTGTCTGCATGGTGGCTTCAATACTATTAAGCACGATGCCAATACTCGCCGTCAGCTGTTCCAAAAATGCAAGATGAGAGGTTGTAAAGTTACTCAGCGACGCTAACTCGATAACAGCCTTGACGCGATCTTCGAAGAGCACTGGTAGCACGATGACGTTTCGCGGAATTGCTTCGAACAAACCCGACCGAATAGAAATTGTGTTTGGCGGTAAATCGGAGATTAACATTCGCTCTTTTTCAGCGGCGCATTGGCCTATAAGACCTTCACCTATTTTCAAGCGTCGCAAATGTCCATCCTCGCCGTCGCCGGCAAATGCAGAAAGAAGGACCATCTCGGCCGATTCTTCCGCTCCCATCTGATAGATCACTCCTTGCTGGGCATTGACCAGAGTTGACAATTCTGAAAGAAGCAGGCGTCCGACTGTCGCCAGATCGCGCTGTCCCTGTAACATGCCGGTGAAGCGAGCCAGATTTGTCTTGAGCCAGTCTTGCTCTGTATTTCGATCGGTGGTCAGGCGGAGATTGTCGATCATAGTGTTGATGTTGTCTTTCAACTCCGCCACTTCACCGCTGGCTTCCACTTGAATGGAGCGAGTAAGGTCTCCCTTGGTGACTGCGGTCGCGACCTCGGCAATAGCTCGCACCTGGTTAGTCAAGTTATCGGCCAAGAGATTGACGTTACCGGTGAGATCTTTCCACGTACCAGCAGCGCCAGGCACGTTTGCCTGTCCGCCCAGCCGGCCTTCAACGCCGACTTCGCGAGCTACGGTTGTTACTTGATCGGCGAACGTGGCCAAAGTGTCCGTCATGTTGTTAATCGTTTCGGCCAGAGCCGCGACTTCACCTTTTGCATTTACTGTCAGCTTCTGAGTAAGTTCGCCGTTGGCTACTGCGGTTACCACTTTCACGATGCCGCGAACCTGTTCCGTCAGGTTGGCAGCCATCACGTTTACGTTGTCCGTCAGATCTTTCCATGTGCCTGCCACACCTGGCACCTGCGCTTGGCCACCTAACTTACCTTCCGTACCTACTTCGCGGGCCACACGAGTTACTTCGGCAGCAAAGGCGTTAAGCTGATCGACCATTGTGTTGATGGTGTTTTTGAGTTCGAGAATCTCGCCCTTCACATCAACTGTGATCTTGCGCGACAGATCACCACGAGCTACAGCTGTAGTTACCTCGGCGATGTTGCGCACCTGGCCCGTCAGGTTTCCGGCCATGGCATTCACCGAGTCAGTAAGATCCTTCCACGTGCCGGCAACGCCTGACACGTTTGCCTGACCGCCCAGACGGCCTTCACTACCAACCTCGCGAGCTACGCGCGTCACTTCGGCAGCGAACGAGCGCAATTGCTCGACCATTGTGTTCAGCGTTTCCTTGAGCTGCAAGATTTCGCCGCGCACATCCACCGTGATTTTCTTCGAGAGATCGCCATTGGCGATGGCAGTCGCGACTTCCGCGATGTTACGCACCTGGCCGGTCAGGTTACTGGCCATGAAGTTAACGTTGTCTGTAAGGTCTTTCCATGTGCCGCCCACTCCGGGCACTTGCGCTTGTCCGCCCAGTTTACCTTCGGTACCGACCTCGCGAGCTACGCGCGTTACCTCCCCAGCAAAGGCATTGAGCTGATCGACCATCGTGTTGATGGTGTTCTTGAGCTCGAGAATTTCGCCCTTCACATCTACTGTGATTTTGCGTGACAAATCGCCGCGGGCCACGGCTGTGGTCACCTCAGCAATGTTGCGCACCTGACCGGTTAGGTTACCGGCCATCGAGTTGACAGAGTCGGTGAGATCTTTCCACGTGCCGGCGACGCCAGGTACGTTGGCTTGCCCTCCCAAGCGACCCTCGGTGCCGACTTCGCGCGCCACGCGGGTTACTTCGCCGGCGAACGCGTTGAGCTGATCCACCATGGTGTTGATAGTGTCTTTGAGCAGTAGAATCTCGCCGCTCACGTTTACCGTAATTTTCTTTGATAGGTCGCCGCTGGCGATGGCGGTCGCGACTTCCGCGATGTTTCGCACCTGGCCGGTTAGATTGCTGGCCATCGAGTTGACGGAGTCGGTGAGATCTTTCCACGTGCCTGCAACGCCTGGCACCTGCGCCTGCCCACCGAGTTTGCCGTCGGTGCCGACCTCGCGAGCTACGCGCGTCACTTCAGATGCGAACGACCGCAATTGGTCCACCATGGTGTTGATGGTGTCTTTGAGTTCGAGGATTTCGCCTTTCACGTCGACCGTGATCTTGCGCGACAAATCACCGCGAGCAACTGCGGTCGCAACTTCGGCGATATTACGCACCTGGCCGGTTAGGTTACTGGCCATAAAGTTGACGTTGTCCGTGAGATCTTTCCACGTGCCAGCGACGCCAGGAACCTGCGCTTGTCCGCCTAGTTTGCCTTCGGTGCCGACTTCGCGCGCCACGCGCGTAACTTCGCCGGCGAACGCATTGAGTTGGTCCACCATCGTGTTGATGGTGTTCTTGAGCTCGAGAATTTCGCCTTTCACGTCGACCGTGATTTTGCGCGACAAATCGCCGCGGGCAACGGCAGTTGTCACCTCGGCAATGTTGCGGACTTGCCCAGTGAGGTTACCAGCCATCGAGTTGACGGAATCGGTGAGATCTTTCCAGGTGCCGGCGACGCCAGGAACGTTGGCTTGTCCTCCCAGACGCCCTTCAGTGCCGACTTCGCGCGCCACGCGCGTCACTTCACCGGCGAAGCGGTTAAGCTGATCCACCATGGTGTTCAGCGTTTCTTTAAGCTGCAAAATCTCGCCGCGTACGTCCACCGTGATCTTGCGCGAGAGATCGCCATTTGCGATGGCAGTCGCGACCTCAGCGATATTGCGTACCTGGCCGGTTAGGTTGCTGGCCATGAAGTTGACGTTGTCCGTCAGATCTTTCCACGTTCCGCCTACGCCGGGCACTTGCGCCTGGCCACCCAGTTTGCCTTCGGTACCAACCTCGCGGGCTACGCGCGTCACTTCGCCGGCAAACGCGTTAAGCTGGTCCACCATGGTGTTGATGGTGTCTTTAAGTTCAAGAATTTCACCCTTCACATCGACCGTGATCTTGCGCGACAAATCGCCACGGGCGACAGCAGTGGTCACCTCGGCGATGTTGCGTACTTGAGCGGTCAAGTTACCGGCCATCGCGTTCACCGAGTCAGTGAGATCTTTCCAAGTGCCGGCAACGCCGACAACAACAGCTTGTCCGCCAAGTTTGCCGTCCGTACCAACTTCGCGAGCGACGCGCGTTACTTCCGACGCAAACGAGCGCAACTGGTCCACCATTGTGTTGATGGCTTCTTTGAGCTGGAGAATTTCGCCACGCACATCGACGGTAATTTTGCGGGAGAGATCGCCGCTGGCGACGGCAGTCGCGACTTCAGCAATGTTACGTACCTGACCGGTGAGATTGCTGGCCATCGAGTTGACCGAGTCCGTCAGATCTTTCCACGTACCGGCCACGCCGGGCACCAATGCCTGACCACCAAGCTTGCCATCAGTACCTACTTCGCGCGCCACGCGCGTGACCTCAGCGGTGAAAACACCGAGTTGCTGAATCATGGTGTTGACAATGCTGGCAGAGCGCAAAAACTCGCCTTCCAGCGGCCGGCCGTCCACGTCTAAGCGAACAGTTTGCGTCAGATTTCCCTGAGCCACGGCCGCGATGGCGCGGGTAACCTCGGCAGTTGGACGAAGTAAATCCTCGACCAGCGTGTTTACCGAAACTTCAATATCGCCCCAAGCTCCTCGCGCTTCATGAAAGCGGAGCCGCTCGCGCGTTCTTCCTTCTTTGCCGACAACTTGTCCAACGCGTTTCAACTCCTGTGCCATCTGTTGGTTCGCAGCGACAATGGAATTGAAAGTGTCCGCAATCTTCCCTTCCAGCCCGGTCCATGAACCCGGTAGTCTGACCGAGAAGTCTCCGTCCCGCATGGTTTGCAGGCTGGCCAGAATCACGCTTAAGTCAGCTGAAGTAGCCTCGGCCACGAGAACGGAATTTCCATTGCTCTTCTCGCTTTCACGCGCAGGGGACTCGCCATTGGCAATCGCAGTCACTGCGTGTCGGTTGTTTCTCTTCATCGTGGTCTCCTGGACTGAGGGAGGTCGGCATTGTGACGATCTTCGTCACTCGACTCTTCATGCTGCCCGTCGCCAGGTGCCGCTAGCAAACGGTTCCGTTATTGATGAGCTTCCGCTATTGATAAACAGAAACACATGAGCAGACGTTCCCGCGCAGGGTCAGCCTGAACTATCTGTTCAAAAGTGAATCCTAGAGGAGTTCACCGAACTGACATGGTCCTGTGTATCACGCGAAACCGAAGCCTGACTCTAGGGTCTTTACTGTAGTTCAGGGCGTAGAACCCAATCGGAGTTTATCTATGAGTTTGCGGGAGTGAGTTTGCAGGAGTGGGAACACACCGCTATAGAGGAAAAATTCTTGGCAGAGATGACGTTTGTCCCTGGCTCTACATGCTATTGACTACTGACGGTGATTAGCGCCGTCAGTCTTTCTTATCGCTCTTTTTATCGCTCTTTGGAATTGTCGCTTCTGCGGATGCTTCGACCGTCACTTCTACCTCGGCACCTTGCTTGAGGCTCACCTTGTCGCCATTTTCATCGGTCAGAGTGTTTTCGATCCGAAGCTCTCGATATAGATGATCGGCCCCTTCGACGGCGATCTGCGCTTTCTCGGGCTCGCCAGGCGCAATAGGCTTGATGATTTTTTCGACAGTCGCAGGCAGAGTGGTGCTCGGCTTCTCGCTCATAGGGTCTTTGCCTAGCATATCAGCGTACATAAAACTGCATACGGTACGCCGCGCTGCCCGGCATTATACTGGCCCCTATACCAGTCCGTCACGTTTTCTTGACCCCGTCTGATACGATCGCACAGTTTCGAGAATACCTTATCCCTCGGTGCCGGTGAATGGTATGTTAGTGACGGACTGACGAATCCTCTGCTTAGTGGCCGCAGCAGATTCAAACACCTTGTTTTTCATATCAACAGCCTTGTCGCGAACCGACTCGCGTGTCTCACTGCCTGATGCGGGCGCCAACAAAATTCCCAGCCCAGCGCCAACTCCGACGCCAAGCAAAAACCCTGTTACGCGTGAAGGCCAGTGGTTTTTTCCCTGAAGAGCAGACTTGGCTGCTTCCAGGCGTTCCGCCGCGTCTTCGTACTTGCTCGACACAGTATCGTTCATATCCTGATACTTGCTGGTAACCGTATCAGTAATATCGTCCACGCCATCCTTGATTCGGTCGCCAACCATTTTCCGTACTTTTGGCTCGGTGAACAGAAGGCTTAATTTGGCGCCAAGCCGTATCCAATCTTTCGTTTTGTAATTCTTCACTGAGTTTCGCATGATGATTCCCCTTTCGTGTCATTCGGAAACCTTAACCTTAATCACCGAAAGGAACCAGGGCTATCAGCTAATTAGTGTAGGGCGATAAAGGGATGTTTGTACGCTGGTCGTTTATTATTTATAAAGCGACTTAGCTCATTTTTAGAATCTGGAGTCGACAAAAAGGCGCTCCTCTGCTCAACAGGAGCGCCCCGCGAAGTATGTTCGCCTAGGTTTCATACCTGCATAAAAAGTGTAACCTTCTGTGAGGAGCGCAATATCGGGCCAACACTGTAGTCGCGATTCGCTTTTGATGTAGTTGAGCCTGGCATTTTAAATGCCGCGTTAGGGGAATCTGACTCTCTGTGGCTCTTTACAGTTCCAAGCCGGGACAATCTAAATGGTATGCCCGATGCACAAATGAATTTATCCTGCTAGTCTTGACCCGTTAGGCGTGACGGTGATGCGGTACAGGTTTTTGCCGTTTCCCTGTTTCAGCTTCGTCCGAAGCGGAACGGCGCCAGGGCGAGGCACGCATCCTGCCCGCCAAAAATATCTAGGCATCATTTCTTTGGTGCGTGTTCCCCACGAAGCAGGCTCATCGTTTATATAAGCGGACCGGTGAGAACCAATTTCAACGCGATCGGAACACCGGACTTGGTCCTCCGCTAGGGTAGTAACTCCAGCCTGTGCTGCACGGCCAGGTGGGCAGTGCTTCCAGTAACAGCAAAATCAGATAACACGCAGTATTGTTCTCATCAGTTCCTGATGCGTGACCTTCAGTGATCCGACTTCTTCTCTTCTTTACCAATCGACTCCAAGAGAGTTTTCATCTCTTCCGCGTGCTCTTCTTCGTTAGCGAGAATCTCCTCCATTAACCTTCGGCTGGTGGGATCGTGGTCACCGAGGTACCGAATAATCTCCGAGTACGATTCAATGGCAATGCGCTCCGCGATCAGGTCTTCCTTGATCATTTCAAGCAGCGTGTCGCCCTCGACATATTGCGAGTGGCTTCGACTGAGAAGCCCCGCCGGATCGAAGTTGGGTTCGCCGTCCAATTGCGTGATTCTCTCCGCGATCCGATCGGCATGACCTTGCTCTTCGTTGGCGTGCTCAAGAAACTCAGCTGCGACAGCCAGGGAGTGAATGCCCTTTGCCGTATAGTGATGGCGCTTGTATCGCAACACGCAAACTATCTCGGTCGCTAGCGCTTCATTCAGAACCTTGATCACCGCTTCTCGATTACCCTTGTAGCTATCGGTAACCGCACCGTCTTCTATGTGCTTCCGGGCGCGTTTGCGAATTGTGTCGATATCGGCGATAAATGTTGCCTGCTTTTCAGTATTGTTCTTGCTCACATTCACCCTGGCCTTTCAAGATCAGGTTAGCTTCGGAACTTAGGGCGCACCGCCGGTTGCCCAACTGTGCGCCCTCCGTGGTTTGCGAATCGAAGGACAAGGACGGCCTAATGAGGACGGCCGCCGCCCTCTGGGCGCGCTGCTGGCGCCTGCATTCTCTGCTGCATTTGTTGCGTCTGCTGCTGGTGTCGCTGTTGCATTTGCTGCGTCTGTTGCTGGTGTCTTTGCTCTACCAGTTGTTTTTGTGCGTCATTATTTTGCTTCGTTAGCTTCTGGTCTTCCTTTTCTTGCTGCTGCTGAAGCTTCTGCCGTTCTTTCTGCTGCTGCGCGTATTGTTTGTCCTGCTGCTTCTGATACTTTTTGTCCAGCTTCGCGTCGCCTGTATTTGGAGCAGCTGGCCGTTCGATTGGCGGCAGGTCGCGAACATGGCCAGCAGGGTTCGATCCAGTCGCATTGCCCTCAGGACGCGCAGCTGATCCACTTTCCCGCGGCTGATTTTCACCACGATTCGCTGGAGGAGTATAGCGCCCGCCAGCTTCGCTAGCCTTCACGACGTCGTTGCCCTTGAATTCTCCAGGCTTCGCCGTCGCTGCAACCGGCGGCTTTCCCTCGTTCTTCGACGCACGTTGATCCGGGTCGGATCGAGCCTGCTGCATGTGCTGGGTCTGAGCAGCGACAGGACCAACATGCTTCTCGCGCGCCGCTGCCTCTTCGGCCGCTGTCGGACGGGAGGTGATTCCTCCATTGCCGCCGTTGTAACTGACATGGTTCACGGCTGTGTTATTAACTTTCGTGTTGTAAACATTGTGAATGTTATCGACGTTCACGTTAGCCACAGCACGATTGTAGAAAAAGTGTCCATTGTCCCAGCGACCACCGTCGAAACCAACTCCGAAGTAGCCGAAGCCGTAGTTGATCCCGCCATAGAAACCGATCTGCGGTCCCCAATAACCGTCGTAGAAAATAAAGCTGTCGCCACCCCAACCCCAATATCCAGGCGTCCAAAGAAAGCCGACTTCAGGAGGCATAATCCAAGTACCTGGCACCCAGTAATAATCGTCGAAGTCGTCGCCCCAACCCCAGTAGCCTGGTGTCCAAAGATAGCCGTCACCAGGACAAACGGGCTGCTCATAGATAGGAAGCGCAGGCGGACCCACTGTAATTACCACGCCGATTCGCGCAAACGCCGCAGCCGACATGCCCAGCATGACAAATGCGAACAACAGCGTACGAATGAAACGGATATGCATTGTAGTATTTCCTTTGCTCATCATCCCTCGTTTGCCCGGTATTGCTCTCATGCGGCGGGTTGCGTGGATTGAGCTTTGAGACTACGAGCTAAAATCATGCTTTCTCGAATACGTTTCTGCAACAACTTCTCCTCAACAAAAACAATATAATATTGCTGCCACATTGTTAACGACTCGGATTAATCGCATCGGCACAGGTCGTATGTCCGCATTGGCAAGCGATCTCTGTCAGATTCGCGCTCTCCTTGCAGAACTGACTGCAATACTTGCTGTCGTTTCCGGTTAGGCATCCACACGCTGGATGCTCACATTTGGTCGCCGCCTCACTGCTCATACATTCCTCCAAATCAATCAGAAATCAAACAATGGTTCGGCGGCCGCTCAGTAAGTCAACGATCAAAACAATGACCGCGACCACCAGCAGTAAATGGATCAGACTTCCAGCTATGTGAAGACCAAAGCCTAGGAGCCAGAGGATCAGAAGAACTGCCACTATCGCCCAAGCCAATCGCATTTGCCACCACCCCCGACGAAGTAATTACACAACTAGACTCATGGACTTTACTTGTGATGAGTCAAACCGCCAATCGTGTTTGACGTGTAGGGACGCGCGAAAAACCCTGTATGTGGTCTTTTTCGAGTAGATTGCGAGCTGAGAGATTGTTGGCGTCGAAGCAGACTCAAATTATGCCTTCGAACTCCTTCGAACTATGGGTTCGTTGTGACGATCTCTGGATGCAAACTGCCCGGTGACCGCGCCTCGTTACTGCAGCCATGGCGGGTCTCGACGAGGAGTGAAACGGCCTGCTGCAGACTCGTCACGACCGTATCTGCTACGCCGTGTCCAACTCGATCCTGCGCTTTGGCAGTGCCGCCCTCGAAGTTCCACAATCCGACGAGTATCTTCAAGCCCGGCTGCTGCTGTCGCAACCGCTTACAAAGCGATCGAGCCTGGCCGACTGCAAAGGGTGGAAGCGCAGAGACGATAGCTACTTGAGGGTCGCATGTCGCCAGGTCATGCAAGAGGTTCACGCGAGGTGTAACCGCGAGGTGACTAACATCGCACCCCGCTCGTTGAAGCAGTTGTACAAGCATCATGGCTACAAGGTCATCAGCTTCGTCGATCGCGGGGATACAAACAACCCGCAGACCTGACAGCGCGGTGCGGTCCACATCGCTCCGATGCGCTTCATCATCTTTATCTTTTTTATCTTTATTTTTATCTTTATCTTCACTCTCAAACATATCTTCATTCTCAAACATGACCGGATCATCATCCAATGAACGCTCGCCCAGCTCTTCAATCAAATCGCGTGTGTTTTGGCTGACGAAACTGGCTGTGCCTGTTTCCAGCAAATTCAGGTGCCGGTCCTGTTCCGCCAAGGTGAGTGCTGGGATAAGAACGGAATCGTAGAAAGTTCCAATCGGTTTCGCTTTCAGATAGCTTTCCGCAATGTCTCTCGCCTCGTCCTGATCGAGCGCCAGAAGGCGCTGATAGAATTTAGCCTCCACGGGAAGAACAGGCTCGTCGCCAAGTAGAACCTCGAGGAAACTCAATTGGGGCACGTACCGGCCCATCAAGATGAGACATACAGTGAGCGGCGTGGACAAAATCAAACCCACAGGGCCCCACAGGATCGCCCAGAATACAGCGGCCACGAGAATGGCTAGCGATGAAATGCCGGTGTGGCTACCGTACAGCCAAGGCTCCACAAGATTCGCGACGATCAGTTCCAGGATGACAAACAGACCGACAATCAGGGCAGCCTGGTGCCAACCGGGAAAAACGGCCAATGCCATACCCATGGGGAACGCAGCGGCGATCGGTGTCCCAACGTATGGAACGAACCGAAGCAGGGCAGCCAAAACACCCCAGAGTAACGCGTGGGGGATTCCGATCCAGTAAGCTCCGCTCCCGAAGATGACTCCGTATGTTGTATTCACCACGAATTGCAATAAGAGGTAGCGACTTAAACGCCTTGAACCATCGTCCAGGGCTTGGGTGACGACACTCAACTGGCCCTGGCCCGCGAGCCGGATCACCCGATTGCGCAGATCCTCGCGCTTGATCATCATGAACAGCGTGAAAACGATGACCATCGCTGACGTCTCGAACACGCCTGTGAGCGGCCCGACTATCGCCCGCAGGTATTCGGGTGCATTCGAAGGAGGCTGCGCTACTTGCACTGAGATGGGACGGCCGGAAGTTTTGCTGGTCTTTTTGTCAATTCCCTTGTCCACTGCCGACTCCGAGGCTGCGGATAGTTCATTACTAAGCTCAGTGACTGTGTTGGTCGCGTTTTTCAAGCGACTACCGTCGGGAACCCGAAGCGATTGAATCTTGTCGTGGATATTCGATTTATAACTCGGAAACTGGTCAACGATGTCCATGAGTTGACCCGTTACTACCCAGCCCAAAGAACTCACCAGGGCAAACGCGAGCGCCAGCACCAACAAAACGGCGGGCACCCGACCCAGGCGACATTTCTCCAGCCAACCTACAACGGGTGTAAGCAAGAACGCCAGAACCACTGCCAATGCGAGGGGAATCAGAACTTGTCGGCCAAAATACAAACCAACAATCACTACCACGATCGCGATCAACGTTAACAATCTTGAGGACGCCGTGGCATCATTTGTAGGGATCAAGAAACCTACCTGCTGTATTGGATCGTACCACCTTGGATCGAGCGACTCTGGAGTTTCGGAGATTTGGTGCCCGAGATTTTCCACAATGCCGTCAATGCATCGGCTGCATCGCTCAGAGCCCGTTTCTGGAGATTGACCGCGTCGACGTGCAGGGGCAGAGAACTGCGGCGCACTCGCACTGAACTGGCGCCTCCACAAAGTATGGCAAGCGACTGATCAAAGATGTTCTTCAAATGATTCGCTGATCCAGATTTTTCGTTAAGCGTCACTGCATTCGTCATGATTATGCCCACCTTTCAAATCGGATACTAGAGAGACGTGGTATCTGTCGCAATACAGTCAATCATTGATCGGAGATATTGTTCAGCTGGTAGCTGCCGGGCATCGATCTCAAGACAGTCATTGATTGAGTACGGATTCCCTTTGAGTGAAGTTGAATGTTCCCTCGGTGTCCGTGATTGCCTTCGTCCTTGTTTTTGCAGCACGATCTTTTTGCAGCAGGAAGGCGAGGAGCAGGAGCCAGTCTCTAGATCGACCCCTGCTCGAAAGGTGGGCACACTTGAGGACTACATTGCATGGGATGGAGAATAGCCAGTTTCGTGGCGATGGGAAATCCCAGCGACTGTGTACTTTTTTTGAGGATTCCCTGTAGGGTTTGAAATTGCGCCCACGTCTTGTCTCGCTTCTGCTTTGAGTTTGTCAACTTCCGAGTTTGTCTTCCGGCACCCTCTCTCTTTGATAAAGATAGATAAATGGTTTTCCATACAGCAACGTTTCGGGACGCATACGGTCTGCAATGGATAGATCACTTGTGGTTACACCATTACCCTCCCGATTGTGAACAAACTGCAATCTATCCTTAGATTGTTTACACAGTATGTTTTACCGAAACACTCTTGACACTTTTCTCTGAAAGGGGACGCAAGTGAAAAGCGACTCTACCACTACTATGCTGGGTCTGGGCTCCGATCTGATTGCACGCGCTCAACAAGGGGATCCGGACGCTTTTGCCGCTATTTTTGATGCGCACAAAATGCGGGTCTACTCCCTTTGTTTTCGTATGACCAACAACACGGCGGAAGCGGAGGATCTGGCACAGGAAGCGTTTATGCAGGTATTCCGCAAACTGGCCACGTTCCGCGGAGATTCGGCCTTTTCGACATGGTTGTACAGGATAACGGTGAACACAGTGTTAATGCACTTTCGACGGAAGGCGCCGCAGCGGATCTCGTTGGATGAGCAATGTTGCAACCATGAAAATTCGGGGACGATTCGCCGTGAATATGGGTCCAAGGATGGCCGCCTGGAAAACTCAGTGAGCCGATTGGCGTTGATTCGCGCCATTGGTGAGCTTCCGGAGGGATATCGAGTTATCTTCCTGCTCCACGAAGTCGAGGGTTATCAGCATCGCGAGATTGCAGAATTGCTCGGGTGTTCCGTGGGAACTTCGAAATCGCAACTTCACAAGGCCAAACTGAGGATTCGGGCTTCGTTGACGTGTCCGTCCCAAACTCAAATTGAAACTGGTATGGTCAGTCCCCGGACGCCTGTTGCAGACAAATCACGGTGCGCAAAGACATCCGCGCAGTGGGAATTGGGCAGTGCGGCGTCGGGCATTCCCATCAATATGATCAATACGGCGTCCAGTTTCTCTTCAGCCAACGCGTGACATCCTAGTTAGTCCATACGGCATGCCTTTGGACGATCTAAGGTTTTGAGGGGATGGATGGAGGGATCTTCCGAAACTATCGTAGTCTTGACGACATAATCCAGGTGCTCAGATCGGGCACAGAAGAGGTTTGATATGAACATAGGAACCGCGTCTGTAACTAAACTTTTCTTGGCGTTGACCGCCATGGCTCTGATCTTCACCAGCCTGACTTGGGCCGCCGATAACAAGGATGAATCCGATATCGTCAAGCGCATCGACACGTCCGCTCACGTTTTGAATGAAATCATGGCAACTCCCGACAAAGCGATTCCCGATAGCATTATGCATGACGCGAAGTGCATTGCTGTTGTGCCTTCGATGGTCAAGATCGCGGTTGGGTTCGGCGGGAACCACGGTAAGGGTGTGGCAACGTGCAGGACGGAGCACGGCTGGAGCGCGCCTGCTCCGATTACTATCACCGGTGGAAGCTGGGGACTCCAGCTCGGCGGCCAAGCAGTGGATCTGGTGATGGTGATTATGACTGACCAGGGAATGGAGCACTTGCTCTCCAGTCATTTCAAACTTGGCGCCGATGCTTCTGCCGCGGCGGGACCGGTTGGGCGGGACGCCACTGCCGGAACCGACGTAAAGATGAGAGCTGAAGTCTTGACCTATTCGCGCACTCGCGGTCTCTTTGCCGGCATTGATTTGTCTGGGGCGGCAATATCGCAGGACAAAGATGAGACACGAATACTCTTCGGACAGATGGTTCCGTTTCAGGATATTCTGCACGGAAAGGTTGCGCCACCAACCGGAAGCGAACCCTTCCTTACGGCAGTGAGGAGATATTCCATGCAGTCCAAAGATCAGGCTGCAAACACCAATCCTAACTAGACTGGGGTCCGGCTCTATAGCATCAAATAACGACCAAGCCACAGCGGCTTGGTCGTTATTCATTGTTGTTTATTACTGAATATTTCAGAATCATCTTGATAACCGCAGACGTGCTACATAACCAAATGGACAGAGCTACAGGCTGGAACCGATGTTGAAGTCTCAGCTACGTCTGTAAGTTGATATTCGTGATCCAGATCGGCAGTTTCGGCTGGCGCATGACTGGGGCTTGGCGCGCATAATCTTTCATCTGACCCCAGATGATTCAATCGGCACCGGCTATGCGCATCCGGTGACTTCTGCTGAACATGGAGCGAATGACATGTACACCATTCTGCTGATCATCCTGGTTCTTCTGCTCATTGGTGCATTACCCACGTGGCCATATAGCAATGGCTGGGGATACTACCCGAGCGGCGGTCTAGGCCTGGTGCTCATTATTGTGCTGGTGCTGGTTTTGATGGGTCGCGTGTAGCGGCTAAGTATGAGCGACGTCTTAGTAGCGTTCGCTCGTTTGACGCGCTGCGGCAATAACTTTTTGATCGCACTCATCAAATGCCTGAAGAATCTGATGGACGAGAGAGACTACTTTTTCGGAGTCGGGTTCTTCGGCAACTTCAGCGCAAAGTTCGCGCCAGTCTTTTCCCTTGCTCGCAACCATTCTCTTCTCTCCGAGTTGAGGATCAATGTTCCTTTATAGAGAGCAAGTGCCATGCCATAACGCTAAGTTATTGATGGCTAGGGGCTGAGTTGATCGGTGTGAATTTTAGCCATTCATTTTTGGAATAAGGAGTGTGTAATTCGTCGTCGGTCCGCGCTTGTGCATTCTTGATAGTCATTACCAGGCAGGGCGGCCTCAAAGGTCAGGCGTTTGATGTATTGCCGGACCCTCAACTCACGCGTAATTTCTTTTTATGGAGTGTCCACATAGTTCGGTGGAAGAGAATGGCGTGACTCGCATCCTCGTGGTGGACGACAACCCCTCCGTACGACGCTATCTTCGGAGCGTGTTGGAGCAACATCACGGGTGGCGAGTCTGTGACGAGGCGCGCGACGGTCAAGAAGCGGTGGACAGGTTTCGCCAAATTCGGCCAGACGTGATTGTGCTGGATTTTCAGATGCCCTACATGAATGGCCTTGATGCCGCTCGCATCATCTCCCAACTCTCTCCTGAAACGCCGATCCTGATGGTCACGCTCTATCTCACCAAGCAACTCTCTGAAGAGGCTCAGAAAGTTGGAATACGCGGCACTTGCTCAAAAACGGATCTCCATAGCGTTGTGGATGCAGTGGGAGCGCTGCTGCGCGAAGAGACTTACTTTGCAGCGTGAGCCGCATCGTATGCGTTAGTCGGCGGCCGCGGCGTGCTTCTCTATGCTTTTCGAGAGCGGTATGGTGGCAGAAATCAAGATACCCGGTGCACCGGGATGGATGCCAAGCTGGCCGCCAAGATCGCGCACACGTTCCCGCATTCCCGCCAACCCCACACCGGAATTCGTTCCTTTCGTCTGAAAAGCAGTCAGCACTTCCGGCATAATCCCTTTCCCATAATCTCTTACTTTAAGAATCACGCGATCAGATAAGAGTTCAAGTGTTACGTCTGCTTTACTGCTGCCGGAGTGGCGATGGATATTTGTCAAACTCTCCTGCAGAACCCGGAAGAGTCCAAGTGCAACGGGCTTTGACAGGTTGCGCACGTCCTCGGGAAGGTTGACTTTGATTTCAATGCCGCTGCGTTGCGCGAAGCCTTCGAGATACCATCTCGCCGCGGATGAAAACCCGGCTTCATCCAAGAGGGGCGGGTGCAGCAAATGCGAAATCGTCCGCGTCTCGGCCATCGCTTGATCCAGAAGTTGAACTGCTTCCACGATAGAACTGTCCTTGCGCTGGGCGGCGAAGATTTCCAAATTCATCTTTGCGCCCGCAAGGTACTGTCCCAGACTATCGTGGAGCTCTCGGGAAAATCTCCGTCGTTCCGCATCTTGTAATTGCAGCAGCCGGCCAGTTAGGCGACGCAGTGATTCCTCGCTTTCGCGGACGATCTGTTCCGCTTGCTCCCGCGCCGTAAGCTCCGCGGACAACAAGCGATAGTTTATGGCGAAGAGCTCAAGAGCCAAGATGAACGCGACAGCTAAAGTAACGACGGTCAAGATGAAGAGGCGATGCGAGGCTTTTTCCCGAGTATCAAGGAGATGTTGTTCCTCTTCTCGCATCTGCTGCATGATGGACGTGATGTCGGAAGAAACTGGCACCGCCTGGCGGGCCAAGTCCGCTTGTCCCTGGTCATACCCTGGCGCTCCCTTTTGTAATTGGATTGACTCCCGAAGAAGGGCAATTCTGCGGGCTGTTGCATCTTCCAGACGCGAACAAAGTTCCTGCTGTTTGGGATTGTCCTGAGTCAGCTCTCGTAAATGTTGTAGGTTGGGTGGAAGTTCTGCGACTGCGGCCTCGAATTGGCTCAAGAAATCGTCAGTTCCGGAAATAACGTAGCCGCTTCGCGCGCGTCCGGCGCGCAACACTGCAGAATCAATGTCTCCAAGCGCGCCACGAACTTCGTGGGTGTGAATCACCCAGTCTTCACTTTCCAGCAGACGCGCGGTTGCGAAATAGGTCGCCAATCCACTCAGGAACAGCAGCATCAAAGCTGATGCGAATGCCGCTTGAGCTTTCTTCCGTGGAGACATTGGTTTCGGGTTAAACATCTAGAAATTGCTGTCGTGCTCACTGGCTGCCTCCGCTCGGCGTTTGCGCCCGTCGAGCTCGGCCGTAAGCCGCAACATCTTTTCCGGGTCCCTTTCAATGGTCGCATGCAGGAGGAGTTCGTGCCACTGCTTTTCCACTCTCGCCGCCAACGCTTCCCTTCTGACCCGCGACGGCGTGAGCAAGTTGTGGCAATTTCCAAGTCTCGAAGCACTGGCCCTCGAAGAGCTGATACTCGTGGAGAAGAAGTGTTTCACGATCGCACCTCACTTTTAGCCGAACCAGAAAGTGCGGACTCTGGAACTTTGCATTCCGTACTGGCAAGAACGCGCAGTCCCCGCAATGCGTCATCAAGGGCGCGCAATTCCTCCTTGGAATTGAAATCGCCCTGCCTTAGCTCTGCGATCCGTTGCTGGATCGCTCTTTCCGCATTGTCGATTCGCAGCCGCAATTCTTCCGGGCGTAGTTCAAGCATAGCCGCCTGATATAGCTCTCGCCACCCAACGTTCGTGGTCATGGTGACACCCAACCTTCCTCAACGATCCCAGAGTACAAGGACCACTAAAAAAGGGTGGGAATATTACATTCGCTAGAATTAAAGAAGAAGGTTGAACAACAAAACCAAGAACTAAAGAAGAAGGGAAGAAACCACAACTCTGATGCAGCACTCCTGCGAACGACTAAAGTATAATAATAGTATTTTATACGACACTACAAAGTACTTGACAACACAATGAGAGAATAATATATAAGAGTCTCTAAAATTTGCAGAAGTAAACTGCAAAAAGATTGCAAGAGAATGAGGTTCGTATGGCTAAAGAAACTGGCGGTAGGTCTCAGAAGAACATTCCTAAATATGACCGCGTCATTTTGGCCGATATTCGGAGGACTCGGCGCGGAAAACACCACGATTTGCTGGGGGGAATTTTTCAGGATCTGGAATCCTTACCCGTGGGATCGGCAATCAAGATTCCGCTAACCGAAGTGGATGGGGCAACGCTGGCCAACCTGCGCTCCGCCGTTCACCGCTCCTCAACTTCGAGAGGGCTGGACATCGAAACTCTATCCGACGAAGAAAATTTGTACATTTGGAAAGCCCCAAAATAGCGCCGTTTACGTCCGAATCGAGTTTTTTTGGATTGGCAGAGTACAAAATCGCAACTGCTGCATACGTAAGGCACTACAGGAATACCTGTATTTCGCCATGTTCGTTTGGAGGATTAGACTTCAGCGGGATGTAGGTTAAATGCCAGTCACGTGAATGCAGCAGTGTATGGCTGCACCGAAGTTGTCCCTAGAGGCAATCGATATGAGTATCGCCGAAGTTCCGCGTTTTGATGATGCACCATTGGAGCCGGTCGGGCACTGGGGGCACACCGTACAATTTTATGGCGAGGATTCGTCTCTGCTTGAAGAATTGAGCCGCTTCATCGGCGCCGCGCTGGTGGCAGGCGACGCTGCCGTTGTCATCGCAACCAAGGCGCATCGGGACGGCCTGGCACAGCGACTGCAATCACGCGGTTTTGACACGGCGACAGCTATCGAACAGGGCCGTTACGTCACATTAGATGCTGAGGAAACCCTGGCAAAGTTGATGCGAGACGGATGGCCAGACGCCGAACTCTTTACCAAGGTCCTTGGTAGTGTCTTCGGACAAATTGTAGCCGCCAGTGGAAGAACTCCTCACATTGCCGGGTTTGGAGAAATGGTCGCGCTGTTGTGGACGAGGGGAAATGCTGAGGCCGCCGTCCGCCTCGAACAGCTTTGGAATGATCTGGGCCGAACCTACCCTCTGTCTCTTCGATGTGCCTACCCGATGACTGAGTTTAACCGCGAAGATCACGGAGACTTATTCCTGAAAATCTGCGCGGAACATTCCCAAGTGATTCCAGTTGAGAGCTATACGGCACTGCTGAGCGAAGATGAACGCTTTCGGAGCATTACACATTTGCAGCAAAAGGCACTGGCGCTCGAGAGCGAGATGGCGGAGCGCAAGCGAGTAGAGGAGGCCTTGCGCCGCACCAAGGCCGATCTTGAATCCCAGGTGGAGCAGCGCACAGCCGCATTAAGACAGCTGTCGTCCCGATTGCTCAGCTTGCAAGACTCTGAGCGTCGCAGAATTGCGCGCGAGTTGCATGACAGCCTGGGGCAGTATCTGGTGGGTTTGAAACTCAACGCGCACATGCTCCGGCAATCGCCTGAGCGCGAAGATTTATGGTCGGAAGCGGACAAGCTGATGGAACAGTGTATGTCTGAAGTCCGGACACTTTCTTACCTGCTTCATCCGCCGACGATGGACGCAGCCGGCTTTGCCTCGGCCGCTCGTTGGTATGTGGAAGGTTATGGCCAGCGCAGTGGACTCGATGTGACACTGGATGTCCCGTCTGATTTGGACCGCTTGCCGGACGCCATTGAACTCGCATTGTTCCGCGTGCTCCAGGAAGCGTTAACGAATGTACATCGACACTCTGGCGCGTCGGCAGCCGACGTTCTGGTTCGGCAAGATGCCGAGCAGGTAGTCTTACAAATAAAGGATAACGGACGCGGAATACCGGCAGAACTACTGAGTCATTTTCATGCCACGGGTGCTGGGACGGGCGTAGGGATTGCAGGTATCCGCGAGCGGGTACGAGAGCTGGGCGGGAAGTTGACGCTTGAATCGGATAGCAGCGGTACGCTGGTACGAGTCGCCATACCTCTGGTTCCGATGGCTCAAAGTGAAGGGCAAGTGTAGTTAGGTGGTTGGAGATTGAAGGCGCCGGCGAGATTAAGTTAGACGAAATTAAAGTACGGAGGTGCGAGTCACGATTGAAACAAAGCGAACCGTTGACATTTCGCCCTCCCCCAGAGCTGGAAATACGGTATGACAGTTCGTATTCTGGTGGCAGACGACCATCCTGTCGTGAGGCATGGGCTAAGAACTTTAATTGGCAGTCGCCCTGAGTGGGAAATTATCGACGAAGCGGAAGATGGAATTCAAGCAGTAGAAAAAGCTGATCGGCTACAGCCGGACGTTGTTGTGCTTGACGTCAGCATGCCAAAGATGGACGGGTTGGAAGCTTGCCGACAAATCCGGAGAATTGTGCCGAAGTCTGAAATCCTGTTTGTGACGCAACATGACTCGCCACAAATGATGCGTGAGGCAATGGGTGCGGGCGCGAGAGGGTACGTTGTAAAGTCCGACGCGGCCAGGGATTTGCTGGCGGCGGTGGAAGCTGTGAGTCAGCATAAGTTTTTTACCGCCCATAACCGGATGCAGGCTGGCGATTCTGAAGGAACAAACTGTGCGACTTAATATTCGCCTTGGAATACAGCTAGACACTCTAGTTCAATCCGATTTGGCTCGATTCAACAAAACGAGTTTGTTACCGAGACAGTTTTTTCGCTAGGGGAAACAGAGCGCTTTTGGTGTCCCTCACGGAGGTGAGCAATGAAGCTGCGGATCCTGATAGCTGATGACCACGAAGTTGTACGTCGTGGGTTGTGTGCTCTTCTGCAGTCGCATGAGGGTTGGGAGATCTGTGGAGATGCCAAAGACGGTCGCGAGGCGGTCGAAAAAGCGAAGCTGCTGAAACCCGACGTCGTGATTTTAGATGTAGGCATGCCTATCCTCAACGGCTTGGCCGCAACCCGACAACTGTTGCAACAGAACCCTCAACAGAAGGTCATTGTTCTGACGATCACTGATTCAGACCAGGTAATCCGGGAGGCGCTGGACGCGGGAGCTCGTGGCTTTGTGCTGAAGTCGGATGCGGCTCGAGATTTGGTGTCCGCAGTAGAAGCTCTGCAGCGGAACCGCATGTTCTTTACTCCTCGGGTGAATGACATGGTGCTGGCGGGCTTTCTTGATAAGGGCTACAACGGTTCAAGAGGCGAGACGCCGAAGTTACCGACATTGACGGCTCGGGAGCGCGAAGTGATTCAGCTTCTGGCGGAAGGAAAAAGTTCGAAGGAAGTCGCTTCTCTTCTGAACCTAAGCACCAAGACTGCGGAGACGCATCGCAGCAACATCATGCGCAAGCTCGACATTCACTCGATCCGAGATCTGGTGGTGTATGCGGTCAAGAACAATATTATCCAAGTCCAAGTATCTTCGACCACGACTGCTTCCACAGAAGGTTCCGCCGCATAGCGCAATCTGACAAGAAAATGGGAAGCCGACAAACGGCTTCCCTGTGAGAGATTGACCGGCTGCTAAGAGCAGTTCAGCTAGCCCGACGTCTCTCTTCGATACTAATATTGCGCTCCTCCTCAACAAGTACAGAACCTTACTCGTGGACCTAGACTGCTCGAGGCAGGTCAACCTTGGCATGGTCAGAACTCGCCTCACTGGTCGACGAAATATCCTGAGCACCGGTCGCCTCCAAAATTAACTTGGCACGTTTCGTCTCATCGGAGCTATTGGAATGGACCGAGAGCAGAATGCCACCATCTTTAACTCGGCCCTCGTAGCGTTTAGCCTCATACTCGGGTATTCCCATTCCTATCAGAGCTCCGGTGATGCCGCCGACTGTACCTCCCACTCCCGCCCCCGCAAGTGTAGCCATGATCGGACCGGCAGCGATGAATGGTCCTAGTCCAGGAATAGCGAGAGCACCGACACCTAGCAGCCATCCCATGACCCCGCCAAGGACCACGCCAGTTCCGGCTCCGGCCGTAACGCCCTCAGGGGCCTTTGTACCCTTTTCATGCGCGAAGTCTCTCGTCCCAGCGCCTGCAGGAAGGAGCACTGAAATGTCCCTGTTACTGAAGCCCGCTGCCTTTAATCCATCGACACCGCTTTCAACATTCGCATAGCTCGGATAAATACCGAAGACCGCTGTGTTCTTTTCAGACATGTGAATTCTCCTTAAGTTTGGCCCGGGATGCGATTCGTAGCTTTTCGGTTTGACGGCCAGTTCACTGGTCATCTTTGCTTTGGCTAAGGGATGCAGAATTCACATCATTATCTGTCCTTGAAATCTGTCCTTGAAAGTTCTATTGCATGCCTGCCGCGCTGGTAAGGGCGGCTACCACAACTAACAGGAAGGCCACCATTATCGCGACGCCGCTACCCAACAGTACGATTTCGCTCAGCAGATCGGCTTTCATCAGTTCGTCTCTTTTCATCAATTCGAGTCTTCGCATGCTCCCTCCTACTTTTTCTGCTTTCGTTTAGACGCAAAGAACAGAATAACGAGACGCGACTACCGAAAATATGAGCCCCGTTTACAGCATTCACCGTACGCGCACAAAACACTCCATGCGGTACGCTTCTTGCGGATTATGGCGAGACGTTGTGGGAATTTCACTGCGTCATGCCGGGAGGGCTTTAAAATGCTTTGGACAATATTTATCATGCTTTTAATCTTGTGGTTTCTGGGGCTGGTCAGTTCTTATACGCTGGGTGGCTACATCCACATCTTGCTGGTGGTGGCCATAATCGTCCTTGTGGTTAACTTACTAACCGGCCGGAGAGGTGCGGCTTGAAGATTAACCTCGAAAGATTAATTGTGCGATTTTCTTGCGGATATAAGCTGGACCCCTTCGACGCGCTCAACTTCACGCTGGCTTTCGACTGCTGTGGCCTTCTCAGTTGACTGCTTTTGCAGCGCCTCGGCCGCTTCAGTAAGTGTCATGTTGTCTGGCACACGCTGAAAGTTGGTCCGAATCTCGTCTTGTTGCACTGCGATCGTCTTGAAGAACAGAGCCTTGCCGTGCATGTTGACGTGCAGAAGAGTGACTTCCCAATGGCCGGGAGCAACTTCAGACTGTCGTACGTGAAATTCGCCGCCTTTGTCCAGGTGGCCGAGCAGTCCATCAGCAAACTTCACTCCTTGAATCAGATGACCCTCGATTTCCGCCAACCTGTTTTCCTTCTGGTTAATCCATATCCGGCCTGCCATCGCGTGAAAGACGGCATCCTCATGGGACGAGGGATGGAAATTGGGATTTGGCTTAAAGAGTATTTCTATAAGATCGCCCTTGTTCTCTCCGTAACTCGCGATCACAGCCTCCGGCAATACCTTGAACAGATGCTCGGTTTGTCGTGCATCTTCCTCTTGCGCACGTTTCCGTTTTTTTTGCTCATTTTGCTTGTGCAGCAGGCGTGCGATGCGCCGGTTTTCTTGTTTTTGTTGTTCCATTGTAATTGGCTGCCCGTTCACTGAACACAAGCGATCAAGGTCTCCTTCCGGGGTCTCGACGACCAACTTCACTTGTTTCTCTCCGGAGACGCCCATTCTTTCTTGATACATCCAGTGGGTATGATCAGCGGCTTGAGCCGTTAACTCCCCGTTGACGGCTCTACGCAAAAGATTGTCGGCTGACAAAGTGGCATCGCTGGAGGTGTTTTGCGCGCACGCTGTAACGCAGAAGATCAGGAGGGTAGCAGCAATTAAAACGGGAGTCGTACTTGCGCGCCCCAGGATACGTTTGGCAAGAAACACTCTATGTTCACCGATTCGAAATTCACCGGGTTCTACCGTGGTGTAGATTCTCCCGCAGGGTTCTACCGTGGTGTAGATTCTCCCGCACCATTCTGCAGCCTGTCCGTCCCAGAGCGTAGTTGAGAGCATAGCGAAAAGGAATCGAATGCATCCTGTAGTCTTATTGGGCATTTGCGGTAGTTAGACCGGCAAGACTTATAAAAATGGATAATTTATTTGTAATCTGCGGATGGTTACCTTGCCCGACCGGTCCACCATAAAACTTTGCCTACTATCCTCCATTCGGAACCGGGAGTTACGGGAACAGAGTTGTATTCTCTGTGATCCGAAACCAGAGCATCGGTATGGTCGAAGCGGATTAAACGTGAGACCAATAATCCTTTCTCTTTGTGGGACGCTACTACGATCTGGCCGACCAGATGGTCATTTTCGACGCTGGAAGTATCGACAGCAATGATGTAGCCGTCGAGGATAAGAGGCGACATGGAGTTGCCCTTTACTCGCAGGCATAGGGTGGATTCTGGGTTTGGACACCATTCTATGGGCGCGGCCAACATGGAATCGGCCGGGACTTCTGCCAGATCGACATTGTCTCCTTCATGACCTATTGTGGCAGCCTCGACAGGGAGTAGAGGAACGGCAACCAGACTTGCCTTCTTCAACGAATGAGTGGTCTTGCCTCCGGCGCGCACAAAGTGCACCTGGGGAGTTCTGCTTTCCGCAAAGCGACGGCGTACGGCTGGTAAGACGCGAGTTACGTCCGAAAGCCGCAGGCCGGCACGCTTCCAGAAAAACCAGCAGAGTGGGTCGCCGGCCAGATTTCCCAAGCGGATGTACATGGCTCCGGAGGGTTCGGCCACTCCACGCTCCCAACGAGAGATTGCCATGGCGGAGCCGCCTAATTTAGCTCCAAACTCGGCCTGGCTTAGCTTGCGGCTGCGGCGGAGTCCCTCGATCTTTAGCGACCAATCGGGAGGAACGATTTTGGCTTTTCTGCGCATGCGCTTGCAATACAAACTTGCAATAACAATAAAAACGAATTTTGAAAGACTAACTCTTCTAGCTTGCCTGGAGCAAATCCTGAATACTTCCGCAAAGCGACTCTATACTCTCCGATTTTGACTTGACCGCGGTGACACCTGAAGCCAGTGCCTGGCGCTCGATATCTGAGTCGCAGAAGGATGTGAACATCAGGATTGGCACTTTGGGCAACAATCGCTGAAGTTCTCGGGCAGACTCGAAACCATTCATCACAGGCATGGAAAGATCCAGAAGAATGAGGTCGGGGCGGAGTCGTAAAGCCTGATCGATAGCTTCACGACCGTTCTCGGCCTCGCCGCAGACTGCCCAATCGGTACGTCGCTCTAGTAGTGTGCGCAGACTGCTTCGGATGGCACGACTATCGTCGACGATCAGAATGGTTTTCAGACATCGCCTGATTTCAGTTGCTTAGTTGTCTGAATTTTCCGACCGAGGCCAACCAATGACAATACTGCCAATACTGTACGCTAGCGTACCATTTTCGCCCCAAAGTGGGAATAATTTATTTGTTTAACGAATGCGGCTAGCATTGAACGTTAGACGGCGTTGAGGTAAGGTATAGATGTCTCTTCTAGCAATTTTCCCGCCGCGGCTCTCGGGAGCCGAGACTTTGCGAAATCGGACATGCGCGCCGGAGCCGCTATGGCGAAAACAATGTCTGGTTTCTCGGCCGGCTTCACTTCGAAGCCCTCTAATGGTGCACCTCCCGGAAATTTGATACGGAACGAAATCCTGCTGGGGTTGCCACGCAAGGAGCGCGATTTGGTGTCTCCAGAACTGGAAGCGATAGATTTGGAGACACACGAACTACTGAACGAAATCGGAGAGCCGATTCGATATTGCTATTTTCCGAACAGTGGAATGGTTTCAATCTTAAGCGTGATGGGGGATGGCAAGAGCGTGGAGGTCGGAGTCACGGGTAAGGAAGGCTTTGTCGGCTTGCCTCTAGTGGTGGGCCTGAATACGAGTGCAACCCGTGCTTTGGTGCAGATTGCAGGACATGCATTTCGCATGCGCGCGGCCGATCTGGGGAAGTTGCTCCCAAAATGCCCACAGCTGGAAAAGATGTTGAATCGCTACACGCAGTTGCTGGGATTGCAGGCAACGCAGGTTGCCGCGTGCAATCGTTTGCATGAAGTCAACCAGCGACTGGCGCGCTGGCTGCTGATGAGCCAGGA
The DNA here is from genome assembly GCA_049674665.1 of Terriglobales bacterium. Classification (GTDB taxonomy): domain Bacteria; phylum Acidobacteriota; class Terriglobia; order Terriglobales; family Acidobacteriaceae; genus Acidiflorens. The sequence continues at coordinate 278,614 of JBATZM010000108.1, forward strand.
CCGAATTGACGGGGATTTTGTACCTTTGACACAAGAATTTCTCGCTCACATGCTGGGAACACGACGGGCGAGTGTGACGGTGGCGGCGGGAGTTCTGCAAAAGGCCGGGCTGATCCACTACACACGCGGGGCTGTAAAGATTGCAAGCCGCTCTAAACTGGAAGCGGCAGCCTGCGAATGCTACGAAATTATGACGCAGCAATATCGCAACTGGCAGAATGAATTGCAATGATGTCTTCGATGACGCGGGTTTGATCGGCAACAACTCCCAATCTCGACAATTAATTGTCTCCGTTTGACCAACTTATTGGTTGACGAGCTTACCTCTTCGAGAGTAGGTTGGCTTCTATTTTTTCGACGCCGTTTTGGATGACGATTGATTGGAATGGCGCCCGATAAGGAGAAGCCATGGTATGCCCGCGATGCGGCGCTCCACTTGTAGATGGCAGCCTGTTTTGCGATCGTTGCGGCGCTTCGACCGCTGTTCAACCTATGACAAGTCAGCCGCCGGCGGTACAGGCAACATTCACTTTACCGCAGCCAGCGTTGCCTACTGAACCGGAGAAGACCAGTGGAAAAGCGCTGGGCAGCTTGATCACAGGCATTTTCGGATTGCTCTTATTCCCTGCCGCCTTCGTGGCGATTGTCCTGGGGCACGTCTCGCGGTCGGAGATTCGCCGAAGCAATGGACGCTTGCAAGGCGACGGCATAGCGCTGGGCGGACTGATCCTCGGATATATAGGGATTGCGTTCATCCCCATAATTTTGATCGTCGCTGCCATCGCGATTCCTAATCTGCTGCGCGCCAGGATCGCAGCCAACGAGTCCTCCGCATTCCGGTCCGTAAGACGGATCACCACTGCCGAGGTTACCTATTACCTGGCCAATCCAGGGGTTGGCTATACTTGTACGCTTTCCGATCTGGCCGGAAATGAGCGCATTTCATCCGTCGCCAAAGCTCGACTGATCGACGACGGTCTCGCCTCGGGCACAAAGTATGGCTACCAGTTTGTCCTTCAGAATTGTGTTCGACCCGAAAAGGGTGAAGGATCTTACCAGGTCGTGGCTTATCCTGTGTCTCGCGATCAGACTGGGGTGAAAACATTCTGTTCTGACGAGACTGGGGTTGTAAGGTTCGACACTAACGGCTCACCCGACGAGTGCCTGGCTCATGGGGAGCAGATGCGGTGAAATCGCAAGACTAAGTGGAGTTAGAGATCTATAGAGTCAGATCTATAGAGTCAGGACCAACGCAGCCAGTAACTTGTATACAAATTGTTTCTACGGGCTCAGCGTGCGCCAGCGGTGGCAGACATCGCTTTCTTTCCTGACTCACGAGCGTCGACCGTGAGTTCTTTTTCAATCGAATAAAGACGCTGAAAAACTTCGTGCATGCGGAGCGCCATGTTGCGTATGGTATCGACTTGCGCTAACACGTTGGCAGGCAATCCAGGCTCAATGACGAGGAGTTCGGCGTTGCCGAGGACGGTGGTTAGAGCGTTGTTGACGTTGGTGCGCATTTCTACCATGTAGCGTCCGAGAGTAGCTTCGGCTTGGGCCGTGGCGCAGACTTTCTCAGCTTGAAGGGCGCGAGACTCGGCTCGAACACGCCGCAGGATTTCGCGTCCGACTAGACCCGCTATCGCGGGCCAAATGACGGGCTCGCGACGTAACTCGATAACGGTGGCGTGGATGTTGTAAAAATCGAGCGATGGGTCGGAGTGAATGAGGATGGCCGGCTTGCCGGCGGCGAGTAGCGACTGCTTTAGATCTTTGTTGAGACGTTTATTCAAGCGCTGGTGCTTGTCTTTTCTCTTTTCATTTTTCTTGCCATCTTCCTTTTTCTCCTCTTGCTTGTCCAGTTGCTTGTCAACGAAGGCGGCGTCAGCGATGGCCAGATCGTAGTGGCTGCCCTGCAATTCGCGAGAGAAACCCTCGTCAAGAATGATGAATTCCGGGCCGTTCGAATGAGGCAAAGGATCATGTGGCCAGTTTGCGGTGATCTCGCGCGAAAAGGCGGGATCGCTGGCAAGGATCAGGACAGTCGGGCGATTGATGGTCATAACTAATTTCAGAAGCTAATATCTGAAGTCAATTTCTTAATTAATTCTGGCTCGGCAAATTGACCCTGGGGGGATGCCTGACTTCCTGTAGAGATAGGGCCTGCTCCGTCTCTACAGACGGGGGAAGTTACTTTTTGGCAGCGCCGCTGGATTTCGCAGTCGCAGCGGCGGCATTCGCCGCCATCGGATTCTTGCGCGCTCCATTCTGGAGAGCATCATCGACCGCAGCACGGAGATCGACTAACATGCGCAGCGGCTGTCCAGAAGAATATTCGGCGTGGAACATTACCTTCCATGATTGGCAGATCATGCGCAGACGCGCGATTGGCTCGTCGGCGGAGAACTGGGCGCGGCGGCAATCGATGGTCGCCACGCCACGGCGCTCAAGTTCGCGCAAGCCATCCTGAATAGCGTTGAGATCGTCGTGCATGAGACGGAAGAATGTCCGCCGGATCAGGAAACTAAAACGGGCGAAGGCCACCATGGCTGAAGGCTCGAAATAGCGGGCGGCGGCCTGCGTCTTGAGCTTGCGTCCCTGTTCGAGAATGCCGCTATGGAGCAGTTCGCTGAGACGACGACAACGGGCTGCCGACTGGAGGATGGTTTCGAGAGAACTCAGCCACGTGGGAAGCTTCGGCTCCAGCGGGCCGAGCACGGGTTCCAGTACCTGTGCGACATAATCGAGATCGAGGTCAGCATCTTCGAGACCGGAAGGCGCGCACAGCGAAAAATACTGGACGAGCAGAAAATCAGTCTTGTCGCGATCGCTGGTAGACTTTGCAGCCTTCTTCATGTGATGCACGAGAAGATGACGGAGCACGACCTCGTTGGCCAGAGGTGTGGTCTGCAAAAATTGGCGCAACTGGTGCACTTGGATCTGCGTGTCGACCTGTTCGAACCAGGCGGCAGCTTGTCCGATCGACTCGGGCGACGGCGAAAATTCTTCGTCGACGGGGCAGGTGGAAACCTCAATCACAAATTCGCGCACCAGGGCACCGTACATAGGTTGCAGGGCGGTGAATGTTATTCCCTGGTCTTCGACGGAAGGTTGGGTAAATGGAGTCATGATTTCACAATCCAATTGGGAACATGTTGTAGAAAGCGGGCCGCAACCGCAGTCCGCTCAGTGTGATATTGAACCGCGACCACGGAGGCCTCGGCGCGCAACGAGCCGTCATTGCTTTCGAGGAGGACGCGATCGGCAAATTCCAGAGGATGATCGACAACAAAGAGGACTTCATGCGGCGTGCCAAACTCGATCACGGTATTTTGAAAAAAGACATTTGCGTTCTCAGGTTGGTGAGCGCTTGCATCGCCGTTGCCGCTCGTGTTGCCGTTATGGGCGCGACTGAGCTTGATGGGAATCCGCACTGGCGTGGCTTCGGGAAAGAACCTGGCCAAGCGGCTGATGATGTCTGATTCGAGAGCGCGAGCAGTTGCCTGGTTGGGCACGAAGACCTCGATCCCGGGGGAGAGTGAGCAAAGGGCGAGTCTCCTCTCTTCCCGGTTTGGAAGTGCTGCGAGGAGACTGGCTCTGCTTATCGGGATTTCTTGGTGCACGGGTCCCACCAAATACTTGAAGGTCATGCCCTTAAGAGCAAGTGAGAGTAGGGCAAGCAGTTAGCGGCATTACATGGAGTCGAAGCGAGATCATTCTTAGGGTTGTAGGGAAAGTGCGTCTCAGAATGAAATGATCGTCTCATTTTCGTGAATATGCGGAATCGGAGTTTGGCAAGGCGAGCTTTCCTCGACTTGGGCGGGCGATGACGCCCGTCACTCCATTTTGCGTTATTGCAAGGTAGTGGATTGGGAAGAATCTTCCTGGGCTCCTATGTTGTAGCGTTTTAGTTTGCGGTAGAGAGTGGCTCGGCTTATGCCTAGCATCTTTCCGGCTAACGCTTTGTCTCCCTTGACCTGGGAGAAGACTCGCTCAATGGTGGCGCGCTCGATATCTTCCAGGTCGGTGGCTCGGGTGGAGAATTCTTGCGTTGCTGTTGGCTGGAGTTGGCCTTCCGAGTTCGCAATTGCGGGCGGCAGATCGTGGACTTCAATAATGCGTTGGTCGCCCAATGCCACGGCGCGTTCGAGGCAATTTTCCAGTTCGCGAACATTACCGGGCCAATCGTAGGCGAGCATGGCTTTCATGGCTGTGCCGGAGACCTGGACGCCGCGTCCGGGAGCGAGACGATCGAGGAACCACGCGGCCAAGATGGGAATATCGGAACGGCGCTCGCGAAGGGGCGGCAGAGAAATGGTTACTACGTTGAGGCGGAAATAGAGATCCTTGCGGAAAGTTCCTTTCTTGTACTCGGTATCTAGATCGCGATTGGTGGCGGCCATGATGCGGACATCCACTTTGACTTTTTGATTGCTGCCTACAGGACGAACTTCTTTTTCCTGGAGAAAACGCAGGAGTTTGGCTTGCATTTCGAGCGGGAGTTCACCGACTTCATCGAGAAAAATCGTGCCGGTATCGGCGGATTGCAAGAGACCCTCTTTGGAACGAAGCGCGCCGGTGAAGGCTCCTTTTTCGTAACCGAAGAGTTCACTCTCTATGAGCGTGGGGACTAGAGATCCGCAATCTACAGCCACGAAGGGACGGCTGGCCAGGGTGCCGCGAAAGTGCAGGGCCCGGGCTACGAGTTCTTTGCCCGTTCCGCTTTCGCCGGAGATCAGGACCGGGGTGCGCGTGTCTTTGAGACGGGAGATCAGGCGCAAAACATTTTGAATGCCGGTGGAATTGCCGATGATGCCGTGCACGGCGGTTTCGGTTTCGGAACGCTCGCGGAGGTAGAGATTTTCTTCGACAAGGCGGACCTTGTCGGCCATGCGGCGAAGAAATAGGCGCAGTTCATCAAGCGGGGCGAAGGGCTTCGAAATGTAATCGTAGGCGCCCAACTTCATGGCTTGAACTGCTGTTTCCACCGATCCGTGGCCGGTCATGACGGCTACTTCGATGCGGGGGTGGGCGCGCTTAACCTGCTCCAGAAATTCGATTCCGGACATGTGCGGCATGACCATGTCGGTAAGCACCATGTGCACGGGCTGTTCTTCAAGCAGGGCTAGGGCGGCGTCACCGCTCTCCGCTTCGAGGCATATGAATCCCAGCGACTCGCCGACGGTGATGCAGAGGCGGCGGATAGTTTGTTCATCATCGACGATCAGCAGACGGATGCGGAAGTCTTGTGTAGATAAGGTCTGCGTCGATAGGGTCGGCTTCGGTAGAGTATCGGTCATTCAGCGGCCCTCTGAGCGGCCCTACCCAAGGTTTGCTCGACTACGGAAATGAAGTCATGGACGCGAAATGGTTTTTCCACACAGGGAGCGCCGGTGCGGCGCAGTGTGGCAGCGGTTTCCTCGTTGGCAATATCGCCGGTGATGAAAACGAGTTTTGAGGCCAGTTCGGGCTTATGCGCGGCGATCCAAGCATAAACCTGGGCGCCATCTACACCTCCTGGAGTACGCATGTCGGAGATAACACCGTGAAAATCGCCATCGGCCAGCAGGCGCAGGGCTTCGGCGCCGGATTCGGTGGGCACGACGGCGTATCCGTGGCCCTCCAGCACGGCGCGCACTAAGGCCATCACGGCCGGTTCATCTTCAATCAGAAGAACTGGCGCACAGGCGGATTTAGTTCCTGTTTGGGTCATTTGGGGTGCACTCCTGCGGCTGCTCCGAAGGATGCTGTTTCAGATGCTATCGGGAGCCGAACGGTAAACGTTGCTCCTTCGGAGTCGAGGTTGTTTTGACACACAATTTCGCCGCCATGTTCGCGGACGATGCCATAGCAAATGCTGAGACCTAAACCGGTGCCCTTGCCTACATCTTTGGTGGTGAAGAATGGATCAAAGATGCGTTCGGGATCGGCGATGCCCATACCGTTATCGCGAAATGAAATTTCGACGAATGCGCTGGCACGGGTGCTCCTGATTTCGATGCGTGCGGCGCGTGCCGTTTCGCGGACGGCATCGTAGGCGTTATTCAGAATGTTGAGAAACACCTGTTGGAGCTGATGGGAATCTCCAACGACTTCGGGGAGCGATTCGTCGAGTAGTTCAACTACCTGAATGCCGTGACTAATGAAATCGTAGGAGCGCAGGTGCACGGTACGTTGCAGGATGTTGTTGAGCTGAACCGGCCGACGCTGTGGGGGCATCTGGCGAGCGAAGCTTAGGAGATTCTGCACGATCTGCTTGGTGCGCTGGGCCTCCTGCAGAATCACGCGCAGATCGCGGCGCGCGCTTTCGGGAAGCTCGGGGTTTTCCATCAAGAGGTCGGTGAATCCCAGGATTGCGGTCAGGGGATTATTGACTTCGTGGGCGACGCCGGAGACGAGCTGCCCGACGGCAGCCATTTTTTCGGCGTGCACGAGCTTTGCGCGCAGCATAGCGGAGTCGGTGACGTCAGTCATGACTACAACGATGCTGCTGACGCGGCCATCTTCGCCATTGATGGGGCTGAGATTGACGGAGAACTGGCTGCTAACGCCGTCGCCGCGAATCAGGGGTAGATCGAAGTTGTCGACTTGCTGGCCGCGGCCCACGGCGGCGAATGCATCGCGGATGGCAACGCGACGTGGTGGGGCACAGAGATCGGGCAAGGGATGTCCAAGGATCTGGTTCTGCTGAAAACCGAGGCCGCTCCAGCGGCGGTTGGCGTAGCTGATTATGCCTTCGGTGTCGGTAACCAAAATCAGACTCTGGGTGTGGCTGAGGATTTTGCTGGAGAAATCTCGCTCTTTCTGCAGTTCCGTTTGCGATTGATGGAGTCCGGAAACATCGAGCATCAAGCCGCGGTGCTGCATGACGTGGCCCACCGGATCGCGCATGGCAAAACAGTTCATGAATACGTGGACGGGCGATCCATCCTTGCGCCGCAGAACCTCTTCATGATTGTGCATTTCGCCGCCGCGTTTGAGTAGTTCCGCGAGTTCCTGCCGCCGCTCCGGAGAAAAATAGACCTGGGTGGGAATGTCGAGCTGAAGTACCTCGTCACGGCTGCTATAGCCGAGTATGCGAACCATGGCGTCGTTGACTTCAACGAAGCGTCCCTGGGGAGTGGAAACGTAAATTCCTTCCTGAATATTGTCGAAGAGTTCACGGTAACGGCGCTCGGCTTCGCGGCGGTCGGTGATGTCCTTGAGCACGTGGACGGTCTGCAACTGGGCACTGGCGGCGGCATGAATGCGCGAGGTTGAAATCAGGTAAGTGCGTTCGAGAACAGGGTGAACATATTCGTCGAGACCCTCCCCGGTGCGGCAGAAAGGACAGGAGTGCGGCGACGCTCCGGTGGAAAGCGCATCGAGAGCGCGCATGTTGATGCCGACCAGTTGATCAGGGGCGATGCCGACGAAATCGGCCAAGGTGCGATTGACACGGAGAATGTTGTGCTGCTCGTCATGAACAACAATGAAGTCGCTGATCGCGTCGAATATTTCCAGCCAGTGGCGGTTCGCCTGCTGCATACGGGTGAAGAGACAGGCGTTCTCGAGCGCAATGCTGGCATGGCCGGCGATGGCACGCAGCAATTGATGGTCTTCGATGGCGGGCGGCGCGCCGCGGTCGGCGAGGCAAAGAACGCCGACGAGTTCTCCCGAGGAACCGGCCAGCCGTACCAGGGTGCAATCGGTCCATCCCAGACTCGCTGCCAAGGCGCTTCCCAGAATATCGTTGGCCGGAGCAAAGGCGACATCATCTCGATATTTAGGCAGGGCCGCACTGAGCGCTTGATTGAAGCGGCGGAGCAATTGCTTGTCTTTTATTTCGGTGACATTGATTTCGGAGGCGCTGATTTCAGAAACGCCGATGGCAGAGGCACCGATTTGAGAGGCACCGCACATGAGGACGGTATTGATCTCCCCTGTCTGGAAAAGGCTGAGGGCGACGGAACTGCCTCCGAGCAGAGCAGCCGCGCGCAGAGCGAAGTTACGAGTGAACTCGGGGAGATGCAGAACGTTGTTCAGTTCGAGCGCGAGCGTGACCAGAGCTTCGGCGCGGCGGCGGTGCTCCTCCGATTGGTGCAGGTTGCGGGTGAGTTCGAGGGCGATAGCAACTTGCGCGGCAAGTGCCCGGGCGCGGCGAACATCTTCGTCATTAATCGGCCCGGACTCGATGCGGTCAAGCACTCCAAACATTCCGAGCACATCGCCGTTAGAACCGAGCAGGGGCACGGCGAGGAGTTGACCGATATTGAAGGCGGCGACGAAATCCAAATTCGCACCCGGAGTTTTGGAGGCGTCTTCGGTGAAGAACACGTTTTTCTTCTTCAGGGCGAGGGTCGCGACGCCATCATAGAGCGGGATATCGACGGGACGGGCAATGCCGTTCTCCACTCCCCAGCGAATGTGGAAAGTGGCGTCTTCGAGGAGCCCGATGAAGCAACGCTTGAAACCGAGGAAGCTGGCGGCTCGGACCACCGAGGTCTGCATGAACTCATCGAGTTTTCCGGCGGAACCGAGTTCGAAAGAGATCTCAAGAATTTCGTGGAGTTCGTGGGCCTGGGCGCGCGCCATGCCGTATAACTCGGCGTTGGCGATCGCGACCGCACCAAAGCCGGCAAGGGCTGAAACCAAGGTCTTATCTTCGTGGTTGAAGGGGTCGGCAGGACGAGGGTAGACGAGGATAGCACCGTGCGAGCGCGAGGTGCGAAAGGGTGCTGCGATGAGAACGCCCGGCGGTGAATCCTCTCCGAAATGTGAGGCTCCGTCGATGCTGACTGTAATGCGCTCTCCCGCAGCGACTGCGCGTGTGGCGATTTCAAGCGCAGAGCGGAGGTCGTTCTTCTCGAAACGCGAACGAATGGCGAGTGCAAGTGCGGGAGCTTCCGTCGAAACTGCCTGCAACTGGAAAAGTTTTTCCTGTTGAACAAAGACGAGCACGGCCGGCGAGTGCAGCAGCACCCGTAGACGATCGGCGATATTCTCCATCACGGCGGCGGTATCGGGCAAGCCGTGGAGCGCGGTCGCGACTTCCACCAGAATGCTGGCGCGACGGTGCTCTTCGCGGGAGAGTTGATTCAGACGGAGAGCTTCGATCGCGGTTCCGAGCTGCGCCGCCAGGATAGTGACTTTGGCTAAGTCATCATCGTCGAAACCCGCGCCGGGTGCGCTTTGCAGGAAGGTGATGGCGCCGACCACTTCTCCTGAAACCAGCAGAGGCGCAGCCATGCCGGAATGCGCGTGGCATTCGGCTACCCAAGGGTAACGGGCCGCGTCCATGTGATTGACAAAAAAGGCTCGCCGTTTTTGAACCGCATCCATGGCGATAGACGCATCACCAGGTTGCCTGCGGACACCACGAAAGGATCGCGTCCCTGCCTGATCGGCGTCTGACTCAGTCCCGGTGAGTTCACCGTCGGTGGAGCGAGTCCAAAAGTAGGCGCCGCTGGCATGGAAAAAAGTTCGAGTGAGGGCGCAGAAGGAACGGATGAGCTGGCTGGGATCGCTGCTCTGGAAAGCGGCGCGGGAAAGCTCCAAGAGAAGTTTTTGGAAAGCCTCTTCAGACTGAGACTCGTCCCTAGGCCCCGAGTTTCCGTTGTGACTTGTCAGTGCGCACCGTCCGCTCGGCTAAGCGGTTGAAAACAATTGAATTACATATAAAAAGTACGCTTGATTCTCAAATTGAGTCAAGGGAATACGAGTGGTGGTGCCGAGTTGTGAAACGCCACCAAAGTGATACTTGCGTCTCATTCTGGAATTTACGAGACAGAGAAGATCGGTTTATGCGGAAGCATGAAGTTCGTGTGATGACATCGCATGTGGACGTGGAGAGGGAGCTAAGGATCGGCCCTTCATGATCTTGCAGAGGTCTTGCAAAGCACCAAAGTAATGCGCGAATAGAACTTTTGGTATGCGCCGGTGTGGTCTTTGCTCGAATATGGGCAAATACACAAAAACGTAGGGAGGGATCGTGTCTTTTCGAGGCCTGAATCGAATGTTCGCTGTAAGTCTGCTGCTGGTGAGCGGATGGATGGCGATCAGTACCCCTTTAGCAACGGGACAGGAACAAATCGATCGGAAGGTAAAGAGCAGAGTCGCGCCGGTGTACCCAGATCTGGCGAAGCGCATGAACATCACGGGCGTGGTGAAAGTCCAAATCACGGTTGCTGCCAACGGGTCGGTCAAGGAAGCGAAAGTTGTGGGCGGACATCCAGTGTTGGCAAATGCGGCCCTGGAAGCGGTCAAGAAATGGCGCTTCGAGACGGGGCCTGACGGGTCAACAGGGCTTGTTGAATTCCATTTTGACCCAGCCCAGTAGAGTGCGGTGCGCTTGAAGCACTGGCTGAGGAAGGTTTGAGTATGACTATCAAGAAAAAGCTCTATGTAAGTTTCGGCATCATTCTGACGACAGTTATGGTGCTTCTGGCCATCAATCTGGTCGCCGTGCAACGCGAGCATGAGGCCAAGGCTGCGGCGCAGCAGTCGATCGACATGACGGAGGTTACCTCGTCGGTCCGGTTCCAGATGATGCAAAACCGACTTCACCTGCAGAATTATCTGCTGAGCGGGGACACGCGGGACGTCGAGAAAATGACCGACGGCGAGCGCCAGTTGAACGACGCGCTCCGCCATGCCCAAGAACTGGCTAGTTCTCCGCAACAGCGCAGTAGTCTGGAAAAGGTGCAGGGACTGGAGCAGACCTGGGGCACCGAGTTTGCCAATCCCCTGGTAGACAAGCGTCGCGCGGTGGATGGCGGCAATGCGACGGTAGCGGAACTACAGATTTTCTATCTACAAAAAGACCCGAACTCGTGGGTTGCGCATTCGAGCGACGTTCTAGACGATGTCGACCGTGAGAATCGTCAGCTCCTTGAACTGCGGCGCCATTCCGATGAATCGGCGGCGACGTGGACAATTCTGATGTCGGTGTTCAGCACTCTGGTAGCGCTTGGCCTGGGCATCATCATTGCCTATCGAACTGCCTCCGGAATCACTGGACCGCTGACGCGGCTGATTCATGTGGCCGATCAAATCGGCCAGTCTGGCGATCTGGAACACAATATTGACATTCACGGCAAGGATGAGATTGGGCAACTGGCCAGGACTTTCGAGTCCATGGTCAAGTACCTGAAAGAAATGGCTGCCGTTTCAGAAGCGATTGCAGGGGGCAACCTGTCGGTCGAAGTGCATCCGCGCTCGGCCAACGATACTTTGGCGAACGCGTTCACGCGCATGGTGGAAGGCCTACGCGGACTGGTGCGCAATGTGCGCGACGCCGCTTCTCAGGTGGCGAGCGCTTCCTCCCAAGTGGCGAGCGCTTCCGACGAATCAGCCCGAAACAGCTTGCAGACTTCGTCGGCTATCGATGAAGTGACGAGCACCATGCATGAAATGAGCGTCAATGTGCAAAACATGGTGAAGAGCACGCAGACGCAGGCATCGAGTGTAAGCGAAACTTCGGCTTCGATCGATCAGATGGTGACTTCGATTCAGCGGGTTGCGGATACGGCGAAGGTTTTGCTCGATATTTCGAATCGTTCGCGGGAAGAGGTGCACAGCGGCATCGGCACCATGGAGAAGGCGACCGATGGCTTGAACCGGATCAACACCACGATCCGCTCGTCGGGCGACATCATCGACGCGCTCGGTACACGCGCCGACAACATTGGCAAGATTGTCGAAGTGATCGACGATCTAGCGGAACAGACTAACCTGCTGGCCTTGAATGCCGCCATCGAAGCGGCGCGAGCGGGCGAGCATGGCCTCGGGTTCGCGGTAGTCGCAGATGAAGTGCGCAAGCTGGCGGAAAAATCGGCGCAGTCTACCAAGGAAATCTCCGAATTGATCGAGAGCATCCAGAAGGAAGCGCGCAAAGCGGTCGATAACATGGAGAAGAGCACAACCATCGTGAACGAAGGACTAAATCTTGGTCAGGAACTGAATGCCGCGCTGCGAAAGATTTCCAACGTGGTGACCGAGGTGTACAAGTTCGCGCAGGAGATCGGTGCCGCCACCAATGAGCAGTCGCACGGCTCGTCTCAGATTGCGCGTGCTACTACTCGGTTGAACGAAATTACACACGAAATCAATTCGGCGGTGGAAGAACAAGCTTCGGGAGCGCAGGCCGTGGTGCAGGCCATGGAGCGCATGCGAGAACTCGTGCAGTCTTCGACGTCGGGTTCGACCGAACTGGCCGCTTCGTCGGATCAGATGTCAAAAATGTCACGGGGCTTGCTGGATTCGATGGACCGTTTTGCGCTGCGCAATGACAGGACGAACGACAACGCACCGGGATTCGGAAGTGGAGCCCGCGGCGCGGCGGCAGGATCTCGTTGAGGGAATTCCAGTCATGAGCAAGGAAACACATATTGTTGGCTTCCGCGTGGGCCGCGAGACCTACGGCGTGCCTATTACGTCGTTGCATGAGATCGTTCGCGTACCGGAGATCACGGCTGTGCCGGACGCACCCGACTATCTGGAAGGTGTAATCAACCTGCGTGGAAAGATTGTCTCGGTGGTCGATCTGAGGAAACGTTTTGGTAAGGCATCTGCAGGACTCGACCGGCGCAGCCGCATTCTGGTGGTGGAACACAAGGGCCGGCTAGTGGGCATGATTGTGGATTCTGCGTCGGAGGTTCTGAAGATTCCGGAGAGCGAAATCGAAGCCGCGCCCACCATGATGCAAGAAGGCGGATTGGATTGTGTGATCGGCCTGGGTAAGTACCAGGGACGTTTGATCATTCTGTTAAATATCAGCAAAGTATTGGCGGCACGCGAACTTCAGAACGGGCCGGCGGAAGAAAAACCGGCAGCAGTTGTTGGTGGCAAGGCGGGGACGAAGAGCGCCTCGGCCGGGAAATAGCAAGCAGAACCGAGCCCACATGAACACAAGCGAGACACCCGCACTCACCGAAGCTGAATTGAAACTCCTGCAGACGCTGGTCTACCAGGAGTGCGGCATGCACTTCGACGATCGTCGCACGCCTTTCCTGCAGGACCGTTTGCAGCGTCGCTTGAAAGAGTGCCACCTGGATTCGTTCTACAGCTACTATCGTCTGCTGATCAGCCAGCAGGGCAAACAAGAGCTGTCCTGTTTGCTGGAAAATCTCACGGTCAACGAGACCAGCTTCTTCCGGAACAAGGCGCAATTGGATTTGTTTCAGAAGGATGTGATGGACGATATTCTGCGGCGCAAGCAGGAGCGCCGGGACTACAGCGTGAGAATCTGGAGCGCGGGCTGTTCCACGGGACAGGAACCTTACACCATGGCCATGCAGGTGTCCGATGCGCTGTCTTATCATTATCTGCGCAATCCGCTGCCCTATGAAGCACCACTCCCGAAGCCTCTCGTGCCACCACCCTGGCGAGTGGAAATCCTGGCCAGCGACATCAACTATTCGGTTCTTCGTACCGCGCAAGAGGGCTCCTATAGCGAGCATCAGATGGCTGGGGTCGATTACGGTTATCGCCTGCGTTATTTCGACAAAGTGGGCGACCGCTATGCGATAAAGAAAAACGTCAAGGAGTTGGTGCACTTCGATTTTCACAACCTGAAGACGGAATATCTGCCGCAACGCAATGACATTATTTTCTGCCGCAACGTAATGATGTATTTCGATGAAGCCGAGCAAAAACGACTGGTTGAAAAGTTCTACCGTTGCTTGAATCCCAAGGGCTATCTATTTGTCGGTCATGCTGAAAGCCTGCTCGGGCTGACGGACAAATTCCAGATGGTGCACCGCAACAGTGGCACAGCGTATCAGCGAGTAGAGGTGAAGATGTGACCGTTCCCCCCGAGGACCGGATGAGCGAACTCCGCCAGTTGTTTTTTGAAAGCGCGGGGGAACTCGTCCAGAAGTTGAACGACGAAGCGATGCAATTGGAGAAGTCACCCGGCGATGCGGAGACTGCGCGTAGCCTGCGGCGGACGGTGCATACGCTGAAGGGAGACGCGGCGGCCTGCGGCTTCCGAGAACTCAGCGAACTTTCCCATGAATTCGAGGATGTGTTGTCGCTGGAGAACACGGCGGCTGGGGCTTCGGTTCCCGAGATTGCGTTGCGCGCGGCCGATGTGTTCGCGGCCTTGTTGGAAGCGTATAGGAACGGAACGAAACTTCCGAGTATCCAGGCTTTGCGTGTGGACATTGCGCGTCTGGCACAGGCTCCGAAGGGTGGCTCGACCAAGGCCAAGAACAGCAAGACGAAAAAGAAAGTCGCCACAAAAACAAACCGCTGGTCGGAATACGAACAGCTGGCGATCACCCGCGCGGCGACAGAAGGCAAGCGGGTTCATCACGTGGTGGTGCAGGTAGACCCACAGTGCGGCATGCCTATCGCAGCGCGGCAGATGATCCAGTTGGCCCTTACCGAACTGGGTGAAGTGCTGGCTTTCTATCCGATCGAAGGCAGTCTCGAGCCCATTGACCGCATCGAGGCAGCTCTCGCGTCGGACAGGCCTGCGGAGCAAATCCGCGCCAAGTGCAGCATCCCAACCATTGCACTGAATGCAAAAGTAAGTCCACTGCGTGTTCAAGCCGCGTCGCCGGTCGCCCCGCCGGTTTCTGTTGCCGAGGTTGATGGCAATGATGAGGTTGAAGGCAAGAATAAAGACAACGGCAAGGGCAAGAACAATAACTACGATAAGATCGCGACGCCAGCGGTCTCTGAGGCCGCTGCCATTGAAACGCAATCAACCGGAGAAACGCCGGCCGGTCCCGCCGTTCCGGGTGGTCCCGATAACGTGCTGCGAGTGGACGCGGAAAGAATCGACAGCGTACTTAATCTGGTCGGTGAACTGATCCTGGCGAAATCGATGTTACAGCAGACGATGCTGGAGTTTGGACAACGCTTCCCGAAGGATGCTTTGCGAGGAAAGTTCTCCGATGTCATGGCGTTCCAGGGACGCGTCTTGAACGATCTGCAGCACTCGGTCATGAAAATTCGCATGGTGCCTGTCGATCAGCTCTTTCGCCGATTCCCGCGCATTGTGCGGGATGTCGGACGTCAGTCCGGGAAAGAAGTTGAGCTGATCGTCAGAGGTGGGCAGACCGATCTCGACAAGAGCATTTTGGATGCAATCGCTGAACCGCTTACCCACATGGTACGAAATGCCATCGGCCATGGCATAGAGACGGCAGAGGAAAGGGTTCGAGCCGGTAAGCGGCCGCAAGGGACATTGCGGCTGGCCGCTTATCACCAGGGAAATCAAGTAGTCATCGAGGTCTCCGACGATGGGGTGGGGATCGATGCGGAAAAAGTTCGGAAGCGTGCTCTGTCTCAGGGCTTATTGAATGCCGAGCGGGCAGCCCGCATGACCGAGTCGGAGACTCTGGATCTGATTCTGCAGCCGGGATTCTCCACTGCGGAAGAAATCACGGAACTTTCCGGCCGCGGCGTGGGATTAGATGTTGTCCAAAGCGTGCTGGGCCGTCTGAAGGGAACGGTACAGATCGAAACTACGCCGGGACGGGGAACAACCTTCCGGCTGCGGCTGCCCCTGACGCTGGCTATTATCCGGGCATTACTGTTCCGAGTGGATCAGCGGCTCTATGCCCTGCCGCTAAACGCGGTGGCGGAGATCGCACGCACCGTGGAAGAAGAGATTCATCAGGTCGAGCATTACGAAGTACTGCAACTGCGCAACGACGTATTGCCCCTGCTGCGGCTGGGATCGAAACCTACAAGCGGGCCGGAGACGGCACGCCGCAAGATCTTCGTGCTGGTGATCAATAGTGGAGATCGCAAGTTCGGTGTGATGGTCGACGGGTTGGACGGCGAAGACGAGCTAGTCATCAAGGCACTTGATGACCAGTCGATCACGACCGACTTGGTTAGTGGAGCTTCAATTCTAGGCGACGGACGGGTAGTTCTGATCCTGAACATGATTGCGCTCATGGATCGATTCACTCGCGGGCGAGCAGACGTATCGAGCAGTGGAATGTCGGGTCTTCTATCCAGTGCCTTACCAGTCTCGACCAGGGTGAGTGGAATCGCGACGAATGGGATGCAGGCGCGCGGCACGGCAGGAGGGCAAGCATGAAAAAGCCGCTGCGGGTGCTGGTAGTGGATGATTCGGCTCTGATGCGCAAGCTGATTCCCAACATTCTCGAAAGGGATAGCTCAATCGAGGTTGTGGGCACGGCGATGGACGGCCGTTTTGCGCTGAAGAAAATCGAGGAGCTATCGCCGCATGTGATAACGCTCGACCTCGAAATGCCTGGACTCAACGGGATTGATACTTTGAAAGAAATCATGCGCCGCTGGCGGCTGCCGGTAATCGTGGTCAGCTCGCATAGCACAGCCGGCGCGTCGATCACGTTAAAGGCGCTCGCGCTGGGCGCTTTTGATTTTGTGGCTAAGCCAAAAGATGTTGCCGCGCGCATGCCTGAAATTGCCGAAGAGTTGATAAAAAAGATCCGAGCAGCGGCACAGAGCGCTGGGGTACAGGCACAGTTCCTGCCCGGGGAAACACCCGGTCAGCAGCCTAGCAAACTACAGCCCGTGGTGCCGACGCGCATCGTTGCCATCGGCGTTTCTACAGGCGGTCCGAACGCGCTGCAATACCTGTTTTCACAATTGCCAGTGGAATTCTCCGGCAGCATCCTGGTGGTACAGCACATGCCGGACGGGTTCACGGAATTGTTTGCTAAAAGATTAGACGAGTGCTGTCCGATCCGGGTGAAAGAAGCACAATCAGGTGACTTGCTGGTGGCCGGGCGAGCGCTCATTTGTCCGGGAAACCGGCACATGAAAGTGAAGAAATTGCCGCTTGGTAATGTGGCTATATTGAACGAAGACGCTCCGGTGAACGGGCACCGTCCTTCGGTGGATGTTCTATTCCACAGTGTCGCCGAGGTCTTTGGTCCACAAGCCATGGCTGTCTTGATGACGGGAATGGGAGAAGATGGGGCATTTGGGCTGGGGGAGATTCGAGCAGCCGGGGGATTCACGGTGGCGCAAAGCCAGGAAACATGCGTGGTTTTCGGCATGCCCAAGGCGGCCATTGAACGGGGATTCGCGATGCGCATCGCGAACCTGCAGGACATACCTGGTATTTTGCAGGGGCAATGCGCACCTGAACGCGGCCGGGGCGATACCAATCGCGGGGACAGCAGCCGGGCGGACAGCACCGAAGTCAAACGGGCGACCGGGGCTGGAAGTAACTAGAGTAACGAGAGTTATCTACCGAAAGTACGTAGAACGTGATTAAGTGATAGATGTGGAGGAGTGTCATGGAAAAGTTTGCGCCCGTAAAACGGAGCGAAGACGGACAACCGGTGCGCTATCTGATCGTGGACGACTCCGTGTTTGCCCGCAAGAACCTGGCCCGGATGGTCGAAACATTCGGCGGACAGGTAATCGGCGAGGCTGGCGACGGAGTTTCAGCGATAAGCGAGTATGAACGGCTGACGCCCGACATCGTTCTGATGGATATCACCATGCCGCAGATGGAGGGTATTGAAGCGGCAGAAAAGATCGTGCGCGACCATCCGAGCGCTCGCATCGTAATGGTCTCGTCGGTCGGTTATCAGGAAAACATTGTCGCTGCGTTGCAGCGCGGTGCCCGCCACTTTGTGCAGAAACCGGTGAAACCGGAAGTTCTGTATGAAGTCATCAAGTACGTAATGCGTGACGACGGGACAACCGCGCGCGGTGCCGGAGCCGGAGCATAGTCAATGCGGATGGACTTGATTCAGCCGTTCATTAATTCGGCCGACGCCGTTCTGGCGCAGGGGCTGCAGTCGCCTATCTCCATCGAGACCCTGAGCATGGAAGAAGAGGCGTACCGGCGCAAGGGGATCGCTGCCGAAGTATCCCTCACGGGCGAAATCGAAGGACGGATCATTTTTGACGTGGACCTGGGAGCGGCAGTACAACTCGCCAGCCGTCTGGCCGGTGTTGAAGTGTCCGAGACCGACGAAGAGCTGGTACGCGAGGCGGTCTGTGAGCTGGCCAACCAGATCATTGGCAACGCCGTTACCACACTCAACGACCAGGGGTTTCACTTCCATGTTCGTCCACCAACTCTGCATACTTCCGAGCAGGGTAGCAAAAGCAGTGAAGATACCGAAGCTCTTGTGATGGGCTTTACTACGTCCAGCGGAAACGTATTCATGAATGTGGCATTGCGTCACCACCGCCGCCGGGCATTGGACCGCGCTGCGGTTGCGGGCTAGGAAATCAGTCGTTGGTCGTTCGTCATTCAGCACTGCAATTCATTCAAACCGACAACTGCCATAACTCGGCGCCATAAATCAAATTATCATCGTGAGCGAAACGCGGATCCTGTGCATTTCTGCTGCGCGCAAAGCATGCAGGGGTCCTTCCCCTTCGACTAGCTCAGGGTCATGATGACACCATTGAGGCCTATGGACCGGCGAGCAGGAAAACAGGATTCTGCGGCGGATTCTGCCCGTTGTTTCCCACAACCGTACGCGAACTGACTGGGGCCGGCAGATTCAGGCCGTAGGTGTCGCTGGAGGTATCGATGATATTGACCATGCCTCCGTCGCAACTGGACAGGTACACGCGGGTGCTGTCGCCTCCAGCGGCCATCATAATGCGGAAGCGCGGAGCGCGCGTAGATTGCGCCGGCGAGCAGAAAGCATCGTAGGCAGCAAAGCCCGGGATCGCAATAGCAGGGGTCTCGATTGAGTTACTCGTGACGTTGATTACCGTCACCTGCGGGCAGATGTTACCGGACGTATCCTCGTAGTAGCTTCCTACATAAGCTCGGGTGCCATCCGGCAAGGCTGCCACATCAATGGTATTCAAGGTTGCAGTCGCAGTGGCCGAACAAGGATCCGACGCACCCCGACTGGAAGGAGGAATCGGCGTAATCGTAAAATCGGCTATCGTTGACGGTGCCGATTGAGAAACATCCACAATCGCCACCTGACTGCCACCGGGAATATACAGCCGATTGAGATTGGGGTCGTAAACCATTCTTGTGGCTAGGGGTACGGTAATTATCGGATTTGTCGGTGTCAGGGTATCAGGTCCGGCCGTGGACGTGGTGTTAAGCCATTCGAGAGTACCGTTTGCTTCCAGTACGTACACCTGCTGGCTATCGGACCGCGCCGACAACCAAATGGGCGCTGAAGAAGTGCCCGTGGGCGAGTCTACCCTCTGCGAAAAACCTAAGGTGTTGAACCCGCTGATGGTGCTGTCGCCCTGGTTGGCTACGTAGAGCTTCTTGCCATCCGGCGTCTCCGTTATGGCAATCGGGTTATTTCCAACCGGAATAGTGGTCACAAGATTATTGCTGGTGGTGTTAACCACCTCCACCGAAGGAACAACCAAGAATGGGGGGGTGGGGTTCGGTATGTAATTCGGAAGCGAGACATAAGCTTGCCCAGATTCCGTGGTAGCCACAAAGTTCGCGGCCGAACTTGCCGGCAGTGTGATGGTGGAGGTACTGCTGATGACTGTGTTGCTATAAGTCAATTTGGTGATCGAAGGACAGACGTTAAACACCTGACTGGGATTCGTTTGTGTTATCAAACAACCACCGTCGAGCGGCGGCGGCATTCCCGTCACGGCTTGGTTTACAACCAGTACCTGGCTGGCGGTTTGCTGCACAGCGTGCACGGGAGCGATACCAGTGTTAGCAATGCTTACATCCGTGTCACCGGAGACATCGATCACCATGGCGCTGCCGGCCACGAAAATTCCATTATCGTTGAGGGACAACACCGTGTGGGCCGCCTGCGGATTCGGAAATACCGGAGGATTCGGAATGATGATGGGACGGAAAGTGTCACCGCACCCAGTACAGATCAGATAGAAAAACAGCACGAACCCCAGCCAGAGAAACCTCTTCATTCAAACTCCACAGAAAAGTTAGTGTTACACGGAATCCGATATTGTATCGGGAACCGGGTCGAGAGGGGAAATCGGAGACCCGCTCAGCCTGTCGCGAGTTTTCCGTTCGCTCTTTTTCCGTCGCTTTGATGAGAAGCGTGTAGAGACTAGATTGGTTGCCGGACCCGACGTGATGGCAACATTAAAAAGCTGAGGGTCTAAAGAGCGGCTGGCCGTGTTTCGGACTGAAGGCGTCGCCGGAAATATTCTGATTTGGAGCGCTGCCCGCAGGAGACGCGGCGAGCCGCGTCTCTACCCGTGAGTTATTTAGGCATGGCCGCGGCGTGTTTTCGGTTGGCCTTTGGCTGGCATTTCTGCAACTTTTTCTGAGGCGGCGGGCTTCTTCGTCTGCGCGAGGCTTTCTTTCAGGGCCGCCATCAGATCGACTACTGGAGCCAGTTTCTTCGGCTGTTCGACGGCCTGCACTTCCCCACCTTCGAGCTTGGTCTCAATTAGCTTCTTCAGATTTTCCTGAAAAGTATCGTGATATTTTTCCGGATCCCACTCGCCTGCCAGCGCTTCGATCAGTTGATGCGCCACTTTGATTTCGGCGTCTTTAATCTCCACATCGGGAGCGCCGAATGACTCGACCTCCCGAACTTCCTCAGCATAGTACATGGTGTGCAGCATCATTCCGCCTTTGTGCGGACGCAGGAAAACGGTGTATTCGCGGTTGTGCATGGTGAGCTTGGCGATGGCGACGAACTCACTTTCTTCGAGCGCCTTGGTGAGCAGCGCATAAGGGCGGCGCCCGGCTTCCTCGGGAACCATGTAATAGGACGACTCGAAATATACGGGATCGACTTCGCTCGACTTCACAAATTCGAGGATCTCCATCGTCTTCGCGGTTTTTGGCTCGATCTTCTTGATCTCTTCCGGATCGATGATGACGTATTCATCCTTGCGATACTCATAGCCCTTGACGATATCGCTACGCTCGAGGACCTGATTGTCTGCTGGGCAAATGAGCTGCTGCTTGACCCGATGGTGGTCGGTACGGTGAAGCTGATTGAAGGAAATGCCACTGCTGCGCGCGCCGGAAAACAGACGCACCGGCATGGAGATTAATCCGAACGTAAGATATCCAGACCAGACTGAAGCCGCCATTGGTTCCACTCCACGTAAAGACGAAGTAAGAGACAGAGACGAGGATTACCTCGTAACAGCAAAAACGTCAAATGCCAAAAGCTCGCCAAGCGTACAAAAGTGTAGCCTAAACGAATGCGGGTTGCAGCCATCAGACTACGGGGCGAATCCAAAGGCCAAGCACTAGATGACGCGGTCTGTTGCCGGCGGATACCGAATATAGTGTTATCGAAGGCGGATCGTGCATTTCAGCCATCTGCTATCAACCGTCAGCCGTCGGGGATGTAAGGTCTGACATGAGATTCTACTGAGGATTTATAGCTGAGGGATGACAGCCGAAATCTATCCTAATTATGCTGAACCCGTATCTACCACATGGCTGGGCATCAACTCCGGAGCGGTTGGCAATCGTCGCTACCGTGACGCTCGGCTTCGCAGTGGCGGCTCGTTTTCTACGCGGTGTCAACCGATCTGGAGCCTTGGCGGGAGGCCTTGCCTGTTTTCTGCTTTTTGCCGGCGCCGGGCCGACGGCTTTCGCTGCGCTCTCCGTGCTATTTCTAATGACTTGGGTCGCCACTCGCCTGGGATATCTCCGCAAGCTGGCGCTCGGCCTCGCCGAACGGCGGGAGGGACGGAATGCATGGCAGGTTCTGGCCAATCTGGCGGTGGCTGCCCTCGGCTCAGTTGTTTTTAGCGTTAATGGAAATCGGGTTTGGCTGGTCGCAGCGCTGGCTGCTCTGTGCGAAGCTGCGACTGATACCGTGGCCAGTGAGATCGGGCAATACCGTAGTTCCTACGCGCGCATGATCACAACTTGGAACCGCGTCCCGGCTGGCACCGATGGCGGCATTACGATTTCAGGAAGCATTACGGGGCTGTTAGCCGGCCTGGTGATTGCGCTTGTGGGAGCAACAGGAAGGATGGTTCTTCATTCCCAGATTTGGATTCCAGTGACGGCGGGATTCGCCGGAATGCTAATTGACAGCATTCTCGGCGCCACGCTGCAGCGCCGTGGTTGGATCAGCAACCAGGCAGTGAATTTCTTCTCTACTGTGGCAGCGGCTGCGCTGGCGTGTGCGATTACCACGATTGGATAAATTCCAACTGTCATCCAAGCAGGTGAGGAACCTATGAATTTGAATTTGCGATATATGAGGTCCTTCCCCTTCGGCTGCGCTCAGGGTCAGGATGACAAACTTTGAATTTGTGCCGCGGATTTTCTGAAGCCTGGAATAGCCAGTACGGATTAAGTGCGCTGCTTGACGCGGTCGAGCAGCATGAAGACCAGAACACCCAGCAGAGCATTCGCCACGCCAGAAAGAAATTCGTGCGGCCAACTCCATGCCATATGCAACCCAACCAGGCCGCGAGCAATCATGAAGTAGACAACCTCATGTACAACATAAAAAAAGATCGTAAGCAGGAAGCGAGCACCGGCATTTTCCACATCCAGCTTGATGCCAAGCGATGAGGCGCCAAACCCCACCACCGTCTTCGAAATTCCGTAGAGCCCGATGGGTTGATGTGTCAGCGCATCCTGCAGAATGCCGATCAAACCACCCGTTAGCAGGCCCGCCAGCGGACTGCGCCGCGCTGTCGCGAAACCGATCACGACCAGCAGCGGTAGATCGAAGATCGTGAAAAAAGGAAACCGCAGCGGCAACCACGCTTGCAGAAAAACGGCGGCCAGCGGGATTAAAACCGTTGCAGGAATACTGAAGCGGTAAACCTCAACCTGCTCTCCGGATGTGTAAGTGATGGCCACGTTAGTGCGGAGTGTCCTCGACAACGGGTTTCGGTTTGGGTTCGACTGTCGCCTTCACGGGCTTGGAGACTTTTGTCGCGGCGGCTCCGGCTGTGATCGGTTTCGTTGCGGAAGCAGGTCCGGAAGGACTCCCCGCGCTAGTCCCGGAAGAAGACGTGGACACAGACATCGCCGACTTGCGCGCTGTGGGTGCACCGCTGTTAGCGGAGGCATCTGACGGCACGGCTTTTGGCTTGGCATCCGAGCCTGTGGTTGCTGGTGCGAGAGTTTTTGGGGAGACAGTCTTTGGTGTGGCAGGCGTTGGCGTGGCAGTACCCGGCACGACAGCTTTCTCGGTGTTCTCCGGCTTGGGCGGAACGGTCGGCAAGCGCTCGGCCAAGATATCGACAGCGCGGGCGGCACCAGTTTTGTCAGGCTGGGCTTGCCGTTCATCAATCTTCGTTACAACCAGCACTTCTTCCAGCTTACTTAGATCGGCCGCAGGGCTCACCCGAATATTGAGAAAAAGCTCGCTGCCGGGCGCAACCTTGGTCACCCGGCCCACTAACAAACCTTTGGGGAAAATGCTATCTCCGCCGCTGGTCAGAACCTGTTCTCCAACTGGCACGGTTTCGTCGCTCATCACTTTTTCGAGCACCACTTCACCCGCCGGCGTGCCGCGCACTATCCCCTGGGTCCTCGACTTCTCGAGAATCGCGCCCACTCCGCTGCTATGGTCGTTAATCAGCAGAACCAGCGACGTCGACCGGTACACCAGCAACACTTTACCCACAATACCGTCTGCGGTAATGACCGCCATATCGGGCTTGATTCCATCGTGTTCACCCTTGTCGATATAGACCGACCGCGACTGCTCGCTGCCACTCGAACCAATGACCTGCGCTGCCATGGTCTGCGAAATAAACTGTTCTTTGAAAGCAAGCAATGCCTGCAGACGCCGTGCTTGATCTGCGTCCTGGCTCATCCGCACCTGCTCCAGACTCATGCGCTCGATCTGCGCCTTGAGGCTGCGGTTCTCGGCGCGCACGCCGCGCAGGTAGAAGTAGTTGTGCCAGATGTTGTTGGTGGAGGTTTGCGCCCAGACGAGCACCTTCTCAAGCGGAGTGACCATGTCAACCGCCCAGATGCGGATCAGGCGCGTTGGTTCGTTGTCAGTCGTCCGCCTGACCTGCACAGCCAAGCCAAGCACCTGGGCGAATAACACTCCCACCAGTACGATCAGGTTGCGGTAGCGTCCGAGGACGTCCATAACACCAGGTCTCAGGTCTCAGTTGTCAGGTCTCAGGGAACCCGTCATCCTGAGATGGTATCGTTGCGGAACTTACGTAGTTCTACTCGATCGAAATCTTACGCAGCAGCTTGAAATCCGAGAGCATTTTGCCGGTGCCGAGCACTACGCTGCACAGCGGATCATCGGCGATCGAGACCGGTAAGCCGGTTTCTTCGCGGATGCGCTTGTCGAGGTTCTTGATTAGCGCGCCGCCACCAGTAAGCACGATGCCACGGTCGCTGATATCGGCGGAGAGTTCCGGCGGCGTACGTTCGAGTGCAACGCGAATCGCATTCATAATCGTAGAAACGCATTCACTGAGCGATTCGCGAATTTCGCTGTCGTCCACTGTAATGGTTTTGGGCACGCCTTCGATCAGGTTGCGGCCCTTGATCTCCATGGTCAGCGGCTTGTCGAGCGGATAAGCGGAACCGATCTCCATCTTGATCTGCTCGGCGGTGCGCTCACCCACCAGCAAATTATATTTCCGCTTGAGGTAGTTCATGATGGCCTCATCCATCTGATTGCCAGCCATGCGCACGGAACGCGAATAAACGATGCCGCTGAGCGAAATCACCGCGATATCGGTGGTGCCTCCACCGATGTCGACGACCATGTTGCCGCTAGGCTCCGTGATGGGCAACCCCGCGCCAATAGCGGCCACCATGGCCTGCTCGACGAGGTGCACTTCACTCGCTTTGGCGCGATAGGCGGAATCCATGACCGCGCGCTTTTCGACCTGCGTGATTTCCGAAGGCACACCGATCACGATCCGCGGATGGACCAACATCTTGCGGTTGTGCGCCTTCTGAATGAAATAGTTCAGCATCTTCTCGGTAACTTTGAAGTCGGCGATGACGCCGTCCTTCATCGGCTTGATGGCCACGATGTTGCCGGGCGTGCGTCCCAGCATTTCTTTGGCTTCTTTGCCGACGGCTTCCACCTCATTAGTGTTTTTGTTCAATGCGACGATGGAGGGCTCGTTGACGACGATGCCTTTGCCCTTCGCGTACACCAATGTGTTCGCCGTTCCAAGGTCGATGGCTAGATCGCTCGAAAACATGCTGAACAACGACCGGAGATTGTGCGAACGCGATGAGCCGTTATGAAAACCGTTGTTTGACATGGCAATACTTCTCTCTTCCGGGAATTCGCCTCGCCCCTGGAACCTGGGCCTTCGTCGGTTTCCGTGTGAGCCGTTTCTCCCCTAGCGTCTTCAATTGTACGTTTCTTCTATTCTACTTTGGATTGCTCGGGAGAACTGGTAGTCACTTGGGCACCGGTTGTTCCGAACATGTTCCGAACATTATCCTAAACATTTTCCTGAACAGTGTTTCTCAACATTGTTCCTAACGTCGAATCTTTTATTGGATCACCACTTTTTCCTGGTGCGTATTCACCCCGCCTTTCGAATTCTGCGCCGTAACCGTTACCAAGTTTTCTCCGTTCGGCAATGGCGGCGTGAAATAGTGGAATGAACCATCGTCCGCGACCAGCGGGACTTCCCTGCCATTCACCATGACCCGCGCGCCCACCTCGGTCTTGCCCGTAACTTCTATTACGTGTCCATGCTGAATCAGGGGATCGATGTCGAGCGACAGCTCTATTTTTTCCTTGCTCTTGACAATGATCGTAAAGCGATTTTTTTCGCTTTCCACCGATTCCTTGCCGGCCGCATCGTAAGACTGGATTGACCAATAATAAGCGCCGACGGGCAGACCGGTTACGACCACGCTCTGCGTTTCCACCTTGCGATCCAGCAACAGCGACGAAAAATACGGATTGTGAGAAATGCGCAGCCGGTACCCGGCAGCGTTCGCCATGGGCGTCCAGGCAAATTCCACTTCCTTCGATTTCTCTCCGTCGTTGATGAAAACGGGCATCATGTTGCCCGGCGTAATCGGCGCTGGCGGCCCGATTTCCGTGGCTCGTTCCATGGTTTTTGATTCGTTTTGAAAACTTACCTTTTCCCAATTCGACAGGTGGACGACTTCCCCATTGCGCTCAATATCGCCGCTGCCCTTCTTTACCAGGATCTCGTGCTGGTTATCCTTGGGGTTGTTGTGCACCATGGCCGACGAATCGGGAGCGAGCGAAGCCTTCGCCCCCGCAACGATCACCTGAGACTTGGAACCCTGAACATAGGTCGCCGTAGTCAGATCGACCGTGCCGGTTGTGACTGCCACCGACACATTGGTTTGCTGTTGATCGTTGGCCGAGTTCTCTTCGATCACGATCAGCGAATCCTGTTTCACGGTGTAGTTGGTGCCGTCGTTGAAAACGATCTTGGCCATGCCTTCAGCGCCGGTCTGCACCACGTCGCCTTTTTCGAGAGGCACGTTGTAGTCGGCGTTAATCCAACTGTTGCCGTTGCCTTTCCTCACGCGGATGGTGCCATCGAGCGCCGTGAAGTGCGCCTGCTGCGAAACCTCAGCCGACGGACCCTTAAGCGGAGGCGCAAGTCCCGCAACTTTTTCCAGCAAGACTGTGGAAATTTTCCCGGCCGCCTTCACCGTTGAGTCCGTTAATTTCGGAAATGCCACGTGCATGACGAAGCCAAAGATCAGCACAACGCCAAGCAGCGCCATAATCACGCTGCGATACGTCACCGTCTTCCAAGCAACGTAAACGCCCGGCTTTTGTTTATTCGACACGAGCCCGTGCCAACCTCACTTAGAAATTCTGCGAATAAGGCGTATCTCTCACGCTATGACCATCATATCCCTGCTGGGGTGGGTATTAATCTTAGGTCAGGGGGTGGAAGGGTTACGAAAGTGACCACTAAATGGCCACTCCACGTGCCCAGGGCTGGACTCGAAAAACATAGGCCATGGCATAGATCAGTTTGAACCGGCTCCTCGCTTGCCCGTCTTCACCCCGGTTGTTAGCATGTAAGTTCTGCACTATTCCCAGGAGGCTTTATGGCAACGGATACTCTGACCAAGCCTGTGATCGATGGCGGCACGACCAAGACCAGAGTTTTCAAGAATTTCGTTGACGGAGAATGGGTCGAATCCGCTAGTGGACAGACTTTTGAAGACCGGAACCCCGCCGACACGCGCGAAGTCGTCGCCATCTTCCAACGATCGAATAAGTCCGACGTAGACGCAGCCGTGGATGCGGCCAAGCGTGCGTTCGCTAAATGGCGTCTGGTGCCCGCACCCCGCCGCGCTGAGATGGTCTTTCGCGCCGCCGAGATCCTGATTGAACGCAAAGAAGAACACGCACGCGATATGACCCGCGAGATGGGAAAGGTGTTGAAAGAAACCCGCGGCGACGTCCAGGAAGCCATCGACGCCGCCTACTACAACGCCGGCGAAGGGCGACGCCTGTTCGGCCCGACGGTTCCTTCGGAGCTGCCGAATAAGTTTGCCATGGCCGTCCGCCAACCGATTGGCGTCTGCGGCATGATCACGCCTTGGAATTTCCCCATGGCTATCTCTTCGTGGAAATTGCTGCCCGCCATCGTCTGCGGAAATACCTGTGTGATCAAGCCAGCGCAAGATACGCCGCTTTCCACGTTTAATCTTGTCCAGGCGCTGACCGATGCCGGCGTCCCAAAAGGTGTCATCAATATCGTCGCGGGATACGGCCCCGAAGCGGGAGCGCCACTGACCGAGCATCCGTCAGTTCGAGCCGTCTCATTCACCGGATCTTCGGCAGTCGGAAGGACTATCGGGACAACCGCGGCCAAGACCTTCAAGCCCTGTTCGCTCGAACTCGGCGGCAAGAATCCGATGATCGTGCTCGACGATGCCAACCTCGACCTTGCTGTAGAAGGCGGACTCTGGGGCGCTTTTGGAACCACCGGACAGCGCTGTACAGCGACCAGCCGCATCATCGTACAGAAGGGTGTGTATCACAAGTTCATCGATCACTTCGTCGCACGCGCGAAGAAGATCAAGGTCGGCAACGGCCTCGACGAGACGGTTGAGATGGGCCCGGCGGTGAATGAGAAACAGCTCAACACTGACCTTAGCTACATCGAGATTGGAAAGAATGAAGGCGCCAAACTCGTCACCGGTGGCAACCGGCTCGATAAGGGCGAACTCCAGCACGGCTGGTTCCTCGAGCCTACTGTGTTCATCGACGTCGATCCCAAGATGCGAATCGCGCAGGAAGAAATCTTCGGGCCAGTGGTTGCGATCATCCCCTGCGAAGATCTCGAAGACGCTATCGCCATCGCCAACAACATTGAATATGGTCTCTCATCTTCTCTTTACACCAAAGACGTCAACAAAGCGTTTGCGGCTGTCCGCGATCTCGAAGCCGGTATCACTTACATCAACGCGCCGACCATCGGCGCCGAAGTTCACCTGCCCTTCGGTGGCACGAAGGCGACCGGCAACGGCCATCGCGAAGGCGGCATCGGCGCGGTCGATTTCTACACTGAGTGGAAGTCGATATACGTCGATTACTCCGACACGCTGCAAAAGGCGCAAATTGATCGGGGCGAGTAGATAGCCGTCGACCACCCGTTGCTATCAAGAGCTCCGCTCCAAGTCTTTCTCCAAGAGAGAACTTTGTCCCCAAACTTCTTGCTCGAATTCACGGCTTGGCAATCACTCTATCCGAATCATGGAACATTCGGTTGAGTGCTCTCGTATCCTTTGCCTGCATCGCAATTCCTTCTGAAGAGAGAACTCATTTGCGAACATTGTCCGCCATCCTCCTAACACTTTGTGCAATCACAATCTGCATACCGGCAGCTTTAGCCCAGACCTCTTCCCCGCGCCCTTCCGCGGCAGAACTTAAACACGAGCTCGATCAAGCTGTCCCGAAATGGCTCGTGCAATATGACGTGCCGAGCGTCGCCATCGGATACATCGAAAACGACAAACTTGCCTGGACCGCAGTTTACGGTGAGCAAAGTCCCGGGGTGCCGGCGACTGACAATACGCTCTACAACATCGCTTCGCTCACCAAGCCCATCTCGGCTGAAACTATCCTGCGCCTCGCTTCCAAGGGAAAGCTCTCGCTCGATGAGCCCATCTCCGCTTACTGGGTCGATCCCGACGTGAAAGACAATCCCTGGAACAAGTTGCTCACGCCACGCCTCTGCCTCTCGCATCAAACCGGATTCACCAACTGGCGCTATCAGACAAACGACGTCCTCAAGTTCCAATGGGAGCCGGGCACGCGAACTGGTTACTCCGGCGAAGGCTATGAGTACGTCGCGCATTTCACGGAGAAAAAGACCGGACATAACTTCGAAGACCTCGCGGCACAATATGTTTTCAAACCCATCGGCATGAAAAACACTTCTTTCACTCCGCGCGACTGGTACGCGGGCCGACTCGCCGTTCCCCGCGGTCCCAAGGACCGAAAAGAGCCGAAGCCACAAACCATTTGGAACGCCGCCGATCTAGTGCACACCACCGTCTCCGATTACTCAAAGTTCGTCATCAGCGTGATGCGCAACCAGAAACTGACAAAACAAATCGCCTCCGAGCGCCTGACCATGACCCGCGATCAAGTCAAGCCCGAAGACGAAAAGAAAGTATGCGCGCTGCAGAAGCCCGATCCCGCCAATTGCAAGGTATCCGCTGGGATGGGTCTTGGCTGGGAGGTGGAAAAGCACAACGACGAAACTATCATCGATCACGACGGCTCGGATTGGGGATTCAAGAGCCTCGCCTTCTTCGTCCCCAAACGAAAAATAGGTGTCGTCATCTTCACGAATGGAGAGAACGGAACAAAAGTCATTCAGGAAATCGTCCGCGTTTTGTATCCCGATCCGGTTTACGTCGCAACGCTCTGAGGTGAGCGCGGGGATATTCAGGACGCATTTTCTCCGTGTTCTGTGCGTTCTCAGCGGTAAAATCCCCTTATGCCGCTCACCCAACTCCGCGAAATTACCCCTGCCGCCCGTCTGGAAAATGTTCGCTACGCTATTCGCGATCTGGCCTGTATTGCCGACGAGGTCGCCCGGCAGGGACACAAAATTCTGCCGCTCAATATCGGCGATCCGCTCAACTTCGACTTCCAGACACCCGCCCACATGATTGAAGCTGTCTATCAAGCCATGTGTGACGGCAAGAATGGATATTCAAACTCTTCGGGCATCCCACCAGCGTTAGAGGCGATTCGCGGTGAGGCGACACGCAAGGGCATCACCAACATTCAGGATGTCTTCGTGACGTCAGGCGTCAGCGAGACAGTGGATATCTGCCTGACCGCGCTGCTCAATCCCGGCGACAACCTGCTTACTCCGTGCCCCGACTATCCGCTCTATTCCGCGGTTCTAGCGAAGATTGAAATTGGACTCAACACTTATTATCTGAACGAAGAAGACGGCTGGCAGCCCGATCTCGAGGACCTCAAAAGAAAGATCACGCCACGGACACGCGGGATTGTGTTGATCAATCCCAACAATCCTACCGGCTCGGTTTGCACTCGCAAGATGCTGGAGCAGATTGCGGAGCTCGCGCGCCGCCATAATCTGATCATTTTTGCAGACGAGATTTACGATAAGCTAATTATGGACGACGACCCTCATGTGGCGATGGCCGCGGTCGCACCCAATGTGCCGGTTATCACTTTCGGCGGACTGTCCAAAAACTACCTCGCCCCCGGATGGCGCATCGGATGGGGCATTGCCAGCGGCGAAGCTTCAGTCATCAAGCCATATCTGGAAGGCGTAAATAAGTTGTTACGCGCGCGACTCTGCGCCAACCATCCAGAGCAATACGCGATCAAAGCTGCGCTCGAAGGTCCGCAGGACCACCTACTTGAAGTCAAGCGCAAGCTGAGAAGCCGCCGAGATCTGACCATGAAGTGGTGTGCTGAAACGCCGCGCATAAGTTGCGTGGCGCCGCGCGGAGCTTTCTACGCCTACCCGCGCATCGACATTCCAGAAGGCGACGACGTCTTTGTCACCGAACTGATTCGCCGGAAGCACGTGACCGTTGTACATGGCTCCGGCTTCGGGCAGCGTCCCGGGACGAAACACTTCCGCATCGTTTTCCTGCCTGCCGAAAAGACACTGACCGCTGCCTACGCGGCGATCGGCGATTTCATGCGCGAGCGCTACGCGTAGGCAGAGTCCGACGATTTCTTCGACGACTAACTTCGACTTCAGCCTTACGCGGCAAATAAACCGGCTCGCGCTCCAACACCGCTATATGTTTGTTTAGGCCAACGCTTGGCCTGTGCGATGCAAATGATGTGAAGAATCAGGAATAAAGGCACCCCGAAGGTCGGAATCAGACTGAGCGGCAGCACCAAATTAGGTGCGGTCGTGATTGGGTTGGTAAGACCTTGCGGGCCGATGAATCCAGCCATACCGCCAAGGCCGACTGCCGCAACCAGATCTGTAATTCCAAGCCACTGCCACAGGATGAAGCTATTCCTGTGGCTCGGATTGGCCAGCTTCATGCCGACGATAATCGCGGTCACGCCGATCGTTATATCTCCCCAGCCGGCGGGTAGCGCAAACACACCGGGCAAAATGCCGTAGGTATACAGCGCCAGAAACACGAAGCCCTCAATTCTCCAGGCCTGGATAATCGTCAGCGTTTGCGGGTTCAACGAGAGAACGAAATCGCGAAAAGACATCGAACTGCGATACCACAAAAAGAACAGGAAAATCGGAATCACCACCGCCAGCAAGAGCGGAAGCGGCGGACGGCCCGGATCGGTTCTAAACAAATGCAACGCCGATGCCGAAAGTGAGAAAGTGAACCAGGCCGCGATGAGCCCGGCAGTTAACTTTCCATAGGTTGCGTTCGTCATGATATGGCTCCTTTTTCTGCAACAGCATTGGTCACGTTATTGATTAATTTCGTGAGCGCATCCCATTGGCCTTCACCGAACTGCAGGCGCAATTGTGTTTGCACTTTCTCCCAGCGAGGAAGCGCTCGCCTGAGTTGAACTACACCGGCTTTCGATAAGCGGAGGCGCCACTCGCGCCTGTCCGAGCCACGCCGCCTGCCGATCCAGCCATGCCGGTTCATGATCTTTAGCGTCCGGGTAAGGGTCGTGCTGTCCATCGCCAGCATTCGTCCCAGTTCTCCCTGAGTCAATTCGCCAACGAACGAAAGCACCTGCAAGACTGTAAACTGCGTCGCCCGCAGCCCAGCCGAGCGCAGTTCCTCTTCATAAAATTGGGTGAGGGCTCGCGATGCCCGCCGCAAACCCGCACACATACATGGAAGTGACGGCAGAAGAGGTTCGTTCATATTCTAATAGATGTATATACATGTATATGGGGATTCACAAAATCTTGGTGGGATCAGCGGGGAAGATTACGATTCAGTAGATTCCCGGTATCAACGCCGGCACGTTGCGGGCATACGCATCGAACTCCGATCCAAATGCCTGCCGCAGCAACCGTTCTTCACTTCGAATGCGGATGTAGGTTCCGGCAACAAATAACATGATTGCGATCAACAGGTCGACCCATCGACCTGCCGCAAGTCCGGTCGCCACCAGCATTCCGAACATGCCTGTGTAGATAGGATTTCTTACGAACCGATAAGGCCCGTCCTGAACAAGTTCGTGGCCTTCCACCAAGCGCGCGGCAAGAGCCCATTGCTTCCCTAATCGTCGGGCGGCGGAATTTACGAGCCATACCGAAGCTACCGCGATGGCCACGGCAAGTACTGCCAGTGTCCACTCCAGCGCTTGCGGTTCGAACTTCGCCGGCGAAACCGTTTTCCACCGCAAGGGGTCCAACCAAACGAAACCATAGGCCGCACCTTGTACAAACATTCCGATGAGTGAAGTCCAATCGCGTCTCGCCTCACGAACTTTGGGTGGACGCTTCCGCAGCCAGAATGTCAGCGCAAATAGCCACCAGCACACGATGATTGCGTATAACTCCATCCTTGCGGCCAAATGGGTTACTTCTGAATTCGCCATTTCGTCAACCCTTTATCCGATGCCCACGGTGCAATCCCGTGGAACTTTCGTAACTCTACATCGATACATTGTATTTCCTATACTGGTTCTGACACTTCTTGGAAAACCCACCCATGCGGCGAATGATTCTATCGGTAATTCTTGTGCTATTGAGCACGATGGCCCTAGCACAGAGCACCTCTCCAGAAGCCCTGTACGAGCGCGCAATGGACGCGATTACGGGCATTGGCCCATCGCGAAATGACGCTGAGGGAGTCGACTATTTTCGGCGCTCCTCCGATGTCGGCTACGGACCCGCCCAAATTGCACTGGCTTACTATTACGAAACTGGAACCTTTCTCGCGCGCGACCCGGCTCAGGCCATTGACCTGTATCGCAAAGCTGCACAACAAGGCGATCCGCTAGCAGGTTGGCTCGCGGGAAGGGTCTACTTACTCGGCAACGGAGTGCCGCGTGATCTCGATGCGGCCCGAAAATGGCTAAAGCAGGCTGCCGACCAAAACAATGCTTATGGCGCCTACTATCTGGGGCATCTAATGGCCGACCGAGATTTCACCAAGGCTCCAGCGCTCTATAAGATTGCAGCTGAACAAGGATTGCCTCAGGCGCAATACTTCTATGCCAAAACGCTGAAGGACGGGCGCGGCATTCCGCAGGACCGATTCACTGCTTACGTCTGGTACACCATTGCAGCCGACGCAGGTTATTCGGCTGCGGGTGCGGACCTCAATGAACTCGACAGCGGCGGCAACCTCACGCTCGATCAGACCACGCAAGCAAGAGCTAAAGCTCACGATCTGGAACAGATCGTGATCCGTGCCGTAACTGCGCGCGGATGTTCGGGATGGGACGGAGAGTTTGACGAGTTTCCCACTCCTCCTCCGCCAAAACTACAGCGCTTCTGCCACTAGAGTGAGGCATGGTAACGAATGCCCTCGCGTCGCCCGCTACACCATCTCCGTGCCCCATAGATCGTGCAAGTGCACGATCCCACGCAAGCGCCGATCGTTGTCGCCTACGCTATCCACGACCACAAGCGACGTAATCTTCATCTCTTCCATGCGCGCCAAAGCAGTGGCTGCAAACTCCAGCGGTCCAATGGTCTTCGGATCCCGCGTCATGCAATCCCGCGCCGTCAAATCGAGCGTGTCTTTGCCGCGCTGCTCAAGCAAGCGCCGCAGATCGCCGTCGCTGATCACCCCCAGTAGACGATCGCCCAGTAAAGGATCGCCCTCGACCACCGCGGTCATCCCCAGCTTCTTGCGCGACATTTCGTAAATCACATCGGGCATCTTCGTCAGCGCCGTCACCCGCGGAACCGCGTCCCCCGAATGCATCAACGATTCGACCCGCGCCAGCCGTTTGCCCAGCTTGCCACCAGGATGCAGGTTAGCAAAATCTTCTTCCTTGAAGCCGCGCTTTTCCGAAAGCGCCACGGCAAGAGCATCGCCCAAAGCAAGCATGCTGGTAGTTGAAGCTGTAGGAGCCAACCCTAGCGAACAAGCTTCCTCAGAAATCGAACAATCCAAAGCCACGTCCGCCGAAGAAGCGAGAGTAGAACTCCGCGTAGAGCGCGCGCCCTCGCCCGATGTCTTTTTTATAAACTCCATGGCGTCGCAGGTCATGCTGATAAGCGGAACCTGCAGCCGTTTGATCGTAGCCAGCAACCGCAAGATTTCTTCCGTCTCGCCGCTGGCCGAGAGCGCCAGCACAACATCGCCGCGCACAATCATCCCCAGATCGCCATGCAGCGCCTCCACCGGATGCAGGTAAAGCGCGGGCGATCCGGTCGAACTTAGCGTAGCCGCAATTTTGCGAGCGATCAGGCCACTCTTCCCCATGCCAGTCACAACCACTCGTCCGCGGCAATCGAACATCAGATCGAGCGCCCGCTCGAAGTCCGCAGCCATGGGGCCAGCCAGTCGATCCGCCAGTGCTCGCAAGGCCTCCGCCTCAATGCGCACCACGTTTTCGCCTACATGTTTCATGAAGGAGGAATGTTAGCAGAAGCCAGCAGACTATCGGGTCATCTCGACTCGATTCACTGACGATAATGACGGCACATTAATCGCTATTGCATTTTTATGTTTCGACCACAATTTTATTGGAGATTATCGTTAACTCAATCACTAAGCAGAAACTGAGCTACTCGCTGCGCTTCTTCGTCAAGATGATTGGCGCCGAGGTTGAGCTTCCATAGACCGTAGCCGGTGGTCCCGATACCGGACAACACGGTGCGATCGAATTCCCCGAATATACGGCCGTTAACGCGTTAGAGCCTAGCGCGAGCTGTGACGCGCTGAGCGGCAGACTTGCCGTAGACTCCGTGGCGCTGGTCGGCAGCAGCGTCTGTTTTTTCAGCAGGGTTGGTCCCAGCATGAATTCCACCGTGCCGCTGGGCACACCGCCACCACCGGGCTTGGCGGAAACCATAACGGTGAGCGTGGTCGAGTGACCTGGCCGGAGAGTGTACTTCTTCGCGGTCAGCTCCACTGTCAATGAGTTGGATTTTGCGACTCCAGTGTTTTGGTAGGCGCCAATGTCAATTTCACTGTTCGAGCCGCTCGTCCGGGGATTCCCGAGGAAGTCGGTGCTGCCATAGATAGAGTCAGGCGAACTGCCATTGGGATCGCACCAGCCAATGCTGCACGAGAGGCTGGTGCTCCCAGCGCCGATGGCCGGCGAAGAAGGGATGGTATCGAAATTTGGCGGCGTATCGCCGAGATTGACGAACAGAGGATCCGTGTTGAGGGAGTTGGCATCTTCAGTGCTGCGATCCTGCCAGTCGGCGAAACTCTTGAAGCTACTCACATTACCCCACCAGATTGATGTTCCTTCTACATAGCCCGCGCCCGAGTTGTACAGATTCCAATTGAGTGTCGCTGGCGGAGCAGGGTATGTCTGGGAAAAAGGGGCATAGCTGAAGATCCAGGCATTGAATGCGCCGGCGTAGACCACATTGTTTTCGTAGATGTTCCCTTGTTCGCTTCCCACCTGATTCTGAATCTGGAATTCGCCAGTCGATCCTCCTTCAGAATAGTTGCCCGGCTGAGTAGCGTTGTTGTACAGAGTGTTGTTGACGAAGACGTCGTGATAGCTGCTGCCTCCTCCGTTGCTATGGCCGCCATTCTTGGTCGCGCGCGCATAGCCGCCGATCGAGTTACCGCAGGCATTGGAGTTGTAGAAAATATTGTTACGCACCGTAACATATCTGCCGTAACACGGGAACTTGCCTCTGGCGGCGGTTCCGGTATTGTTTGGGCCGGACCATTCTGTGCCATTCGATTGGCAGACCTGATTCTCGCTGGTCGTTTCGATGCCGTAGTCGACCTGTATGATCACGTTCCGCTCGAATGTGACATAAGCGCACCCGTCACAGTAGAGTCCGTCGGCGTCGTATCCATTGCCCTCACCGGGATTCGTGATCCCGCTGATGTTATAGACTGTGTTCCCGCTGATCTCCCCATACATCGCTTCGTCGTAGCCGACTGGACCGACGCCCTCGTATCCAATCGCGTCGATGCCG
The DNA here is from genome assembly GCA_049674665.1 of Terriglobales bacterium. Taxonomy (GTDB): domain Bacteria; phylum Acidobacteriota; class Terriglobia; order Terriglobales; family Acidobacteriaceae; genus Acidiflorens. Next base: position 314,986 of record JBATZM010000108.1, read on the forward strand.
ATGTTGTCATTATCGTGAACAAGGTTATTGGTGATTTTAAAGTGGGTCACGTTTCCATCCACGTTCACCGATTCGCTCTCGCCGGTCCTCAGGTCGTAGACCTCGTTTCCGCTAATGACCAACTGAGTGATAGGAGTCTTCCACGAACCGTAAACGGCGATTCCGAAAGCATTGCCGTTCTCTTCCGACTTGGTCGTGATGTGGTGCACACGATTGTTCAGAATCTGGACGCCGTTCCCCGATCCCGTGATCCAGACCCCGGACGGAACCGCGTTTTCGCTGCTGGTCGTGTAATGGCGGATTTCAAATCCCTTGATGGTGATGTAACTTCGGCTTCCCACAATATTGATGAGACCTTGTGTGCCGTTTACTGGCACGCCAGTCCCATCGATCACCGCGGTCTGCCCGGGATAGCTCTGGAATGTGATCGGCGCCAACGCTGTTCCAGACGACGGAAAATTCACGGATTCGTTATAGACTCCTCCGAATACGTATACCGTGGCTCCCGCCGAGACCGTATTCGCCGCATGCTGGATGGTTAACCAAGGCGAGCCGATCGTGCCGGGATTGCCATCGCTACCCTTTTTCGACACAAAGTAGGTAGTCCCAATTTGTCCGGCAAGTGACTGCGCCAGCATCGGGACAACGGTCATCAGGATAATCGTGAAGATCGCGGCAGGTGCAATGCTTGCATTCAGCAAATTCTGCGCATTGCGTGGCATAAGCTTTTCTCCTTGAAGCCACTGCCTCACGGTTTGTGACGTAGGCATTCGGTATATTACGAATGATTACTTTTACTTTCGCTTAAAGGGGTTGTCAAGAGTGTTTTGCAAGAGGCACTCAGAAACGCCAAAAACTGATCTTTCGCCAAACGGAACTAAACTAGCTATTGTGCGAGACGGCACGCTCGAAGTTTATGATCTACCGTAACCGGGTAGAGGAAAAAGCAGATTCGTTATGAGCCAATCAGCAATCGCAACAGAAAAAGTGGAACTAGACGTCGCGGACGGAACGCGCATGGCCGCCTACGTGGCTCGCCCGGAGCAAGGTGGACCACATCCGGGGCTACTGCTGTTCCAGGAAGCATTTGGGGTTAACCACCACATCCGCAGTGTGAGCGACCGATTTGCCGCGGAGGGGTATGTGGTGATTGCTCCTGAGTTGTTTCATCGCACAGCTCCGCCGGGTTTTGTGGGCAGCTATACCGACTTTGCCTCCGTGATGCCGCACGCCAAGGCGGTAACCACAGAGACGGCGGAATTGGACATACAGTCGGCCTATGAGTGGCTGCGTTTGAATAAGCAGGTCAGAGCAAACGAGATTTCGAGTGTGGGATTCTGCATGGGCGGCCGCATTTCATTTCTTGCCAACAGCCTGGTTTTGCTGCGCGCCGCGGTGTCGTTTTACGGCGGAGGGATCGCTCCCGGATTGCTGTCCGGGGTACCGAAGCTGCAAGCACCGTTATTGCTCATCTGGGGTGGACTGGACAAGCACATTACACCGGAGCATCGGAAGGCGGTGACCGAAGCCTTGAGCGCACAGCAAAAGATTTATGTGAATGTTGAGTTCTCGCGTGCCGACCATGGGTTTTTCTGTGACGAACGCACAGCGTATGAGCCACACTCGGCGCGGCAGGCGTGGGCGTTGACTCTGGAGTTTTTGCGCTCGTGAAGAAAAATCTCGCGACGGTTTGCCTGACTGTGATCTCCGTTCTCGCCATCTCTCTCCTGTTTATGGAAACAATTATGGGAGCAGTGTGGTTGAAGCCGGATTCTGCCGCAGTGCAGAGTAAAGTGCAGAGTACAAAGATTTCGCCGCCCACCTTCTATAAGGATGTGCTTCCGATACTCCAGAGTAAGTGCCAAAGTTGCCATCGCAGCGGAGAAGCTACGCCGATGCCGCTGGTGACTTACGAGCAAACTAAGCCATGGGCCGGACAAATAGCAGCTGCGGTCGCGATGAAAATGATGCCGCCGTGGTTTGCCGATCCGCGTTACGGACATTTTGCCAACGATCCATCATTGACTGAGGAACAACTCTCGACGATTGCAGCGTGGGCAAAAGCCGGAGCGCCTGCAGGCAACTCACATGATGCGCCCGCACCTCGAAAGTGGAGCGCAGGATGGAATATTCCGCAGCCCGATCTGGTGGTGAAGATGCCCAAGCCAGTGCAGATTCCAGCGCAAGGCGAGATGGAATACACATACGAGATTGTGCCAACGCATTTCACCGAGGACAAGTGGGTACAGATGGCGGAGGTGCGGCCCTGGAGCTCTGCCCATGTGCACCATGCGGTGGTTTACATTCGGCCTCCCGATTCGCCTTGGCTGCGGCATGCTCCGGTAGGAGAGCCGTTTACGGCTTTGATGCTGAGCAATCCCGAGGAACGGCGGCAGGCGCACGAGACCACTAGCGATCTGCTGCTGGTGTATGCACCGGGGAGTGCGCCGGACCGCTGGGCAGACGGGATGGCCAAGTTTGTACCTGCGGGATCGGATCTGGTGTTTCAGATGCATTACACGACGAGCGGTGAGGGCGCGAGCGACGAGACCAGCGTTGGCTTGGTATTCGCAAAGAGTCCGCCAAGGCAAAGAGTGATTACGTTGCAATTAAACAATCATGCGCTGCTGATTCCACCGGAAGCGGATGACTTTCGCGTGGAAGTGCAGGGGACGTTGCCGAATGATGCCACCCTGCTGAGTTTTTTTCCACATATGCACTTGCGTGGAAAGCGCTTTGAATACGACATTGTGCACGACGACGGAACCGTTGAAACCCTGTTGCGAGTGAATTATCACTTCCACTGGCAGCTAAGCTACAAACTGGCAGAACCGCGGGAATTGAAAGCAGGAACAAAACTGCGGGCAGTGGCATGGTATGACAACTCGCGAAACAATCCACATAACCCCGACCCGGAGAAGACGGTAACGTGGGGCGACCAGACGTCGCAAGAAATGATGGTGGGATTCTTTGACGTGGCCGTGCCGGCCGGAGTAGATAAGTGGCAGTATTTTATTCGCCACGGTGAAAAATCATCCGATCAGAAGTGATCGTCCACCGGTCGCCCCGGACGCTCCAGCGCGCGCGCTTGAATCGCGCGGTCCCATGGACCACTTTGCCAGTTATCTTTCGTGTAATCGCTGTGGACCCACGGCGGCAGCGTCATCAATAGCCGACGACTGAGCGCGTGCAAATAAGGTTCGTAGAGGGCGCGAAGTTCCATCAGCCGTTCGGGTGCGTCGACGCCCTCACTTAGACCAGCGTCAGAAGTACCACCAAGTGGAAAGCTGAGAGTCACGCCATGCTGGGCGAGTTCCGTCCGCAAGCGCGTTAGATCAGCTGCAGTGAGCCGATCGGTGTCATGGGGACTATATTGCGCATTCACGACTTGGGCGAGATCGACAGCCGCGTGGCGCGCCATCGCGAAAGTGAGCTTCGCCTGATCCGGATGAATACCTTCCACCCCGGTCATGATCAACGAAGTGACATCGAGCATCGCCGTCAGCGCGCTCAACCAGGATTGATTGCCGTGCTGCGACCGGAAGAAAACCAGCACCGGATAGGAGATGTGACTCGACAAAAGGTCGGCGCACCAACGTTCCCAATCGCGAAAAATATTGTCGAGCACGGTCTGATCGGGACAGCAACCCAACCGCCCGAGAAACTCGGTAGCGCTCGGCGGCGACCCGGCGCGCGCGTCGAGCAGAGAAATTTCCACCTCGCGCGCGGCAAATGAGTTATAGATAACCGGCAGGTATCCGATCACCATTCCGAGGAAGGCAAAACCCAAGCCCGATTCCATCACGGCAAGAGCGCGTGCGGCGGGGTTGTTGGGCGTGATGTCGCCGTAGCCCAGCGTGAAAAAAGTCTCGCCGCTGAGGTAGAGTACTTTTCCGAACGTAATTTTTTCATTGCCCAGCGACACATGTTCGCCCAGCCCGTACTGTACACAGGCAAATCCAAAAATCAGACCAGCAGCCCAAAAGCCCAGCAATACGATCAGCGACAGCGGCCCATAGTATGCGAGGAACCCTTCACGACGGTTAGCGGTCTTGATGTGCTGTCCTACCCTGGTCCAGAAACGCCATGTCTTTCTATAAAACCAGGACGCGATGCGAAAACTCCGTTTGATCTTCCGTGGTAAAACCACGGTCTCAAACGCATCCATGAGGATGAGGAAGATCAGAACAATGCCGGCGATCGATGCCCACCAATGCATAAGCGATTAGAGTTCGGACAAAAGTTCAGATGACGCGGGAATAGTAGCAGATTCAGAAGAGAGGATGGCTGACGACCGCCAGTTATTCAACCAACCGTTTCAAAATTTCCTTGCCCAGTTTCTGGGCTTCGCCGAAAAATTTCTGATACTCGACGAAGATCCTGTTCAATTCCAGCGACTGGTCGGCGGAGAGTTTACGGCGCAACATCATGTCGCGCACATGGACAGGATTGGGCAGGGTAGCATCTTCGGTCAGTTCTTCAAGTGCGGTCGAGGGATTGTAGTGGTACATGCATTTCATTCTAGCGCTGCGGGAAGGATTTTCTCGGCTATCGTCGGTGGTTTGTCTCAGCGGCTCACACCTTCGAACCATGAGCAAGCTTTCTTGCTGACTCTACCTGTGCAAACACCGCCTCCACCGTGGCTGCAAGTTGATCGGAGCCCTTGTCGAGTGCCAGGGCGGACTTCTCAAAATAGGCGGCCGCGCCTGCGCTGACCAGCTTATCTTCGTTCTTCTGCGACAGGCTGGTAAGCACGATGACGGGAATATCCATGGTGGCGGGATTTGCTTTCAGAGCTTTCAGCACTTCCGTACCACTGATCTTAGGAAGCATCATGTCGAGCAAGATGATATCGGGCAGTTTGGCCTTGGCGACCTGCAACGCCTCCTCACCGTCCCCAGCCGTATAGACTTGGTAACCGGCTTTGGATAAATTTCGCTCGTTGGCGGTCCGAAGAAACTTGCTGTCGTCGACCAGCAACACTTTAGAATTAATGGCCACAACGCACCTCATCCCTCATCAGTTTCATCGGCCAAGGGATGAAAGACTTGAACGGGTTTCACGTGTAAGAAAGAAGGATCGCTGAAGCGCTGTAGGCAACCCACCTCTAGTCCTCCTCCGGCTACCCCGCTTTCCGGTCCGCTTTTATCCGTCTACAGTGTTTCCCCGATATGGGCTCATGCAAAAGTGCGGTACCGTACATTGGATACTCGTTTTGGCGCATGTCGTGAAGGCGAAGAACGATCGCAGCCTCGCGAATCGCAGAGCCGGATGGATCCGAAATTTGAAGATCCAATTGGGAGACTTCGAAACGCCCTGAGCAAGCACTCGTATCCATCCGGCGATTAGCTTTATAAAAAATACCGGCCTTCATTAGGCTGGCAACGACTAACAAATGAATAACTTTGGACAGTACGAACAACCCGCAGAACCACCTCCTGGGCTTGTAGAATGCGCCATCGCTAAAGTGCTGGAGATCGCCCAGGGGCAAGGCATCACTGTTGCTGATTTTGTTCACATGCTGGATTCCGGCATGAAAATATCGGATTTTTTGAAGGCGATGGACAACGTTGCAGATGCCAAGAACCTCGGATCTTCGACCGAAGATTGATCTCGAAAGATTGATCGCGAAGGAACTTCTCTTAAAAACATTAGTATTCTTTAGGCGGGTCGCACCGCTTGCAGTTTTTTGCTAAGCGAACTGAGCTATGCTGCAGGCTAACCACTATGGCGTGCTATGAGCTGTGTCCAGTGCTTTCTTTAACGCCTGCAATTCTTTAAGCAAGCCGCGCAGGTTTCGTGTATCGAGCGCGTTGGCGCCGTCGCTTTTTGCTTCTTTCGGGTTGTCGTGGACTTCCATGAACACGCCGTCCACTCCCGCCGCCACCGCCGCTCGCGACAATACAGGAATAAACTCAGGCTGGCCTCCACTCACCGCCGGCTTGTCTCCGTCGTTGTGCGAACCGTCGTTGTGTGACGATGACGGCAGTTGCACCGAATGAGTTGCGTCAAACACGACCGGCGCAAACTTACGCATGATGGCCAATGAGCGCATGTCCACGACTAGATTGTTATAGCCAAAACTCGAGCCACGCTCGGTCACAAACACCTGGCTATTTCCCGCGTCACGGCACTTTTCTACGGCATGCTTCATGTCCCAGGGCGAAACAAACTGTCCCTTCTTGATGTTTACGGGACGCCCGCTCAGCGCGGCTGCCACAATCAGATCTGTCTGGCGGCAAAGGAATGCAGGGATCTGCAGCACATCCACGACCTCGGCCACCGCGGCGACGTCGGCCACCTGATGCACATCGGTAAGCACCGGAATGTGCACTTCATCTTTGACTTTCTTCAGGATGCGTAGGCCTTCCTTCATTCCTGGCCCGCGAAAGCTGCGGATCGAAGTCCGGTTTGCCTTGTCATACGATGCTTTGAAGATGAATGGAAAATTCAGCGAACGCACCACGCCCTTGATAATCTCCGCCATGCGCAGGGCATGCTCTTCACTCTCAATCACACACGGGCCCGCGATCAGGAAGAGGTCGCCAGCGCCAACGCGAACGTTATCGATTTGGAAGGATAAGGTCAAAGACAGATTGAGTCATTGAATCATTGAGGCATTGAATGACTCAATGATTCAATCGCTCAATGTATCAATAGTTTATCTCCGTCCCACTTTTTCCGGACGCAGGAACATCTCAACTTCTGCCGCGTCTTTCTGCAATTTTTTCTTCTGCCCGTGTTCGTACGAAGCGCCCACGAATGCCTTAAACAGCGGATGCGGCTCCAGCGGCTTCGATTTGAATTCAGGATGAAACTGGCACCCAATAAAATAAGGATGCCCCGGAATCTCGACCATTTCAACGTAAGTGCCGTCTGGAGTCGAGCCGGAAATACGCAGCCCGGAGGCCACCATGGGCTCTTCGTATTCGCGGTTGAACTCGTATCGATGACGGTGCCGCTCGCTAATCTCGTTCTGGCCATACACTTTGTAAGCCAGAGTTCCAGCCTCTATCTTGCACGGCCACGCGCCCAGCCGCATCGTGCCGCCGAGCTCCTCCACACCACGCAGCTCACGCAGCTTGTAGATCACGCGATGCGGAGTCGCCGGATCGAACTCACTCGAATTGGCATCCGCTAATCCGCAGACATTGCGCGCAAATTCAATGCAAGCCGTCTGCATCCCCAAACAAATTCCGAAGTAGGGGACATCCTTCTCGCGCGCGTACTGGATCGCCTTCAACATGCCTTCGATGCCACGCTTGCCAAATCCGCCCGGCACGAGCAACCCGTCGTACTCTTCCAACTGCGCTTCGTAACTCTTGTCGGCTTTGTCGGCAGTCTCCAAGCCCTCGGCTTCAATCCAATTCACTTCCAGCTTCAGGTTGTGCGCCAGCGCGCCATGCACCAGCGCCTCTTTCAGCGACTTATATGAATCCTCGTACTCCACGTACTTCCCAACAATGCCGATCCTGACCACATCTTTCGGGTTATAGACGCGATGCACCAGATCGTTCCACTTGGAAAGATCCCGATCTTTCGCCTCCAGGTGCAGACGGCGCAGCACCAGCGTGTCCACTTCTTCATGCGCGAAAACCACTGGCACTTCATAAATGGACGCGACATCCTTAGCCGTAATCACCGCTTCTTCTTCAACATTGCAGAACAACGCAATCTTCGATTTGATTTCTTTCGACAGGAAGCGGTCGGTGCGGCATAAAAGAATATCCGGCTGAATTCCGACGCTGAGTAATTCTTTGACGGAGTGCTGCGTCGGCTTGGTCTTCAATTCCTGCGCCGCCGCGATAAACGGCACCAGAGTCACATGGACGAACAGCGTGTTATCGCGGCCCAGTTCCTGCCGCATCTGGCGGATCGCTTCGATAAACGGAAGAGATTCGATGTCGCCCACGGTGCCGCCGATTTCGATCAGTGCGACGTCTACATCCTGTGCGACTTTCTTCGCCGCCGCTTTGATTTCGTTAGTGACGTGCGGAATCACCTGCACCGTCTTACCCAGATAATCGCCTCGACGCTCCTTGGCGATGATCTGCTCGTAGAGGCGCCCCGTAGTCCAATTGTTATCGCGAGAAAGTTTGGCGTGCGTGAAGCGTTCATAATGACCAAGGTCGAGATCGGTCTCGGCTCCGTCGTCGGTCACAAAAACTTCGCCATGCTGAAACGGCGACATCGTCCCCGGATCGACGTTCAGGTACGGATCGAACTTCATCAGGTTGACTTTGAGGCCGCGGCTCTCAAGCAGGCATCCAATGGAAGCCGCCGCCAATCCTTTGCCCAATGATGAGACCACACCGCCGGTTACAAAGATGTACTTGGCCGACATCGCTTCCTCGCTTTAATTTTGTTTGGAAATTTGTGCGGGCTGGGGTGCACGATCAATTATGGCAGAACTTTTTCTGGAAGGGAATGTGGAAAAAGAGGCTGTCAGCCGTCAGTTCGAACCAAGATGCTCGTACATACTGTGAAACAGGCCCGGTAGTTGTTTATTCCATTGATTCCAGTCGTGACCTCCCGGAACAACGTGGAACTCGTAGCGGAAATGCCGCTGCCCGAGTAATGCAGCGAAATTACGGTTTGGAGGTAGTAATCCTTCTTGTTCACCACAGGTCAGAAATAGGTAAGGTGTTATTGCAGGATCGGCGGACTGAGCCAACACAAAAGGGTCGCCATTGCGTCGTGTAACAGTCCCCCAAGATCCAAAAATTGAAATATAGTGACGTCCTTGTTGAATTCTCTTGATGGAAAACGGCCGGCTGGGAACATCGATTGCGGAACTGATTCCTCCGGCAAAAATAAACAGGTCGGGATGACTGAGTGCAAGCTTGACGGCGCCATACCCACCCATAGAAACTCCTGCGATGGCGCGATTCTCCCGTCCAGATGCCGCTGGCAACCTGCTCTCAACGTCAGCAATTAGATCGTTCACGATGTAGTCCTCGTAGCGATCCTGCGGCGGCTCCCTCGCATTCACATAATACGAGTCATCGCCTTCCGGCATAACGAGAATCAGACCGCGCTCGGTAAACCTTGCCGAGTCAGAGTAGTTGGACCAGTCGCGAAAATTGCCACCTGCGCCATGCAGCAAGTAGACAACCGGCAGCTTGGCCCCGGCGGCAATGGTGGCTGGCAATACGACGCGGTACTCCATGTCACGGTCTAGCGCAGCGCTGTGGAAAGTAATGTCGCGCATTGCGACATTTGGAGTAAGTCGAGGACGATCAAGTTGTATTTCATGTTTCTTCCTGCTGCACGCGACCAAGAAGAATGAAATAAAGCAGAGGCAAGCGACGATGGAACGCGCGAAACCAGCAGCCCTCATGGAAGCACAATCATAGTTGAAGAACAGGTCTCTTCCGATGCTCAATAAAGTCCTGGCAATCTCCCAGTCTTAATTTCTTCCGCTAAAATATCCCATGGCTGACAATCCCCTCTGGAGCGAAGGCTCTCAGGCCGACCGGCTGGCCGAGTTAATGGCCGACACTGCCGATCCCGCGAAAGAACTCCCTCTGCGCCGCGACGTCCGTTCGCTGGGCATCCTGCTTGGCCGTGTGCTGGTTGAGCAGGAAGGCGAAAAGTTTTTCGACGTTGTCGAGCAGTTGCGCCACCTCTTGATTCAACACCGCGAGCAGTCTGTCGCATCCGAATTCGGCCAGAACCTGATGGCTCGCGCGCATGAAATTGTCAGCGGCCTGTCAGTCGAGGACGCTTATCGCATCACCAAGGCCTTCGCTATTTATTTCGAACTTACCAACCTGGCTGAAACCAATCATCGCAAGCGCCGTCGTCGCGCCGCCCGCATGCTGAATGGTAAGACGGGCGGAAGAACTCCCGTCGACGGCTCGTTCCGCGGCACGCTTCTTCGCATGAAATCCGCAGGAGTTTCTGCCGACGCCATGCTCGAAGCGCTGCGCAAGATCAAGGTAACACCCGTCTTCACTGCGCATCCGACCGAAATCACGCGCCACACGATCCGTCTGAAACGCCGCCGTATTGCAGCCTATCTCGAGCATCTCGACCTGTTGCCACTTTCCGAATCCGAAGCCTGCGAATATGAATCGTTGATTCTCGGCGAGATTACTGCGCTCTGGCAGACGGACGAGGTCCGGCTTAACAAGCCAACCGTGCGCGACGAGATTCACATGGGCCTTGATTACTTTCCTATGGTTCTGTTTGAAACCCTTCCGCGCCTCTTTGCGGAACTCGAAGAATCTCTGGGCAATGTTTACAATGCCGACCCCGAAGTTCCCGAGGTTCTGTCTTTCGGATCATGGATTGGTGGCGACCGCGATGGCAATCCATTTGTCACCGCCGATTCCACACGCGCCGCCCTCGGCATGGCGCGCCACGTCATCATCGATCACTACATTGCTGACACCACACGCCTGATCGGACAGTTGAGTATGTCGACTCGCCGCATCGGCGTGTCAGACCTACTCGTCCAACGCGTTCGCGAATACGAAAAACAACTTGGTGAAAAGTATTCCCGTTGGAAGCAGATTACCAACGCCGAACTCTACCGCCATTTCCTCGAGTATCTGATCGCTCGTTTACGCTTCAGCCGCAATTCGTCAAAGCATGAACACGCCTATAAATCGCCTGAGCAATTTGCGGAAGACCTCACCATCATCCTCGACAGCCTCAATGCCAACCTCGGCCGGCGATTGGCCGAACTCGTTTCGCCTCTTCTGAATAAATTGCGGACCTTTGGCTTCCACCTGCACGCGCTCGACATTCGTCAGAACGCCCGTGTGCAATCCCAAGCGCTGGTTGAGTTGGCATCTATGGGGGGCCCAGCGGCAGCCATCACTCGCCTTCCGCAGGAACGCTCCGCTTCGTCAATCGAACTTCTCGCAACCTTTCGCGCTATCGCTGAGCTAAAGAAGACGCACTCCGCCGATGCGATTCGCAATTTTGTCATCAGCAACACGCAATCCGAACATGACATCTTTGCCGTAGTCCGCCTCGCTGCACTCGGGGGCGTTTCGGTCGCGGCCAGCCAAGGGGATCCTGGATTGATGCCTGTACCGCTCTTCGAATCGATCGAAGCGCTACGCTCTTCGTCGGCCATCATGCGCCGCGTTTGGAAGGCTCCCGAGTACAAGCCACTACTCAATTCATGGGGACGCACGTACGAAGTCATGCTCGGCTACTCCGACTCCAATAAAGATGGGGGCATGCTGACCAGCACCTGGGAGTTGCACAAAGCGCAACACCAGCTTCACGAGACCGCACGCGAATGCGGAGTGAACCTGCGGCTGTTTCACGGCCGCGGCGGCACCGTCGGCCGCGGTGGAGGCCCTACCCACGCCGCCATCCTCGCCCAGCCCCCCGGCGATTTTTCGGGCGAGATTCGCATCACAGAGCAGGGTGAAGTTCTCAGTTGGAAATATGCAGACCCGGTGCTCGCCGAGTGGAATCTCGAAATCATGATCGCCGCCTGCCTCGAGGCAATAACCATGCCGACGCAAGCTTCATCCGAAGCCCAGCAGCGTTGGGACGAGGCTATGGAGGCAATGTCCAGCGACGCGTTCGCCTTTTACCGCAAACACATTGCAGAAAATACCGATATCCTCGAATATTTCGAGCAAGCCACGCCGGTAAACGAACTGGAGTACGCCCGCATCGGCTCCCGCCCCGCGCGCCGCACCGCAAATCGCGAACTAGAGGACCTGCGCGCTATCCCCTGGGTCTTCGGCTGGATGCAAAGCCGCCATGCCGTTCCCGCATGGTTCGGAGTCGGCTATGCTCTCGACCGCTTTGCTAAACGGAGTGCTGGACACGCGGAGCTGCTGAGAGAAATGATGCGTGGCTTTCCGCTGTTCGCGAGCCTGATTCGCAGCGTGGAGATTGCCATGGCCAAAGCGGACTTCGCTATCGCTCGCCTCTACGCCGATCTGGTAAGCGACGCAGCGCTCCGCGACCGCGTCTTCGGAATGCTGCACCAGGAATTCGAACGCACTGGCCGGCTCATTCTAGCCATCACAGGACAACGGGAATTATTGGAGACAAATTCGGTACTCTTCCGGTCAGTGCGCCTGCGCAACCCGTATGTCGATCCCCTCAGCCTGATTCAGGTTGATTTGCTGCGTCGCAAACGAACCGTTGTTGCGGATTCAGCTCTCGACTCATCTCTCGACTATGCCATCGGAGCAACCATGAACGGCATAGCTGCCGGCCTGCACAATACAGGATAGCTGGGCCCATCGGCTGATGAAAAGACTGGCGTCTCCGCCCCGTTCTTCCCAGACCACAATTACTTTTCTGCCCCAAACGATCGGACGGCCCGCATCTAATCTTTCGGAAGCAGCGGAAAAGACCGATAATGTTTCGCGGCATGAAATCATTTTCAGGCACGACACAACTTCTCGTGGCATCGCTCGCCATGTTGTTTTTCCTTAGCGTGGCACAGATTTCCATGGGCCAGACGTCCGCTCCGGATCAGCCTCAATCCCACCGCCTAATCTTGAAAGATGGCTCTTATCAAACTGTCACCAAGTATGAAATTCACGGCGACCGCGTCCGCTATCTCAGCGCCGAGCGCGGTGAATGGGAGGAAGTCCCGAAAACCCTCGTCGACTGGGACGCAACCGATAAATTTGAGCAAGGCCGCGAGCAAGAGAAACTCGCTCCCGAAGCCGTCGAACTCGACAAGCAACTCGAAGCTGAACGCAAAGCTGAACAAGCTCGATCACCGGAGGTAGCACCCGGTCTGCGCCTGCCCGACGAAGGCGGCATCTTCCTGCTCGACACCTTCGACAATCAGCCGCAGTTGACGGAATTGCAGCAATCCGGCGGCGACGTGGATAAGAACACGAAAACGAATATTTTGCGGGCAGCGATCAATCCGTTGGCCGGCGTCAAGCAAACGATTGAACTTCCGGATGCACATGCCAAGATTCAATCACACACCACCGTCCCGTCTGTCTATATCAACATCGACTCCAATGGGGGCGCGCCAGCCTCTGCTACGGTGCTGGCTACCGGCGAGCCTCCGCCGTTGTCAGCCACCGAGCGCTTCAAAATTATTCGTGTTGACGTCAAGAACGGCAAACGAACCGCCGGCGCGATTAAGATCGCAGTTACTGGGAAGATGAAGACCGATGAACGTTTTGTCCCGGCGACGGTCGCTACCATGACCGGCGGCTGGGTCAAGCTCACTCCCACCGATCCGCTCGCGAATGGAGAATACGCCGTCGCCGAGATGCTGGGAAAAGAAGGAATCAACCTGTATGTGTGGGACTTCGGCGTGAACCCGTCCGCGCCTGCGAACGCATTCACCTGGAAACCGGACCCGACCCAAGCGCAGCCAAAAACGGATCAGCAGCCGAATCTACAAAAGCGCGAAAAACAGTAACGTAACAACCACGCCGCTAGGGATTCATCAGCCCACGCGAGGCAATTCCAATATTGTCGCGAGTCGTGTTCTTCACCATGTACATCATTTCGTCAGCTTGGCGGATAATGTCCTGCGGTGTCTGCGCATCGTTTGGAAAAGTCGCCAGCCCCATGCTTGCGCGAAGATTTAGATTCAATCCCTGCTCGCTGCAGAAGGTCCCCGCGCGCAAGGAATCCTGCAAACGTTTCGCAACCACCACCGCCTGATCTTTGCTGGTCTGGGGCAGCAGCACCACGAACTCGTCTCCACCGTAGCGGAAGGCAAAATCAATCAGCCGCAACTGCGCCTTGATCAGGTATCCCACTTCGGACAGCAACCGGCTTCCCACCAAGTGTCCATGTGTATCGTTGACCTGCTTGAAGTGGTCAAGGTCGATGAAGATCACGCTGAAGGAGTAGCCAAATCGAGCCGACCTGTAAACCTCGGTTTCAAGCGTCTTGTGCAGGTGGCGTGCATTGAACAGGCCGGTGCAATCGTCGGTGATCGTCAGTTCCTGAATCTTTTCGACAGCCTTAGCGTTCTCGATCGATATCGCGGCGTAATCGCACAAAGCCTGCAGAAAAAACAACTCCTGCTCACTCAGACTCACGCTGGCATTGACCAGTTGGATCACGCCCAGCACGCGATGTTTCGAGCGCAACGGCACACAGATCACGGACCGGGTCTGTAACCGCGTCATTTCGTCCAGGCGCGACGAGAAACGCGGATCACTCTGCACATCGGGGACGATCAACGCCTCTCCGTGTCTGGCTACCCACCCGGCAATTCCTTCCCCCACCTTCAAACGCGCTTTCGACAGCACTTCCGCCGCCGCTCCCACCGCGATCGCGAAGTAGAGTTCGTCTTTTTCCTCATCCACCATCAGCAGCGACCAGGTGTCGGGACGGAAATATTCCGCCATTTTTTCCATGATGGTTTGCAGGATCGAATCCAGGTTGAGTGAGGATGTTAACGCCTTGGCGACGTCATGAAAGATGGTCAGCTCTGACGACAGGCGAATTGGGGATGTGCCCGCTGCCTCTGACATGGACTCCTCGGGAGGTTGGATAACAGATTATAGGTTTGATCGCGTCGCTGCGGCAACGAACGTCGGTAACCGGTACCAGTCAAGCCAACTCGCCGGTCCATAAGCGCGGAATTAAGATCAGAATTCCGTCCGAATGGGCCGCCATGCATCAGGTGCGCCAGAGCTTTCGGAATCCCGGACAGCACGGCGGACGAAGAAGAATCTTTTCTTAAGCGAAAACGAATCAGATAGTAAGTGGTCGTGGATATCATAATTTGACTGGATTTAGACATAGCCATTAAGATTCCCTGAAATGAAAGTGAAGAGATGAAGCGAGTAGCCGACGGCATTCTCCCCATGATCGCGGTCGACCGGAAGACCCCAAAAGCTCTGCACCGGCAGATCTATGACGCCTATCGGATCGCAATTGTTGACAGCGCCCTGCGCCCTGGGCAGCGAATTCCTTCAACCCGTGTATTGGCGTCCGAAATTGGCGTTTCGCGATTCCCCGTGCTGAACGCGTATGCCCAACTCTTGGCTGAAGGCTATTTCGAGAGTCGTGTGGGCTCAGGAACTGTCGTTTCCAGTTCCCTTCCCGACCAGGTCAAACCCAGTGAAGCAACCGCTGTGCGACTCGCAACCGCTCGCTCCAGACCGCGACCAGTCGCGCGCCGCTCTTCGATCCTTCCCCGTCGCGAGTCTCGGCTCTGGCTCCGCGGTTGGGGAGCGTTTAGTGTGGGGCAGGTGGCTTTTGATCAATTTCCGCTCCAAGTCTGGTCAAGCCTGGTCGCTCGCTGTTGCCGAAAAATGGACGCCAAGTCATTCCACTATGGCGACCAGATAGGCTCCCAAGCTCTCCGCGAGACCGTCGCAAGCTATCTGAGAACCGCTCGCTCGCTACGCTGCGAAGCGGAACAAGTCATGATCGTTAGCGGCTCCCAGCAGGCGCTCGAGATTTCCGCTCGCGTTCTGCTCGATCCTGGGAATCGTGTGTGGGTAGAAGAGCCTGGTTACAGCTTGGCACGAGATGTCTTCGCTCTGACTGGCTGCCATCTCGTACCTGTTCCAGTCGACAACGAAGGTCTGGATGTTGCCGCCGGCATCAAGCGCTATCGCAAGGCTCGCGCCGCGTTTGTTACGCCGTCTCATCAATTTCCCCTTGGCGTGACCATGAGCGCTTCACGGCGTTTCCAATTGCTGGACTGGGCCCAGAACACTGGATCTTGGATCATTGAAGATGACTATGACAGCGAGTATCGGTACGAGAGCCTGCCGATTGCGTCCTTACAGGGAGTCGACTCCAACGCTCGCGTGATCTACATCGGAACCTTCAGCAAAGTGTTATTCCCTTCTTTGCGCCTCGGCTATATCGTCATTCCATCGGACCTCATCGACCGTTTTCTAACCATCCGCCGAACTATGGATATTGGCCCGCCAACCTTCTATCAGGAAGTGCTTGCGGACTTTATTGATGAAGGACATTTTGCACGCCACATCCGCAGGATGCGAGTTCTTTATCGTGAGCGCAGAAGTGCGCTGGTAGACAGCATTCACAAGGAACTTGGGTCGATGGTCGAAGTGCTCGGGAGCGAAGCTGGTATGCATCTGACGGTGACACTGCCGAGCGGTAGCCGCGATCTGGAAATTGCCGAACGAGCCGCCCGCCAGAACCTTCGGATCTGGCCGCTTTCTACTTCCTACGCTGGAGAAGTGGCGCGCCCCGGCTTTATCTTGGGCTTCGGTAGTACGACAGTGGCGGAGATTCCGCGCGCCGTTCGCAAGCTTCGTAACCTGCTCGCGTGAGCCAGGCATTCGCTTCGCCGACAATTTTCTAGATAGCTTTCGCTGAGCGATTTTGGCTGAGATGGTCGGCGACAATCCACGCCGCTCCAGCTATCGCCAGATTTTCCGCATTGCCGCCCCAGTTCAGGAAACTATGAGGATCGGCAAAAGGCGCGGGCAACCATATCAGCAACCCGAAGCCTACGATCATCGCCGTAAGTAGTCGAGACGCTAGAAGGGCCGAATGTCCTGAAAGTAAAGCGACGGCTGCGAGCGCGAACAAAATCGTGGTTGTGATCGCCCAGAACATTTGTCCCGGAGGAATCCACTTGGGAACGAAAGCTGCCGTTCCAGAAAGATAGAAGAGTTGTTCGAGCGTGAAGGAAATAACGCAGATTCCGAAAAAGATGTATCCAAGCCGAGCGATTTTCCCCGCTCGTATCGAATCTCCCAGATCAAAAGACGCATAAACGATCAGCGCTCCCGAGACCAGAGAAAATTGCTCGAAAAAATTGCCTAAGCGATCATAAGCTGGCTTCTGAATGAAGAGCGGCAACCAGAGCAACGCAAAAATAAAATAGATTGTGCCCAGTGCAACAGCGCCGACCCGCGCCGTTTTAGGCCAGAGAATCGCTGTGCCTCCAACAATCTCGATCGCAGCGACGATGTACAGGAGAATCTCGCGGTGAGGAACATTCCCCAGCGGCCTGATCTGTTGCCAAATATTGAAGTCATGCCAGACCAAGGCGAGCACGCCGAAGCCGATAGCCGCCAATCCATACACGTGACGTCCCAGATAAACTTTCATCTCAGCACCTAACGCCCGGATCAGCGCGCACCGGACAAAGCAATCGCTTAGCAGTCATGCACACCGCGATCAGATTGGATTCGTATAAAGGAGATGTCCCGCACCGGCGCACGTGCGATTTCTCAGCTTACTGGCCTCCGCAAGGCCACTCCGAGTAATTTGCCAGGCCCGGATTCTTGCACAAAAGCAACGATTCGAAGGCTTTTTGGATCCGTGCCAGGCTTGAGTTTCAACGGAACCGTTTCGTCAAAGCTCTTCCCCTTCGATAGCTTTCCTACCTTTGTGATCTGCAGCACAACCGCAACGTTCGTCAAGTGTTTACCGCCATTTTCGCCGCGCAAGACTTGCGATTCCACCCGATCGAGAGCGACGGCCACAAAGACGTCGGCATTGTGGTTAACGGAACTGCCATCAGCCTCAATATGAGCCCGAAGAACATTTGGGTTTCCCGGATCAATGCTCACTTCGCCGATATGCACAGGAATTTTGGGCACAACCGCAGCATCCTGAAAAACTTTAGCGAACTGTTGCGGATTGTTGGCACGCACTTCACTGGTTCCATCCACGATGATTTGGGGGGTGTACGGCTCTTTCAACCCAAGAGTGCGGACATAATCGGCTTGGCGCTCAGTTAGCGCAGCCGAGGAGTTTGGATCTTTCCAACCATCGTGATCCCAATAATCTACGTGCTCGCTGAGAACAATTAGTCGTGCACCATTAATGGGCGGGGAGTTATCCATCTTTTCGAGGAGGGCGTCCGCTGGAGGACAACTGGAACAACCCTCAGAGGTGAACAACTCAACCAGAATGGGATGAGTATCGGCGTTCGATGGCTCAGCGGCTGCGGTTTTATTTTCGACCTGCTGGGCACGCCCCTCGGCGGTAGGCGCCGTTTGCAGAAATAAGAGACCGAAAAATAAAACCGCGCACACCGACGATCGCACTGGGCCGTAGCGAGACATGTCCATATTTTGGATGAGAAAATTCTCAGTAGCAATAGCCACTTAACCGGATTTTATGCTGACCATGACGGGCGTGTGTCCCCTTGTCGTCACTCTTTAATCTTCGTCATCTCAAAAACCTTTGTTATCCCGAGCAACGCGAGATCTTTTAGCCCTCCGCGTTCACTCCACCTTCGGTCTGTTGTCTGGAAGCGCTCGAATGACCTATGATCTTGCTTCTTAACAGAGTAAGATTCCGTTCGCCGTCCAGCGAAAGCGAGAGACTCGTTTGCCTTCCTTTGGCGAAAAACTGAAACAGGAGCGCGAGAAGCGCAAGATCACACTCGAGCAGATTTCCGTCTCCACTAAAATCGGTACCCGCATGTTGCAGGCGCTGGAAGAAGACAAGTTCAACCAGTTGCCCGGAGGCATTTTCAACAAAGGATTTGTCCGCGCTTATTCTCGCTTCGTTGGCCTCGATGAAGATCAAACAGTCGCTGATTATCTCCAGGCGTCCGGCGATGCCCCAGCGGTTTCGACGGAAATCGCGTCTCACGAAGATGTCGCGCGCGAAAATACCGAGAACGTCGGGCACCTGCAAGCCAGCACCGATAGCCCGCCTCGCCAAATACCCTGGGGATTGTTCGCAGCAACTCTCCTCGTGATCGCGCTCGCACTCTATCTCTGGAGCCATTACCGTCACGAGCACAGTAGGCAATCAGCTTCGATGACGCCAACTGCAACCGCGTCTTCACCTGCGATGCAATCATCCAGCGAAATGTCTGGCGGCGTAACTGGCAGAGTGACTGGCAAAGACAGCCGCACTGGTTCGCCAATCTTAGGGTCTGCCCCGTCCGCTGCTGCGGTAAAGACACCTCAGAACGTATCCGCAGCAGTTGCAGGCGAGTTTAACGTCGCCATTCAAGCCCGGGAAGAGTCCTGGGTCTCGATCGCCGCGGACGGCAGGACAATCACGTCCGAGCTCTTGGACGCCGGCAGCGAGCGTTCGGTAAATGGCCGAAAAGAGATCATCGTCAAGATCGGAAACGCAGGAGGCGTCGACCTTAAATTCAACGGCAAGAAGCTCGATACCGTAGGAGAATTTGGCGAGGTTAAAACTGTTACTTTCGGTCCTCATGGAATCTTGCCGAACGCCCCGTCGTCGCCGTCAACACCTTAAGTTTTTCTCTTTCTTTTCTTCCATTTACCACCTGCCTCGCACCATTCAATGGAGGTTAACTCCCACTTAATGTCAGCGTCCTCTGTCACCGCCAATTTCGTTGCGTTCAGGAGGTCAACTCTGGTACCGTTCTTGATGAAGCTTTAAGCCCAAACCCCGGTCAAGAGCCCTTGGCTCCGTAAGCCTCCCGTCGGACGAAAAAGGCTCGAAGTTACCTTGAGGAGATACCAGCTTGCCAGCAAAAAATCGTGTTCTATTTACGTCGGAGTCCGTAACCGAGGGACATCCGGATAAGATCGCCGACCAGATTTCTGATGCCATTCTCGACGCCTGCCTGCGTGACGACCCAACCAGCCGCGTCGCCTGTGAAACCCTGACCTGCACCGGCCTGGTAGTCATAGCCGGCGAAATCACCACCAAAGCCTACGTAGATTTCCAAAATCTAGTGCGAGGTGTTGTTCAGTCGATCGGCTACGACAATGCAGTCTACGGTTTCGACTCCAACACGTGCGCCGTTATTTCCAGCATCAACAAACAGTCCGGCGACATAGCCATGGGAGTAGATACAGGAGGAGCTGGCGACCAAGGCATGATGTTTGGGTTCGCCTGCAATGAGACTCCTGAACTGATGCCCCTCCCGATTTCACTCGCTCACAAACTCACTTTGAAACTTTCCGAGGTTCGCAAGAATGGAACTTGTCCTTATTTGCGGCCTGATGGAAAGTCTCAGGTCACGGTTGAATACGATTCGCTGGGTAAGGTTAAGCGTGTCGATGCGGTCGTGGTTTCTACTCAGCATTCTGAAAGCGTGGGGAACGATGAACTCCGCGCTGACATTCTAAAGCACGTCATTCAGTCTGTGATTCCAGCTAATCTGCTCGATGAGGACACCAAGTACCACATCAATCCCACTGGACGTTTTGTGATCGGCGGCCCTATGGGGGATTCTGGACTAACTGGACGGAAGATCATCGTGGACACTTACGGTGGCATGGGTCGTCACGGTGGCGGCGCTTTTAGCGGCAAGGATCCGACAAAGGTCGATCGTTCGGCTGCCTACATGGCGCGCTACATCGCCAAGAACATTGTGGCTGCCGGTCTGGCGGATCGTTGCGAAGTGCAACTCGCTTATGCCATAGGGGTTGCCGATCCCGTCAGCGTCCTTGTGGATACTTTCGGAACCGAGAAGATTGATGCCAAGCTGATCCCTGATCTGGTGAGAGCAAATTTCAAACTCAAGCCGCGCGAGATCATCGAGACGCTTAACTTGCGCCGTCCGATTTATCGCAAGACTGCGGCATACGGACACTTCGGCCGCAACGATCCGGACTTCACCTGGGAAGCGACCGACAAAGCCGCCAAGCTGGCGTCAGACGCCGGCTTGAAACAGGAGCCGGTCGGAGCAAGGAAATAAGTCTTTCACCACAGAAAGAGTCGCTTTTAGCTCTTGGCCTTTAGCTAAAAGCCGAGAGCTAAAAGCTAACGGCTTTTATAGCGTCATCATTCGGGGATTAGGAGAAAAATGGCTACGACATCAATTACCAGCGACATCAAAGGATTAGAACTGGCCGATCTGGGCAAGAAGCGCATCGAGTGGGCGAACCAGTCGATGAAAGTGCTGCAGATCATCCGCAAGGAATTTATCAAGAACCAACCGCTTAAGGGCATTCGCGTTTCCGCCTGCCTGCACGTGACAGCTGAGACCGCAAATTTAATGATCGCACTGCGCGATGGCGGCGCAGATGTGGCCCTATGCGCGTCCAACCCGCTCTCAACTCAGGACGATGTGGCTGCGAGTCTCGTCCGCGACTACAACATTCCCGTCTTCGCCATCAAAGGCGAGGACAACGACTCCTACTATTCGCACATCATGGCAGCGGTCGATCACAAGCCACAGTTCACCATGGATGATGGCGCGGATCTCGTATCGATACTTCACACCAAACGTAAGGCCGAACTGGCGAACGTGATCGGCGGTACCGAAGAGACGACTACGGGCGTGATTCGTCTGCGCGCCATGGCCAAGGAAGGCGTGCTGCAATATCCGATCGTCGCCGTCAATGACGCCGACACCAAGCACCTCTTCGACAATCGTTACGGCACCGGACAATCGACCATTGATGGCATCATCCGCGCCACGAACTTCCTGCTCGCGGGATCGAAATTTGTGGTCGCCGGCTACGGCTGGTGCGGACGCGGCCTCGCGTCGCGCGCTCGCGGCGCCGGAGCAGAAGTTATCATTACCGAAGTCGATCCGACGAAAGCGCTCGAGGCGGTCATGGACGGATTCCGCGTGATGAGCATGGAAGAAGCTGCGAAAATCGGCGACGTTTTCTGCACCGTCACCGGCAACAAGAACGTGCTCGCCAAGCAGCACTTCGAACACATGAAAGACGGTGCCATCATTTCGAACTCGGGTCATTTCAATGTCGAAATCGACATCCCTTCGCTCGAAAAGCTGTCGTCCTCGAAGCGCACCACGCGCGACTTTGTCGAAGAGTACACGATGAAAGACGGCCGCCGCATCAACCTCCTCGGAGAAGGCCGCCTCATCAACCTGGCCGCCGCCGAAGGACATCCGGCATCGGTGATGGATATGAGCTTTGCCGACCAGGCGCTTTCCTGCGACTACATGGTGAAGAACCATGCGTCGTTAGAAAAGAAGGTGTACACGGTTCCAGTGGACCTCGACAAACGCGTGGCCAAGCTAAAACTGGAATCGCTCGGCATCAAGATCGATCGCCTGACCTCCGAGCAGGAAGAATACTTGGCTAGCTGGAACGAGGGAACGTAGGGCTGGCTCAGCTAGTTCTCAGTTTTCAGAGGGCGGCGCTAGCCGCCCTTTTTCTTGCGCTCTTGTGAAGGCTGCCGCTTTTCGGCCCGAAGACCTGGGTATCCGGTTCTGCCTTCAGTTGCCCGCATGTCTTTTCTTAGTCAGTTCAAGAATCTCAGCGCGGCTTGCGCAGTTGTGGGATAGGCTCACTTCCCTTTCGAGCAGCCGTTTCGGGCGGCAGTGGGGAATTAACAGCCAGATCGGAGGACCAGCAATCCGCAAGGATCTTCCAGGTACCTGTGGACTGTCGCACGAGGACAATCAAATATTTTCCGCGCTCTTCGCGGCGCTTACCCATGGCGATGGGCACAAGCATTTTGCAACGGCCAAGATCGAGGGCAATTTCGCCCATCACTTCCAGGCGCAGCGATTCCATCTCTACGTCGCCCAATCCGGCTTCGAGCAGCGAAATTAGAAATTCGCGGATCGCAGGCAAACTGCGAACTGGCGGAACACTGGATCGGATAAGCGTGGCGTCGGCGGCATAGAGCTCGAGCAGGTCGTCGATGTGCTTGGTGTTGCAAGCTTGCGCCCAATCCTGCACAACCTGGCGTGCACTGGCTTCGGCGCGACCGCTCACAGAAGCAGTGGCAGCGGAACCGGGCGCACGGCCGCGCAGTGTGGAAGACTCGGACTCCGATGAAGGCGCCGCAGATGCGTTTCCCCGGCTCGGGACAAGATGATGATAGTGGTGGTGAAAATGATGTTGCGCGGTGCCAGAGGCTTGCGATTGAGCAGTGGCATCGCCGGTAGCGGACTGGCTGGGAATTCCGCACCAGACACAAAAGCGAGCGCCCGCGGGCAACAACCCTCCGCAAGCCGAACAAGTATTGGCTGATTCGTCCGCAACTTCGCCAGCCGACGCTAAGTCTTGTGCGGCAGCGCTGCCCGACATGCGATGAATCGCTTCCACAGCCGCAGCTACGGCCTCGGCATTGGGCTTCGGCCAGCGAAAGGTACCGGGGAGTCGTTGAAAAAAATCTTCGACCTCCTTGCCTTCGACGAACTGATCCTTCTCCGGATCTGGCTCTTGCTCCGGCTCTAACTCTTGCTCCGGCTCCAATTCGTGATCGGCAGGGTTTGGATTGTCTGCGCTCAAGGCAACCTCATCAGACATTGTAGGAGAATTCGCACGTTAGCGGATACTGAATCTCTAGTGGACACTAAATCTAACGAGCGCTTCGGAATCGGTGGGGACACCGTTGCAGAGCATGGGACGATAACGCCAGTAGCGAACCGCATGCAGCACAATCTGATCTTCGCCCGGGCCGCCACTATCCAAAACAAAAGCGCTGTGCACGTGTCCGTCGGCCCCGACAATGAAGCTTACGCGCACGCGCAGATCGTCATCTTCTGCCCGCAGCAGCGGATCAGGGGTAAGCAAGGCTTCGGGCGGACGAACATTTCCACATTTCGGTAGCGCCAGCGGCTCCGACACCGGAGCAAACTCGGAGATGTGCGCCGGCACACGGCGCAGGTTCTTTTCCAGCTGCGCGAGTGGGACATGAGGCGGCGTGACTGTGGATGTGGACGTCACTGCACACCACGCAGAGATACCGCTGAGTACTGCCATTAACACGACGACGGCGGGTAATGGAATGCCCTTCACTTTCGTGACTCCCGTGCGCGCGACTTTCGTGCTCGGCCAGAGACACTTCATCCACGCCAGTGTGGGCAATTCACCTGCCAGCTTCAGCGGAAGCTAACGTTATGGACATCAACCACTTAACCGCACTTCCCTTCCGACTTTCTTAACCTTGGGTGAAATTCATTGCAAAGGAGTCGAACCGAATCGGGATCAATGGCTGGAACTTAAAAGCTAAGGCTAGCGCAGAATTGGTGGGTCGGTAGGGACGCAAAGACTCCGGCCAGAGAAGGCGTGTGAGGAAGCCATGCCGCGCGAACCTGAGAGCCTGCGTTCCTAACTTCTAGTTCAGGCCAACCTGGGTAAATTGATACGCAGTATTTACACCCCTGGCCGCGAAGTAAATGTTGGCCGAAGTATAGTTATCGACGAGAATCCCGCTGGTTCCGCCGGTTACAGCTGCCGAGGCGGTCGGGATCGTAGGATCGCTGCTTAGCGCCACCACACAACCAGTGGCTGTGCTGGTGCCCATGAGAGTACAGTCTCCGTTCAGTCCGAAGAAGAAGAACTCGACTCCACTGCTGATATCGGGATTGAAGAACTCCGTCCATCCCGCCGTGCAGTGGTCGGTGGTGGAAGTGGAAAGTTGCAGCGACGCCGAAGGGCTCTCGCTCATCGTATCGTCGAGCCCGGAGAACCCGAAAGTGTATTGGTAGGGGGTTGTGTCGCGGGCGGTGCCACCAGCGCCGCCGGTTCCGCAAACAGTCACTATCCCACTCGTGGGATCGTTGTAGTAATCGTTGCTGAATGCGGGCTCATAGAGCGTGACTGCGGTGCCACCACTGGAACCTTCGCCAATCGGGGCTATCGTGTGCGCAACCATGGTGGTGGTCTTGACTTCGACCAGAGCGGCGTTGGAGCTATTATTGGCGGTGACGACGAAGGTCCAGCCGTTGGTGACATCGACAATCGGTGGGCCCACGATTCCGGGAGTGGTGCTTCCGGTATCTCCAACCTCGAGCTGCGCGATCGCACCACCGGTGGTATTGATCTGATACAAGTTTCCATTCGCACTGCCAACCATTAGGTATCCCAGACCCGCATCGAGAACGGGAGAAGACACGAGGGTAGCGCCGGCCGAAACTGGCCAGGGAGATCCACTAAGCGTCGGCGTTCCATTGAAGACGCCCGTGATTTGATAAACCGAACCGTTGTCCGCGCCCACGTAAACGGTATCCGCACTGTAATCGATCCACGGCGACGACCTAGTGTCATTGGCGGACGGGGAAAATGGCACTGAAGCCATAATGGGTACGATGGGAGCGGTGAGCGTGCCGCCAGTGCCCCAAGTCAGGACGTGAAAAATGGCTTGGGGAGAAGCTCCCGGAACACTTTCAACAAAGGCGATCTTCGTTCCATCCTCAGAAAAAATCGGAGAAGTTACGATCTTGCCGCCAGTGACTGTGGTGATGTTATAGGCAAACAATACCGTCGGGGCTGTGAGACCTGCACAAAGCCCGGTGCCACCGGCATTGACATAGAGATTGTTGAAGGCAATAAGATTGGCATCGGCACCGGAGGTTGCCAGTCCGAAGACGACAAAATCACCGCTGCAACTGGGCGCAGCATTGGGATCGAAGGAATATTTGCCGGGAAACATATTTGCGTCAACACGGCCTGTCCCCAAAGAAGTATTCCAATCACGGCGTTGGCCGGATTTATCGACAGAAGCGGTCACCGGGACGGCGCCGTGGAAGACATCCGAATTCGGAGCCCGCCAGCGCTGCATCGCCTGATGGAAAATACGCGGCTCCCGGTAAATTAACTCAGGATGTTGGGCAAGCGCGCCGCGGCTGAAGACGATATGACGATCGGACCAATCTTGCGGAGCCCCCATGTGGGCGGCGCGGGTTGGAGCTGTCGCCTGCTGCGCATACATACTGGTTGCGAAACCGAAAAACACTACACACCACACTGCAACAGCACCATAAGGATGCTTAGGTTTCACAACCACCTCCGATTGCGATTGGATTGCGGACATTGTAGCCGCTTTTCGTTCTATTGGGGGATAACTGATTTTAGACGGTTTTTCATTGTGTGCACAGACATTCCATACGATGTGCCAAGGCGGTAACTTTGCCGAAGTCAGAAGTGCGATAGCACAGCGCGACAGCCCGCGACACTGGATTCACTAGAGAAGCTGCGATCTGATCGATGTTAAAAGGCGAGGGCTAGGGAAGGTCTGATTAAACGTTGGGATGCTTTGAGTGGGCGGGTTTTAAACGCACGGTGCCAACCCTCACCTGCCTTTTTCATCACATTTTTCCTGTACCGTTGTCACAGACACGCACCACAATTGGTGCGAATATGACTCGACCGTATTCCATCGGTCGGGAAATTCGTCCGTCTCCAGAGATGAACCCATTTCCCGCTATTTTTCCACCGCTCTTTGACAACTTGAGGCGATTAGCGGGCGTGAGCGGAGCGGGAGCCCGCTGCCGAAATCCTGAGCGGAGTGGATGCTTCGCAAATGCGAAGCGTCCACGGAGACAAAGGATATTGACAACTTTAATCAGTCGCCGACTGCTTCCAAGTGCACGCCAAATCGAAGAATTTACCACTAAGTCCTATGTTTTGAATATTTTGCCTCTAACTACTTTACTTTGAACAACATAACCTAATTTTGGGGAGGGGGGGCACCCCCCCTAAATTGTCGAATTCTTACCCTTGAACGAGCTCAGATCCCGCCTCTCAAAGGACGATTGCTTTCGAATGGCTGACGGCATCTAGAGCTTTGCTGGTGGAGCGCCGGGCATCCTCGCCCCACCAGACATCCGGACGGGCGAGACGCCAGTCGCTCCACGAGGAAGAAAGACGAAGAAAGACAAAGTTCTCTGCGATCCCTATGTCCTCTGTGGTTCAAGCTTTCTTCTAGGTGGCATGTACAGCACCATCGCCGTACTTTACATCCCATGAGTTTTAACTGTGGTAGTGGCCCGACTCGGATAAGTCGAACATAAACATACAAACCACCACGTTGTAGATCGCAATGAGCATCTCAAACGCGTATCCTTATCCCCGGGTCATCATTCTCGTATCATGGTCAGCCTCATATCATCAGACATCATGTAACCCCATCTCATATCCAATCTCGGCGAGCAATAAATCCTGACAGAAACCCTGACTTAGTAATACAATTGCCGACGGTAGTTACCCGAGGGGGTATTTTGATGACAAATATTGCTAAGGCAATTGACCGGCTCCGTGAGGAACGCCGGGATGCTCAGAACCAAGTCCAGAAACTTGGGGAGGCTATTTCGGTTCTTGAAAAGCTTACCCGAGGCACTGGTGCAACCGGGAGCGCGGGGGCGCATCGCGCCAAGCGTGTTCTCTCAGCAGCAGGACGCCGGAGAATTTCTCTGGCTCAGAAAGCGCGTTGGGCTAAGATCAGACAGATCAAGAAAGCAGCCTAAACGCAGGGCGGGCCACAGCCTCGCGAAATCCCCTCGCGGGACTGACGCCCGCTGAAGTTTCCGCCTGACGGCCTTAGTCTCGCTAGGCCGTTCAATTTTGTTTTTCTGACGTTGTCTTGCTGCGACCGCTTCGAAGCGCCTGACTTTCAACCGTTGGAACCCCACACTAGCCATCTATCTATCCGTGTCCGCCGCCGAGTTCTCGTACGATGCTGCCTACAAACGCTTTGGCATCTCCAAACAGCATGAGGTTGTTATCGAGATAGTAGAGCGGGTTATCGATGCCCGCGAAACCGGGGTTCATGCTGCGCTTGATGACCATCACCGTATGAGCTTTATCAACATCAAGGATTGGCATTCCGTAGATGGGACTTGAAGTATCGGAGCGAGCGGCGGGGTTAGTGACATCGTTCGCGCCAATCACCAGGGCGACATCGGTCTGCGGGAAATCGCCGTTGATTTCTTCCATCTCCACCAGATGGTCGTAGGGAATATCGGCTTCGGCGAGCAGCACATTCATGTGACCGGGCATGCGTCCGGCGACCGGGTGAATGGCGAAGCGCACGTCCACGCCGCGTTTGGTCAGGGCATCATACAGTTCGCGCACTTTGTGCTGTGCCTGGGCCACAGCCATACCATATCCAGGAACCACAATGACCCGGTTCGCACCAGAAAGAATGACGGCGGCTTCTTCCGCCGTCGCGCTGCGGACGGGTCGCGCTTCTTCGGCCCCCGCACCAGCAGCCTGCACCTGACCAAAGGCTCCGAACAAAACATTTGTGAACGAGCGGTTCATTGCCTTCGACATGATGATGGAAAGGATAAGGCCCGACGATCCGTCGAGCGCGCCGGCGATGATCAGCAGTTTGCTGTCGAGCACAAAGCCCATGGCTGCGGCTGACAGACCCGCATAACCATTCAACAACGAGATGACGGTCGGCATGTCCGCACCACCGATAGGGATGATTAATAACACACCGAACGTCAGCGCAATCAGGATCATGAACGGAAACAGCGACCGCGATTCCGGATGCAGGACCAGAGATACGGCGATCACCAGAGCACCGGCAAGCAGCACAAAGTTGACGAGGTTCTGGCCTTTGTAAGTCAGCGGCCGCTGCGGCAGAATTTCCTGTAGCTTACCGGCCGCCATCAAGCTCCCGGTAACGGTCAATCCACCGAGAATAACTTCGAGGGATAGCACCGACATCATGAAGCGCGAAATATTGGGCGTACGCAGATAAAACTCGGCCGAGCCGACCATCGTGACGCAGAGTGCGCCAAAGGCGTGACTGAGCGCAGTTCGTTGCGGAACCGCCGTCATTGCCACTCGGCCGAGCGGAACGCCGATGATGGTGCCCAGCACCAGTGCAATGGCGATCAGCCGGTAGTCAACAATGCCGCGGTGCAGCAGCGTGCCACAGATCGCCAATAGCATGCCCGCTTCGCCCGCCCAGATGCCGTGGCGGGCTGTGGTTGGCGAGCTCATCCACTTCAGCGAGAGGATGAACAGCACGCTCGCGATTAGATACAAAACCTCGATGATGACTTGGCCGCCAGCAAATTCGACGTTCATTATTTAGCCGCCGGTTTAGCCGCGGGACGGCTGGATTTGAACATCTTCAACATGCGGTCCGTGATCAGGAAACCGCCGACAATGTTGCTGGTGGCGGCGACCACGGCGATGAATCCAAAGACTGCAGAGAGCGTGCTCTTATGCTCGCCCACGAGCACGATCGCGCCGACCACCGCAATCGCATCCAGAGCGTTGGTGAGCGACATCAACGGAGTGTGCAGCAAGGGCGAGACCCGCCGGATCACTTCAAATCCGATGAATCCAGCGAGCACAAAAATAAAAAGTGCGTCGATCAGGTTCGAACTACTGTTCATCTTTCCTCCGTTTGGATCCCTTTCGCAGAATCTTTCGTCTGAATCTCCTCCGCGCTCCGGATCACTTAGTCAGCGCGGGCAAAGTAAAAAACTCGCGCACCCGGGCGTTTACAATCTCGCCGCTACGGGAGACCAGAGTCCCACGAACAATCTCGTCTTCGAGGTTCAGATTCAACTTTTGATCTTTTATGAGATGAGTCAAAAAGGAGGTAATATTGCGGGCATACATCATGCTCGCATGATAAGGCACGCCGGAGGCCGGGTTGACGGCTCCGATAATGGTTACGCCGTGCTTCACGACGGTCTTGCCGGCTTCGGTGATATCGCAGTTCCCGCCACGTTCGGCCGCCAAGTCGAAAATCACCGAGCCTGACACCATCCCCTTCACCATCTCTTCGGTCACGAGGATGGGCGACTTTTTCCCGGGAATTACAGCCGCGGTAATCACCACATCGCTTTCCTGCACTGCTTTTCCGAGCAACTCGCGCTGCCGGCGGTAGAAGTCTTCATCCTGCGCACGCGCATATCCGTGCGCGTCCTGTGCATCTTTCGCCTCGATCGGGAGTTCGACAAAACGTCCGCCTAGACTCTGCACCTGCTCCTTGGCTGCGGGCCGCAAATCATATGCCGAAATCACCGCGCCCAGGCGGCGAGCGGTCGCAATTGCCTGTAGTCCAGCAACGCCGCAACCGATCACAAACACACGGGCAGGTGTGACGGTTCCAGCCGCGGTGGTCAGCATGGGGAAAATGCGCGGGTGAGAATCGGCCGCCACCAAAACCGACTTGTATCCAGAGACGGTTGCCATCGATGACAACGCGTCCATGCTCTGGGCGCGGGTGGTGCGGGGCATCAACTCAACGGAAAACGCGGTGACGCCAGCGCGCGCGATCTCCTGCGCGACGTCCGACGCTCCGAAGGGGCGCAAGAATCCGACGAGGATCTGATCTCGCCGGTAGAGCGGTGCATCCTGCTTCCCCGTAATATCGTTGGCCCCGTAGCAGAGAACCTGCACGAGAATATCCGCAGCGGCAAACACCGCTGCGCGATCCGCAACGATCTTCGCGCCCTTCTCGGAGTATTGGGAATCGGGATAGCCGGCCTCAATTCCAGCGCCGGACTGGATGTGAACTTCGAAACCTGCTTTGGTCAATGTCGGGAGAACGGCCGGAACAAGGGCAACTCGCCGCTCCCCTGGATAACTTTCTTTCGGCACACCGATGATCACTATGCCCCGCCTGTGTAGCGATTCACGATCGCGACTAATAAAGATTCGGAGCCAGCCCGGCGTGCATGAAGCCTGATCCTCAGGGCAAGTCCGAGGAAGGAGGATTCTAGTTGAGAGGATGGGCGCACGTAAATGCCTTGTTGTGAAAAGTTCAGATTCAGAACGAGAGGGTCAGAAGCAGGCCGTCGTCTTCAGCCCTGGATGTGGCGATATCAGCGCAGTTTTGCAGGATCCAATCGGCACCCGCCTCTTCGAGGTTGCGACGGACCATGGTGGTCAGGAATGCAATTACTCTGGCGCCAGCGGCCTTGCCGGCACGAACTCCTGCCGCCGCATCTTCCACCACAATGCAATCGGAGGCGGCAAAGTCGAGTTTCGCCGCCGCTTTCAGATAAGGCTCGGGATCGGGCTTGCCGATCTTCACGTCGCTCGACGTAATCATCGTCTTGGGAATGGGCAAACCCGCCGCTCGCAAACGCACTTCAGCCAGTGGACGCGTGCATGAGGTTGCAATGGTCCATCGTTCGGGAGGCAGGCTGTTTAGAAGCTGTCGAGCCCCCGGCAACAGGACGACCCCATCGAGGTCTTCCATTTCCATGCGTTCGACTTCGCGATCTTCGCGTTCAATATCCGCGTTCGGCAGAAGTTCGCGGATGGTGGTCCGACTCGGTCGTCCATGTGCCATGTGAACAACGGTCTCAGGATCAAAGCGGTGCTCAACGGCCCATTGATGCCACACGCGCGCAACCGCTGGAGTGGAATCAATCAACACTCCATCCATGTCAAACAGCAGGGCACTACAACGGATCGCAATCATTTCTTCTAATTTTACGGTCGCCGGGAGAGCCGATCCTGGCGCGATAACTTCGGCAACGGCCGGGAAACGTTGCGCATTTCCCTAAACCGCACTTCCTTAACTAAAGACCAGGCGGGGCTTCCAAGACCGGCTTTCGAACACCGGCCGGGTAGGAATGGTGAGCGCGGCAGGAATCGAACCTGCGACCCACGCCTTAAAAGGGCGTTGCTCTACCGACTGAGCTACGCGCCCCACCAGTTTCAATCTAACATATTTTCTGCGCGCGCTTAGCCAGCACACCGTGACGTTCCCAGCGCAAAGCGATAAACTTTGTCTTCATGCGCCGTTCTCGTTTTTGCTGGAAACCTGCGTTCGCGCTTTGCACGATCTTGGCTTACGCGCTGCTATCGTGCGTAATTCTGGCGCCGACGCTTGGCCACGCGGAGAAAAAGAAACAACTACCCACCGTGCGCTGGACCGCTGGCGCTCCCGGTTGCTCGTTAGACCGCGGCGATGACGGAAAATATCGCTGGACAATGACGGGACCCGACCTCACCGTTACGCTTATCGTTGATTCACAGGAGCTGGCAAAGAGCCGCCACCGCTTCTACGGGCTCCTCGGCGTTTTTGTGAGCACGACATACACCGGTCAGGACAAGTTTGAGTATCCAGCGGATGTGCGGATCGACTTCGTTCGCCATCACGACGTGCTTGAGGCCTACGCGGATCCAACGGAACTCTCCAACAAATTGCAGAACGATGTGGATACGAAGGTCTTTGAAACCGAACGTCAGATCAAGAAGGATCCCAAGATTGCCGAAGAAAAGACGGCTCTCTTACGCGAGTACCAAAAAGACGCAGCCGAGTTCATCGAATTTCTGAGCACGCAAACCCTTGAACCCAAAACCATGATGCTGAACCCGGGCAATCCTGAAGATCACGGGTGGGTTTTTTTTGAAACGAGCAACAAGTGGATCGGCCCGTGGAAGGAGCGGGAAGATTTCATTATCAACGTCTGGATGAAAGACAAGATCTGGCAATTCCCCTTCTCTCTGCCGCCGGCGGAAGGCGATTTCATTTTACGGAAGCCGCCCGACTAAAGCGGGCACGAACGCGCCAGACACTTGTGTTACAGTTCGTGCTCATAGTTTGTGAGTATGAATTCATGCTTATGGAAACCTCTCCAAAAGCGATGCCAGAGGCCAAGAAACCAGCCGTAGCGCTCTACTGCCCAGTGTGCGCGGTGGAAGTCGACGATCCACTCACCTGCGGCGATTGCTTGTCTGTAATCTGCCGGCGCTGCGGAACTCCGCTTGAATCTTCCGATGAACTGGCCATGGGATGAAAGCGAACCGACATCCTGAACTGAAATCTTAATGAACACCGCTCCCGCGCCTCTATCCACCGAAGCTGAGCAGAAGCCGAGTCTCGTACGCGGGCTTAGCCTGCTTGATTCCGTGCTGCTGCTGGTAAGCGGGATTATCGGATCTTCCATTTTTCTCACCGCCAAAGATATTGCCGGGCCGTTGCCGAATCCCGTGTTGTTTTTTCTGGTGTGGATTCTTGGAGGAGTGATATCCCTGTGCGCCTGCGTCGCCTTCGCAGAACTCGGCTCCATGTATCCCGACTCCGGTGGGCAATATATTTATCTCCGCGAAGCTTACGGCGACCTGGTTGCATTTCTCTATGGCTGGATGTTGTTCGCGGTCGCAAATGGGGGCACCATCGCGGCCCTCTCTGTTGCGTCGGCTGCCTACATGGGCAATATCGTTCCCTTCATGTCGCAGCAGCATGTAATGGCAAACATCAATCTACCCTATCCCGCGCTGGCAGATGGGCACTTTGTCTGGGCGATATTTACCATCGTTTTCACGCGCGCGCACGCTGTCGGATTGGTGTTGATCGCCATTCTCACCTACGTCAACGTTTTTGGATTGCGCTGGGGCGCGCTTCTCCAGAATATTTCTACCTGGACGAAGTTCACGGCCATGGCCGTATTTGTTGTTTTGGGATTCGCCATCGGCAAGGGACATTGGTCGAATTTCAGCGCGCACGCGACGGGCGGCTTAATGATGGGACTCGGCCCAGGACAATTGATCTCCGCTCTGGGCGTCGGCTTGATCGCCGTGTTCTGGGCCTACGACGGCTGGGTCTACATCACGTGGGTTGCCGGCGAAGTCAAAAATCCACGACGCAATGTGCCGCTCGCCATGGTACTTGGTGTGCTTGCGGTTGGGGCGATCTATCTCGCTATGAATATGACTTATGTTTACGCCCTGCCGCTGGATGAGATCGCGAAATACGAGACCATCGCTCACGCCGCCGCGACTAGACTTTTTTCTCCGGCCGCGGCGGGTTGGCTGTCTGCGATGATCGCGATTTCGTGTTTCAGCGCAGCCGCGGCCTGCACCTTATCGGGTTCGCGCGTTTACCTCGCCATGGCACAAGATGGCGTGTTCTTCCGCCGCATGGCTGTCATCCATCCCAAGTGGCGCACGCCCGCCTTTAGTTTGATTGGCCAAGGCATCTGGGCCGCGATTCTTACGATGAGCGGACGCTACGATCAGCTCTACACCTACGTCATCTTCGGCATGGTGCTCTCATACACGCTGACCGTCATCGGTCTGTTCGTCCTGCGTTGGAAAAGACCGGATGTTCCCCGTGCCTATCGCTGCACAGGATACCCGTGGCTCCCTGCGATCTACATTTTGGTCGGCGTCGCCTGGACGTTCAACACGATTGTGGAGCGGCCAACCGAAGCCTTCTGGGGCGCGGTGATTGTGCTGATCGGAGTGCCGGGGTATCTTTTCTGGAAGCGAAGTAGTCGTAGAATTGCCGCTTCGGAGTAGTTTCATGTTTGAGCAATACACGGAAAGGGCCCGGATTACTTTGCGACGGCGCATCCCGACATCACTTGATCGTTCGCCTGACATGACCGCCTGCGAATATTCTTGCTCACATCCCGACTCTCTGATAATTCTTACCGCGCACCTTCTGCTCGGTGAATAGACACTCTCGCGTGAGTAACCCAGGGCCTGAAGATCGACAAGATTGCGGAACACTTTCCTTAGCTAGCTCCGGCGTCTCCATCGCCAAAGCCACCGATCCGAACCGCCCCAAACGGGTCATGGGATTCCGCGACCTTCTTTTGTTCTATGTGGTCACTGGCATCAGCCTGCGTTGGATCGCCACGGCGGCCGCCGCCGGCCCCAGCGCGATCGTCATCTGGATTGGAGCCTGGCTCATCTTCTACATGCCGCTCGCGCTCTCCGTCATCGAACTTTCTTCGCGTTATCCAAATGAAGGTGGACTTTATGTCTGGTCGAAGCGCGCCTTCGGCGACTTCTCGGGCTTCATGGCCGCATGGACTTACTGGACCAGTAACCTTCCCTACTTCCCTGCCGTGCTGTACTTTGCCGCCAGTAACGTGCTCTTCATGCGGGAGAAGCAATGGTCATATCTTTCTGCGAACCCTACTTTCTTTATCCTATTTGCGCTGCTAACGCTCGCCGCCGCCACGTTGTTAAACATCGTCGGACTCGACATTGGCAAATGGCTGCATAACATCGGCGCACTCGCGATGTGGATTCCCGTTCTGATTGTCATTGGCATGGGATTGCTCGCCTACCACCGCTATGGATCGGCCACGACATTTTCGGTTCACACTATGACGCCCAGCATTCGCCTGAACGACATCATCTTCTGGTCGGTGCTGACTTTTGCTTTCGGCGGATGTGAGACCGCATCATTCATGGCAGAGGAAATCAAGAACGCGCGCCGCACGATTCCATTGGCGTTGTTCGCGGGAGGACTCACAGTCGCGTTCTGTTACATCATCGGCACCGTCTGCGTGTTACTAGCGCTGCCATCGTCGGAGGTCAGCAGCCTGCAAGGGTTGGTGCAGGCGATCGCCAAAACTTCCGATCGCGTAGGACTTCCCTTCTTTCTTCCGGTGGCGGCGTTGCTGATCGCTCTCAGTAACATCGGAGCCTCGGGAGCGTATCTCGCCGCCGTCGCCCGTCTGCCATTTGTAGCAGGCATTGACCGCTATCTGCCACGTTCGTTCGGAGCGCTGCATCCTCGATGGGGCACACCCTGGGTGGCGCTGCTGACTCAGGCGGTCATCGGCGCGATATTCATTTTTCTCGGGCAGGCTGGCACTTCGGTTAAAGGTGCGTACGACGTGCTGGTTAGCATGGGCGTCATCACATATTTCATCCCATACTTATATTTATTTGCGTCGATGTTCAAGTTGCAAATCGAACCGGCTGGGGAAGAAGTGATTCGAGTGCCGGGCGGGAGGCCTGCTGCTTACGCATTGTCGATTCTTGGATTCACGACGACCCTGTTTACTATCGCCCTTTCCGTTCTGCCTCCGCCGGATGAACCGAATAAGCCGCTGGCAGTTTTCAAAATCGTCGGTGGCTGCGGTGCGCTGGTGCTGATCGGGGTCGGGCTGTACTGGACGGGAAGACGGCGGGCGCAGCAAGAAAATTGATGTCCACTAACGTTGCGCGTTGACCGGGACAATAGAGATTTCTTTGGCCAGAACCCAGCCAGATAGCCCGAGTGACGAAGACAGAATAAACGCTTTTATCCCTTGCTCGCGCAGATAATCCGGGGCTGAGACAAGATCCGCAGCCCAAGTCAGCGACCCGGTCATGCGGAACAACTCGGACATTTCACCACCATAATCTTTCAGGAACTGTTCCACGGGTATGTTTGACACATCGAAGATGACATTCCCGAATGCATCATTCTCGAAGTGATAACCCTGAACTCCCTCGAAAACGACGTTTGTAAATTCCGTCGGCTTACCTTCCACCCGATATTCTGTACAAAGAGTGATGGTCCGCTTCTCACATTGGACTTCGTAAGCGACGAGTTGATTGTCGTGAATGGAGAGCAACATCTTTACACCGGCACCGCCGCCTTGCGCTTTGGGTTGAAGAACGGTAGCGGCACCACCGTCGCCGTCGTCTTCATTCTTTGCGCTTCGATGGTCAACTCCATTTGCAGTTTAGTGCCAGGCTTCGAATACTCCGTGCTCACGCTGGCCAGCGCGATCAACTTCTTCAGCAGCGGAGAGAACGCCGTCGTCGTCGCCTTGCCCACGTGTCTATCGTCAGAATAAACGGGCACTGCAACGCGCGAGGCTTGGCTAGGCGCTGCCGGAGAGAGTCCGAATTTGTCGAACTGCTCTTCCACTTCCACCCAATCTACTTCGAGTCCAACTAACTGTCGCGGCACTCCCTGCTTGTTATCTCGCGCTAGCGCACGCTTGCCGATAAAGTTCTCTTGGTCGAGATGCACCATCTTGCCGAAACCTAGCTCATATGGCGAATATTTCTGTGACGGAATCAGCGCCTTCTTTGAACTCGTGTAGTCGACTTCGATCAACAACAGTCCCGCCTCTACGCGCGACACATCCAGCGCCAGCATTCCCGCGGCATGAATATCGAACTGCTTGCCCTTGTCCATCAGCGCGTCCCAAACTTTGACGGCGTCGGCGGCATCATTGAGCGGGATCCATATCTCATAGCCGAGGTCGCCGGTGTATCCAGTGCGCGAAATATCCACCGGTACACCGGCAATCCTTCCGCTTGTCTTGCGAAAATATTTCAAGTTAGTAATATCGGCGTCCGCAACCGTCTTCAAAAGTTTTGCGGAGGTTGGCCCCTGCAGCGCCAGAGCCGCTGTTTGCTCGGAGATGTCTTCAATCTGAACGTCCATATTCAGACCGTTTTGCCGGAACCAGCGCAGGCTCGGATCGGCGGCCGTCCAACGATACTTGTTTTCTTCAAGGCGTGTGATCGTCCCGTCGTCGATGACCTTGCCGTCCTCATCGCACCAGCAGGCGTAGATTACCTGCCCCACGGCGACTTTGTTGACGTCGCGCGTGATCACGCGATTCACCAGTTTGGTTGCGTCTTTCCCGGTAATCAGATACTTATAGAGCGGCGAAATATCAATCAGCGCGCACGCGTTGCGAATCGCATTGTACTCGTGCTCGTGATGCACTTCATAGACGCTGACCGTGTAATATCCCGACCACTCGCGGTAATTCAAACTTTGGCAGAGGGCGAAAGTTCTTTCGTGAAATGCAGTTCCAATGGGCAAGACGACCTCGTGTGACTATGGGTTTTACTCGCCGAAAAAGACACAAACCCTGACGCCGAATTATATGCATCGCGAGTCTCCCGCGGCAAGCGTCGAAATGCGTTGACCGTAAGTCAGTAATCTCGTGTAAGTAGAGACAAAATGAGACTTTCTCGATAGAATGGCGAGTCACTTTTCTGCTAAAGTTCCCAGTCAATCCGGATCAGCCTTTGGATCAACTATGCCTGCTGTTTCAAGCGGTTCGAAATACGATGTAATCGTGATTGGCGGAGGCCACAACGGCCTCACCAACGCCGCCTATCTGGCAAAGGCCGGGAAGAAGGTGCTCGTACTCGAGCGTCGTCACATTCTCGGTGGCGCCGCTTGCACCGAAGAAGTTTTTCCCGGCTTCAAGTTTTCCGTTTGCTCTTATGTCGTTTCGCTGCTGCGACCCGAAATTATTCGTGACCTCGATCTTCCTCGCCACGGACTCGAGATCCTGCCCCTCGACGGCACTTTCACTCCTATGCCGAACGGTGACCATCTGTGGCGTGTAAACGATCATGGCAAGACGCATCGCGAAATTGCCCGCCACTCCCGCGTGGACGCCGAGGCTTACGATGAATTCGGCAAGGCCATGCAGGCGATGTGCCGCTTCGTGAAGCCGATCCTCAGCATGATTCCGCCCGACCCGGCAACGCTCAATCCGAAAGAATTGATGAAGCTACTCTTCATCGGCCGCCGCTTTCAGGGCATGTCGAGCGAGGATAAATATAACCAGGTCCAGCTCATGACCATGAGCGCCATCGATTTTCTCGATCAGTGGTTCGAGACCGATGTGCTTAAGGCGACCATGTCGGCGTCGGGTATCATCGGAACTTTCCTCGGCGTGCGATCGCCCGGCACCGCTTACGTTCTGCTGCACCACTACATGGGAGAGATTGACGGCGCTTTCCGTGCCTGGGGATTCGCGCGCGGCGGCACCGGAGCCATCTCAAACGCGATTGCCGACGCAGCTCGCGAGGCCGGAGTCGAGATCCGCACGGAAGCTCCGATCGCTAACATCATGGTTAAGAATGGACGCGCCAACGGCGTGGTGCTAACCAACGGGGACGAAATTTACGCAGAAGTGGTTTCTTCCAGTGTTGATCCGCGGCTGACGTTTACGAAGATGATCGAACCCGGCCATCTGCCTGACGAATTTATGGACGGTGTAAAGCGCTACAAATTCCGCGGGTCTTCGGGCAAAGTGAACATGGCGCTCGATGGCTTGCCGAATTTCAAATGCATGCCGGGAGTTGGCGCGCATTTGCGCGGCGCGATGTCGATTTCGCCGAGCGTTGAATACATGGAGAAGGCATACGACGAAGCGAAATACGGACACTGGTCTTCACATCCATACCTCGACATGGTGATTCCGACGCTCACCGATACATCGCTGGCCCCGCCGGGCAAACATATTCTCTCCTGCTTTGTGCAGTATGCGCCCTACAAGCTGGCTCCCGGCCTCGACTGGGACACGGAAAAAGAAAAGTTCGGCGACAACGTTGTGAATACAATCGCCGAATACGCGCCGAACATAAAAGACATCATCCTACACCGGCAGGTCGTCACGCCGCTCGATCTCGAACGAACATGGGGACTAACCGAAGGCAACATCTTCCAGGGTGAACTTTCGCTCGAACAATTGTTTTTCCTGCGTCCGGTTGCAGGATGGGCACAATTCCGTTCGCCGATTAAGAACCTTTACATGTGCGGATCGGCCACGCATCCGGGCGGCGGAATCATGGGCGCTCCTGGACGCCTGGCGGCACTCGAAATTCTGAAAGACGGAGCCGCCTGATGTCCGAACAAAGACCCATGGCCGAAACACGCGATGTAATCATCGTTGGTGGCGGACACAACGGTCTGGTCGCCGCCTTCTATCTCGCCAAGGCTGGATTCAAACCGCTGGTGCTGGAACGCCGCGCCCAGGTGGGCGGCTCGGCAATTACCGAAGAATTTCATCCCGGCTTCCGTTGCTCCACGCTCGCGCATAACTCTGGCCCGCTCCGTGCCGACATCGTACGTGACATGCAATTGGTGCAGCATGGCCTCAAGCTGACGACTCCCGATGTAAACACCGTCTCGCTGCTGCCCGATGGCCGCGCGCTCGTGCTCTATTCCGACGCAAAAAAAGCCGCACTGGAGATTGCGCAGTGGTCGCAGAAGGACGCCGCCTCCTACACGGATTTCGGCACGGCGCTCGGCAAGATTGGCAAAGTCATCGGCGAAGCGCTCGCGCTCACGCCGCCGAACATTGATAGCCCCAGCAGCGGCGATCTCTGGGGAATGCTGAAGACCGGCCGGTCGATTCGAAATCTCGGGAAAAAAGATTTATATCGTGTGCTGCGCTGGGGACCGATGGCCGCCGCCGATCTGGTGGCTGAGTTCTTCGACACCGAACCGTTGCGTGCCACCATTGCGGCTCGCGGCATCTTCGGAACATTCCTCGGCCCGTGGTCGGCGGGCAGCGCCCTCGTGCTGATGTTGCGCGCCGCCGCCGATCAATCTTCGAATCCTGCGCCTGCGGGCAGCGTTCAATTCCCTACCGGTGGCATCGGCGCGATCACTCTCGCCATGGCTGCCGCTGCGAAACAAGCGGGAGCGGAAATTCGCACCAACGCCGAGATCGCAGAGATTCGCGTAAAGGATGGCGTCGCCACGGGCGTTGTGCTCACTTCTGGCGAAGAGATTGCTGCGCGAGCT
Source organism: Terriglobales bacterium (assembly GCA_049674665.1). Lineage (GTDB taxonomy): Bacteria > Acidobacteriota > Terriglobia > Terriglobales > Acidobacteriaceae > Acidiflorens. The sequence goes on from JBATZM010000108.1 coordinate 354,772, forward strand.
GTCGTCTCGAATGCCGACCCCAAGCGCACGCTGATGCGTCTGGTCGACCCCACGCACCTCACCCCGGACTTCGTGCAGAAAATCAAGAACTACCGCTGCATGGGGACGGTCGCAAAAATCAATCTCGCGCTCTCCGCACTCCCGGAATTTACTGCTCTTAAGGCTGGTTCACAGACGAAGGGCAACGGCAACTTGCTTCACGGCCGTATCCAGATCAGCCCTGAGATCGACTACCTTGAGCGCGCGTTCGACGAATCGAAGTATGGCAACTTCTCACGTAATCCGTACATTGAAATTGCGATTCCGTCTCTCTCCGATCCGTCGCTCGCCCCGGCTGGCCAGCATGTGATGTCCATCTACATGCAATATGCGCCTTACAAGTTAAAAACCAGCGACTGGGAAAGCCAGCGCACTGCGCTCGGCGAAACCGTGGTGAAAACGATCGCACAGTACGCGCCGAATCTGCCACAGACCATCCTGCGCCACCAGATCATCACACCCAAAGATCTCGAAGAAACCTACGGACTCACCGGAGGCCATATCTTCCACGGCGAGCTGGCGCTCGATCAATTTTTCACCATGCGTCCCCTTCTCGACTGGGCGCGCTATAAGACACCGATCGAACGTCTGTACTTGTGCGGCAGTGGAACGCATCCCGGGACGGGACTCACTGGCGGTTCCGGGGCCAACGCTGCGCACGAGATTGCGAAGGCGCTAAAAAAGTAGTGCTATGCATAACTCCGCCATCCTGCTTGTCTCCTGTCCCGACCGAAAAGGTGTTGTTGCTTCGATTGCCGAATTTATCTTTCGCCACAACGGCAATATCCTGTTCGCCGATGAGCATGGAGACGAGGCCTCCAATCTTTTTCTAACGCGAGTCGAGTTCGATCCAGCGGATTTTGATTTTGACCTGGCTCAGTTTTCCGAGCGCTTTGCTGCCATCGCACGTGACTTTCAGATGGACTGGCGTCTCGCCCACTCCTTCGACCGCCCCCGCATTGCCATCTTTGTTTCGAAGTATGACCATTGCCTACAAGATCTTCTTTACCGTCACCAGAGCGGCGAATTGCGCTGCGAAATTCCGCTGATCGTTTCCAACCATCCCGACAACCAGCGTATCGCTGATTTCTATCGCGTTCCCTACTTCGTCGTACCGGTCACGAAAGAAAACAAGCGTGAGGCGGAACAGAAACAGATTGCGCTCGTCCGCGAACATAAATGCAGTCTTGTCGTCCTCGCTCGTTACATGCAGGTGCTCTCAAACGAGTTCATCGCGACCCTGGGCTCCGAGAACCTCATCAATATTCATCACTCTTTCTTGCCTGCATTCGTCGGCTCCAAGCCCTACCATCAGGCGTTTCAACGTGGCGTCAAGCTGATCGGTGCGACCGCTCACTACGTTACGCAAGTACTCGACGATGGCCCCATCATTGAGCAGGATGTCGTCCGTATCTACCACCGCGACACCATTGACGACCTGATTCAGAAAGGCCGTGACCTCGAAAAAGTCGTCCTGTCCCGCGCTATCCGCTGGCACGTGGAAAACCGCATTCTGCTCTACGGAAACAAAACCGTAGTCTTCCAATAACTGCGGGGTAGTAGTGCAGTCACTTCCGTAACCAGGTAACTAATTGCGTTGCCGTTGCCTTTCGGCTTTACTAAAGAGACGACTACCTTTGGACAAATTACTGCATCACCTCGAAGGAGCTGACTTTGGTTGAGGATCCCAAATGGGAACTGGCGCTGCTCGCTACTGTGCAGAGCTTCTATCAGCGTCTGCTGAGTGACCAGCTCGGCGGGGAGCTGCCTGCGCCCGCTGAACTCGCCCCGAACGTCATCAGTCACACCGAGGACGTGCGCTCCACTCTCGATCAAATGCAGCTCTGGATCCAACTTCTTGACATGGCGATTACTCCCGCCATGCTACGACTTGGTGTGCAATCCGATCTTGATCCCGAGGTTGCCGAGGCACTGCTCCGCTATTTTGCTCGCCACCGCGACGATTCTGGCGCCAATCGCGACAAAACAGATCTAGTCGCAACTTTTCTATTTCGACATCCTCGTGTGGTCGGCCAGTGGGAGCAGCGTGGCTACGGTCTCGATGGCTCGATTCCTCTTTCGCCGTTCGAAATTGCACTGCTCGAAATTCTGTCTGAGTCTGAAGTGCCCACGCTCTCAGATGCCGACGTTCAACTGCTGCGTGAATTCGGTCCCTTGCTCGACCAGTCAAATCGATTTCAGGATTTCAGTGCGCTCATGGATTCCGGCATCATCCAGCGGGTCCGGGAGCTGAAATCCAAGCTCGGAGAATCGATCTATCATCCTGGAGTACTGGCCACGCTTGCGCCTTACAATGCCGCGTTCGGCGATCGTTTCCATACTTTGTTCGCCGCCGCCACCAAAGAGATTAAAGATTTCGCGAACCGACTTGAAGAACTCGGCGGCAGCATCCTCAGTACGGTCGACGGCGTCGAAGTCACGGTCGAGCATGTGAACGCACTGAATCAGGAAGCCTTGCTGAAAACTGATTACAGCGCTGCTCTGGAAAAATTCCGCCGCGTCTCTCGGCTAAAAAGAGAATTGGAGCGCAGACCTCCGATTCGGCGCGCTACTCCAGACTCCGCGTCGGCCGCCCATGCCGTTGGCGCTGGCGGCGCAGCGGCTGCTCCAGCACTTGCTCCCAAATATGTTCCCGCGGCCATCACGCCACAGGCGCTCTCGGTGGAGGAAGCGAAGCTGCGGCGCGTGGAAGAATCAATCCGCGTCTTCGTGCGCGTCGCCGATCCAAAATTCCGCCAGATCGTGCCCATGCGTTATTTCAACCTGATGCTGAGTCCATTCGAGGTCGAGGCCTACACCGCCGACTATCTCGAACAAACTGGTCCGCGCGCCGATGCTGCGCGAATGCTGCTCCGACTCGTCGCTGTTACTGCGCGCATCACCACTGAGATGGAGGAACTCAAACGCTCGCGAAACTCCCCCTCCGTTTGGAAGCTGCACGCCGATTCTTTAGTCGTTCTTGTCGACCTCGCCAAGCGCCTCGCTGAAGCGGTTGACCGGCTCGCCGTGGTCATCAGCCAGCAAGCAGGAACAGAGGCAAACAGTGAGCCTCTTCACAACTCGCTCGAAAAGCTACGTGAGCGCACCACCGACGCCGCGAATCTCATCGCTACGGCGTAGCCACAAAAGATTTAAGGGACAGGCTATTCACCCGTCCCTTACTTTCAAACCCAATCTTTCTTGAGCCCAAGTCCAAAACCGCCCGCTAGCGCCTAATGAATGTCGAACTGCTCCTGATGCAGGGCCGGATCAGACTTTATGATGATAGTCTTCTTCGTGAGCTCTTCCATCTCATTCAGTAGTTTCGCGTTGTTCACCTTCAGCGCTTTCGCAACTTCAGGATTCACTCGCAACATCACGTCGCTGTGCTCCAGATGGGTTGAGATTTTACGCATCTCAACGTAAATCTCGTTGCAGATGGTGTTCACCGATTTCACAAAGCCGGTGGACTGGCAATATGGACACGGCGTTCCAATCGTCCGTTCCAGCGACTGCTTGACTCTTTTGCGAGTGATCGCCACCAGACCAAAATCGTTAAACTGCAGCACCTTCGACGGCGCCCGATCGGCGCGCAACGCCTCTTCCAGCGCCTGCATTACTTTCTGCCGATTGCGCCGTTCGTCCATGTCTATAAAGTCGATGATAATGATGCCGCCCAAGTCCCGCAGCCGCACCTGGCGCACGATTTCACGAATCGCGTCCACATTCGTCTTCACAATCGTATCTTCCAGACGAGCCGTTTTGCCGACGTATTTGCCGGTGTTCACGTCGATCGCTACCAGCGCCTCGGTCTGATTGATCACAATGTAGCCACCGCTCTTCAGCCAGACTTTCGACTTCAGCGCCTTGTTGATTTCCTCGTTCAGCCCAAACTGATCGTAGAGTGGAGTCTCCTTCGTGTAGAGTTTGACGCGTTTAACCAGACCCGGCTGAAAGCGATTCGCAAATCGCAGAATGCGCTCGTACTCCTGTTCCGTATCGACCCAGATGACCGAGAAATCCGAGCTCACCTGATCGCGCAGCACCCGCTCCACCACGTTCAGATCGTGATAGATCAACGCCGGAGCCTTACTGCTATCGGAACGCGCTTTGATCTCGCTCCAAAGGTTTTTCAGAAAACGGATATCCGCCCGTAACTCCTCATCCGTCGCGCCTGCGGCCGCGGTCCGCACGATGAATCCGCCGCCGCCGTTTTCACGCTCGCTCTGGATGATCCGCTTCAACCGCTGCCGCTCTTCTTCCGACGCAATCTTTCGCGACACGCCGGTATGGTTCACCGTCGGCATGAAGACCAGGAAACGTCCCGGGAGTGCGATGTGGCTGGTAATACGTGCACCCTTTTTCGCGATGGGCTCCTTCGCAATCTGGATCAGCACTTCCTGCCCTTCTTTCAACAGTTCGCTGATCTGCGGTACCACTGTGTTCTCACGACTGCGGAAGCGCCGTCCACCACGCCGTCCGCCCCGACGGTCTGGACCTCCGCGATCTGATCCGCGGTCTGGCCCGCGACGCTGCGTTCGCTGCAACAACCTCGCCTCGGGTGCAGGACCGCGAACTTCAGCGCTCGCATCCACGGTGCCGTCGCCAATTGCCTCGGCCTCCAGCAGCGCCTCAGCTTCCGCTTGCGCCTCTTCCAGTTCCAACTCTTCGGCTTCTCGCTCTTCAGCTTCCAGTACGGCTTCCGGAACTGCTTCGCCATTCACTGCTGGTTCGCCGACAGCTACCAACTCTGGAGCGGTCTCTACAACTCCGGACTCCGATTGCTCACCGCCCGCTGCTCGCGTCTCTTCTTCCAATTCCTCGAAGCCTTCGTCATCTCCCGGTTCCTCCCCGTACGACACGAGGTCGACTTCTTCTTCCTCGATTTCCTGTTCCTCCATGGCGCCGTGGGCAACGTCGTGAGTAGCTTGCGGAGCCGTCACGAAGTCCGTCTCGTACGCCGTCGTCGCCGGAGCCGAGTAAGTCTCCGCCACTGCTCGCAGCTCGTTCCCGGCTTTCGATATTTCCGGCGCGGCGCTTGAAACGATCCCGGGTACATCCTCATCCACTTCAGCTTCCAACACATGCTCATGCTGTTCGTGGAGAGGTTCGGCTACTTCCGTGGCAAAGATAGGCTCATCTTCAGGAAAATTCGCAAAAATCGCGCCCGACGCCGGTGGCGGTGGCTCCGCCGGTGCAGTCTCCGCCGGTAAAGCTGTGGCTTGACCCTGGCGCTGATACTTCGAGATCGATTCACCGGGAAGAATGATTGGCTGATATCCCGGCGGTGGCCCGTAATCGTAGTCGTGACCAACGCGCGCTGTCGAGGCGGGACGTTGAAATCGCGAATCCGATCCGCTGCGTCCGGAACGGTCGCCGCGGCTAAGGCGGTCATGCCGTGATTCGTTCCGCGATTCATGACGCGGCTCGTCGCCAGTTTCAGGACGTACTTCCACGCGTGGCTCGGTGCGAACTTCGCTGCGGTCTGGACTCGGCCCGCGTCCGCTTCGGTCGCTGTTATCGCGACGTCCGCGACGACGTCGACGTCCGCGAAAGTCGCGCGAAACACCCGCTGCATTTGGCGCTTCCGAAGATCCCGCGGCCAACTCTCCACCCACGCCCGCTTCGCTTCCGGTCTCGGCGAGTTGCCCTTCAATCGCGGGACCCGCTTCCGACCCGTTGCGCGGACGCGCCTCTGTCACCGGACGATTCGCCGGGATGGCTTCATCCAGGTCTTCATCCTGCTGTTCCAAGTCCATGAAATCGGAAACGTACAAAAACGCGTCGCGTTCCAGCCCAATATCCACAAATGCCGACTGCATGCCTGGCAGCACGCGTGTAACTCGGCCCTTATAAATCGAGCCTGCTAAGGTGTATTCGTTTTCTCGTTCGAGGTAAATTTCAGCTAGCTGATCGTCTTCTGTGATCCCCACTTTGGTTTCGTGGGGCGTGGTCGATACAAATAATTCCTTGTTCATTTCTACTCCGGTTTTTCTTTACCGGACCAGAAGCGCAAGGCGGACCAAGGGATCGATAGCGTTCAGCGCTGCTCCGGGTAGGAGCAGGCGCGGTCCCGGAGTTCTTCCCGGAGCCTACACTGCAGTGAATTGTTGGTGCTCGTCTGCACTGATCGCGTTAAGCCTTCTATCAGGTCTGTGGCCACTCTCTCGCATTCCGCTGAGGGGGCCGTTCCCCGCCTGACTGGCTTCAATCCTGTCCGGCTTCGACTTCTGCCGGCATTCTGCCCTCCTTTTTCGCGAGGGCCTTCGTAATCTTCTTTCTTACCTGATCTTTATTCTGCTCAATCTTGTTTCGTGGCATCGTTCTCATTTTGAGAGCGAGCGCCCCAACTTCTACCGACCGTCTTAATTCACGAAGCGGCGCATCCTGACGTTCATTACCATCCCCAGCGCCAAAAACATGAAAAGAACGGAAGACCCACCGTAACTCATGAGCGGTAGAGGTATTCCGGTGACGGGCATAAAGCCGACCACCATGCCGACGTTGACCAGAATATGGAAGCTAAGCACAGCCACCACACCCATCACCAGAAATGCCCCGGCGCGGTCGGGCGCCGTTTGTGCATTCTGAGTCAACCGCATCAGCACTATAAAGTATAACAGCAGAACCGCTAGTGCTCCTATAAACCCGTGTTCCTCAGCAAATGCCGCAAAAATAAAGTCGGTTTGCGGCACCGGCAGAAACGCCAAATGCGTCTGCGACCCTTGGCTGCTCCCCCATATCCCGCCCGACCCCACCGCAATCAACGATTGATTCACTTGATACCCGGAGCCCTGACGATCTGCATCCGGGTTAATAAAACTCGTTAACCTGTCCTTCTGATAGGGCTTTAACACTTTGATCCAAGCCACCGGGACCAGCAAACCCGCAATCATCAGCACGATCAGCGCCTGCTTCCATCGCAGCCCGCCCAGGAATAGGCCCATGATCGCCACTGGCAGATACGTTAGCGCCGTCCCCAAGTCCGGTTGCGCTAATACCATCAGCATCGGGAAACCGACGATCGCGCCCGCCTTCATAAAGTCCAACCATGACAGTTCCCGCTCATGCAGATCGGCAAAGTACTTCGCCACTGCCAGAATCAGGATCAGCTTCACCCACTCCGAGGGCTGAAAGTGGGCACCGCCCGGCATCTTGATCCACCGGCGCGCCCCCAGATATTTTTGTCCGAACAAGATCACTGCGATTAGAGAAGCCAGCGAAGCGATGTACATCCAGTGGATTTGTTCAAGCAAGGCTTGGTAGTTGAGCAGGCTGACCAGGAACATTGCGCCAACGCCTGCAAGAACCCAGTAAATTTGCTTGATGTGGGCTCCGGCAAATTTGGTGTGCTCGGTCGCACTGTGAATCTGCACCACACCCAGCGCACAGATCACCAGCACGAAGCCCAGCAGGACCCAATCGAAATCTCGGTAGGAAACGTAACGCGACATGAATTCAGTCGCCGACCCCAGAACAACTTGCTTGGTTGCAACTCATTGGTTGCAGCTCATTGGGTACAACTCACTGAAGAACTCGCTCGCAACAAAATCACTGGCAAGGATTCGATGGGCAAGACGGACTCACCGCACCTTCATCACGGGTCCAAATCCAGATCGTAGCCACGCCCGCAGCAGCCAATCCGCCATAAACCACCGGCGCCGAACTCATGACTCCTCCACTAGCCGCCGTTGCCGCTCCAGGTTTCCGGCGCTTTTTCTTCTTTTTCTGCGCATCCGTCGTATCGTCGCGTGTTGTCTGTTGCCCCTGCGCTACGGTTGTCGTTCCTTTGTCGTCCTGCACGGTCAGGTCGCCCTTGTTGGCCGCGATCTGCACACGCCCATCCACGTCCGTCACTTGAAACTCAGTCCACGAATTGGCTACTGGCTTCACCGTCACATCGCCTGCTTGCGCCGCGAGTCCGTGAGAAGTCGTCACGCGTACTGAGCCATGCTCCAGTTCCACAGCCGCTGGCCCTTCAAATTTCACCAGTGAATCCGCCAGGACCATCACGCTCGAACCATTCGCCTGAATGCTGGCCGTAGAATCAGCGCGCGTCTGCAACAGGTCTCCGGAGAAAACGGCTGCCGATTTCGGCACGTCGCTTCCGTTCAACCAAGCCGCACCATTCGTGTACAACATAGCCGATGCCGTCTCTCCTGCCAGCATCACTTGCGCCGGAAACAGGATCGCCAGCAAACAGCACACAGCAGACCGAAACGCTGACTGTGACATGGGTTCGAATCACTCCCGCATTTCTGGATTTTTGTTATCGTAAGCCGTAAAGAGTTACAGGTCAATGCGTTTGTTAGCTTCTGTGCACTCCTGAGTCACTACTTCGACACCGCTTTCTGCGACCGGACGCCCCAGGAGCATCTCGCCGGTCACTCCTTCGATGTTCACTGCCAACCAGCGGTTTGCTTCATGATTGCCGGAAATTTTCATCTTCAGATAATTGTCAGTCAGCGCCTCAGTGAAATCCGCTCCGCCCGTCTGGAGCGTGATCGCCTCGACCATCGTCCCCACCAGCGACCGCATAAATGCCGCTTTCTTCTTGGATGCGATCTCCCGCAGCACGCGATTCCGTTCCCGCGCCATCGCTACCGAAACCTGGTCCGGTTGCTCCGCCGCTGGCGTTCCCGGGCGCGCCGAATAGGTAAACACGTGCAGGTAAGTAAACGGCAATTCTTCGATCATGCGCCGAGTTTCGTCGAACTCCGCTTCCGTCTCTCCCGGAAATCCCACCATCACATCGGCGCCGATCGCCGCCGTTGGCATGGCCTCTCGAATTTTGAGTATCTTTTCCCGGTAATGCCACGGCCGGTATTTGCGATGCATTCGCCGTAACACCGTATCGCTCCCCGACTGCATAGGCACATGCGCATGCTTGGCAATCCGCTCGGAAGCCGCCATCAGCCCTATCAGTTCATCACTCCAATCCATAGGCTCGACCGAACTGATGCGCAATTTCTGGACCGAAGTCCGATCAAGAATGGCGCGAATCAGAGATTCGAATCGTTGGGAATTGGTGCTTGGCTTTAGCTGAGAGCTGCGAGCTGAAAGCTGAGAACTGCTCTCCAGATCCCGTCCCCACCGCCCCAAATTGATCCCCGAAATCACAACCTCGCGATAGCCCGCATCCACCAGCGTCTGCACTTCTGCGATCACACGCTCTTGCGGC
>JBATZM010000109.1:0-48070 GCA_049674665.1 Terriglobales bacterium
AACAACGATGGAGCATATCGATTCCCCAGTCTGATACCAGGAAACTACACGGTTACCGTCAATAAGCAGGGATTTGCTCAATTTACTAGAGAGGCTACGCGGATCGACACAGGGATCATGTTCCGAATCGATGCCAAGTTACCCGTCGGCACCGCGACCGCCAAGGTGGAAGTGACCGGTGAGGCGCCTCTTCTTCAGACCGATAGCGCCGAAGTAAACGAAACGATTCGATCCAACGAAATTAACGCCCTGCCTACCTTCGGCAACAACATCACTCGATTGTCACTTTTGGCTCCTGGAGTGTCGATGCCGAGCGGCCAACTGGATCTTCACCCGGAGAACGCAGGCGAGGATTTCAACCTCAACATCAACGGAGCCGCACCGAACGCCAACGGACACTTGCTGGATGGAGTCGAGAACACCGAAGCGATCCAGGGGCTATCGATCATCGTGACTCCGAACGACTCGGTACAGGAAGTGAAGCTCGCGACCAGTGACTATGACGCGGAGTACGGAAAGGTGGCTGGCGGGCTTTGGCAGATCACGACGAAGTCGGGCACGAATGCTTTCCACGGATCGCTTTTTGAGAACTATCGTACTTCTGGTTTCAACGCACCCGACCATTTCACGGAACCAAGCGGCATACCCGGCAATCGCTGGAATCAGTTCGGAGGTAGTCTCGGTGGCCCGGTTCTCAAGAATAAGGTCTTTTTCTTCGGTGATTATCAGGGGATGCGGAATAATCTCTTCGCATCAGGCAATGAAACAGTGCCGATCGATGCTTTCAGAACGGGAGATTTCAGTTCTGTTGCAGCCATTGACCCGATCTACGATCCGGCGACGGGCAACGCGGATGGAACCGGTAGAACTCAATTTGACGGTTGCCCCGGTACCCCCGAATTGAACGTGATTTGTCCGACCCGGCTGAGTCAGGCGGCACAAAATCTGATAGCTCTATTGCCTCAGCCTAACTCAGCCGGAGACAGCTCAAACTATCAAATCTCTCGGCCAGCCGTTTTCGACCAGGATCAGTTTGATACCCGAGGTGATTACTTTGCGACTTCAAAAACGGTTGTATTTGGGAAATTCAGTTATTTTAAGGCGAACTTTAATACTCCGACTGCCTACGGCGTTGCGGGAGGTGGTAATCCGCTGGGCGGGGTTGGAGTTGCCAATGCGGGACTCTCGGCCGATCACGACAAGAGCGTTATGGTCGATTATCAGCACACATTCTCTCCTTCGCTGCTGACCGACGCCCGGTTCGCTTTTTCGCGCATCGTCATTTCCGAACTGCAGCCGGACTACCAGACGGATGCGGCGACTCAAGCAGGAATCCCCAACATCAATCTGGGTACTGTTTATACCTCAGGGTTGCCGGAAATAGGGATCACCGATCCACTGACCGGATTTACAATGGGCGATGAGGGGTTGCCATTCTTTGAGCGCGAGGCCAACTTCGAGTTCTACAACAACTGGACTAAGACCTATGGCCACCACGCGTTCAAGTTCGGCGCCGATATCGGAAAGTTTTTCGGCATCCGGACCGACGTCAGCGGCCGCGGAGACTTCAATATTAGCCAATCGCTCACTCAGCTCAACGACCCGTCTTGCACTGGCACCCTACCAACCGGTTCCTACTGCGGATCAGGCTTGGCGGCATTCGAACTCGGTCTTATTGGTGGACAACCTGACGGTTTTGGAAGAGACATAACACTGGTTCAGCCTCAGGAAAAGATGTGGAAATATGCTTTCTACGGGCAAGATACATGGCAAGTTACGCCCAGCTTTACCCTCACACTTGGGTTGCGCTGGGACTACATGAGCCCGATCTTCACCCCTAACGGCGAAAGCGTCGGAAATATCGATATAGCCACCGACACACTGTTGTTGACCAATCTGGCCGGTAAGTACGCCGGAATAACAACTCCGAAAACTGAATTCTCACCGCGCATTGGAGTGGCGTTCCGCCTCCCGCATGAAAGCGTGCTCCGCGCCGGATACGGCCGCAGCTACTATATGAATGCGGACGGAGCGGGATTTGGAACCCAGGGGGGAGGTTGGCCCATCAAGCAAAGCCAGACCGATGTCCAGGCCAATCCCTTTGCCCCATTGGCTTACACACTCGATCAGGGGCCGGGTCTTCCTCCCGCGCTTCCAACATTTCCATCGAATGGCCAGATTTCATTTTACGGTGCCCCTGGCGGTAGTGAATACTTCGTTGGGGTCGGAACCTATCCGCATAGTTACAACGACACTTACAACGTAACCTTGGAGCACGCTTTTCCCTATCAGGTCACCGCTTCGATCGCCTATGTGGGTAACATCGGGCGTCATCTGTGGGATAACTACAACGTCAACTTGGCACCTCCGGGACCAGGCGACTACACTACCCGCGAACCGTTCTACGCCAACTATGGTTGGGCCGTACCGGAATACCAACGGAACAATGCGGTTTACAATGAACCGGAAATGAGAAGTAACTACAATTCACTGCAGCTTCACGCGGAAAAGCGTTTTCATCAGGGATTGTATGTGCTGAGTAACTTCACCTGGGCTAAGTCGCTTGACGTTGGCACGTTCGGCCCGGGGGATGGTAACGGAAATCAATTCTGCTACTCATGTAATTACGGACCCTCAGGGACCGTAAGGCCCTGGACCTGGGTGAGCGCAGTTAACTACGAACTCCCATTTGGTCACGGCAGGGTTTTTGCGAATGATTTGAGCCGTGGTGGGGATGCGATAGTCGGCGGCTGGGCGCTTAGTGGAGTTTTCAATCTAGAAAGCGGATTACCTTTCACACCGTATTACTTGACCTCCCCTGCAAATCTAAACTCTCCGATTTATGATCGACCGGACGTCATTGGCGATCCGCATGTGTCCAATCCCAACCGCTATGAGTGGTACAACCCAGCGGCCTACGCCACTCCGGCGCCGTACACGTTCGGAAATGCCGGACGCAACAGCCTGATGGGCCCGGGCTACGGTGAAGTGGATCTATCGTTGACCAAGACCTTTGTCATCACAGAGAAGGCTCACCTGGATCTCAAGTGGGATGTATTCAATGCTCTCAACCAGGAGAACCTAGCGAATCCCGAAGGTGGTACAGCTTGGGTTGACACTTCCAATGCTGGACAAATCCTGGGCATTGTCGACTTCAGACGGCGTATGCAGATTGGGCTGCATCTCACCTTCTGAGTTAGTCTCCGTTCCCCTGTTATGAGACTTGCCTCGTTGACCCCGAGGCAAGTCTCTATTATTTTTGGTTCACTCATTCTCGTCGTGTTAAACATGGACTTGGTCTCAGGTTCGTCAGTGTGACCCGTCCAAAACCAACTGAAGCGCCGAGGTTTTGTTCCATGAGAAAGCACTTGTTCGTAGCTTGCCTGATCTGCTCCATCGTACCGTTCGCAACCGCTCAGGTATCCATCACCAAATCACCTGCCGGTTGGGATCTAACAAATGGACACATCCACATCGAATTGGCGCGCTCTTCTGGTGCTGTGAATTTGAAGTCATTGCGCCGGGAAGGTGGCGCGGAATGGGCTGTAGCGGGCACGCCGCTGGTGGCATCTCCCGACAAATCCGGCAAGCCGTACGTGTATTCGGAAGATGCTATTTCCGACTTAGACAAAGGCGGTAAGCAGCTCACGCTGCGCTTCCGGTCCGATGCCGGCGGACTGCTTTCTTTGCAGCTGAAACTGTATCCCACCGGCGCCGTGATTCAAACGGCCATGCAACTGGAGAACCGAGGCCAGCATGAGTTACTTCTCGAAGCTCACATCGATCCGCTGTTTTTAACCCTGAAAAGTCCTGCCGGAGGATTGAAGCCGTATTCGTCGGTCAAGGGCCAGCACGGATTTTATCCCAGCGGCAGTCCTTCGCAGAAGCACGAATACCCCGATTGGTTGGTACTCGAAAATGAGGCTGCTGGAGAATCAATGCTAGTTGGCGGTGAGCCCGGTCTCGGCGTGCTCGGATGGAAAGCCACTGTCCAACCCACGGCAGCTAACACCACAGTCCGCTCTGGGGCAATTCTCATAAAGGATAAGAACTCCGGCCCTCTCTCGACATTCGAACTCGCGCCTGGAGAGACAGTTGAAACGCCAATAAGCTTTTTTGCGCTGGCCAAGGGAGATAGCGACAATGCCGGTAACGAGACGTTCCGTTATCTAAAACAGTATGTGTTTCAGGCGCCTTTGCCGAATTCTCCGCTGGTCACGTATTGCATATGGCTTACTGAAAAAAATAGTGAAGAGCAGCTTCTCAAAGAGCTCAATCTCGCAAAACAAGTGGGGTTCGACGTCTTCTACCATGATGCGACTTGGTATGAAGGAGCGTCTGTTGTTCCAGGTATGAACGATTGGACCCTCGGGCTCGGTAGTTACCAGGAGGACAAAGAAAAATTTCCGCACGGTCTCAAGAATCTTTCCGATGCGGTGCACGCCATGGGCTTGAAATTTGGCCTCTGGGTAGATCCGGGGAATGTAGATGCGGCGCGGGTGGAATCGGGCGAGATTCCTTCAGACTGGCTGGCGATGATCGATGGTAAGACCATCGGGACTACGCATCCTTCTCTTGCGATTACTAAGCAATTATGTCTGGGTGATCCCAAGGTAGTGGCGTGGATCGAGAAGCAGTTAGGAGACATCATTGAAAAGTGGCACTTGGATTGGATCAAATGGGATCCTTCTGCCACTGTAAGCTACGAGTGCAATCGCACGGATCACGGTCATGGAAAAACCGACGGCGCTTACGCGGCCTATCGTGGCCGCATGGAGATCATGCGTTATCTGCTCGACCGCTTTCCGAATCTTTCCGGGTTCGAATGCGACCCGTCGCTACAATTCGCGCGAACCAATCCCGGTCCTCAAAGTCTTCTACCCGGCGGATACACAAATGAGTTCATCACCGGCCCCATGCTCAGCCCCAACGTGTGGGGTTCTCTTGCAGTGGCCGGTAAGGGCGACGCGAGCGGAGAATACCTGACAAATCGCTGGTACAGCGCTTCCGCCCTCGATTATTATTTTCGCAAACACTTTACGCATGGGGTGACCTTCGGCAATATCAATGGCATGTCGTCGCAATTTCTCTCGGCGGCTCCGCCCGGTTTTGTCGAGGCGTTAGAGCGAAATCTGTTGTTCTTCAAGCAGTACCGTCATCTCTTGCTGGAGGATGTGTACCATCCGAAAGTTGGCGCTGCCGGATGGAGTTCCATCCAATACGTTAAGGAAGATTCTACCGAGTCCGTCGTTTATATTTTTCGCGATAAGTCCGAAAGCGCTGAGACAACAGTTCGCTTGCGTGGTTTAGACGCGAATGCGAAGTATCGGGTGACAAGTCTGAACGACCGACCCGGGCGCGAAAGAGTTATGACCGGAGAAGCTCTGATGAACGGTATCTCGGAGCATCTGCCTAACCAATGGCTGACCAGCGGCGATGGCGCCAATAAGGAATTTGCAGATCAGCAAACCTACGGTTCGGATATCTTGTTGCTTAATCGTATTCCATAAGTTGCGAGCGGTCTGGGCAGAGAATATCGTTAGCTCGGGCGCGACAGAATGTTTGAGGATAATTCAACGACTCTCCGGCGTGTCCCTGATTAATACGGCGATCCTAGCTTTCGGGTAAGCCGACAACGTGATTCACATCCCGAACGCCGATCATATCTCCGATGCAAAACCAAGCTTAGCAAGGCGGCTTGGCCTATTCGACGCCACGATGCTGGTTATGGGCGGCATCGTGGGCGCCGGCATTTTCGTAAATCCCTACGTGGTGGCGCAACAGGTACACACCCCAGCGCTAATCCTCGGCGCTTGGATTTTCGGCGGGATCATCGGCGTGGGCGGTGCTTTCATTTGGGCTGAACTGGCGGCCACCCTGCCGGAAGTTGGCGGTCAGTATGCTTACCTGCGCGAAGCTTATCATCCAGCAGTCGCGTTTTTGTACGGATGGGTGTTGCTGCTGGTCATCCAGACCGGAGGCATGGCTGCGGTATCTATCACTTTCGCTCGGTATTTTCTGGAGCTTACGGGCATGCACACGCCGGATTGGATCGTTGCGACAGCGGCACTCGCAACCCTGACACTTATCAACTGCCTCGGCGTAAAAACCGGTGGACGAACCCAGAGCGCGCTCATGGTGATGAAGATCGTCGCCATCGCTGCTCTGGTGATCGTCGGATTGGTCTGGGCCGGCAAGCACGTGCCCACAGAGCACATGACCACGACCGCAGCGAAGCGGGACTGGTCGCTGACTTCGTTTGGCGCCGCCATGGTGCCGGTACTGTTTGCCTACGGCGGATGGCAAACTGCAAACTTCCTTGCAGCGGAAGTGAAAGAGCCGAGGAAAAACCTGCCCCGCGGACTGCTGCTTGGGGTGCTTGGTGTGCTGATGCTCTATACCGCTGTGAACTGGGTGTGCTTGCGTTCGCTCGGGCCACAGGCACTGGCAGCGACCAGCACGCCCGCCACCTCGGTGATGCGGCTGGCGCTCGGCGAGCGGGGAGCGAAGTTCATAGCGGCGGCGATCGCCATCTCGACACTGGGGTTTCTAAGCCAATCTATTTTGACCGCGCCGCGAGTGTATTTTGCCATGGCCGATGACGGACTGTTTTTCCGCGCAGTGGCATGGCTCGATCCGCGCACTCGCGTGCCAGTAATCGCCATCGTTCTACAAAGCGTGTGGACGATGGTGATCGCTCTCTCGGGTCGCTATGAACAGATTTTGAACTATGTTATTGCGATGGACTTCCTGTTTTTCGGGCTGACAGCGACCACGATCTTTGTTTTCCGCCGGCGTGCCGCGCGTGGCACTATGAACTCCAGCGCCGGCTATCGCATTCCCGGCCACCCCGTGACTACGGTGGTTTTCGTCGCGATATGCTGGTGGGTAGTGATGAATACGATCTACCGCTATCCTCAGAACAGTCTTATTGGCTTCGTGCTGCTGTTGGCGGGCATTCCTGTGTACTGGTTCTGGAGCCGGCGAGAGCGATCGCGATCGGTGAATTCGTGACCGAATTTTTCTGCTCTCAGGAGAGCAAGACATGAGTAGTTTGGGGCCGGATGCTGTCTCGCGTTACTTGGCGTGGGCGAAGCTGTATTCGAATGCGTGCTTCAACCTGGCGGCCAGTGGAGTGCTGGATTATCCGCTAGCTGAGTTGCCCGTGCGTATCGATGACCTAGAGATCGGCGGGACCGGCCCTTATGGTTACAGGCCGCTGATGGCGAGATTGGCCGCCAAGGCTAGTGTGCCGGAGGAGTGCGTCGTCTATACGCACGGCACATCGATGGCGAACTATATTGCGCTAACTGCTCTCGTTCGCCGCAGTGACGAAGTACTGGTGGAACGTCCCACCTACGACCCGCTGCTGACCATTCTCGATCACATCGGGGCACAAATTCGCCGGTTCGAACGCCGCGCGGAGAAGGGATTCAAGCTTGGGCTGGGAGAACTAGAACGGAATCTTACGCCGGAAACGCGTCTCGTAATTCTCTGCAATCTGCACAATCCAAGTAGCGCCTTCACCGATGACAGCACTATGCGGCAAATAGGGGAGATGGCGGCTAAGGTAGGAGCGCGTGTTCTTGTGGATGAAGTCTACCTTGAGACTCTGTTTAATCAGCCGTGGCGCTCTGCTTTTCATCTTGGACCAAATTTTGTCATTACGAGTAGTCTGACTAAGGCGTATGGCCTTAGCGGCATTCGCTGTGGATGGATACTGGCGCAGCCAGACCTGGTGAAGCGGATGTGGCAGATCGTTGACTTCACCTATGGCAGCCCAGTGCATCCCGCCGAACTACTCGCAGTGATTGCGCTGAATAATCTAGATCGCATTCGCGATCGCGCCCGCGCGTTGTTGGAACCGAATCGTGTGCTGGTTAATGAATTCCTGGCGGGGCATGCGGATCTTGATTGCGAGCCCAGCCGATTCGGTACAACCATTTTTCCGCGACTAAAGACGGGGAGTGCTGATGATTTCGTCGCCCTGTTGCGCGAGCAGTTCGAGACCAGCGTAGTACCGGGAGAATTTTTTGAGCAGCCACAACACTTTCGCATCGGTTTTTGCGGAGCTACCGAGATGGTGCGTGGTGGCCTGGAGCGGCTGAGTGCAGCCCTCGGAGTCTTCCGCAAGCGGTCCCGCTAGGGAGAAGCAGGCGTTGTTCCGTGAGTGGTCTCCGAATCGCGAATGACAATCGTCGGATCCCAGACAATCGGATCGGCACGGTTCTTGCCATTATGCTTCACAGTGAATCGAATCTTGTCGCCCGCCAATACGCGCAAGTTCGTAATCTCGTAGCTAGTAGGGACGTCATAATTTGGAGAAACTTCCGCCCATCCCTCCGTCGGCCATACCTGCCGTGAGTTCAAAAGAATTCGCACAAAACAAGAAGTCTGATTTTCCGCGCTGGGATCTTTGCGGACGATGCCGGAGCTATCGATAACACCCGACGCCGGCGCAATGAAAGTTCGCGAGAGATCGTATTGAGCCGAAGGTTGCATCCATATTCTCCCAATCCGGCCCAACCCTGATCCCGCCCATCGGCCTTCATAGCCTTCTTTGTCCCAAGCTAAGTCGCGGTAAGAACCATCATCGAGCGCTTCTTCATAGGCCCATTGTTTGACAGATTGCGTGGGCGAAAAATCTCCGAGCGCCTCGTATGTTTGGAGATCACCCGCAGTCTTCTGCGCGGCTACAGCCGGACTGCGATTGCCATCTCCATCCACTGCTACAACTTCAAAGATTGCGTCGAGGTCGTTGCGGGCGGAGTCGGAGTGATCGAAGAAAAATGTTCCCTTTGCCGTCCTTCCGAGAAGTTTGCCGTTCTTGTGGATTTCGTAGTAGGAGATCCAATTGTCGTCATGGCTGGGCGACCACGAAAGTTCGACTCCTTGGACGCCAAGATTTGTTCCCAGTCGCTTTGTAACGTGGGCAGGCGAACTGGGAGGTACATGATCGGTCCCAGAGCCCGGATAGTTAGGCAAGTTCAAAAATATCAGCTCCCCGGGAACGATTTTGTCGAGACTGATCCCGTCTGACATCAGTTTGGCGCCAGTCTGCTGAAGACGCAGCCCAGAGCTGTTTGCTCGCACCTCATAGACCTTCGCGGACGCAAGCCCGCGCGGATAAATGACCACTGGTTTGGACGAGACATCGAGCTGAATGGGAGTTGTCAAACGAGCATATTTGAACCCCATCGTATCGGGATAGGTTCGACTCATGTCGAGGTCAACCGTGGCAAGCACCTTGCTGTCCTCAGCTCGCACTAGCAACAACGTGTATTCGCCATTGTTGTTTCCAGGATCGAATTGACCCAACTGGGTAACGGTCATGGGCTCGTCCAACTGCAGGGCTACCCCAAAGAAGCGGTCTGCGATTCGCCGCTCTGCTCCAATCTTCACGATCTTAGTAATCAGCGACTCTTCGCCAACGCGCGCTTGATACTTCACATTCAATGGACCAAATTCCTGTCCAGGTACACCGTAAAATCTAAAGGCCCCATCCACTGGATCTTCGTAAATTCCAGTTTCAAGGCTGGCGGCGGAGGTTGTCGTCACCAAGTTCATCTCCCCCGCTCCACCACGGTATTGGTCATTTGAATCGGGTGAATGTTTGGTTGGTCGACTTATCAAGAAGTAAGTCGACCCGTGTTTCGCATGTTTGGTGAGAATAACTCCCTTCGTACCGTCGCGATTCATCCTCTGGAAGTACCAGACGGGGTCATCGTTATCCACCTTAGGGCGAAATACATGGCTCCAACGGCCAGCCACTCCCTGCGCCACCAGATAGTGATAAATTTCCCAGTCTTTACGGATCGATTCCACATCGAGCCCCTCGCCGGGATCTCGATACCAGGTGGGATTCATTGCCAAATGTGTGCGGTCGCTCTCGGGGTTGTAATACGTGTGATCGAAATCAACCACATTGTGGAGTTTGTCGGGTGGAACCAGCAGGGAAGTGTAGTAGGCGCTGTAGGGTCCAACACCTCCATCCGTGTATTCGCCCGACTCCGCTAGTCGAGCGATGTCATAGCTTATCCAGCGTCCTCCACCGTCGCAAGCGTCGATTCCGCTTTGTGGATGATCGCGTTTGAAGCGCTGGAGCAGATTGCGAAAATTTTGATCGGCGGCGAGAGCATCCGTATCATTCGCGCTGGCGGCAGGCGCGATATCATAGCGCCACTGATAATTTCCCCAAGTTGTAACACTGTTATCCAATAGTCGATTTTGCCAGTCCACGGTTGCTGAAATCGACTGTTCAAGGGTTTCCCGGCCCGGGATTACCCAGTCCGGATGCTGCTGCGCGACCTTGGATTCTGGTGTGGCTAGAAAAGTGGGATACCACAACACCCATCTCATGTCGTGCTTGTGTAAGTAATCATTCGTTCTTCGCCACTCAGGTCCATTCCATGTGCCCCACTTGTCATACCACCCCGCATCGTCCCATAGGATATCGGTGCCGGTTTCTCGCAAAAGGTCAACGTAACGAAGATCGAGAGCCAGTCTTCGTCCCCAGTTATCGGCGCTTGGAGTGCCCCCTTCACCAACCCACGGACCTGGCCAATCGACTGCCCAGCGAGTCTTGGCGAAGTATTCTGGATTTGTGAACTCCCACAGGTAAGCGTATTGCCAATCGAGTAATTGATTCCCCAGTTCATCGATTCCGCCGGAGAAAGTCGCTAAGAATGCTTTTGGTGTTTCCATCTGCGCGCCGGGAGCCAAGTCTTTTTCGAAGCCAGCCAATGTCAGCCTCATGCCTAGCGGCGAACCCTCTTGGTGACCGATCGCGAAGCGCCAGTGTCCAAGATAGTCCCACCCGACAGCCACACCTTCGTTAGCACCGCGATCGAGCACAAAAACCAGCGGCAGGAAGCTGCTGTAGTTGCCCGGCTGAATCCCGCCATTGGAGTCGAGAGTCCGCTGGTATGTCGGGCTCATGGGCTCAGTTTTCAAGAGCTGGCTGCCGTTGTAGTTGCCGCCACCGGTTAGATAGTTAAATTCGAGATCCTGGGCGGTCGAAGCAAGTATGCGGGAATGCAGGAACTCGACCTGGCTAATGCGGACAGGCTTGCCTGATGAGTTTTGTAGAGTCAGCCATTCCCGAATTACCGAAGTTCCAGGGTAGATTACGTAGTGTTTGGTGACTTGTATACCCGCCGATTCAAGTTCGATGTCGAGTTGAAGTTCGCCCTGGTTGCCTTGGATAACATTGTCGTGACGCAGCTTCCATTGCCAGGTTGAGTTACTGGCATCCTGGCCATTTGCAAAAAATCGGATCTCGGCAGGAGGATTGTTTGCATCCTGATATTCCCGCCCTGAAACCTGGTTGCGAAGCGAGACCAGATAAAGCTGTCCGTCGGCAAGACGAATCCTTCTTTCAACCTGAGACGTTCCAATGATCCATTCATCCCCTTCGCGGCGTACATAGCCGTCTCTGCTCTGAACATTGCTCTGTGCGGACTGTAGAGAAGAGGCCATACATAAAATTGACAGTAGGATCACGATTCCGCTGCGAATGGAATTTCGGCTGGCCTTTTGGCGCGAGATCAAAGACTGACTCCATTCCAGATGAGCTATCCCTGAAGATTTCAACTGCGGCTTGGCCAAGCAGCAAGTGGCCAGCGTGTCGCTTCCTCAATTTCCAGCAGACGGTTGTACTTTGCCAGGCGTTCAGATTGCCGAATCGATCCATTCTTAAATTGATCGGCCTGCCATCCAACGGCTAAATCTGCCGCCCAGTTGTCTTCGGTTTCGCCGCTGCGAACACTGAGCGTGACCGACCAGCCTGCCGCTCGCGCTAGCTGGCAGGCCTCGATCGCTTCAGTAAGTGTCCCGATCTGATTGACCTTCAGCAGCAGAGCATCGCAGGCATTTATTTCAATCGCATGTCGTATACGTCCAGGGTTGGTGCATAGAAGGTCGTCTCCCAGCGTGAGTGCCCGGCCAGAGATTGCTCGTCGAAGCTTTGGCCAATTCTCCCAGTCGTCTTCCGCCAGTCCGTCTTCTATGCTTAAAATCGGATACTTATCGAGCCACTTCGCAATCGTTTGAATCATTCCAGCACTGTCCAGAATCTCACCATCTTTTCGGTAATGGTTGTCCTCGTAAAAATGCGTTGAGGCCACATCAATCCCGAGAAAAACATCCTTGCCTGGAACATAACCTGCCCGTTCGATCGCTTCTACAGCCAACCCCAACATCTCTTCGGCAGACCGGCAGGGCGGTGCCAATCCGCCTTCGTCAGCAGTAAGAAGCCGCATACCATACTTTTGAAGTATCAGATCGGCCGCCGCCTGATAAACATTGAAAGCACAAACCAGAGTTTCATCGATGGTTTGCGCGGACATCGGAATTATCAGCACATCCTGAACGGAGACCTGCTGTCCAGCATGCTTCCCGCCGCTGAAAAGATTGATGGTCAGGCGCGGTAGCGTATTCGCGGAAACGCCCATCATGTCGGCGAAATGCCGGTACAGAGGAACGCCAAGGTACAGCGCGTTCGCGCACGCGAAAGCGACGGATACGGCCAAAATCGCATTGGCACCGATACGCGATTTGGATGAACTTCCATCGAACGCGATCATGGTTCGGTCCAATTCAGACTGGTTCGCAAAAACGCGCCCAGCAAGTGCCCCCTGAAGTTCTCCACCAATATTCGCTGCCGCGCGACGGCATCCTAACCCGTGATAGCGTTTCTGATTCCCATCTCGCAGCTCGACAGCTTCAGCGCTTCCTGTGGATGCTCCTGAGGGCACGGATGCGGTGGCATTAATGCCGCCTTCGAGGACGCACGTTGCCAACACCGTGGGTCTGCCGCGGCTGTCGAGAATTTCTCGGCCTAAGAGGCGTTCAATTTTGGGCATAGGTTTCGATTCTGTAAACGAACTCTGTAATCAAATCTGGAACGCTAATTGGAGGCTTCGCAATGAGGGCGAGAACTATATCCCGCTGTCGCGCCATCTCCACGGTCGTCAGATACTCCAACGGAGATTTCCCCGCCACTCGTGCTAGCAAGCATCCAAGCGTATGACGTACAACCCGCGGCTCCATCCCCGCCCAGTTCAGCCCCGTGATCTCTTCGAAGTAAACCTGCCAGAACAACTCGGCAGCGGTGGCTAGACGAGCGCGTTCTTGGGTCAAGTGATGCGCCTTGCTGAGAAAGTGGGTTAAAGCAAACCCGACATCAAAAGCCGGATCTCCGAAGTGAACTACCTCGTAATCGAGCAGAATCAATTTACTCCGATAGATGAGCGTGTTCTTCGGGCTAAAATCACCGTGAACCAGACAATCTTTGTGACGCAATGTCTCCTGTGCCAGCGCGTTGAGAAACATGGCGCCTTCAGAAAGTTTCTGGGCGGTGTAAAGGTAGTACGGCTCCAGCCGAAGGTTTTCGAAATATGTGATGTCTGCAAATTCACGGCGAAATTCCGGCCCGGCCTCCGACGACTGGCGGTGAATTGTGCCGAGAAGCAAACCGAATTGCTCGAAGTGACCCAAAACGATCCGGCCCGAAAGCAGGACAGATTTCCAGTTTTCATGTTCTTCCGGGATTGCCTCCATCGCCATCAGATGATGCGTCATATCTTCAAAGATGAACAAAGGAGTCGTTCCCGGCGGGGCCATCCGATTGAGCCAGCGGAGAGCCTTCGCTTCCACTCCAATCCTCTCCGGGCTGCTGAACCAGTCTACGTTGACTCGCAATTTTGCTAATGCCTGTTTCAGAACCCAGGCATGTCCGTCCGGCCATGCTATCCGCACTGTCCGGTTCGAAACTCCACCAGCCAGTTTCCTAAATGCGACTTTCTCACCCAACTTCTCATATCCCTTTGCTGTCAGGTAATCACGCAGAGCGTCGAAGTCCTCAATGTCCAATTCCATGAGCAGCCGATCCGGACCGGAGCCAGTCTATAATGTCAACAGTAGTGTTGACAATCAATGAATGTATAATCTAACCTTGCGCGATTACAAGGGCTCGCACATTGAGACTTCATTCCAGTGTGACGCCCAAATAGTCACCTCTCAAACAGTCATCTCATGTTGAAATAAAAAGATGAGCGAAAGACTTGCAGGAAAGATCGCTTTAGTCACCGCCGCAGGGCAGGGCATTGGGCGCGCCACTGCCGTGGCTTTTGCCGACGAGGGTGCGCTGGTCTGGGCCACCGACGTAAACGAAGAGTCGCTCAAGGACCTCAGCGGTATTCGGCCCGGCATTCGGACCCGCCGCCTGGACGTCCTCCAATCGCAAAGTGTTGCCGATTTTGCCGCTGAAGTAGGGGCGCTCGACATATTGTTCAACTGTGCCGGCTATGTTCATCACGGTACCATTCTTGACTGTCAAGAAAAAGATTGGGACTTCTCCTTCGATTTGAACGTCAAGTCTATGTATCGCACCTGCCATGCCTTCCTGCCCGCCATGCTGAAAGCTGGAAAAGGAAGCATCATTAATATGTCGTCGGCCGCATCCAGTATCAAAGCGGCGCCTAACCGGTTTGTCTACGGAACCACCAAGGCGGCGGTGATTGGGCTGACGAAGGCAATCGCGGCGGACTTCATTCGCCGAGGCATTCGTTGTAATGCGATCTGCCCGGGAACGGTTCAGTCGCCTTCGCTCGATCAGCGGATCGCTGCACAAGGCGATGTTGAAAAAGCCCGCTCCGAGTTTGTGGCGCGGCAACCGATGGGACGCATAGGCCGTCCGGGGGAGATTGCGGCCCTGGCGGTTTATCTGGCCTCGGATGAATCCAGCTACACCACGGGCCAAACCCATATCATTGATGGCGGCTTTGCCCTCTAGCACCTTGATTTCTAGGAGAAGAAATGAAATTGCTGCGCTATGGTTTACCGGGTCGAGAAAAGCCAGGCGTTATATCTCCTGATGGAAAAATCCGCGATTTGTCTGAAATCATTCCCGATCTTGCCGGACACTCGTTACTTCCCGAAGCGATCGAAAAACTGCGAAACACCGACATCTCGCTCTTGCCCAAAGTTACAGGTCAGCCTCGGATTGGTCCCTGTGTGGGAAGCGTGGGAAAGTTCATCTGCATTGGTCTGAACTATTCTGATCATGCCGCTGAATCAGGGATGGCCGTGCCTGTCGAGCCGGTTATCTTCATGAAGGCAACATCATCTATCTGTGGTCCGAACGACAACGTTGTCATTCCGCGAGGATCGAAGAAGACAGACTGGGAAGTTGAACTTGGCGTGGTCATTGGCAAGCCAGCAAAGTATGTAGAAGAGTCTGATGCCCTTTCGCATGTTGCTGGTTATTGCGTGATCAACGACCTTTCAGAACGCGCTTTTCAACTGGAGGGTACTGGCCAGTGGGTCAAAGGCAAGAGCGCCGACACTTTTGGTCCAATTGGTCCGTGGCTGGTCACTCCCGACGAGATTCCGGACCCACAGAATTTGGATATGTGGCTCGATGTTGATGATCATCGTTATCAAAATGGATCCACTAAGACCATGGTTTTCGGAGTGGCATATCTGATCAGTTACGTGAGCCGGTTTATGAGCCTGAGAACAGGCGACGTCATTTCTACCGGCACGCCTCCAGGCGTGGGTCATGGCCAGAAGCCGCCAGTTTACCTGCGTCCTGGCAATCGTATTCAATTGGGCATAAGTGGTCTCGGGGAGCAAACCCAGCAAGTCGCAGCAGACTAGCGAACTTTCTTATAAACAATGATCGCAGCTCCGCGCTTCTCTTTGATTTCCACATGCAGTCCTTGCTGCATCAAGTCTTTACCGGAAACGGTAGTCGGCGTTTTCACGTCAAGATCGGTAACCTCGTAGGTTGCAGCTGGATCGAGTCCTCGCAAACGCAAATCCTTCGTGGGTTCGTCATCTTCGTCTCGACGAAAGGCCTGTACCATCCCATCCCCGTCTTCGGGGCGATTAAACTGCCAAGCCGCCCATTCGAACGCAGCGCTGCGCTCCTCGCTAGGAGCCGTGGCGCAATCGGAGTTTGCGCTGCAAGGCAATAGAGGATAGTAGTCGCCGTAATAGTAAGGCCGCACGAGTTTGAGTTGCGCGACCATGGTGCGCATCCACCCATAGGGGAAATCAGCGGGTATAAAACTACCGATTTGGTTCGGGTAGCCAGCGACGTTGAAAAGTGCGAAGGCCAAACCAGGTGCCATTCCGCTGCTGAAATGATAGGTATCGTTCGGTCGTACTTGGAGCAGAGTTCCAAAATGCGGTCTCCAATATGCGAGACCTTCGGTACTGATCTGGGCTCCGATCGGATCCGCATCGGGCGAAACTGGATAGTCCGCCCGGCTCAAATCCACGGCGCGTGAAATAGTTTCCAGGTCGCCACGCTGAACAATGTCGAGGATCAATTGCGGATGACGGCGGCGTAATCCGTCCCAAAACTCCAGCAAACCCTCCGCGTAGCGTATTTGCGTGATCCCCTGGCGCTCGGTCGTATCATTCTTCTCCCAGAACGGAGCGAGAACGAAGTTGCAATCCTGACGGTAAATGTCGATGCCTTGCATATCGATAAGGTCCGAGATTGAATCGATCATGTATTGCCGGGCTACTGGATTGCCGAAGTCAAACATCCGAAACTTGACCAACGGTCGCGCAGTATTTCCTTCAAAGTGAGTTGTGACTTCTCCGATGAACCAGTCGGGGTGCTCAATCGTCAGCGGCGTCCCAACAACCGCGCGTTCCGGTTCAAACCACAATAGGAATTTCATTCCGTGTGCGTGAGCAGCATCGCTGATCGGTCTTAACCCTAACCCGTCAGGGTGAGGAACTTGATTGACTCGCCAATCTCCCGCATGTAAGAACCAGTCCTCTTTGCCAAAAACTTGAAACTCATCCACCGGTCGATCCGTGCCGTACCATCCTGCGTCCATCCAGAAATTCTCAAAGCCGATTTTTTCTTTCGAGATCTGGTCGATAAGTTTTAAACTCGTAGACGTCTTCATCCCTCCCCATCCCAAGTGAGACACGGGCAGAACGACTGGCTTCCCGTCATAGTGGGGTGTGTGATATTCGAGGATGTGACGCCGCAAAATATTGTGAGCGTCGGCATCGTCGCCTTCCCACGGAAGCAGAAGAACTTCCGGAGTGCGAATCTCCTCGCCGGGATGCAGGGAGAGATGGGTCGTTTCCATTCCGGCGCTGATCGAGATCGCTGCCTCGGTGGGACGCGAAAAGTTGATGGCCCATGTGCCGGGCCATCCTAACGCCCCGATCAGGCCGTGCCCCGCCGTTTGAATATCGAAGAACGGTATGAATTCAACTGTCTTACCGCCGCTTTCACTCGAAATCTGAAATGACTCAAGCTGATTCAGCGGCTTTTTCTGCAACGCATAGGTATCCATCACACCACATCCCTTGGAGTAAAGAATCGTCGGGATGCCTTTACCCGTGACCGTGAATGACGTGTCAAGCGCCTGGACGTACTCGAGTATCGGCGCATCGACCTTGCTGTCATTCTTGAAGTACGCCGTCCACTCCACCACGGGAGAGCTCGCAAACTCCAACGCGCTTAAGCGAACCTGCAAGCCGGTCTTTGGATCAGTCCAACTCACAATATGTTCCGTGCGGACACCGTCTAGCTGCTTGGTCTCTATTTTCTTCGGCCAGGTTTTCAGCAGCGCGCTGGATCCCTGCCGGTCATAAGCGAACGAAAATGGAAGTTCGGCGTTGTCATTCAGCAGATGTTCCTTCAGCCATTGGTTGCCCTGGTGCATGTCGCTGGGATTGTCGGGATTCGTGGCGCCTGCGTAGTTTGCCATGAGAGCGAGTCCGAGGATTGCGATGGCAATGCGCCGAATCGCGTGGTTTCGGCCGGTATTCATTTGCGTTTTTCTCCTGCTACCGAAGCGACAGATAATTCATTACGATCTTATCTTATGTCAACACTATTGTTAACAGTATTCGAAGATATCTTTTAGTAAGATTGCCGGCTAAATTTACGTGCGACAATGATCTCGACCAGATTTAGGACCGACTCTCGGATGAGGAAACTCCTCGGGCGATTGATCCCCAAAGAACAGCAAAATAACATCAACCGGAAGGAATTTAGATTCATGTCCGACGAGAAACGCAAATATCGTTCTGCCGCTTGGTTCGCCAAGACGGATAAAGACGGTTTTGTGCATCGAAGTTGGATGCGCAATCAGGGACTGCCCGACCACGTGTTTGACGGGCGGCCGGTCATCGGCATCTGCAATACCTGGTCGGAACTTACTCCCTGCAATGCGCACTTCCGCCGGATCGCCGACTACGTCAAACGAGGTGTCTGGGAGGCCGGAGGCTTACCTCTCGAATTTCCTGTGATGTCGCTGGGCGAGACAAACATACGGCCCACCGCGATGTTATTCCGGAATCTGGTCAGCATGGATGTCGAAGAGTCAATCCGTGCGAACCCGATTGATGGAGTCGTGCTGTTGTGTGGCTGCGACAAAACGACACCCTCTTTGGTCATGGGAGCCGCAAGCTGCAATGTTCCCGCATTGGTCGTTTCCGGCGGCCCGATGCTCAATGGTAAGTACTGCGGACAGGATATCGGTTCCGGAACAGCAGTTTGGCGTTTCGATGAAGAACTGAAAATTGGCACCCTGACCTCGCAAGATTTCATGGAGGCCGAAGCGTGCATGTCGCGCTCTGCAGGCCACTGCATGACTATGGGAACAGCCTCCACGATGGCCTGCATGGTCGAGGCTCTCGGTCTCGCGCTGCCACACAATGCGGCAATCCCGGCCGTGGATTCGCGCCGTTATGTTCTTGCTCACACTGCGGGTAGCCGGATTGTCGAGATGGTACGCGATGACCTGCGCATTGGGCAGATTCTGACTCGGCAAGCATTCGAGAATGCGATTGTCGTAAATGGCGCGGTGGGTGGCTCTACCAATGCGGTCATTCACCTCTTAGCTATCGCCGGACGCGTCGGCCTGAAAGTCACTCTCGATGATTGGGATCGACTCGGCCGAGATATTCCCACGCTCGTGGATTTAATGCCGTCCGGCCGCTTCCTGATGGAGGACTTTTATTATGCCGGTGGACTTCCCGCGGTCATTCGCGCGCTCGACCAGCGTAACCTGATCCATCGCGATGCTCTGACCGTCAACGGCAAGACTATCTGGGAGAATTGCCAGACTGCTCCGAACTGGAACACTGAAGTAATTCGTCCCCTGGAGAAACCTCTCGTGGAACATGGCGGTATCGCCGTGCTGCGTGGAAATTTGGCGCCTGACGGCGCAGTGCTCAAGCCTTCGGCAGCCTCGCCGCATCTTATGCGCCATCGCGGTCGCGCTGTGGTATTCGAGAATATCGAACACTATAAGGAGCGCATCGACAATCCCGATTTGGAAGTGGACGAAAATTGCATTCTGGTATTGAAGAACTGTGGACCTAAGGGTTATCCCGGTATGGCTGAAGTGGGCAATATGAGTTTGCCTGCGAAGCTGCTAAAACGTGGGATCACTGACATGGTGCGTATTTCAGATGCCCGCATGAGCGGGACGGCATATGGGACGGTCGTGCTGCACGTTTGTCCCGAAGCAGCGGTCGGTGGGAATCTTGCTCTGGTACAGGACGGCGATTTCATTGAATTAGATGTGGAATCCCGGCGCCTGCACCTCGATATTTCGCAAGACGAGTTGGAGCGGCGACGTGCGCAATGGCAGCCTCCGGCAAACCCAATGAAAGGCGGCTATCAACAGCTCTATGTGGAGCGCGTGATGCAGGCCAACACGGGTGCTGACCTGGATTTCTTGACGGGTTGCCGCGGCGGTGAAGTCCCACGCGAGTCGCATTAATGTCGCTTTAATTTGTCTGCGGAAGAGGCTCAGTCGATCCCGTGAATGCGCATACTGACCAACTGATCGATGCTCAGATTCTGCATTCCACGCGAGCGCAGATCGCCGATGTATTCCGGCGTGACATTGTGGATCCGCATGGCTACCAGCTCATCCGGTTCGGGATGGGAATAGCCCAAGCCCTGCAACTTCTCAATGAATTCCGGGGAAACGCCGTGGATTCTGAAGGCGATTAGCTTTTCGAGATCCACGTGATCGTAGCCGCGATTTTTGAGTCCCGTCATCCATTCCGGTGTCGCGCCGTGAATTCTCATTGCAATCAGCATGTCTTCATCCGGTGAGTAACCGGCTTGACGGAGAAAGTTGACCATTTGCGGAGTGACACCGTGGATGCGAAATGCCACCAGCTTGTCACTGTTTGAGATCTTGAGACCGGCCTTGCGCAGGTCTTCGATGAAAGCAGAATCCACGCCGTGAATGCGGAATGCGATCAACTTGTCTGAGTCCAGATCGGCGAGATGTTCGGCCTTCATCTGCCTTGCGAATTCGAGGCTGACGTCCTGCACAGCCATGCTATATTGCTTGTCCTCCTCATCAGATCCGTCAAGCGAGAAGCCGAGCGATCGCATCTCGCGCGCGTAGTTGGGCTCGGACTGGAAATGAAAGGTTCCCGCGCCTTCTCCGTTATTAAGGAAGCCTTCGCATTCGATCTTGCCGGCGTCGCGCGAGATGGTGAAGTGCACATCCTGACGGCCGGACTTGGAAAAGTCGACGCCGGAAAAAGAACTCGCGGCCCAGTCGGATTCGTGGTTAGAGATTCCGCCGCGGTGATGTTCAATCAGCGAGAACTCAACCTTGCCCGGATCGTCGGACTTGTGAATTGTCCAGTCTCCGCTGCGAGTGTCCGTCGCCCGACTCTTGACCACAACGGCGAGCACGCAAAGGGCGAATACAAGAAACGCAAGGGTTCGACGCAGTCTCATAAAATTCTCTCTCCTGTAAATCTCTTCTCTAAATCTCTTTTCTAAATTTCACCGGGCGATTCAAGGATTCCCATGTGCTTGAGCTGGATCAATTTTTGCAGGGTCAGGTTCTGGAATCCGTGTTTGCGCGCTTTTTCGATGAATTCTGGTGTGATGTCCTGTACCTTGGCGCCGATGACATCGTCGATGTCGAATTTAAATCCCGCAGCTTGCAGAGCTTTGATGTACTCCGGCGTCACGTCTTGCACGCGCATGGCAATGAACTCGTTGGCGGTCGGCTTGAGGCCGAGAGCATGGATGTCGCGAACATACTCTGGTGTTACACCCTGAATTCGCATACCTATAAGGGTGTTAGCCTCTGGTTCCAAACCAAGGTCGTGAAGGTCACGTACATAAGCCGGTGTGACAGCTTGAATTTTTAACCCGATGAGTTGGTCGACATCGGGTTTAATTCCGGCTTCCTGCAAGCTGCGGACGTAGGTTGCATCGACCCCCTGGATTTTCAAGGCAATGATCTGGTTTTCATCGGGGTCAAGGCCCAAGCCCCGCAGGGCATGAATGTATTCGGGAGTAACGCCTTGAATGCGCATCGCGACAAGGCTCTCCGCATCGAGATGTAGTCCCTGTTCACGCATACCGCGCACGAACTCAGGAGTGACGTTCTGAATCTTCAACGCGATGAGTTCATCCACCGTGAGGTTGTCGAGACCAGCTGCCTTCATAGCGTCGATGTAGGAGCCTGCAGTAGCTGACTGCTGCTCGATTGCCTGAGGGCGTGCAGGCGAGGGCTCGGCGGTCGCCGCGCTTGCGGGTGCAGGACTTGACTGCGGGGAAGCGGTCGCCAGCTGAACAAACTTCACCGGCAAACTCGATGCATGGGAACTCTGTGCCAGTGTACTTTTGTTGGCATGCACGATAGGTTTTGGATAAACGATCCCGAGCAAGGCATTACCCGCAACCAACGCCGCCGTCAGGCACATAAGGCCGCCGGTGAACCTAATCCCCGGCGTTCGAGTGTCGACCGACTTCCGGCCCAGCACGCGGAAGATTCGCTCAGACAAAGGACCACGGTTGGCGGCCATCGCCAGCGTGGGTGCGCTCCTCCATTCTTCCATGAGCGTGAGTGCGCGGGCGTATTCGACGGGATTGCCACAAAGGGAGACGGCTATATCGTCACAACAGTGCTCGCGCTCGGCGCGGATGCGCTTATTCAGCCACCATACAGCGGGGTGATAGAAGAGGAGAGTCTCAACTGAAATTTGGAAAAGATTCACGAAGGGGTCGAGTCGCTGGATGTGCGCCAGTTCGTGCGCGATTACCGATTGCAGTTGCTCCTCGGAAAGGCCGGTGAGAGCGGTCACCGGTAACAGAACGATTGGACGAAACCAGCCAATGACAGCCGGTGCCTGCAGCCACAGGCACTCGCCGTAACGAATGGTGCGATCCAAGCCAAGTTGGCGTTGCATTGTCTGGCACAACGCAAGGACTCGGTTGCTTGGAGTTATGGACTGTTTGCGGCGCTCGCGCTCGATTAGCAGGAATCCACCCGCAGAACGAAGACTGAAGAAGGCCACTCCGAAGAGCCACGCTTCCACCAGCCAGGGCAGAGTGTCCAGCGAGGAGATGTTAGAGAACTCGGATGAAGTTCCGACGACGATATTTCTAATGGCCATCGGCCGTGTCTCTGCGACCGGAGAAAACTTTGCTGGGGAAGGCGTTAGAAGGAAGAACGTAGCGATGGGCGCGGCGAGCATTAGAGCGAGCGCTCCGACCCCGAGTGCGTAGCGAGTGGAAGCGCGTCGACAAAGACTCATCAGAATCGCGGCCAGAGCCGCCACAGCCGCGCCTTGCCACAGAAAGTGTAGCAGGGCCCAACCAAGCGAGTGCATCATGCTCGGAGAAAGCCAATTCATGAGGCTGGTCGTTGTGAGGTTAGTCATCGTAAGGCCGATCATCGACGGTTCCTTTCGTATTCGTCCAACAAGCGGCGCAATTCGTCAATTTCCTCGCGTGACGCTCGACGACCGGCCAGAGCATGCATCATGAGTTGACTTGCAGAACCTTCGAACACGCGCTGCAGCACATCTCCGGCAAGTTGACGCTTGGTTTGCTCGGCGGGCACACATGCTTCATAGACGTGCGCCCTCTGGGTTTCGTTTCGGCGAACAGAGCCCTTTGCAGTCATAATTTGCAAAAACTTCAAGACACTCGTGTAGCCCATGTCCCTTTTCTCTTGCAGTGAGTCATGCACCTCCCGAACTGTGGAGGGTCCTCGGGTCCAGAGAACACGAAGAATTTCGAGCTCCGACGCGGTGGGTTTCTGCGGAGATTGCTTCATGGGCGCAACCATATTACGAAGATGTTCGTAGTGTCAACGAAAATCTTCGTACATCAAGTTTTGTATCTCTACAATTTGTTTCCTCACAATCACAATCAGAACACACGCTTACGAATATTTACGTTCCGTTACCAATTCTTTACCGCACCAGGAGCCAAACGGTGTTTCGATCAAAGCAGGAGCCAAACGGTGTTTCGATCAAAGAGTGATCCAGGATTCTTGGGAATGAGGCCGCGAAGGAGTTCTCTGCATGGGGAAGACTGTCAGCAGACGTATATGAACCGGCGAGCGGAGCTTGATATTCCAGCTTGACGGGTATTCACAGCCAAATACAAAATCTTTTTCGATTCGCAATATGTGCGCGAATCACCAATAGACAACTGCCGCGGAAGAGCTCAAGGAGCTACACGCTTGACTTGAGCCGCGAATCGCACGGTTGGCCGACTTTACAAAATCTCGTCGGTTAGGCACGCTATAAGATTAAATCAACGGATGCAAGAAGGTCGGATGGAAACCAAACCTCCTGCTTCACCCACTGATCCCGAGCACCAGCAATGGTCGGAGAGTCACCCCCATCAATCCAAGTGGCAACGGCTTTTCGTATGGGTTGTACTCCTTCTGGCTTTCGCAATTATTTTTGTACTGGTGTTGCGTCATCACGACAATACACAATCAGCTTCAACATCCCGGCGCGCCTTGGGTGGCACGGTCACTATTAACACTGCAACCGCAAAAAAGGGAAACATCGGAGTCTACCTTGAAGCGATTGGCACCGTCACCCCGGTGCATACCGACTCCATCACCAGCCAAGTCACCGGCTTGATAAGCCAGGTGCACTATCAGGAAGGCCAACTGGTCCGCAAAGGCCAAGCGTTGATCGAAATCGATCCGCGACCTTACGAAGCGCAGCTCACGCAGGCTGAAGGAGCGCTTGAGCGCGACACCTATGTGCTTGAGCAGGCAAAAATGGACCTGGAACGCTACCGCGAAGCGTGGGCACGGAATGGCATACCAAAGCAGACTCTCGACGATCAGGAAAAGATCGTACTGCAAGACCAAGGCACGGTAAAGAATGACCAGGGCACGGTGGAGTATGACAAGGTTCAAGTCGGCTTCTGTCATATTACTGCGCCGATTAGCGGACGGGTCGGGCTGCGCTTGGTGGATCCCGGAAATGTCGTCCAGTCGAACAGTACCACCACTCTGGTGGTGATTGCCGAGGAGCAACCCATCACCGTTGTTTTTACTATCGCGGAAGACAATCTCGGCCAGGTGCAAGAGCAGATGCGACATGGGAAGCGGCTCGTGGTCGATGCTTTCGATCGGGCACAGCAAACCAAGATAGCCACGGGAAAACTTCTGACGCTCGACAATCTGATTGATACCACCACGGGTACGGTTAAGCTGCGGGCAGTCTTCGACAATAAGAATGGCGCTCTGTTCCCCAACCAGTTCGTGAATGCCAGGCTGCTGGTGAAAACGCTGGAAGGGGTCACATTAATTCCGACCTCCACCATTCAACATAATGGTCAGACAACGTTTGTCTACTTGATTCAGAATGACGCAGCCCAGATCCGCAATGTGAAGCCAGGCGTCACAGACGGCGGCATGACGGTTGTCGAAGGCATCAACCCCGGAGACGTGGTTGCCGATAGCAGCTTCGAGAAACTCCAGAATAACTCGAAGATCTCAGTCTCCAAGAAGCCAATTCCGACCAGCCCAAGCGAGGGTCCAGCCCAGTGAGCCCGTCGCGACCATTTATCTTGCGGCCGGTCGCGACATCGCTGCTTATGGCGGCGATCATGCTCGTCGGTATCGTTGCCTATACCCAGTTGCCGGTCTCGGCTCTGCCAGAGGTCGACTATCCGACCATCCAAGTCCTTACGTTCTATCCTGGCGCTAGCCCGTTGGTGATGGCGACCACCGTGACCGCGCCGCTCGAGCGTCAGTTCGGACAGCTACAAGGGCTAAGCCAGATGACCTCCACCAGTTCGGGAGGCACCTCGGTCGTTGTACTGCAATTCAATTTAAGTCTCAACATTGACGTTGCCGAAGAAGAGGTGCAGTCGGCGATCAATGCGTCCCAGAGCTATCTGCCGTCTAATTTGCCGGCGCCCCCGGTTTATAGCAAGACGAAT
Source organism: Terriglobales bacterium (assembly GCA_049674665.1). GTDB lineage: Bacteria > Acidobacteriota > Terriglobia > Terriglobales > Acidobacteriaceae > Acidiflorens. Next base: position 25,232 of record JBATZM010000109.1, read on the forward strand.
CCAGCTGACGCACCTGTACTCACGCTCGCTATCACCTCCGATTCCGTACCATTGTCGCAAGTCGAAGACCTGGTGGATACACGACTGGCACCGAAAGTCTCGCAGCTAAATGGCGTCGGCCTGGTGAGCATCAGCGGCGGTCAGAAGCCGGCGGTGCGCATTCGCGCCAACCCGGTCGCGCTCTCCTCTTATGGCATCAATCTCGAGGATCTGCGCACCGCTCTTATCCAGGCGAGCGTAAACGCCGCGAAGGGCAACTTCGACGGACCACGGCAGGACTATCAGATCGACTCCAACGATCAGCTCATTAGCAGTGTCGACTATCGCAGCGTCGTGGTTGCCTACCGTAACGGCTCGCCGGTCATGCTCACCGACGTGGCGGAAATCATTGACGGCATCGAGAATAATTACCAGGCGGCATGGATGAACCTGACGCCGGCCGTTATCCTGAATGTCCAGCGCCAGCCGGGTGCCAATACCATCAGCGTGGTTAAGAGCATCAAGCGGCTGTTGCCGCAGCTCGAGGCCAATCTCCCCGCCTCCGTTCAAGTCACGACGCTTACCGATCTGACTACGGCAATCCAAGCCTCAGTGGACGATGTCGAGTTCGAACTGATGCTCACCATCGGATTGGTTGTGATGGTCATCTTTTTGTTCCTGCGAAGTCTCTACGCCACCATCATCCCCAGCGTAGCGGTGCCGCTGTCGCTCGTGGGCACCTTAGCGGCGATGTACGCTCTCGGCTATAGCCTCGACAACCTCTCCTTGATGGCGCTCACCATCTCCACTGGATTTGTGGTGGACGACGCCATCGTGATGATTGAAAACATCTCGCGCTACATCGAGGAGGGCGAAGCCCCGATGGAGGCGGCCTTGAAGGGAGCGGAACAGATCGGCTTCACGATTGTGTCGCTGACCGTTTCGCTGATTGCCGTGCTTATCCCGCTGCTATTCATGGGCGACGTTGTCGGACGGCTTTTCCGTGAGTTTGCCGTGACTTTGGCGGTTACGATCATTATCTCTGCCGTGGTCTCGCTGACCCTGACTCCCATGATGTCCGCGCGTATTCTGCGGCATGAACCCAAGGAGCAGCAGGGACGCATCTACCAGTGGTCTGAGCGCGTTTTTGAGCGCATGATCTCCTTTTATGGACGGACCCTCAAAGTCGTGTTGGAGTATCAGACTGTCACACTTTTGGTGGCTCTCGGCACGCTCGTGCTTACCGTTTTTCTTTACATCGTGATTCCCAAGGGATTTTTCCCGGTGCAGGATACCGGCGTCATTCAGGGTATTTCGCAGGCTTCCGAAACTATTTCCTTTGCGGCAATGGCAGAGAAGCAGCAGGAACTCGCCAAGGTCATTCTCCAGGATCCGGCCGTCCAGAGTCTATCCTCGTTCATCGGAGCCGATGGTACTAACACCACTCTTAATAGCGGTCGCATGTCAATCAATCTGAAGCCGCTTGCGCAACGCGACCGCAGCGCGTCGGATGTGATCCGCAGGCTCCAATCTAGCCTGCAAAATGTGCAGGGCATCTCGCTCTACATGCAACCGGTGCAGAACATCACCGTGGATGACCGCGTGAGCCGCACCCAGTATCAGTACACGCTCGAAGATCCGGATGCGAACGAATTGAACGACTGGACCAACCGCTTTGTCGCGAAACTGAAAGCTTTGCCGCAGATCGAGGATGTTGCAACCGACCAGCAGACCGGGGGGCTCGCGGTTTCGCTGGTGATTGATCGAGCGACGGCCTCGCGGCTCGGCATCGCTCCTTCCACTATCGACAACACGTTGTATGACGCCTTCGGACAGCGCCAGATCAATACGATGTATACGCAGCTTAACCAGTACCATGTGATCCTTGAAACGCAGCCCCAGTTTCAACAGGATCCAAATACCCTGCAACATATGTATATCCAGGCCAACGCCTCGTCCGGAACATCGGGCCCGGGAGCTTCGTCCTCTTTTTCGGCCTCCGGATCTTCTGCCGCCGGATCGAATGCCACTACTACTTCGGTACTTTACACACCCTCTTCCGCTGCGCTGACTCCTCCTTCGAGTGCGCTGTCCCCTGGTAGTTCGACGGGATCGGCATCGAGCTCCGCGAACACCTCCACGACTACGGAGCTCAGCAATGCCGTGCCGCTGAGTGCGTTTACACACTTCCAGCGCACCAGCGAGGCATTGTCCATCAACCATCAAGGGCAGTTTCCCTCAGTCACCGTCTCGTTCAACTTGGCGTCCAATGCCGCCTTGGGAAGCGCCATCACCGCCATCGACAAAGTGCAAAAAGACATGCACATGCCGCCCAGCCTGCAGGCGGATTTTCAGGGCACGGCGGCATCATTCAAGAATTCACTGTCGAACGAAGCTCTATTGATTCTCGCCGCCTTGGTCACGGTGTACATCGTGCTGGGAGTGCTCTATGAAAGCTTCATCCACCCAGTCACCATTCTGTCCACACTTCCCTCGGCCGGAGTCGGCGCGTTGCTGGCGCTGATGGTGTTCCGCCAGGATTTGAGTGTCGTAGCGATCATCGGGATCATCTTGTTGATCGGGATTGTGAAGAAAAACGGAATCATGATGGTGGATTTTGCTCTCGAGGCGGAGCGGGAGCACGGTAAGAACGCGACCGATGCGATCTATGAGGCCAGCCTGTTGCGCTTCCGCCCCATCATGATGACTACCATGGCCGCGCTACTTGCCGGTATCCCGTTGGCGTTTGGAACTGGCTTCGGTTCAGAGATTCGACGCCCTCTCGGAATTGCCATGGTCGGCGGACTTTTATTAAGCCAAGCACTCACGCTGTACACTACCCCGGTTATTTACATTTTCTTTGACAACCTCGGGCGAAAATTCTCTCGCTCACGCTCCAGCGAAACCTCGGGCGAAAATCCTGGAGGCATGACGCAACCTGCGGAGCCGGCATGAACCCTTCAAGCCTTTTTATCGGGCGCCCGGTGGCCACAACGTTGCTGACCGTCGCCATCTTCATCGCCGGAGCGATCGCGTTTACGGTGTTGCCGGTTTCTCCCCTGCCCCAGGTTGACTTTCCAACCATTTCCGTCGGCGCATCGCTGCCCGGCGCAAGCGCGCAGATTATGGCAGCTTCCGTGGCCACTCCACTCGAGCGGCAGTTCGGCCATATTGCGGGCGTATCGGAGATGACCTCCGCAAGTTCGCTCGGAACCACATCGGTCACGATTCAATTTGACTTGAGCCGCAATATTGACGGCGCGGCCCGCGATGTCGAAGCAGCGATCAGCGCGGCCCGCACCTATCTGCCGGCAAATCTTCCCGCCAATCCCACCTATCGCAAAGTGAATCCTGCCGACTCTCCGATCATGATCATCGGCCTCACCTCCAACAAATACGATACGGGCAAGCTGTACGACGAAGCTTCCACCGTGATGTCGCAGAAGCTTTCTCAGATTAATGGGGTAGGGCAGGTGTCGGTGGGTGGCAGTTCGCTGCCTTCGGTCCGCGTCGATGTCAATCCCACCCAGCTCAACAACTACGGTCTAACGATGGCCAATGTTCAGTCCGTATTGAGCACTCAGAATGCCGACTTGGCTAAGGGGCAATTGTCTGATGGCTTGGTTACGGCCGATATCACTGCCAACGACCAGATCTCAACCGCCGCCGATTATAAGCCGATAGTCATTGGCTACCACAAAGGCGCGGCGGTCCGGCTCTCGGATGTGGCCGAGGTGACCGATGCGGTTTCGAACATCCGTTCCGGCGGGTTTCTGAACGGAATCCCTGCGGTCATGATGATCATCTTCCGCCAGCCGGGCGCGAACATCATTCAGACTAATCAGAATATTCGTGATGCTCTGCCATTCCTGAAAGCTTCAATTCCACAAGGTATCGACACGACCATCGTTCTCGACCGGACCACCACCATTAAAGCGTCGGTGAAAGACGTGGAACGCACGCTGATGATTTCTGTGGGTCTGGTCATTCTGGTGGTCTTCGTCTTTCTACGCAGCCCGCGCGCCACCCTCATCCCGACCGTTGCGGTTCCCGTCTCCCTCATTGGGACTTTCGCCGTGATGTATCTGCTCGGCTACAGCCTCGACAACCTCTCGCTGATGGCGCTTACGATTTCAACCGGATTTGTGGTGGATGACGCCATCGTGGTGATGGAGAATATCTCGCGTCACTTGGAAGCAGGGATGGAACCCTACGCGGCGGCGCTGCAGGGTGCAAAAGAAATCGGATTCACGGTGTTTTCCATCAGCATGTCGCTGATTGCAGTTTTCATTCCTATTCTCATGATGGGAGGCATCGTCGGTCGTCTTTTCCGTGAGTTTGCCGTCACACTTTCGACAGCCATCATTGTGTCGATGGTAGTTTCGTTGACCACAACCCCTACGATGTGTGCGCACTTGCTAAAGGAAGCAAAGAAAGAACAGCACGGCAGGATCTATCAATGGAGCGAGAAGTTCTTCACCTGGATGTTGGACACTTATCGCAGCACGCTGGTGTGGGTGCTCGACAATTCGGTGCTGATGCTGACGGTGTTGATACTTATCATTGCGTTGAACATTGTTGTCATCATCAAAATACCCAAAGGCTTCTTCCCGCAGCAGGACACAGGTGCGGTCGTGGGAGGACTGCAGGGTCCTCAGGATGCATCGTTTCCGGTGATGGACAATTCGATCAAGCAGTTGGTGGGGGTGATCAAGAGCGATCCCGCAGTTGCCAATGTGATCGCGTTCACCGGTGGTGGTGGCAACACTAATTCGGGATTCATCTACATCAGCCTCAAACCGCTCAATGAGCGCAAGATCAGCGCCGCGGACATCATCAACCGGCTACGCCCCAAGTTGAATCGTTTGCCCGTGGCCTCGGCGTTCTTGCAAGCATCCCAGGATCTGCGCATCGGAGGCAGGTCAAGCAGTGCGCTTTACCAGTACACCATCCAGTGCGACAACGTTCAGGACCTTTCGAAATGGGGACCCATCCTGCTAAGCGAGATGAAGAAGCTTCCCGGCCTCCAGGACGTAAACTCCGACCAGCAGAATGGCGGACTGGAAGAGTTGGTGACGTATGATCGGACTTCTGCGGCCAAGCTGGGGATCACGACGCAGGCCCTCGATTCTTCGCTCTATAGTGCCTTCGGCCAATCCCAAGTCTCCATCATCTACACGCAACTGAATCAGTACTATGTGGTTCTTGAGGTTGCGCCGCAATACTGGCAGAGTCCAGAGGGGCTTAAATACATGTACCTGAATTCTGCCGGAGCCGGCAATGTGCCGCTCGCCGCGGTCGCGAGCGCTCAGCCGGGAACCACGCCGCTTGCGGTAAACCACACGGGCTTGTTTCCATCGGTGACCGTATCGTTCAATCTCGCAAACGGGGTTTCCTTGAGCGATGCCACACAGCGCATTCTTCAAATGGAACAGAGACTGGGCACCCCTTCGACCATTCGCGGTTTCTTTGCCGGGACGCTCCTGGCTTACCAGCAATCGCTGAGCAGCGAATGGATGCTGATTATAACGGCAGTACTTGCGGTCTACATCGTGCTCGGCGTGCTCTATGAAAGCCTGGTGCATCCGCTGACCATCATCTCGACGATACCCTCGGCCAGTGTGGGTGCGATGCTGGCGCTCTATCTGTTCAAGATCGATTTAAATGTGATTTCCATCATAGGCATCATTCTGTTGATCGGCATTGTGAAGAAAAACGCCATCATGATGATCGACTTCGCTCTGGTTGCAGAACGGGAGGAAGGCAAGAATACGAGGGACGCGATCTTCGAAGCCTGCATGTTGCGCTTCCGGCCCATTCTGATGACGACCATGGCCGCGCTGTTCGGCGCGTTGCCGCTGGCTTTTGGCACCGGTACCGGCTCCGAACTGCGACGGCCACTTGGGATTACCATTGTAGGCGGATTGATCATGAGCCAGATGCTCACGCTCTACACCACCCCAGTGGTGTATTTGTATCTCGATCGCTTGCGGCTTTGGTTACAGAAAAAACCACACGGCGCGCTTCAATCTCCTGCTCCGGAAGCCAGCTAGCTCGGGACTGATGCGGTGGACTGAGGCAGAAACGTTATGATTATCTTTCGACGAAAAATGGTGAGCTGTACGATTCGGCTTGGTGCGGCGGTACCCGCGGTAATCCTATTGGGGATGCTGGCGGGCTGCGTGGTTGGGCCGAAATACCATCCGCCGGTGGCGCAGGCACCCGCGACGGACTACAAGGAATCACCCACCCAGTTCAAAGAGAATGAGGGCTGGACGGTCGCTCAGCCGGCGGACGCCAAACTCCGCGGCAAGTGGTGGGAGATATTCAACGATCCCGAACTGAACGCTCTCGAAGAACAACTGGACATTAACAATCAGAATATCAAAGAGTTCTTCGAGAACTTCATGGAAGCTCGCGCGATAGTACGCGAGGCCCGCGCGCAATATTTTCCTACGCTGACGACTGCGCCTGCATTCACCAGATCGCGAAGCTCTGCGAACCTGAACTCAGGCGCCGGTTCTGGCTCCAATTCGCAACTACAAAGCACGCTCTACTCGTTGCCGCTCGAAGCGTCATGGGAACCCGATCTTTGGGGCAAGGTCCGCAACACTGTGCACGAAGCCCAATATGCCGCGCAGGTCAGCGCAGCCGATCTGGAAAATGAACGTCTGACTGAGCAGGCCAGCTTGGCGACGTTTTTTTTCGAGATCCGCGGCCAGGACCAGTTACAAAAGATCTTCAACGATACCGTTGAAGCGGACCAAAAAGCTCTTGACCTGACGCGCGGACTCTATGAAACCGGCATCGATGACCAGATTGCGGTAGTCCAAGCCGAAACTACGCTACAGAGCGCGCAGGCGGGTGCGACCAATGTTGGAATCGCGCGGGCGCAGTATGAACATGCCATCGCTGTGCTCATCGGCAAGATCGCAACGAATTTTTCTATTCCTGTGAAGCCGATGACCACGGCTCCACCGCCGATCCCGGTTGGCATGCCTTCAGAACTGCTCGAGCGTCGGCCGGATGTCGCCGCTGCCGAACGCACCATGGCTGAAGCCAACGCGGCGATCGGCATAGCATACGCCGCCTATTATCCGAACTTGACTTTGACCGCGGCAGGTGGCTTTGAGAGTTCAGCATTTACCCAATGGCTCTCGTGGCCCAGCCGTTTTTGGTCCGTTGGCACGTCAGTCTCCGAAACTATCTTCGACGCAGGCTTGCGCCGCGCTACCGTCCAACAATATGTCGCGACTTACAATTCGGATCTCGCCAGCTACCGCCAGACCGTGCTGGGCGCATGCCAGCAGGTGGAAGATTCTCTTGCGGAAGTTCGCATTCTGTCCAAGGAGATCCAGCAGGAGCAGCAAGCGGTGAATTCTGCTCAAACCTTCCTGAAGCTCGAACAGGCACGGTACGACACCGGCGTCGACCCGTATATCGACGTGCTGATCGCCCAGACCACGGTCTTGTCGGACCAGCAGGTACTTAATAATCTTCAAGTGGAAGAGATGACCTCTGCCGTAGCATTGGTAGAGTCGTTGGGGGGTGGCTGGGATCGTACGCAATTACCGAGCCCAGGGCAGGTAACGCAAAAGCCGGACAAAGCGGACACGACTATCCAACAATAAGGTAGGAAAACTATTGGTCGACGCTGGATTTAAACGCCGGCAGTTCCCACCGAATTGTTCTGTCGTCGCACCCGTACCCATGTCGCACAATACACAAAATGTGATTCCCGGATTACACTGGACCATCGCGGGCGATACCATTTAAGGAGGCAATCATCAGTGTTGCGAAACATTTTCATTCAACCTAAGCAGCGCCAGCGGCGGAGTTTTGTATTTCGGCTAGTAGTTTTTTCAGCGTCTGCGATAATTGCTGTCGGGCTGATCTCTGATGCTGCCAAGCCTGCTTTCGGGCAAGACAAAAAAGACAGCGTCGAAACAAATGTGGTGCGCGGAAAGTATCTCGTGGAAGGCGTAGCGAGGTGCGGCCAGTGCCACACTCCACTCGATAGCGAGGGCAATCCAGATCGGACGCGATGGCTGCAAGGTGCGCCCATCATCTGGTTATCGCCAACCCACGATTCGAACTGGCCGATCAACGCGCCGCGGATCGGCGGCACTCCACCGGCCAGTGACGCTGACATGATCAAATTACTAATGACTGGCATCTGGACCACAGGCAGTCGTCTGCGTTCCCCGATGCCGCAATTTCGCATGGACATCAATGATGCCGAAGCCGTCATTGCCTATCTGAAGACAGTGAAAACCGGACAGTGACGTAGGGATCGTAGTTGTTTATCGGGCGATTGGGTTTGTACTCAGGTTTCCGATCGCTCAAGCTCGCGAAGCAGGCTCTCCATGTGCAACTCGACGTAAGCCACTGCCGTGCGGTCGTCGTAGTTACCCACTATAATTGTAGCAACGAATCCGCAGCATGCAGTCGTTACGATAGCCCATAGATCCGGGGCGTGAAATGGACACTTGGATGCGGAACAATTTTCGCATGACCGGTCATCCTTGCACTGTGGGATTCGCTCATTCGCTCTGCTTGAGCGCCGTATCAACAACTTAAGATCAGGGTATTTGGCAGCGGATTTGCATCTACCAACCAGTAAACGCAGACAACCTATCTGGGCGCCATCGCGTCAAAATTCCGGGTAAAAAGGACCATGCATGCGATTGTTGAGTTTTCGCCTCATTGTGTCTCTCATTCTCGGCATTACTGTGGTCTCATCTGGTTTTTCCTACTATGAAGTGTTAGGCGAAAAGCAGTCTCTGCGCAACGAGATGGAGCGGCGCGCGGAGATGCTTGGTGAAAGTCTCGTTGGCAACGTCGAGCGGTCATGGAAGTCGAGCTCGGAAAATACGAAATCGGACAAGGAACTACAGCAGCTTGTGCAGCAATTCGCAAACCGGGAGCATCTGTTGGGCGTGGCTATCTATGACCGACAGGGCGCACTGGTAGCCATAACTCCAGAACTCGATAAAACGCTCACTATCAGTCCGACGCCGGTAACGCAATCCATCACCCAGGACCGCGAAGAAAGTTCGTTCGCACGGCTGGGGCGGATGCCGGTTCACATTCTCGCACTGCCGATTCATCGTGGAGACGAAGTGTTGGGCGGCTTGGCTGTGGTGCACGACGTGAGCTACATTCGGGCAGAGATCCTTCTCGTCTGGCGCCGAACATTTTTCCGGGTGCTGGCTCAAGTCTTTCTCATCGTTTTCATTACTCTGCTGATTGTCCGCTGGAGCATCGCCGGTCCGATTGCGCGAGCTGCGCTGTGGATGCGCGCTCTCCGCACGGGAAAAGTTTCTTTCCGTCAGGGCGTTCCCGATCTCGATATGTTCCGGCCACTGGCACGCGAAGTCGCAACCATGGCCGAGAGTTTGAACCACGCCCGCAACGCGGCCGAAAATGAAGCTCGCCTGCGCGAAGCAGGGGAATCCATGTGGACGGCGGATCGTCTCTCAGTGCAACTGCGCACGCGTCTGCAAGACGGCCACCTGTTTGTCGTCTCAAACCGTGAGCCTTATGTACATCAGCGAGATGGGAAGGCACTTGCCGTGATAGTTCCGCCGAGTGGCTTGGTCACCGCGCTTGAACCCGTGCTCAACGCATGCGATGGTACCTGGATCGCGCACGGCAGCGGCAATGCCGACGCCGAAGTTGTGGACGCTGCCGACCGGCTGCGCGTTCCTCCCGACGATCCTCGCTATACCTTGCGCCGCGTATGGCTTACTAAGGAAGAAGAGGAAGGCTACTACTACGGCTTTGCGAATGAAGGGCTCTGGCCGCTTTGCCACATAGCGCACACCCGTCCGCTTTTTCGCGCAACCGACTGGCAGTACTACCAGGATGTTAACCGCAAGTTCGCAGCCGCTGTCCTCGAGGAAATCGAAAATGTGCGTAAGCCAGTGGTGCTCGTCCAGGACTATCACTTCGCATTACTGCCCCGACTGATCAAGGAGCAGCGGCCAGATGCCCGCGTTGCAATTTTCTGGCATATTCCGTGGCCGAACCCCGAAGCTTTTGGCATTTGCCCGTGGCAACGCCAACTGGTGGATGGTTTGCTGGGCGCGGATCTGATTGGGTTCCACATTCAGTCGCACTGCAACAACTTTCTGGAGACAGTTGACCGCGTGGTCGAGTCGCGTGTGGACCGGGAGCATTTTTCCGTGCTTCGTCAGGACCACCGCACCATCGTCCGTCCTTTCCCGATCAGTGTTGACTTTGTCGGAGATGACGCAGCCGAAAGCAACAATCAGGGTTTCAACTATCTCGAACGCACGGCTCTGCTGCGAAGTCTGGGCGTAGAGGCGACTTTTATGGGGGTTGGTGTCGACCGCGTCGACTACACCAAGGGAATTCTTGAGCGGTTCCTGGCGATCGAGCGTTTCCTCGAAAAATATCCCAGCTATCAGGGAAAGTTCACGTTTGTGCAGATTGGGGCGCCCAGCCGTACGCATATCAAGCGCTATCACGATTTGTTGGCCGAGGTAGAGGCTGAGGCAGAACGGATCAATTGGCGCTTCCAGACCGGAAATTGGAAACCGATTGTATTCCTCAAGCGCCAACACAGTCACAAGGAGATCGAGCCGTATTATCGTGCCGCTGCTCTCTGTCTGGTGACTTCGCTGCACGATGGAATGAATCTTGTGGCCAAGGAATTTCTTGCGGCACGACGCGATGAGCGGGGTGTACTCATCCTCAGCCAATTCACTGGAGCGGCTCGTGAGCTGCGTGATGCCCTCCTGGTAAATCCTTACGATATCGATCAAACCGCCGAAGCGATTCGAGCTGCTCTGGAGATGGAGCCGGAAGAAAAGCAGTTGCGTATGCATCGCATGCGCAAGCTGATCAAGGAGCACAACATATATCGCTGGGCCGGGGACCTGATTACCGAACTTTGTGAAATCCGCTTGGATGCGCCCGAGGACGCTCAGGGAAAAGTTCGTGCCAGCGTGTCTGCAGCATGATCCGATGTCCGCGATCCGACTGTCGATGATCTGACTATCATGACTGTGAAGAACCAGGAAGGAGCAAAGTGTTGAGGTCAGAAGTGCAATCCCAACTTACCCCGTTTCTGAAAACCGTGGCCCATTCCTCCCAGGCGGTGTTGTTGCTTGATTACGACGGAACGCTGGCGCCGTTCCACGTTAAGCGCGATCGAGCGCACACATATCCTGGGGTTGCACTCTTGTTGCAAGAGATCGTGCGTCAAGGTCGTACGCGATTGGTTGTCATCTCTGGGCGAGATGCGAATGAAGTGCTCCTTCTTCTCAATATTCATCCTCGTCCTGAAGTTTGGGGAATCCACGGGCTGCAGCGACTGAAGACAGATGGAAGTATGGAAATGCCGCCCGTCGATGAACGGACACTTAGTGGCTTGTCGGATGCCGACCGCTGGCTCGTCTACCAGCGACTGCGCCACACGGCAGAATTCAAGGCGGGAAGCATTGCGGTTCATTGGCGCGGACTGAGCGATATCGACGCGGAGAATCTTCGCTCTCGCGTCATGCTCGGTTGGCGGCCCATTGCGGAAGACAGCGGGCTGGACCTCCTGGCATTCGATGGTGGAGTAGAAATTCGCGCTCCCGGCGCTGACAAGGGAGATGCGGTTCGAATCTTATTGAGTGAGATTAATCCCAACACGCCCGTGGCTTATCTGGGCGACGACACGACCGACGAATCCGCTTTCCGGGCCGTGCAAGGGCGCGGCATTAGTGTGCTGGTGCGTCCCACATGGCGGCGGACGACAGCACAGTTGTGGCTCAAACCTCCGAACGATCTTCTCGACTTCTTCGGATTATGGCTCAAGGCTTGTACCCAGTACGACGCTTTTAACAGCGGCGCGGCTGCGGCAGTGAACGGATGACAACTACAGGGCAATTGGCTGCTTGAAGAAGCGCAACTACGTTCCAGGTTATGGGCCGGAATGTTTCGCTGCAGTTTTGGTGGTCGCAGCGTCCCGAAGAATACAGAGATTACTGTACTTCTTACGCATCGCTGCAGGTGTAAAGTTGAATTCAGATGTAAAGCTTAACTAAAGACAGCAACTGACAATTAGCCACTCTTTATCTCAATAGAGACACAGAGGTCCAGAAAAATATCCGGGGGCGGCTACTCTCGGGAAAGGAAGATCAAGATGAAATATACGGAACAAGAACCAGTGATCCGATCAAAACCAAATCCCATTCACCTGCAAGAGGACGTGAGACGACGCGCTTATCAAATTTATGAGCAGCGCGGAGCAACGCCTGGCTCTGATGTGGAGGACTGGCTCCAAGCGGAAGCCGAAATTTCCGATAATACTCAACGCTTACGGAAAGTAGCGTAACGTTGGTTCCCGCCTCGGGCCAGAGGGGAGCGGAAGGATTGTTCACCTTTCTGCTCTCCGGCGCAGGGCGGGAAAATCTCGTGTGTGCATCATGATTTATTTGCCCGTGATTAAGAAGCGCCATGATTAAGAAACTAAAATCCGGGGAATACCGCTTATATTCTCGCAAGAAAGATCCCAAGACCGGCCATCGGCGCAATCTCGGAACATTTGGTACGAAAAAAGCAGTGGAAGCCCATGAGCGGGCGGTTCAGTACTTCAAACATCGGTAGAAACGGCATTATCTCTGGCGAATACAGAATGCATTCGATTATCTCGGCCAAAAACTGCATTACATTGAGAGATAGAAGTCGGCATCCCAGTCGGCCCACGGTCTGTCAAACTTTCGGACGCTCTACATTGCGGAGAGTTGGCGTTGCATCGGTCTGGTAGACATTAATATTCTCTCGGCAAGATACTTCAGCACCGAATTCCTCGATGTCGAAAAACAAACAAAGCGGGCTTCGGAGCAGGCGGAGCGGCCTCTGGCGGTGGATAGGTGCAGTCGTTCTACTGTTAATGGTATTGACAACCGTGATGGTCATTGCGATCTACCGCGCCGAACCAACCCTACGCGCAACGGTCATTGAGACTTTGTCTACCAGATTCAAGAGCAAAGTCGAGCTTGACGCATTTCATGTCTCGTTGCTCAAGGGGTTTCAAGTTTCGGGCAGCGGGCTCAGAATCTTTGGAGCCACTGATCCCAACAATCACGAGCCAGGAATTCAGCCGATTATTAGTGTTGCAGATTTCCGGTTTCGCATGGGAGTACTGGATTTTTTCCATAATCCCCGGCACGTCGACACCGTATATGTAAGGGGATTGCAATTGAATTTGCCGCCCAGAGAACAGCGCGACGAGATAAGTAGCATGGGCCCTAAGAATGGAAAGATAGAGATCACTGTGGACCGGATCCTCTTTGATAAAGCACAACTGATTATCAATACTCTGAAGCCGGGCAAGTTGCCGCTCGAGTTTGACATCGAGAGCTTGAAAATGACGACGATCGGGCCAGGTTCCCCGATGCATTTCGACGCAGACCTCACTAATCCCAAACCCGTGGGACACATCCTCTCCAGCGGACTCTTTGGCCCATGGCAGGCAGATAGCCCTCGCGATACTCCGGTAAGCGGTACCTATTCCTTCGACCATGCAGATTTGGGCACGATCAAGGGCTTGGGCGGGATTCTCTCATCGACCGGAAGCTATACCGGCATTCTTGACAAGATTGTCGTCGATGGCAAGACCGACACGCCAGATTTTCGCTTGGCGATCAGCGGTCGAGCGGTGCCTCTGCATACCGATTTTCATGCCATTGTGGATGGAACGAGCGGAGACACATACCTTCAGCCTGTGAAAGCAAGAATTCTGAATTCATGGCTGGAAGCGAATGGCTCGGTGGTGCGTACGAAAGATCCGCAAGGGCACCATGTAGAACTCGACGTCGTCATGGAAAAGGGAAAGATCGAAGACCTGCTAAAACTCGCGATACGAACCGATCCTCCCATAATGACTGGCACAGTTCGGTTGAAGACGCAGTTTGACCTGCCGCCCGGTGAGCCCGAAGTTGACAATCGCCTGAGACTGGCTGGCAACTTTCAAGTGTCTGGCGCGCACTTCACAAATGAAAAAATTCAGGACAAAGTCGACGCGCTCAGCATGAGAAGCCAGGGCAAGCCAAAGCTTGCAGAGGACAATATTCCCGACAACATACACTCCGACTTGAAAGGCACATTCAGTCTCAGCAACGGGCTCATTTCATTTTCTCGGTTGCAGTATCAGGTCCCTGGTACACAAGTGGATCTCATCGGCACATACAGCCTTGACGGAAACCTGTTCGATTTTCATGGCAACGCGCGCATGGACGCGAAGCTTTCACAAATGGTAACCGGCTGGAAGTCGATATTGCTAAAACCAGTGGACCGATTCTTCAGCAAGAACGGGGCTGGCACGGAAATTCCGGTCAAGATCACCGGTACGAAATCAGAACCTCATTTCGGCGTGGATTTTCGCCACAAAGAGGAGGGCAAAGCCCAAGTGCAAAAATAGTAGCCTCTTTCATCGAAACTGTAGGCGCGTTTTTGCACACCTGTGGCTTAGGCGGGTGCGAGCGATGAATTATGGCATAGCGCAAAATGGCCTTCCGCGGTGAAATCCGACTCCGCAGAAGGCCACTACTTCGGGGAAGTACTAACTATAGGTAATCAGAGCACTACACCAAGCGCGATCCGAACGCCCGGGTGAGCCAAGTCAAATAGGAAATATTCACCGTCGATATAGTCGATGTAACATTGATCGGTATAGGCCCAGCCCACCGGCCATGCATCAACCAGCGTGAATGAATACCCACCGTACTGAAAGCGCGGCTGCCCTTCGACAACAGTTGTGCGTTGGACGACAAAGGTATGCTGGCGCCCGAAGCTTGCACGGAACTTGTCATCCGGAATACGACCGCTATGATCGGCTGCATGGGGAGCGTTTTGGGCTGATTGTCCGGAATGCTCCTGCTTGACAGTCTTATCATTTTCTTGTTTAGTGGGCTTGTTTTCGTTCTGCTCAGCGGGTTTGGCCTGATCTTGTCGCGGGGATTTAGCATCGTCCGCCGCCGGTTTGTTGGCATCGGGCCGAGCATCTTGTTGCTCTGGTTTGGCGTCATCTCGCTGATCCTGTGCATAAAGTCGTCCCTGTGTGCAAATCAGAGCAGTAGCTCCGAGAAGCAAAGAAAAAGCTGCGGTACTAACCAATCGAGTAAGTTTCATAAGTTTCTCCTCCTTCATTACCATTACGTGCAAAGAAACATAGTCCTGGACGACGCAAGCTTTCTCATCCGGGCATGCTTCTTTGTGCAAAAACTGTACGGCCGGCTCACTAGACTCTGCTGCCTCGTCGACCGAAATGAGTGAGGAGAGAGACTACAAACAAGACTAAGAAGACAACAAACAACAGCTTCGCAATGCCGGCCGCTGCAACCGCTATGCCCGTAAATCCCAAAATCGCAGCGATCAGCGCCACTACCAAGAACGTTATTGCCCAGTTGAGCATGACAATCCTCCGTTAGATGTTGCTACGGAAATCTTAACCAGAGACGACACACGAAAGAATCCTCTTGACGCTGTAGGGTGTGATTCGAAATCCGGTAGTACTAAACGGGGACCATGTAGAAAAGCTCAATCGCCGCGTAAAAACATCCGTTGGATGTTGCGGCCCAATGCAGCGCGATGTAGCGTAATCAATGGCATAAAGATGGCACGTCAACTGCCATAAATAATTTGCCGCTTCGTCTTCCGGAGGTCTGTTTCATGAAACGAGCGACAAGTTTATTGGCTGCGAGTGTGCTATCGATCGTCCCCTTCTCTCTTGCGCAGGATCTG
Source organism: Terriglobales bacterium (assembly GCA_049674665.1). Taxonomy (GTDB): domain Bacteria; phylum Acidobacteriota; class Terriglobia; order Terriglobales; family Acidobacteriaceae; genus Acidiflorens. The sequence continues at coordinate 40,970 of JBATZM010000109.1, forward strand.
CAAAATCAGCCGACTCCCCCGCTTACATCTGACATCCTGGGACCTGAACTCATCGTGTGGTCTGAATTTCAGAAACCACAGCCGGTACCACAGCCTCTGCCCGATCCGCCGGAACAGCAACAAGGAAAGTCAGCGCCGACGCCGAACCCGTCGGATAAGCAACCCGATGTGCAAACATTTACAGGCAGGATCACGAAAGATGGCGGCAAGTACGTGTTGAAGATGTCGAACGACACGTATCAACTTGACGACCAGGAGAAAGCGAAGCAGTACGAAGATAAAGACGTAAAACTCGTAGGCACAGTCGACGAGAACAACCATAGCGTTCGCATCATCAGCATCCAGTTAATTTCCTGAGCGGCGGCGGGCGCCTCTGCCGCTGAATAGGCCTTTGAAAGCCTCTACAAAAATGCATGCGTTCAAAGCGAAAGTCGGAAATTTGACCTCGCCTGCCGGACTCAGCAAGGAGTAACAAGAAACCCGCTGTTCGCAGCGGGCTTCTTGTCTAAAGAGAAAAAGCATTCTTACAGCCATTGTAATGTGAGTCGGGCATGGAGCGGTTTATTTGCTCTGAGCAGGTGTGATATCGACGACATGGAGAGTGTTGGTGTTAGGGTCCATCGTCGCCATGATTTTCACGTTCTGTCCTTCGTACTGTTTGGCCTTGTCCTGATTGTCCAACTGGTACGAAGCTTGGGTTGCGCTGTCCGTCAGAACGAGTTTGTCGCCCGACTTCGTGATCTTGCCTTCGAAGCTCTGCTGGGTCTGCTGCTGGGTTTGGGCGTCCGTTGATTGCTGCGGAGTAGTGCTCGGGCTTTGGGCAGTCGGCGTGGTTTGCGTCGAAGGAGTAGTTTGCGCCGACGGAGTAGTCTGTGGAGACGTCGTTTCCTGGGCGGATAGTCCCAGCCCGGTTAGTCCGAGCAATGCGACAACTGCGAGAAGTTGTTTCATTTTTCTTACCTCCAAATTTGAATTTCCTGATCTAGATTCTTGTTGCCATTTAAACCTCGTGCAAAGTGGTGCAACCTTGTGACCAAACGTGGTTCGATGAGTAACTGTGTGAATCATGAGCGATATACAAATCGCGAAGAATAAATCTGCGATAACAGCAGGTAGAAACTTCCATAACGCTTGAAATTTGTGGTAATGCTTTTTCTTCCAAACACTACAGTGATCACCGTATAAGAGCTTCTAAGCATGAGCCTGCTCCGGATTATTGGCGCGGGCTGGCAGGAGTATAGAGAACATGCGAATATGAAAAGCAAGATCCACGTATCCGGCGCATGAACTATGACGCAATCCTGATCACGTCCTTCGGTGGCCCCGAGAGCCCCGACGACGTCATGCCATTCCTTGAGAATGTCTTGCGTGGAAAAAATGTTCCCCGCGAGCGCATGCTTGAAGTCGCCCAGCACTACTATCACTTCGGCGGTAAGAGTCCAATCAACGATCAGAACCGGCAGCTTATCGCGGCGCTCAAGGCCGAACTCGCCGAGCACGGTCCTCACCTGCCCGTCTATTGGGGGAACCGCAATTGGCATCCCCTGCTCGCCGACACGCTGCGCCAGATGAAAGCCGATGGAATACGCCGCGCGTTGGCTTTCGTGACGTCGGCCTACAGTTCCTATTCAAGTTGCCGGCAGTATCGCGATGACATAGCCCATGCGCAGGCGTCAACAGGAGAGGGCGCACCGGTGGTCGACAAGATTCGCGCGTACCACAACCATCCGGGATTTATCGACGCCACAGCAGATCGCGTGCGGCAAGCGCAGGAAAAGATCTCGCCAGATCGGCGTGAGGCGGCGCACCTCATCTATACAGCGCACAGCATTCCGCTGGCGATGGCGCAAAACTGCGACTACGAAAAACAACTCCTGGAAACCGGCAGACTGGTAGCGGAACAGTTGGGACATAAAGAGTGGCGATTGGTGTACCAGAGTCGCAGTGGCCCTCCGTCGCAGCCTTGGCTGGAGCCAGACATTCTCGATTGCCTGCGCGAACTCAAAGCGGACGGCACGAGCCCAGATGTTGTGGTCGCACCCATCGGCTTCGTCTCCGACCACATGGAAATTGTCTTCGACCTGGATACGCAGGCGCGTGAACTGTGCGAGGAGTTAGGTCTGAACATGGTGCAGGCCCAGACCGTAGGTACGCATCCCAGATTCATCGCCATGATTGGCGAGCTAATTCGCGAGCGCACTGACGAAAATCGACCGCGACTTGCCTTGGGAGCGTTCGGGCCGCGCCCCGACATCTGTCCCGCGGATTGCTGTCCGACACCAGAGCGGCGTCAGCAAGATAAAACCTGATTCCTCGCCAAATAGTCGGTAAGATGAAACCACGAGCGCGAGCGAAGACTAGTACTTGAAGAGAAAATATATATTCCCTGAATTCACACTACCTCGAAACTGGGCTAAATTCATCACTATCAAGTCCATTCGCGAACCCAGTGTAGAATTTGATCGCATGTTCGGAGCCACGTAAGTCGTAAGTAAGGAGATCCAGAATAATGGTTTCCGCGCCGCGCTTCCTGCCTTCAGCACTGAGTGCGCTCCGTGATCGCCCGGCATCGCGTTCTCGCAATCAGAAGGGAGTACGGAAATGAGCATCGGCAGCAAGCATTCCTGCTACTTCATCATAATCACCGCGTTCGTTTTCTCCATGCTCGTCTTTGCCAGTCCTAATCCAAAGGATGATAAAGACAACAACATCGACGCCGAAGTCAAATTCACCTCGCGCACCGAACTGGTGCTGATTCCCACACTCGTGACCGACAAGTCCGGCAATCACATCGGCGGACTGAAGAAGGAAGACTTCACCGTGCTGGAAAACGGTGCCGAACAAAAGGTTGCTACGTTCGAGGAAATCACCAGCGACGTTCACCGTTTGTCGCGTCCCCAGAATCCGAACGAGTTCAGTAATTCCCTGGCAGGCGGATCGTCCAACCGACGCATTACGCTCATTGTGCTCGATTTCATTAACACGCGATTCGCCGATCAGGCATATGCGCGCCAGGACTTACTTAAATATCTAACCCAATCGGTGGACCAGCATGAGCCGACAGCGCTCTACACGCTCACGCGTAGCGGCATTCATGTGATCCATGACTTCACCACCGACCCTCGCATTCTGGTCGCAGCGCTGCACAAGGTGAAGGGTGACGCATACGAGATGGTCGATAGTCCGGAGGAAGTGGAAGCCATCACAGGAACTGCTAGTCCCGACGGTAGCGCAGGTGTATCGGGCAGCAGCGGGAGTTCCGGCGGCGGGACAAGTTCGAAAGGCAGCTCTGGAGGTTCGAATGCCGCTGCGGCTGTGGCGAGCGAAACCCAAAGACTCCAGACCATGATGGAAGACTCGGAACTTAATTTTCAATCGTTCGAGCAACGCCTGGCCATCACCTATACCTTGCAGGGAATGCAACAGGTGGCGCAGGCATTGGCAGTGTTCCCTGGGCGCAAGTCTCTGATCTGGGCGAGCGGTGGATTTCCCTTCAGCGTGAGCGACAACACCATGCAACTCGCGCCCGCTGGCCGCGATACGCTCAGCGATGTGCTCCCCATGTACGAACACACCTGGCAATTGCTGAACGACGCGCAGATCGCTCTTTATCCCGTGGATGTCAAAGGACTCCAGAATGTGTCCATGCCCAGCGCCTCCATAAGCAGGCCAGGGAAAAACTATGCCCGCAATATGAGCTGGAGACAGTTGGACACGCAGGCCTCGTTCCAGACCTTTGCGTCGATGACTGGAGGACGCGCCTATTTCAACTCCAACGACCTGGTAAAAGGTTTTCGTGATGCGGTGAACGATTCCGCCGAATACTACATGCTTGGCTACTATCTCGATCAATCGAAGACCAAGGCAGGTTGGCGTAAGCTCGCGGTGAAAGTAAAGCGCGATCATGTGGAAGTGCGCGCGCGCAGCGGCTTCTTTGTGACTAATGCCACCGTAGATCCTGAGAACAGCCGCAGTGCCGACATTTCTTCGGCTTTGCAGTCACCTTTGGATTACACGTCGCTAGCGATGGTGGTGCACTGGGACAAGATTGAACCTGGCAAAGAGCCAGGCAAGAAGCATGTGAATTATGAGATGCATCTCGCCCCAGATGCTGCGCTAGTCAATGAATCCGACAACAACCATGTTGCGCTGGAATTTGTTGCGGTGGCGAAAACGCCCGAAGGCAAAACGGTCGATCGCCCCGTAGGCCAGACCGTCGAAGCTCATCTGACCCCGGAGAAGTTGGCGGGGATTCGCCAGAAAGGCGTTGCCTACCACGGCGCGATCGATCTTGCTCCCGGAGAGTACACGGTCCGTTTTGTTGTCCGCGACAACCTCAGCGGACGCACTGGTTCGGTTGCAGCACCCTTGAAAGTTGAGTGAAACTCCCGACGGTTAACGGTTGGTACCGGTACCCCCACCCCCCCTTACCCCCCTAGTATCGTTGTTATAAACAGGAGAGGTGTCATTTGTATAAACAAGTTGGGTTGTTCGGAATAGGCAAATGGGCGAATCTGCGAGAACGTCGATTTGTCAAAGATTGCCGGAGCTGGTTTTTCAGCAGTTGTGGAACCGTCTCTGGAGACGGGCGGAGTTCTGGGTGCTCCACTCTGGGGAATGATGGCAGAGTTTGGGGCGGGTGTCTGTGATGGAGGTACATAAAATTTGTGATGAAAAAACCACGGATGTGCGGCACGAATGAAGTGCATTGTTTGAACTCGGCCTTGTGGACAGGGCTGACGAGACTCCGCGTAATTGGCCACTGCCTTGGATTCAATTTGGGAGGGATTTAAAGTGTAATCGAGGCCTTAGAACACAAAACCCTCGATGAATGCAATGGGGATGTTACGCCAGGTAGGGTTCGGTTTTCGGCAAGGCATAGAATGTGGAACATGAACCGCGACAGAAGACCGGCTGTCGAGCAAGTCAAATCTGGTTTTCGGATTGTCGGCAAAATGCTCGTTGCCTTGGCTATCGCGGGCACATTCATGGCTGGCTGCGAGTTGATTCGAGCGCCGCGACATTCTCAGATTGCCCTCGGTTGGGTTCTCATAATCCTGAGCCTTTTGGTGATGACTACAGCTGTGAGGTTCTGGGCCGCCGGGTTCTTCGGGTTTATTGCTTACGGCGCTTTGCGCTCTTTGGGGGGTGTTTTGGTCGCGGATGCCTTCCACGTTTCAAGGCTTTATATGGCAATCGTCTCTGCGAGTGCATTTGTGATGGCGATCCTGTCGCATCGGTTCATTTCTAAGAAACTCCACATCACGACTACTGACCGCGTCAGCCTCGTCGTCGCCGCAGGCTGTGTGCTGCTGACGGTCCTTTTCGGCGATACCTATAAGGCCATCATGGTCTTCAACGCAGGCAACCTTTCGCTCATCCTGTCGTGGTGGGCAGCATGGAAATCGCGGCAGAACCGCCGCAAGAGTCACGCCGCTCCCGCTATGATGGTCTAAGCTGTCGAAAGCAGGGAAGCCCTCGGTGTCGGCGGTGTGGCGGCCCACTTCTCGAAAAGCGCGAGAAGCGGGGCACCCCCGGTTTGTATTATTCAGCTCTCAAAAACGAGCGGCGTTATAATCGCGACGCCGGAGAAGGTGGCCACCCGCCTTCCCCGTTAGGATACTTCTATAAAGGAACCCCTGATATTGTCGTAAACATTGTCGGAGATCCAAATCCTCCCAGCGGCGAGGCCGGTTTCACATCTGGCCGTCCACTCCTCTGCGACTTGGGATTCTGCAACTGGAATAGCGTTGTCTACTATACCGCTGTGATGAACGGTGCGCAGAGCGCTGCACCAAACCTTTACTCGCCGGCATATCCGCCGAAGACCCAGGCACAGCAATCTGCGTTCCAATCCTTGCTAACCGCGATCGGTGTTGGGATCGGCAATGTCGCGGCGCACGAAATCGGACATCAATTCCAGCTTCCAGACATGGATTGCCACACCTGCTCCACGCCGCCAAACAACCCCGACCCATCATTTCTCTATGAGTACTATCAATCGGAGGCGCCAATGTTTCTGGATATAGGGTTCCCTCTCTCGTGGGACACCGTAGATACTCCCATTCTCAACCAAGAGCTGTTCAAAAAGTAAGGAGGAATTGGATATGGACGGGGAAGCACTCTACCAACGCAACATAGCCCGGCGCTTCTCGGAGATTATGCCTCCAGCGAACATCGGGTTCGCGGTGGCATATGCGCTGTTTTCTTATGTCGGCTGCTCCAGGATTCCTGCGCATGCTCCAGTGCGAATGCAAGGCTTTCTGGAGGCCTTCACCGGGACGCTTCGGAGCATCGCGCCATTGAGTGGACACACGCACTGGAGAGAAGCACTTGTAAGGAGGGAAATCGTAGAGGAGATTGTCTTCATAAGTATCATGTTCGGCGTTATGCTGCCCATTTACTTTTTGGCGGCTGCCCTCGCACGAATTACCGCTGGTCGGTTTGCAGCCAGTGCGATATCGGCAGTAACGGCCATCGCCGCAGTGCCTCTCTGTTGGCTCTATATTGTGTACGCGACGTGGGGTGTCCGCGACCAATCCTCGTTCTGGGATGCCTACGGGTTTGTGGCCTTGGTGGAACTGGTCGGGTCCGGCGTGCTGCTGGTGTTGGTGCGTAACCGCTCTACTTATTACGGCATGCTCGTGGTCGCAGTTCATTATGTCTTTTGGGTGGTCACGATTTGCGAACGGGACAACGGGAATTTCATTGCTCCTATCATAGTGTCGCTGCCGCTTTCCTTGGTTTTTCCAGGCTCAGCGCTTGTCTGGTTGAGCAGCGTTCGGACGCGACCTGCTGGGCGTGTAGGCGGGTGGCCACCTTCTCCGGCGTCGCGATTATAACGCCGCTCGTTTTTGAGAGCTGATAATACAAACCGGGGGTGCCCCGCTTCTCGCGCTTTTCGAGAAGTGGGCCGCCACACGACCCGACACCATCGTGTTTTTGGTTCTAGGCAGCTGGCGATCGAATCTTCATCTTCAGTGCTTCCCAGTCGTTGACTTTAACCGGGCCGGCTTCCCCAAGGGCGTAAGCTCGAAAGCTGCTCCAATGCCAAAGTTCAGGGGAGGCCACCAATCCGCGCTGCACTGGATTGCGATGCAT
>JBATZM010000110.1:0-10136 GCA_049674665.1 Terriglobales bacterium
GTGCCGAGTGGTGGAACGTCACTGAATTTGGGGCAGCTGGCGTTTGGAGCTCCGGTGTCGATCACCAATTATATTGCCCAGACCGGCGACGGAATCCACGCTAACTGGCTGGAACGGTTGAGCGCGACGTTGAAAGAATTTAATGTTCCTGCAAAGTTCGATCAAAGCGTTACCTTCGCCGGACTGGCGAACGGCTGCCTCGATGTTGCATCCGGTGTGATTGCATCGACGGGCAGCCCTTGTGGCTCGGGCGGAGGCAGTGTTAGTTCTGTATTCGGACGCTCAGGAGCGGTAGTGGCGACCACTGGCGACTACACGGTATCTCAAGTTACAGGGGCTGCTGTTGATGCAGCGGTGGTTCACCTTGCAAATGCTGAGACAGTTACTGGCGCGAAGACGTTTACTAACAGTGTGACGATGAGCGGTAACTTGTTATTACCACAGGGGAGTGGGTTTGTTCCTGCCGTTGGCGGCATTGGGCTGGATACAGCCGCCGGACTGCCGGTGGTAAATATTGGTGGAACCACGGAACAGATTGCACTTACAAATTCGAATACCAGCGGGCAGGCGGGGACAGCCCTTGCGCTGGCGGAAACTCCGACACAGTGCAGTGGATCGTTTGCGACGGGCATTGCGGCGAACGGAAACGCGAATTGCGCGACGGCCGATGTGATTCAGCTACAAGAAACGACGCCTCCTGCTGGGATTCCTGGCTGGGGCGTGTTCTGGTTTGATTCGACTCTTCACGCTCCGGAATTTATCGATAACGACGGACAAGCTGTTCAGTTAGGACTGACTAACCTGTTTAATTCGGATCCGGGCGGCGATAGAGCGAACAATCTAGAGGAAGTCAATGGAACCAACTCGGAAAACTTTCGCGTCTATTCATCTTTCACGAATAGCGCGCTGTGGCAGCGAACGTCGCTTGGCTTTGATGCAACGGACGGCTATGCGGTGGTCCGCAGTGAGAACGCGACGTCGTCGTCGGCTCCGGGACTAGGGTTTTGGATTGGCAGTGGGTTGAAATGGGTAGTGGATGCGACAGGAACTTTTAAGCCGTGGACGGACAATCAATTCAACCTGGGCAGCGATACCGGCAATGCGATGAAGAGCGTCTTTGCCAAGACATCGTTTAACACGGTCACAAATGGGCGAAACGATTTCGAGATTCCTAACGATGGTTCGACAGGAACGTTCGCAAACCAGCTTGCTGTTTTCAACACAAATAACCCATCTCAGGCGGTGCTCGCGAGTACGTCCTCGACTAACGGAGTAATTGGCATTGTAGTTCCGGGTAGCTCGGGAAAGACCGGTAATGCGGTGATCACCTGGCGCGGTTATGCCTACTGCATCTTTGACAGTACTACTACTGCGGGGGATGCGGTTATTGCCAGCGCGATTACGGCCGGCGATTGTCACGATACAGGATCCAGCGGACAATCATCGGCGCAACTGATCGGATATGTGGATGTTACTGATACAGTGTCGGAACAAACGAACGGCATGCGAGTCAACTTACAACCACCGCAAAGCGGTGGTGGCGGCGGGAGTGTCGCTTCTGTGTTTGGACGCACCGGAGCGGTGACGGCAGCAAGCGGCGACTATTCTGTGGGGCAAGTTACGGGGGCGGCGGTGGACTCTACGGTCGTTCATCTGGCTGGCGCGGAGACTATCTCTGGAGCGAAGACATTTTCCAGCACTGTAACACTTAGCGGGAATCTCAATGTGGCGGGGAATATCAACCAGACGGGCACTGGACCAACACAGTGGTCGGGGCAAGAGTGGATCGGAACGACGGTCACGGTACCGAGCGGAATGGCTTTCTCGCTCGGAGTTGGGTCGGATAACACGCTCAGGTGTCAATTGACGAGCGGTACATCGTGCATGCCTTCTTCGGGTGGAAGCATGGTCTATCCTAGCGCGGGAATTTCTAACTCGACGGGATCTGCCTGGGGAACGTCATACGGTACATCAGGGACCGGAACAACGCTGGCACTTACCGCATCGCCGGTCTTCACTGGCACCCCTACAATTCCTGGATATGTGGCAACCAGCACTACTGTGAATGGTCACGCGCTCTCGTCGAATGTAACTGTGTCGGCGTCGGATCTTACAACGGGCACATTGCCTTCTGCACAATTGCCTATACCGACGTGTTCATGGATCACAGTTCCGACGGAGAGCGGATCGGGAAACGCTTTTCCCGGCACAACAAATAAGGCCATTCTTTGGGGAGTGTTTAACCCTTACCCTTGCGTGACCAACCACGTTGCTTACGTGGTGGGGACGGCGGACAATACGAGTAACACTTACGCTCTCGGACTACTGACGGGGAGTTCCGGTGGAACGGCAATTATTCTTGCCAGCACCGTGTCGACCGCAGGAAGTACGTTCGCGTCCTCAGCAGGTATCAAGACTATAGCGTGGAATACTTCGAACGTTACGATTCCTGCAGGACGTGTCTATATTGCACTGACCAGTAATTGCGTATCGTCATGCGTCGCCTTACTGGGAACACCTGGAACTGGTGTAACTTACGCGGGCAATCAATCCGTGAGCGTAAGTGCAGGAGGCGCGGCGTTGTCAGGGACAATCACGGTACCGACAGATAGCTTCAGTTCAGGCGCGTCGATTCCAGCTCTGATTGTGTATTGATTTGCGTGTATTGATCTTCGTGTGTTGATCTTAAGGACCCCATGATCAAACAATTGTTGTTGCTTCTACTTCTAGGAGCGCCGCTGGCGTGCGCCTCCAATTATTATGTCGATTGTAACTACGGGTCGAATGGAAATCTGGGCACGAGCCCGCAACTCGCGTGGCGCACGCTACTGGAAGTCGGGATCTCGAGCTTTCAACCAGGTGACACAATCAACCTGCTACGAGACTGTACGTGGAATGAAACGCTGACTCCACCTTCGAGCGGGACGAATCCTGCGACGGGTGGCGCGCTCATCAAGATCGACAGTTATGGAAATGGTCGGCCGCCACATTTGACGGGCTATTTGCCGATCACAGGACAGTGGTGGACTCAAGTGAACACGAATGTTTGGGCGGCAACGGTGTATTCCGCGACGCCTGGAATGCCGAATGTGGTGCAGTGCGGCATTCGTGGTTTCTACTGTGTTACTCAACCACCATCGCAGTTAGAGTATGTGCGATTCGGGACGGTGTGGGGAATGGCACAGGCGAGCCAGGCGGCACTTACTCAGGATCGGGACTTTTGGTATGACTCTACGAATTACATTCTGTATGTGTATAGCGCTAGCGGTAATCCGGCACCACATTATTCTACTGTGGCACCGATCGTACTTAGCGGTGAGACGCTGCTGAATTTGAATAACGTCTCGTGGCTGGAAATTCAGCATATACAGATGGATTGGTTTGATGCCTACGGAGTGCAAGTGCAGGGAGCAAGCGACCATCTTTGGTTCGCGAACATGTCTGCTGACAGTGAAGTGGAGAACGGCGCGGTACCGCTGGGCTTTTACGTGCAGGCGAGCGGAACGCCGGGTGATATCCATCTGTATAACACGGACGCGAATATAAACTATGTGGGTTATCACTTTGATGGAGCTGGATGCAGCAGCGGCGGATGCGCTTTCGAGATTAAGAACTGCCGGGCATATGCGAATCGCACTTATGGGATCGTAGATAATGTGCAGGGTGCTGTGAATTATGACTATTGCCATCTTTATGCTAACAACTTAGCAACGGCGCTGACCGTGGATACATCGGGAACTCCAGGGCCGACGGCGGGAACGCATAATATTGCGGCTGAAACACCGCCGTGGATCCACGAGTGGCACCGGTGGCCGGCTTATACGACGGTGAGTTATGACGATCCTGGGCTGGTGGAGTATAGCGACACTTACATTAATTCGCTCCTGCCAGTGATGGCGGCCAAAGCGATACCGCTTTCGATTGCGGTAGTTACTGGCGGAAGTTATTCACAGTCGATCATCGGTGAAGTGCAGGGGTGGGTTAATGCGGGATGGGATGTAAACACGCACTCGATATCGCATGAGTATTGGGACCCTCCGGCGGCTAGTTGCGGAGCGAGTGGGCCATTTCCGGTTCCGTGCCACGCTTTTGAGAACTTGCAGTATGTCGGAAACGTCGCGACGAGCGTGACTTTGAATATTACGCATCCGGCTCCTGGGCAGGCTGCTTTGACGGTAACTACGAGTCCGGATGATCCGGCAGCGGATATTAGCTGGAACTTGACGCCGGCTCCGCCGGGGCAGACTTCTAATGGGCTCGATACGCTGGGTGGGATTTGGTACACGCTGCAGCAGCGTGGAGTGTTTTCCGTGCTTCTCGACGTGAACGCTAAGAGCACGGCTCGGAGTATTTCACTGGCGGAGGTGGCGGGGCTGGACATTTTTACTTCCGCGCAGAATCTCGACCTTGATGAAACGCAGATGGAAACAGAAGAAATGACCTGGGCACAGCAGTGGATGAATCTGAATCTCACTGGGCTGCCGACAGGACGCGTGTATGTGATGCCGGGGAGTTATGAAGATCCGGTAACGGAGAATATTGTTGCCGGGCTGGGTTATGTGGGGGTGCGAGGAACTGGAAGCCTGAAACCTTGTTGCGGGGCGAATACTACGCTGGCTACGGGATATGACGTTTTCAATATTTTGAGTCAGGGTGTGGTGCCTAACTATCAGGGGCTGACTTATCAGCAGATACGGAACCGGGTTCGCCAAGATTTGTTTAAGAATGCGTTGTGGGGACGGCCAATCGGCTACTTCTGGCATGTGAACGAGTTACGTCCGGATGAAGTGGCCAACTTTATGGACGCTTTGGTTCAGGGAGGCGCGACGCTGAAATCGAACACGCAGATGGTGAATCTTCTGTTGTCATGCCAGGCGAATGACGTGGTGCCGACGGGCTATGTGGCCGGCAGTTATCACGTTTGCCCGTCGAGCGGGACGGAGGCAGATTTTCGGCCGACTGTGAATTCGCCGATCATCGATGCAGGCGTGAACTTGGGGGCGGAGTATCAATACGACCTGCTGGGAATCAATCAGAACTCGTTTGGATCGGGGTGGGACATTGGGGCTTACGCTTACGTGCCGGAGAGTTTCAGCGCGGTGCATTGAAAAGTGTTGTCCGGTTTACCGGGAGAGGTTTGATGACAGAGTAGGAAAGATGGGGATCCTTTGGAGCGCGGAGGATGACAGTTTTGTGGTGCATGAGGTCCTTCGCTTCGCTCAGGATGACAGAGTGTTCCTGGATGACAGAGTGTTCGGGAATGACAGAGTGTTCTTGAACGACGGAGTGTTCGTGGGATGGCGGTTGTGACGCCTGAGGTTTCGACCGCTTATTTGGAGTGGCTGGGACAACATCTGGATGAGCGCCGGAAGGGGCAACAAGGGCCGAGTGAAAGATTGGAGTTGGAGGCTGGGAGGGTATGGGAGCCGACTGAGCGGGATTTTTTCATCGATAAATTTCTGAAGATCCGAACCAAGACGACGAGTCAGGCCTACTTCAGATTAAACCGCGTGCAGCAGGAGTATTCCTACCGGTGCTCGAAGCAGAATGTGGTGCTGAAGGCACGACAGGTGGGCATCACGACATACATTGCCGCAAGATTTTTCGCGCAGACGATTTCTCAGAGCGGCATCCTGAGCATGCAGGTGACGCAGGACAGGGAATCGGCGGAGGACATCTTTCGGATCGTGCGGCGGTTCTGGGAGAACCTGCCGGAGGAGTGGCGCAACGGGCGCCTACGAACTTCGCACTGCAATGCGCGGCAGTTAGTGTTTCCGGAATTGGACAGCGAGTATTGCCTGGCTTCGGCGGCGGAGAATGCGGGGCGCGGGCGAACGATCCAGAATCTGCATTGTTCGGAAGTATCGCGCTGGGGCGGAGAAGGCGATGAGGCGCTGGCGTCATTGCGGGCGGCGGTGGTGCCGGGAGGCGAGATTGTGCTGGAGTCCACGCCGAACGGAGCGGGTGGACTTTTCTACGAGGAGTGGCAACGGGCGGAAGAGACAGGATATACGCGTCACTTTTTTCCCTGGTGGTTTGACGCAGCTTACACGCTGGAAGTGGGAGCGAGCTTTGCTCCGCTGACACAAGAAGAGGCGGAGCTGGCTGCGGCACAGGGATTGACGATTGGGCAGATCGCCTGGCGGCGGAAACAATGGGCGTCACTGCGAGGACGAGCGGCGCAGGAATTTGCCGAGGATGCGGTGTCATGCTTCCGGGCATCGGGAGAATGCGTTTTCGAGCTGGTAGCGGTGGAGCAGGCGCTAGCGACGGCGAGCGAACCATTGGAGGTTCGGGATAACAATCGGCTGATGATCTGGCTGCCGGCGCGGCCGGGCCGGGAGTATGTGATTGGAGCCGATCCGGCGGGGGGCGGGATCGAGGGTGATTACTCGTGCGGGGAAGTGATTGATCGTGAATCAGGAATGCAATGTGCTGAGCTGCACGGACATTGGACTCCGCGAGAGTTTGCGAAGAGACTGATCGCGTTGGGGAAGGAATACAACACGGCGCTGCTGGCGGTGGAGAGGAATAATCACGGGTACGGTGTGCTGGCGTATCTGGATGGTAAGTATCCGCGGGTATTTGAACAGAAGAGTGGGGATGGGTGGTTGACCTCGGCGCACAGCCGTCCCGCGATGATTGAGAATCTTGCGGCAGTGCTGTTTGAAGAACCAGGACATTTCAGGAGCCGGCTGCTGCTGAATGAGTTCCGGACGTTTGTAAGATTCGCGGACGGAAGAACGGGAGCGGCTCCAGGGACACATGACGATTGCGTCCTAGCGCTGGCAATTGCGTGGGCGGTGCGGAAGGAAGTGGCGGGGACAGGGCCAGATGATGCATCCCGATGAGGTTTGGCGATGGGGATAAGTGAACATTTTCGATGTGGCGGCGGTCACAGGCAGGGAACGATTCTGAGCGTAGAGTGCAGAGCAGTCGGAGTTTGATGCTCCAACCCCTAAAGGGGTTTCTGATTCCGAAGTCTGGCGCATCGCTAAAACGATGCCCTGATACGAAGCTCCAGCTTTCTGCTCCCGCTAAAACTTATGCCTACTGTCGCGGTTCAACATGTAAAGAGGATGCGGGGCGGAGCGCAGAGTCATTTGATGCGCTGCGACGACGGGCATTATTACGTGGTGAAGTTTCGGAATAATCCGCAACATGAGCGGGTGCTGGCGAATGAGTTTCTGGCTACGCGGCTGGCAGAGCGCGTGGGACTGCCGGTTCCGGCTGCGGAAGTGGTGGAAGTTCCGCCGTGGCTGGTGCAGCACACGGCAGAAATGACGATTGTGCTGGGGAATCATGCGATTCAGGTGGAGGCAGGACTGCAGTTCGGGTCGCGGTACGTGGTGAGCCCGGTGGAGGGGCAGGTGCTCGATTACCTGCCTCCGGAGATGCTGGATCGGGTGCGGAATCTGGGAACGTTTGCAGGAATCCTGGCGCTGGATAAATGGACTTGTAATGCGGATGGACGGCAGGCGGCGTTCTGGCGGAAGATGCGCGAGAAAAAATACTCGGCTTCTTTCATCGATCAGGGGTATTGCTTTAATGCGGGAGAGTGGACGTTTCCGGATTTTCCGTTGCGCGGCGTTTATCCGCGGAATGAAGTTTATGCGCGGGTGAATGGGTGGGAGTCGTTCGAGCCCTGGTTGTCGCGGATCGAAAAATTAGATGAAGATGCGATCTGGCGAGTGGCGGGAGAGATTCCTCCGGCTTGGTATGGTGGGTCTTGGGATGAGTTGGAGGCACTGGTGCAGCGGCTGATTGAAAGGAAGACAATTGTGCGGGAGTTGATTTTAGCGTTTAGAGGGTCGCCGCGAAGGCCGTTTCCGGAGTGGGCGGAGAACTAGCTTTCAGCCTTCAGCCATCAGGTAAGGCTCTTGGTGTCGGCTTCTGAGATGAGGGACTATGCGGGATTTTCGGGAGCTTAAGGTTTGGCATAAAGCGCACGCTTTGACGCTGGATATTTATCGCGCTACTCAGTCATTTCCTCGACACGAGTTGTATAGCCTTACTAATCAGATTCGACGGGCCGCGGTTTCTATTGGGGCTAATATCGCTGAAGGAGCAGGAAAGAATTCACGGGCTGAGTTGTCTCGGTTTCTACAAATCGCATTAGGGTCGGCTAGCGAATTGGAGTATCACCTTCTATTGTCGCGCGATCTGGGCTACTTGATTCCTGAAATCTACGCACAGCTTTCGCAGCAGGCGATCGAAACTAAGAAGATGTTGAGTGGCTTCAGCCAATATCTCGGGCAACGCAAGACTGGAACTGATGGCTGAGAAACGACAACTCGAACTTTACCTGTTGCGATTCTTGCCGCATGCTCTGCGGGACGATTTCGTTACGGTTGGACTGTTGCTGCTCGAAGCTGATGCCGGGTTTGCCGAGGTTCGGTTTACGCGTGACTGGAGGATGTTGCAGTGCGTGGCTCCAGATATGGAGTCGGAATGGTTTGCGATGGCGGAGAAGGAGATCCGCGCGAGTCTGGGGAGTGTGCGGCGGCGCGAAGAACTGATGCAGTTAGTGAACGAGAAATTCGGAACGATGCTCGACGTGGCTCCGACTAAGGCGGTGCTGACGGAGGATCCAGCGAAGGAAATGGAAGTGCTTACTTCGATATACCTGGTTCCTGCGGAACGGGGTGAGCGAAATCAGCAACGCACAGGCCGCGGGGCAATTGTGAACACTATGAATGAGGCCTTCACCAACGCAGGCGTGATCGAATTAATGCAACGAGATTTGGATGTGGTTCAGTACACCGGACAGGGAGACCCGTTCCGCATTGATTTTGGATATCGAGTGGGAAGCGTGATGAAGATGTTCCACGCGGTCTCGGTGGTGGCAAATGTGAACCAAGCGCTGGGGCTGGCTTATCGTTATCCGCGGGTTGAGACGGGGATGCGAAAGGAACAGATCCAAACTTCCATGATGGCGGTGGTGGATCAAGCGACCGTCTTGCGGGACGACAGGACGCGGTTCGCAATTGGAATGCTGGAAGAAAATTCCGTGCAGGTGAGGACCGTAGAAGAGATGGCGGAGATCGCGGGCGAGGTGCGGCGGGAGCTGAGGGTGTGAGAGCGTGATCGGCCAGAAATTGGATTGTTGAAGCTATAGACGCTTCGATTGTGCGGCACGGCTTAAAAAGCTGTGCCGTTTTGTTTTGGTGGAGACACTCAAAATCTCACCACAGAGGACACTGGCGTACACAGGGAGCAACCACAGGGAGCTGTTTATCGGCGATCGTTACCGACGCACAGGACTAGGAGACTATGAGCATTCGAGAGAGAGTGAGCGGCGCTTTGCGCCGGGTGGGGCAAGTGTCTTTGCGGGAATTGCTTTCCCCCAGTTTGTTTGCCGGGCGCGATGGACGGCTGACGGTGGGCACGGGGTCGAACCTGGCCCCGTTCTCCACGCCGAGTTTTCCACTGGCTGGCATGCCGGCGGCACACACGCTGGTGCCGAAACCGACACCGGCGAATCTGCGACGGTTCTCGGAGACGCCGGTGGCACGGCGGGCGATCAACGTGATTAAGGATCGGATTGTGGGAATGCGATGGCGCATTCAGCCACGGCGTGGGCGGGTTCTGGAGCAGATTCCGGATGGTGCTCAGCGGATACAGATACTGACGGAAAATTTTGAGGCGCCAAATCCAGACGATTCGTTCCGCTCGCTGATTGAGCAGGTGCTGGAGGATGTGATTGTTGGAGGATTTGGAGCAATCGAACTCGATTTGACTGAGGGATGGACGCCGGATTCCGCCGATAAGTTTCCTCTGGTGATGTGGCCGGTGGATGGGGCGACGATCCGGATCATGACGGATTGGGATGGGCAGCCTGACTCGCCGCGGTATGCGCAGGCAACAGGTTTGTTTGGCGCGAACGGACAGATCGTACTGAACGATAACGAACTTAGTTACATCCGGCTGAATCCGCGAACGCACACGCCGTTTGGGCTGGGGCGATTAGAAGTGGCGTTCGAAACGATCAATGCATTCTTGAGCGCTAACCGGTATGCGGGGCGGTTGGCCTCGAATTCGGTGGTGCAGTACGCGCTGTGGGTGCAGGGGCTGACGCCGGCACATCACGAGCGAATGCTCCGATGGTGGCAGGACGAGATTGAGGGCACGGGGCG
>JBATZM010000111.1:0-29922 GCA_049674665.1 Terriglobales bacterium
GTCTACGTCTTCAATCAGCTTTTTGCCGTTGATTGCCTGTTTGAGCAGCGATTCCAGAATCGGCAAGAGCATCTGCGCTTCATCGAGGGTAAAAGTGCGGTCGGCCATGTGTTTCTATTCTACTGGATGCGGCCGGGGAAGATTAGGTGTGAGATTTTTGATCTTGGTCTTTGGTCTCTTAGGTCTTAGGTGTCAGGTCTTAGTCCCAAACTTTGAAGTGCGGCCACGCCTCGGCCAGCGGCTTTTTGAGTCCGTGGCAGATCAGGATGGTGTAGTGTTCCCAGCCCATGGTGTAGGGATAATCGACCTTCGGGCCTTCTTCGACATTCTGGCACCAGTACTGAGCGTCATCGAGCTGCCAGTTGAGCAGGATCAGACTCTCACCGGTGTATTGGCGGAATCCCCAATAGTAATAATTCTGGTGAGCGCTGATGGATGGGGGCAGGCCGTAGTCTGGTCCAAAGAAATCGATTGCTCCGGCGGAGCCGTAATTTCCCGCCAGAATGGCGGTCTGGGCGCGTTCTTCGGCGGGCATCGCGTGGTAGACCTGGGCGACTTGCGCGACCATTTCCGGCCAGCCGAATTCGTCGGCGAAATATTGCGGGAGAGTGCTGTTCATGTGCGTTTCGGTACGCGAGACACCCACGCCCAGCGCCTGCATGTAGGGAACGATTCGATCAGGCGGAAGAATGGGGAGAATGATCGGAATGACGATTACTCCTAAGATTGTCACGAGAAGTAAGGCAACTTTCATCCAGCGCAGGCGGGAGTGTGCTGCAATGAACTTTTCCCAGAAGGCTCCTCCGGCAGCGAAGAGCATGGGATAAATCGGGGCGAGATAGTAGTCCTTGCCGTGGAGAGCCATCATGATGGCGAGGAATACCAGATAGGTTATGCCGAGCACGCGGTAGCGCTTGCCTTCATCATGAAAGAGCAACAAGCCGAGTCCAGCAATCCAGACGATCACGCTGAGAGGCAGCAACATCATGATTTGTTGTTTCAGAAACGAAAGGGGCGGGAGTTCGACATTCTTGTGAATCTTTTTCACGTTACTTAGGTCGACCCAAGTCGGAAATCCGTGCTGATATTGCCAGATCAGATTGGGCAGGCTTAGCAAAATGATGATGGCCGCCGCCATCCAAAACCACTTCGTGCGAAACCAGCGGCGCTCGGGAGTCGCGATGATGCCGATCGTGAGACTGATCAGAAAGAACGCGGTCGAATGTTTATTTTCCAATCCCAGGCCGAGAAGCATGCCACTCCACAACAACAACTGCGGCTGATTAAGGTTTATCGCACGCAACAGAAAGTAAACACTGCCCATCCAGAACAAGGGCTCGAACGGATTCATGGAGAAGCGGGTTGCGTTGCCCAGGATCACCGGAGCCAGCAACACCGATAGGCACGCTAGCAACACCGCGAAGCGCTTGCCGCCGAGTTCTCGCGTGATCAAGCCGGTGATCAGGATTTCCGTGCCCAGCGCAAGCGCCGGCAATAGTCGAATTGCATGCAGGGATTCGCCGAACAGTGCGCGCCCGATGTATGCCAAGACCGGCGACATGGGCGCCAGATCTACGTATCCCCAGGCGAGGTGATGCGAGAGCGCCAGATAATAAAGTTCGTCGCGGAAATATCCGTAGCGGCCGTTGGTTGCCATCTGCAGCAGAACGGCAGCAGCAGCTAGAAGCCAGGCTACGGCTATGTCTCCGGAGAGCCATTCGCCAGATAACCATCCTCTGGAAAACCTGGTCTGCGCTTTGGTCTCGTCGATCTTGAGGCTTGTGTTCACTGCTATTTTCTCCATGCTATTTTCAAGGGACGGATATGGACGCACCGCCTCCACCTCGTTCCCAATCTACCGCACCTCAATCTACCCCACGCAATATATACGCATTCGGCCTGACTTCGTTCCTTAACGATACGGCCAGCGAAATGGCGTACTGGGTGCTGCCTGCATTTCTTGCATCGCTTGGCGCCGGACCGGCACAACTTGGGATTATCGAAGGCATCGCGGAAAGCGTGGCTTCATTTGTCAAACTTTTCTCCGGCTACGTAACCGACAAGGTGGCGCAGCGCAAGCCCATCGTGGTCGGCGGATACTTCGCCGCGAACGCCGTCAAGCCGCTGCTGGCGCTGGTTTCTTCGTGGTGGCAAATTTTGGGGATTCGTTTCTGCGATCGCTTTGCCAAAGGCGTGCGCGGAACTGCGCGGGATGTGATGGTGGCGGAGTCGGTGGAGAAAACAGAGCTGGGATCGGCCTATGGGCTGATTCAGGCGATGGATTCCGCTGGGGCTATCGCCGGCCCACTATTGGCGCTGGCGGTGATTGGGCGCTTCGGTATGCGCGGAGTGTTTGCGTGGGCTGCGATCCCTGGAGCGCTTTGCGTGATCGTCGCCTGGCTGGGAATTCGGGAGGTGCATCGCTCCAGAAACTCCCCTAGTTTGCTAGGACCGCTGGCGCCTGCCGAGCTACGCTCGGCTTGGATGGGCGAGACGCCCGTCCCCACAGTAGCCCGTCCCCACACTGGCAAATCCGATTGGTTCCCGAAATTGCCGCTTGGCTTCTATTACGTGCTGGTGGTGGTCACACTATTTTCGCTGGGAAATTCCAGCGACATGTTTCTTGTTTTGCGCGCCGGGAATATCGGCATTCCAGCGTCGCAGGCTCCGCTGCTGGGACTGGTGTTCAATATCACGTTTACGTTTGTGTCTTGGCCGGCGGGAAAGTTCAGCGACCGCTTCTCGCGTTCGGCCATCGCGGCCGCTGGATATTTTGTTTTTGCCATCGTCTATTTTGTTTTCGCGCTCGCGCCCTCCAAACTGGCGATCTGGTTGGCCATGGCTTTCTATGGACTCTTCTATGCGCTAACTAATGCTGTGCTCACGGCATTGATCGTCGAAAGTGTGGCGAGCGATGTCCGGGGCCGGGCTCTGGGAATTTATTCGTTTTTCACCAGCGTGACTACGCTGCTCTCGAGCGTCATCACTGGAGCATTGTGGAAAATTTATGGTCCGACGGTTCCGTTTTATTTTTCGGCGGGGATCGCGGCAGCCTCGGCGGTGGCGCTGCTGGCGCACCGCTCGATTTCAAATCCTGGCTCGTGATTACGTCTTCGCATATTTCACCCACTTGAGAATTTCCGGGAGGGTGGCGCGTTTCCCATACATGAGTATGCCGATACGGTAAATGCGTGCGCAGAGCACCATGATTCCGGCAATGGTCGCGATCAACAAAAACAGCGATAGAGCGATCTGCCACACAGGTGGTGTTTGGACAACGATTCGCGCGTACATTACCACCGGCGCAAAGAATGGAAACATTGACAACCAGGCGACCACCGGAGCGTCGGGTGTTTGCACGACCGGGTTCAGCATGAATACCGAGAGGACAAGCGGAATCACGACAAAGAACTGGAGCTGCTGGCCTTCCTGCTCGGTCGTGGTGATCGCTCCAATCGCGGCATAGATCGTGCTGTACAACAAATACCCTAGAAAAAAGAAGGCAGCGAAGGCAGCCAGCACTCCGGGCGAAACTTTAAGCTGGTCGAGGTCCGGCTGCATGGCCAGAGCAGGCACGGCAAATACACCTGCGATCACTGCCCAGACCACGATCTGCGTCAGGCCGACCGCACCCACGCCGAGAAGTTTTCCAGTCATTAACTCCGTTGGGGTCGCGGAAGAGAGCAGCACTTCCATGACGCGCGAGTTCTTCTCCTCCAGCACGGACCGCATAACAGAAATGCCATAGAGGAGGACGGCCATGTAAAGCAGCATGACCATGACCACCACTTCGATAAGCTTCATCCCGGTGCTGTCCCTGGTTTCCCGTCCGTGTTCCATACGAACCGCTTCAACTTTTATTGGCTTGAGCAGGAGATTCGCTTGATTGCCGGTTAAACCAGTACTGGAAAGCCGCGTGTACTGGACGATTCGGCTCAATTTTTCGCTTAAGCGCGATCTCTCTCCGGAGCCGGGCATATTGCGGCTGACCCACGTCACCTTTCCCGAGGCAATCGCATCGTCGCTCAGCCAAAGATAGCCGTCGATGGCCTGCGAGCTTACCTTCTCGCTCAACGCCGCACGTTCCGCCTCCGTGGGATTGGAATCCACGTCAATGATGTACTGCTTGTCGCGCGCCTGTTTGGCGGCATTCGTCTCGGAGCCAGCCTCGTCGTCATCGTTGTCGCCGGAGGACAGCAACCCCTGACGAACGATCTCGCCGAATTGCGGGTTTGAAGTTACAACGACGACATGCTGTGCTTTCTTGCCGATGGTGGCGAGCTTTGCCGGCAGCACCATCACCGCCGCCACTATGGCGGGTAATAACAAAGTGAGCACCATGAAGGAACGCGTGCGCACACGCTCCAGGTATTCGCGTTTAATAATCAGCCAGGTGTTACGCATGGGGCTTGCTCACGGCCTCGATAAAGATTTCTTCCAGCGAGGGCTGCATCACCTCAAATCGGTCAAGCCTTGCTTTCGAACAAGCCAGTCGTAGAAGTTCCTGGGTATCGGCGCCGGGCGCAAGCCGCGCTTCCACATAGTTGCCGTAGTCGTTAAAAGATTGGACGAGCTTCGGCTCGTGCAGAAAGCTAGCATCGCCATCGTATTTTATTTGGACGCTGCAAGAGCCCGAGTTGGTCTTGATCTGGCTCAATTCGCCTTCAAGGACGGCGCGACCGTGACTAATCAGGCAGATCGACTGGCACAAACGTTCCGCCTGATCCATGCGGTGGGTCGATAACAGGATGGTCTTACCGTTCTTGGCCAATTCGAGCAGAGCGTCTTTCAAAGCCAGCGCGTTGGCGGGATCGAGCCCGGAGAAAGGCTCGTCCATGACGATCAATTCCGGATCGTGCAGTATCGCACCGATAAACTGAACTTTCTGCTGCATGCCTTTCGAGAGTTCTTCCACTTTTTTGTCCATCCAGGCAGTCAGTTCCAAACGCTCGCACCAATGATGAGCCCGTTTTGAAGCCTCTCCGCTAGTCAACCCTTTGAGTTGAGCGAGAAGCACGAGGTGAGTCAGCACCTTCATTTTCTTGTACAGCCCGCGTTCTTCGGGCAGATAGCCGAAGCGGTTTGTGTGGGCGCGGCCCAGTGGTTCTCCAAGGATAAGAACCTGCCCTGAATCGGGGACGCTGATGCCGATGATCATGCGCAACGTGCTGGTCTTGCCGGCGCCGTTGGGGCCAAGTAAACCATAAATTTCGCCAGGCGGAATGCGAAGAGAAAGGTTGTCGACGGCGACGAAGTCGTCGTAACACTTGTGGACATTGGCAAGCTCCACAGTGTTTACGCCTGCTGGCGTCCGCTCAGATCCAGACGACATCCTGACTGGTGATTGGGGCGAAGTCATGCTCGAGATCATGCTTTCTAGGAGGCAAAATCATAGCACGCACTACAGGGTTCGGGACGAGCTCTGGAGCTAAGCCTTATGTTGTCATACGGTTGGTAAGAGCCTGTCATCGTATCAGGTGGATTGCTCGGGGTTAGCGGATCGGCGCAATCGAAAATACGCGATCAACAGAAACACCAAACCCGCTACGCTGTCGAGCACGGCATCTTTCCACGTGCCAGTGCGCGATGGAATGTAGCTCTGGTGCCATTCATCCATCGATGCAACAAAAGCGGTCCCCAACCATGACAGTAGTGACGTGCGCCACAATAATGCATGAGTTTGACTGCCCGTTTTGGCGAACGTCGCACGCCAACCGCGCAACAACAGCAGTCCCAACATGCCGTACCCGACGACGTGTCCGGCCTTGCGCAGGTAGTGGTGGAAGACGAGAAATTTATACAAATTGATGTTGCCGAACAAGTGCGTTAACAGCGTGTACAGCATGCTGCCGGTGTGCTCGGACGAGAAGAAATCGGTGGACTCAAACGCGATGATGCCGATCCAGACGGCTGCCGGCCACCAGGCGCGCACAAGGTTAGGACGAGACTCGGCAGTCAAATTTGTCTCGTCCGTCATTCGGCGGCGTAGTTCGGAGCTTCGCGCGTGATCATGACATCGTGCACGTGGCTTTCGCGCAGACCGGCTGCACTGATGCGAACGAATCGCGCCTTCTGCTGCAGTTCAGCGACGGTCTGGCATCCGCAATATCCCATGCCCGATTTCAATCCACCCACCATCTGATGGACGATCATCGCGACCGAACCACGATAGGGCACGCGGCCTTCGATTCCTTCAGGCACTAACTTATTCAGCCGGTTCGAGTCTTCGCCCATCGTTGAATTTGGCGCCGCGGTCGACGCATCTCCATCGGAGTTTTGGAAATAGCGCTCGCTGGAACCCTGTGCCATCGCTCCGAGGGAGCCCATGCCGCGATAGGACTTGAAGGTACGACCCTGATAGAGAATTAATTCGCCCGGGCTTTCATCCGTTCCAGCAAACATCGATCCGATCATCACCGCGTTCGCGCCTGCGGCCAACGCCTTGCTGATATCGCCGGAATACTTGATGCCGCCGTCTGCAATTACGGGAACGCCAGAGTCGCGTGTGGCGCGCGATGCTTCGGCAATCGCGGTAATCTGCGGAACACCTACGCCGGTGACGATGCGAGTGGTGCAGATCGAGCCTGGGCCGATGCCAACTTTAACGCCGTCCACGCCCGCGCGTACCAGATCGCAGGCGCCGTCGAATGTCGCGACGTTGCCGGCGATCAGTTCTACCTCCGGCAACTTCGCTTTTACTTTCTTGACGGCTTCGAGCACCAGTGCGGAATGTCCGTGGGCGCTATCGATCGCGAGCACGTCGACTTTGGCCTTCGCCAATTCCTGCGCGCGCTCCAAAAAATCGCCAGTGGCACCAATGGCCGCACTCACCCGCAAGCGGCCCTGATTGTCTTTGGCGGCAGTGGGATATTTCAATTTCTTCTGAATGTCTTTAACGGTGATCAGGCCCTTCAGGTTGTACTTGTCGTCGACGACGAGAAGTTTTTCGACGCGGTGCTCATGCAAAATTTCTTCGGCTTGCTCCAGTGTCGTTCCCACCGGCACCGTGATCAGATTTTTCTTGGTCATCACCTTATCGATTGGAATATCGAAGCGGGTCTCAAAGCGCAGATCGCGATTGGTCAGAATACCGACCAGTTTTCCATCTTTCAATGTGATCGGCACACCTGAAATTTTGTATTTCTGCATGACTTCGAGCGCATCGGAGACCTTGGCGTCCGGCGACATGGTGACCGGATCGACGATCATGCCGCTCTCCGAGCGTTTTACTTTGTCCACTTCATTGGCCTGCTGATCGATCGTCAGGTTGCGATGAATGATTCCGAGGCCTCCCTGCTGCGCCAGGGCAATTGCCATGTGCGACTCGGTGACTGTGTCCATGGCGGCGCTGATAATCGGAATATTCAGTCGAATGTTGCGCGAGATCTGAGTCTGGGTGTTGGCAGTAGCGGGCACGACTTCGGAACGTGCCGGCAAAAGTAATACGTCATCGAATGTGAGTGCTTCAGGGACGGGAAAATGGATCATAGGATTTGGATGAAACTTCTATTGTAGGGAGCGCCTACTCATCAAGCAAATGCCGTTAATATCGATAGTCAACCGAGGTTTGCCAAAGGCTCTGAAACACGGTACATTCCGGGGTGATTCCCCTGAGTTCCGTACAATTATGGTGGATCTATCGTGGAGGAACTATGTTGCGTAACCTGCGCGTTCGGATCGCGCTAACTTCAGTGTTGGTCCTGAACCTGGCAGCTGGCCCAGCCATTCTAAGTGCCCAGCAGACACCGGCCGAAGTTCCTGGCATCACGATCCGCACCAGTACGCGCCTGGTCTTGGTTGATGTGGTCGTTGTCGACAAAAAAGGACAGCCCATCACCGGACTGAAGCCGGAAGACTTCACGGTTGAGGAAAACGGAAAGAAGCAGAAGATCGCGACCTTCACTCCGCCGGGTGCAAATCAGGTAAGCCCGCAAACCCCACCTCCGGGTATCCTTTCCAATCACCCGGAGTTTCTGAAACCTGCCGGTGTACCGACGGTACTCCTGCTGGATGCGGCGAACTCTTCGTTTAAAGATCAGGCTTATGGCCGTTATCAGATGCTGAAATACGCAGCGGAGCAGGCTCAGGCGGGCAAATCGATAGCAGTCATGACGCTATCGGATCGGTTGCGAGTGCTGCAGAATTTTACGACTGATCCGAAGGTTCTCGCGGAGGTGATCAAGGGGCTGCGTCCGCAATCACAGATTTTTTTACCTTCAACGCCAGCGCCTAACCTGATTGCCGATAGTGGAATCAGCGGTTCGGCGGCCACGGCGATCTCTATTGCTCAGGCCCAGGCTGCGAGCTTCCAGAGCCTGGTGGCGGGTTATGACCTTGAACGCCGCACCATGATCACACTGCAGGCCCTGCAGGACCTATCGCGAATGCTTTCCGGATTTTCCGGCCGTAAGAACGTGGTTTGGCTGACAGCAAGTTTCCCGCTTAATCTGATTCCGGAGGATCGCGACTATTCGAACGCGGAACTTCAGGCGGATCTGCCCAGCGTTCGACAGAAATCCGTGGGCACCAACGCCGGCGGTGCCGCTCTCGGCGAGCAACGCCTGCTGCATGTGGAGGAGATCAAACAAACGGAGGCGAACCTTGCCAGCGCTGGCATCGCTATTTATCCGGTGGATATGCGCGGCATCATGAGCTCTGGAATTGATGTCAACAACACATTTGCCTTGCAGGACCTGGCGGCGGAGACGGGCGGCAAAGCCTACACCAACCAGAACGAAATCCAGGACGGCATTGCTCTGGCTGTCGCCGACGAAAACGCTTCTTACTCGATCGGCTATTATCCCGAGAATAAGAAGTGGGACGGCAAGTTCCGCAATATCAAAGTCAAGCTGGACCGCGGGGACACCGAGGTTCGTTATCGCCGAGGATATTTTGCGCTGGATCCAACGCTTGATAAGAACTGGAAGCCCGACCAGGAGGTCGCGGAGGCCCTCCAGATGAATGGATCGGCGACGCAGGTCTCGTTTATGGCCCAGATAAAACCCACCGATCCAGGCAAGGCGCGGGTCATATTCCTGGTGGATGCGCACACATTGAGCACGGAGGATGCCAGCGGTGGCAGGAAGGTAAACGTGAGTTTCTATGCGAGCGTTTACGACTCCAGTGGCAAGACTTTGGGTGGAGCACGCAGCATCAAAGTAGAGCACACGTTCGATGCGCCCACTCTTCAGCAAGTCCTCGACAAAGGCTTGATGGTGCCCCTTGATATTGAAGCGCCAGCGGACGGCAAAGCCGTTCGCCTGGTTGTGCTCGATAACAAGACCGGCCTGATTGGCTCCGTGAGCGGACCGTTGGGACAGTGATCGGCCGATAAAATGATCAGCCGATACGTAAAATAGAGTAAGAGTCGTCGATCCCAGGGGTTTGCATGTTTTGCAGAACGCAGCTTCAAATGGCCGCCGCCGTCGGCTTAGTCTTTAGTTTTAGCTTTATCCCTGCAACCAGATCGATGATGCTGCACGCGCAGGAAACTGCTGCCACTCTTCCCACCGTTACGATTCGAAGCAACACGCGACTGGTCGTCGTCGATGCAGTCGTTACCGACAAGAAAGGACAACCTGTTACCGGTCTGAAGGCGGAAGACTTTGTGCTGGAAGAAAACGGAAAAAAACAGCGGATCGCTTTCTTTACGCCACCCGGCCATCCCGGCGCTCCCAAATCGGGCGCACAGCCCTTGCCGCCCGGAGTTCTTTCCAATCGTCCGGAGTTTCTTAAGCCGGCTGGCGTTCCGACGGTATTGCTGTTGGATGCGGCTAATTCCAGTTTTAAAGATCAAGCCTACGGCCGATGGCAAATGCTGAAATATGTTGAGGAGCAGTCGCACGCGGGCATGCCGACAGCGGTCATGACCCTAAGCGACCACCTGCATGTACTGCAGGAATTCACCAGCGATCCCGAGATTTTGGCGACCGCGATCAGAAATTTGCATCCTCAGGAACAATCCCAGCAGCGCGGAGCGTCCTCACGCTCAACAAACTTCAACGGTAACGAAGCTCCTGGGCCAGGCTTGATATCCGCTACCAGAATCAGCCTCGCCCAAGCCGAGGTTGCCGGATTCCAAAATTTGGTGACTGGTTACAACCTCCAAGTTCGTACGGTAGTCACAATCAATGCAATGAGGGAGCTCTCGCGGATGCTTGCTGGGCTTCCTGGCCGCAAGAACGTCATCTGGGTTACTTCCGATTTCCCATTCGATTTGATACCGCAAGATCCAAACATGAGCGACGCGGAGATGATCACCGAACGCCATGGCGGAGGCGGGCGTTCAACAGGCGTGAATGCCTCGGGGTCGATGGTGGCCTTGCCTCGACAACTGCATCTTGAGGAGATCAAGCAGGCGGAATCCGAATTGGCAAGTGCGAACATCGCCATCTACCCGGTAGATGTAGGCGGCTTGGTCAGCGGCATGGAAGGGATTTCCGCAGTCCACAGTTCCGGCCTCTATGCTGACGACCTCAGTCAGGGATCACTTCGCCAAACGGCGGGTCTGCAAGCCAATCAGGGATCAATGGAAGAAGTGGCAGCGGAGACCGGCGGCAAGGCCTATCTCAATCAAAATGAAATCAGCTTGGCGGAAAGCCAGGCTGCATCTGATGATAAGGCCTCTTATGCGCTCGGTTACTATCCCGACAATGACAAGTGGGATGGGAGATATCGCAGCATCAAAATCAAGCTGGAAAAGAGCGACGCACACATCCGCTACCGCAAGGGCTATTACGCGATTGAACCGGGAGGGGTCATCGACCGCAACAACGACCACAACGCCAATGACCATACCTATGAAGCGGAAGTCGCAAACGCCCTAGAGGTCAACGCGCCTGCGACGCAGGTCGCATTCACAGCGCAGGCCAAAACCACCGACCCGGGCAAGATGCGCGTCACTTTTTTAGTGGATGCTCACACCTTGTCGTCGGAACGGGAAGAAGATGGCAATGGCGCGAAGATGAATGTAGGTTTATTTGCCGCCGTTTATAACTCAGGTGGAAAGATGCTAGGCAATCGAGGCATTAAAGTCGATCGCGCTTTCGACGCTGCCAGCTACAAGCAGATCCTGGACAAAGGCATGATGGTGCTAATCGATATGGACATGCCAGTGGGAGGAACGGAAATCCGACTGGCCGTGGTCGATAACAAGACCGGCTTCATCGGAACTGTGAGCGGAGCGGTAGGACAATAGGTCAGCGTCTATAATTAGTCCTTCCAAAAAAGAAGGCGTCCATTTCGGACGCCCTTTTAATTTCTGAAACGATTTGGTCGGTTAATCTCGAGACCGCGACGACTACTCTTTCTTGTCGCTGCCCTCAGTTTTCCCCTCAGCTTCATCGGCGGCGATGTCTTTCTGCATTTGCGCTTCCTGATCGGCGTGTTCCATCGCTTTGCGGTTTTCTTCGGCGCGTTTGGAGCGGATTTCGGCTCGCTTCTGGCGCTTCTCATCGAGCACCTGCTCGCTGCCCAGCAGTTCGATGAACGCCTTTTCGGCGCCGTCGCCTTTGCGCCAGGCGGTGCGAACGATGCGCGTATAGCCGCCTTTTCGGTCGCCGAAGCGCGGAGCCACGGTATCGAAAAGTTTGGTGACCGATTCCGGAGTCATCAAATACGAGGCTGCCTGACGGCGCGCAGCCAGATCGCCTTTTTTGCCGAGGGTGATCATCTTCTCGACCGACGGACGCACGGCTTTCGCCTTGATCACCGTCGTCTCAATGCGCTCTTCCATGATGATCGACGTAACCATATTGCGCAGCATGGCGCGCCGATGCGAAGTGGTTCGTCCTAGTTTGTATCCTGCAACCTTGTGACGCATGGGAAACCTCAGTGGTCAGTGGTCGGTGGCCAGTGGTCAGTTGCTTCCGGAGTCAGGTTGACTGACCACCGAGCACTGGCCACTGACCACTGTTCTTACAGATCGTTATCGCCGTATGCCGAAGCCGGCAGCACCTGGTTCGAAGTAGGTCCGGGCACGGCGTTTCCGTGCTCGTCGATCTTCATACCCAGGCTCAATCCCATCGAGGAGAGGATCTCCTTGATCTCGTTCAGCGACTTGCGGCCGAAGTTTTTCGTCTTCAGCATTTCGGCTTCGGTCTTCTGCACCAGTTCGCCGATCGACTGAATGTTCGCGTTCTTCAGGCAGTTGTAGCTGCGAACGGAAAGTTCGAGTTCTTCAACCGAACGGTTAAGGTTCTCGTTCTTGATCTCGGGACGGCGCTCTTCGCTTGCCGATGCAGTTTCAATTTCTTCTTCAAAGTTGATGAAGATGTTCATGTGATCTTTGATCAACTTCGCTGAAAGCCCGAGCGCATCGCCGGGAGTGATTGAACCGTTGGTCCAGACCTCGACTGTCAGCTTGTCGTAATCGGTGATCTGTCCGAGACGCGCCGCTTCGACGGTGTAATTGCACTTGCGCACCGGGGTGTGCACGGAATCAATGGGAATGAATCCGATGCCCAAGTCGTCTTCGAAGTTCTTGTCCGCGGAAATGTAGCCGCGGCCGCGCTTCAGACGCATTTCCATGTCGAGTTTGCCGCCCTCGCTCACGGTCGCGATGTAAATTTCCTTATCGAGCACTTCCACATCGCCGTCGGCTTCGATCATGCCGCTGGTAACGACTCCCGGCTGATCGGCGCGCAGGTAAATCGCTTTCGGACCGTCTCCCGCAAGCTTGAACGGAACCTGCTTCATGTTGAGGATGATGTCGGTCGCATCTTCTACCACGCCTGGGATCGACTGGAATTCATGCAGCACGCCTTCGATCTTTACCGCGGTAACGGCCGCACCTTCGATCGAACTCAGCATCACGCGCCGTAGCGCATTGCCGATTGTGGTACCGAATCCGCGCTCAAACGGCTGCGCCCAGAACATCCCGTATTTATCGGTGAGCGAGTTGACGTCGCTCGCCAGTCGTTTCGGTTTTTGAAAACCTCTCCAAAGCATTCTGTGTTTCTCCTCCCGGCCATGTGGCTCAATCCTGTTCCTGAGCGGCCCAGCTCAGGTTCAAACCAGGAAAGGCTGATCTGGCACGAATCGTTGACCAAAAAATCTACTGTAGTGACGTGGCTTGCCACGTCTCTGTTTGCAGCATATCTCAAGCTGCACGCGGGAGACGGGGCAAGCCCGTCTCTACTTGAGCGCGTTTACTTCGAATACAGTTCGACAATCAGCTGCTCGTTTACCGGCAACTGGATATCTTCGCGTCTCGGCAACGCGATTACGCGGCCTTTATAGTTCTCGCGATCGATTTCCAACCACACCGGCGCCGGCTGATGACTGGCAAAGTCCCTTGCGATTTCGAGAATCGGAACCTTGCGGCTGCTCTCGCGAATCTGAATCTCTTCGCCTACGACGACTTCGTAAGAAGGAATGTTCACCTTCTTACCGTTCACCTGGATGTGTCCGTGACGCACCAACTGGCGCGCCTGGCGGCGTGAAATGCCGAAGCCGAGGCGATAAACGACGTTGTCTAGACGTCGCTCAAGCGATTCCAAAAGCTTTGCACCCGTCACGCCCTTGGACCTAACCGCGTTCTCGAAGTAATTCCGGAACTGGCCCTCCTGGGTGAAGTAAATGCGCTTGGCTTTCTGTTTTTCGCGCAACTGCAGACCGTAGCCTACAACCTTGGTCTTTTTATCTTTCCCGTGTTGTCCGGGAGCGAAGTTGCGTTTCTCAATAGGACATTTGTCGCTGAAGCACTTGGTGCCCTTCAGGAAGAGTTTGATGCCTTCCCGGCGACATAGACGACACACTGCATCGGTATAACGTGCCAAGTTGTTCTCCTTAGTTAGATGACCGGTTTACAGGTTTGGCTTCACCCTTCGTCCCGGACGAAAATCAGTTCTCGGTTGCCAGTTCTCAGTTCTCAGAAAACCCTCGTTCCGCGGCTCTTTTGCTCTTACTGAGAACCGGGAACTGAGAACTGTCTTTCTACACTCTGCGACGTTTTGGCGGTCTGCAACCGTTATGCGGAATCGGCGTGGTGTCTTTAATAGAACGCACTTCAATTCCCGACGAGGCCAGCGCGCGTACCGCCGACTCGCGTCCCGATCCGGGGCCGCTCACCCGTACATCAACACTGCGTACGCCGTGATCGCGCGCCATGCTGGCGGCATTCGACGCGGCTTGCTGCGCGGCAAACGGGGTCCCTTTACGAGATCCGCGGAATCCGAGCGAGCCCGAACTCTTCCACGACAACACATTGCCGGTCATGTCCGTAATGGTCACGATGGTGTTGTTGAAAGAAGCCTGCACGTGCACCAGTCCATGCGGAACGTGCTTGCGCTCTTTCTTCTTGAACGTCTTTTTCTTGCCTTTTTTTTCGGGCGCCGCGGCGCCGCCTGCTGCTACTGGTTTTGCCATCTCTTTGAGTTCTCAGTTCTCGGTTCTCAGTTCTCAGCAACCCCTTTTCTCATACAACTGAGAACCGGGAACTGGGAACTGAGAACTCGTTTTACGCTTTTGCCGTCTTCTTCTTCTGCGCGACCGTCCCCTTACGCGGACCCTTGCGGGTACGGGCATTGGTGTGGGTGCGCTGTCCGCGAACTGGCAGATTCCTGCGATGACGGAATCCGCGATAAGACCCGATTTCGATGAGCCGCTTGATGTTCATCGAAACGTCCTTGCGCAGATCGCCTTCCACTGAACCTTCCGCCTCGATCACCTGGCGGATGCGGTTGACCTCGTCTTCGCCAAGGTCAGAAACTGTCTTCATCGGGTCAACATTCGCCGCGTCCAGAATGCGCGCCGCGCGCGAGTTGCCGATGCCGTAGATGTAAGTGAGCGCGATATTCGCGTGCTTGTTGCGCGGAAGATCGACGCCTGCAATACGAGCCATGATCCCTCTCTTGTTAGCTGTCAGCGATCAGCCGTCAGCCCTCAGCTAGTGCAACACCTTTTTACTTAAATCTTTCTTGCTTAATCTTTTTTACTTAATCCTGGTTTCTCAGCCTCGCTTGCCTAACCCTGACGCTGCTTGTGCTTGGCAGTCTCGCAAATCACCCGTACCACTCCCTTGCGGTGGATGATCTTGCACTTGTCGCAAATTTTCTTAACCGACGCTCTTACCTTCATAACTCAGTTCTCAGTTCTCAGTTGCCAGTTCTCAGAAACTGCAACTGCGTATCGTCCAGATTCTTCGGTTCGCTCATAATGACACCTGCGGACACCCGCTTCGCTCACGCCCGCAAAACAGCGTCATTTGTAGCGGTACACAATCCGACCGCGATTCAAGTCGTAAGGAGAAAGTTCGACCGCGACTTTGTCTCCCGGCAAAATTCGGATGAAATTCTTCCGCATCTTGCCGGAAACGTGCGCCAGCACCTGGTGTTTGTTTTCGAGCTCCACCTTGAACATGGCATTGGGCAGCGGCTCGACCACCGTTGCCATCACTTCAATCGCGTCTTCTTTACTCATCGACTCCTTGAAATCAGTTCTCAGTTGCCAGTTCTCAGTTCTCAGCTAAACCAATCGGCCCTCACTGAGAACTGAGAGCCGGGAACCGAGAACTACTGGGTCAAAATCATCGGTCCTTGCCGCGTTACCGCCACGCAATGTTCAAAGTGTGCGCTGTAACTGCCGTCGAGCGTTACGGCTGTCCACTTGTCGCTCAAAACCTTGGTCTCGGGGCCGCCCGAGTTCACCATCGGCTCGATCGCCAGAACCATGCCTTCGGTCAACTCCGCGCCCGTTCCTTTTTTGCCAAAGTTCGGAATCTGCGGCGCTTCATGCAGCTTCGTCCCTATGCCGTGCCCGACAAACTCTCGCACCACGCTGAACCCGTTCGCTTCCACATGTTTCTGGATCGCCGACCCAACGTGTCCAACTGTGTTGCCGATCTTTACCTGCTCGATGCCTTTGTACAGCGAGGCCTCGGTCACGTCGAGCAGCTTCTTCAATTCCGGTTTCAACTCTTCACCCACCGGGACGGTAATGGCCGCGTCTCCGTAATAGCCATCGCAAACTACACCGCAGTCGATGGAAACGATGTCTCCCGTTTTCAGCGTCCGCTTTTCCGACGGAATGCCGTGCACAATCTCTTCATTGATCGAAGTACAGAGCACACATGGGTAACCGTAATACCCCTTGAACGCCGGCGCCGCTCCAAGTTCCGTAATCAACTTCTCGGCAGCCTTCTCCAGGTCCATCGTCGTAACCCCGGCCGCCACTACAGTTTTCAGGTGGTTCAGAACCTGGCGGACCATCTTCCCGCTCCGCCTCATCTTTTCGATCTCTTCCGGCGACTTGCGGATGATCCGGTCTTCTCCAAAACTCATAATTAATTCTAACTTCAGATACCGATACTGGCTTCCATGTCCTCGACTAGCATCCGCCCCTGCAATGACTGTCAAGTACGCCGAAAATCTGCGCCGTTACTTCTTCTATCTTACGATCCGCATTGATCGCCACCAGCCGCCGTTGTACCCGGTAATAATCCGCTACCTGCCGGGTCTGTGTCTCATAGGCAGCCAATCGTTCCGAAATGACTTCTTCGCGATCGTCTTCCCGTATTACCAGCTTGGATCCGTCCACATCGCACACGCCCTCGACCAGAGGTGGCTGAGAGTGGATGTTATAGAGGTGTCCGCAGGCGGAACACGAACGCCGCCCGGTAAGCCGCAGCAATAATTGAGTATAGTCCACGAGCAACTGGATCACAACCGGCGGACATCGCTCCGAACTTTCCGAATTTTCAAAGACCTCATTTTCCAGGAAAGCGTCCAGCCATCCTGCCTGAGCGGCTGTCCTCGGAAAGCCATCCAGCACAAATCCGCGCTTACAGTCGGCCTCCCGCAGCCTCGTCGCCACGATGCCGTACATCAATTCGTCGGGCACCAGTTCGCCTCGCGCCATGATTCCCTTGGCGGCAAGACCCAGCGCGGTGCCACGCGCAATGTGATCCCTTAAAAGGTCGCCTGTCGATATCTGCGGGATACCGTAACGGTCGACGATTTGTCTGGACTGGGTGCCCTTCCCGGCCCCTGGAGGCCCGAGAAGAATTACCGGTCCAATATTTCGCGCGGTGTCGTTAGCCGACTCGTTGGCCATCGAAATGGCCCCTTTTGTTCGTATTTCCTGTCGCGGAAATACCGACTAGCTCCGCGCCCACAAAAACCAGCTTACAAAAAGCTTGCAACACGCTCTCTCCGGGTGCCGGTGTGATCTGCATCACCGGATGATTTGTATTACCTGATCTGCATTACCGAATCTGTATTCCCTGATTTGGATCGCGATTCCGTGTCACCACATGCGGCGTCCGCGAAGCCGACCGCTGCGCGGGGTGAAGCCATCGTAGTGCCGCATGATCAACTGCGCCTCAATCTGTGTGACCGTGTCCATGGCGACACCGACTACGATCAGCAGCGACGTTCCGCCGAAATAAAAGTTCACACCCAAGCCGTTCGTTACCCAGGTGGGCAGGTTCTCGAATATGCGACCCACCACCCACAGGTGGTTCAGCTTGATACCCGCAATCATCCACTCTGGAATCAGCGAAATCAGAATCAGGTAGAGCGCGCCCACCAGCGTGATTCGAGTGAGAACTTCGTTGATGAAGTCCGAAGTCCGCTTCCCGGGACGGATGCCCGGGATAAAACCTCCCCACTTCCGCATGTTGTCCGCGACCTCGTTCGGATTGAACACGATCGAGATATAGAAGTAGGCAAAGAAAATAATGCCGAGGCAATAGCACAGGGTGTAGAGCGGCTCGCCCCACCTCAGCCAGTCGAGCATCGGACCAATAATTTTATTGTTGTGGAACGCCGCGCCCAGCATCTGCGGCAAAGCAAGGATCGAGGACGCAAAAATTACCGGCATGACGCCGCCGGCATTTACACGCAGCGGCAGGTGCGTGGATTGCCCACCCATGACTTTTCGTCCGACGACACGCTTGGCATACTGCACCGGAATCCGGCGCTCGCTGCGTTCGACATACACGATGAACGTGACCACAGCAATCATCAAAACCAGCAGCATCAGAATCGCCGGGGCCGTGAATACTCCCCAGGCATTGGTTTGCACCTTCTGATACAGATCGAGCACGCCATGCGGCAGGCCGACCACGATGCCGGCAAAAATCAGCAGCGACATGCCGTTACCGATGCCGCGATCGGTGATTTGTTCGCCCAACCACATGATGTATGCGCTGCCCGTAGTCAGCGTCAGCATGGTCATCAGGATGAAAGCCGGGCCGGGAGTGGTGACAAAGTCACCAGCCTTCTGCAGGCTGATGGCAATTCCGAACGATTGCACCGCGCTCAAAATCACGGTGAGATAACGCGTCCACTGGGTGATTTTCTTCCGGCCCAGTTCGCCTTCTTTCTGCAGCTTGGCCAGCGGTTCATACACGACCGTCAGCAATTGCAGAATGATTGACGCCGTAATATACGGCATAATGCCGAGCGCGAAAACCGTGAGCCGCCGCAGGTTGCCGCCGCTGAACAGATCGACAAAGCCCAGCACCGAGCCCTTATTCTGATCGAAGAATGCAGCCAGCCGGTCGCCGTTGATTCCGGGCGTAGGAATGTGGCCGCCGATGCGATACACCGCCAGCATGGCGAGCGTAAACAAAACGCGCTTGCGCAGGTCAGGAATCCGGAAGATGTTCGCCAGCTTTGAAAGCATTACTGCAAGACCTCGAACTTGCCGCCCGCTTTGGTGATTTTTTCCTGTGCAGACTTCGAAAATTTGTGCGCGTGCACCGTAATCGCCGTGGTCAACTCTCCGGTGCCGAGAATCTTTACCGGCGCGTTGCCATGCACCACGCCCGCCTTCTTGAGCACTTCGGGGGTAATTTCGGTCTCGCCGAGAGTCGCCAGACGGCTGAGGTTTACGACATCGTATTCTTCGCGGAAAATGTTGGTGAATCCACGCTTCGGTATGCGCCGGTGCAGCGGCATCTGGCCGCCTTCAAAGCCGCGTATCAGCCGCGCACCTGTACGGGACCACTGCCCCTTGTGGCCGCGCGTCGAAGTCTTGCCCATACCGGATCCCATACCGCGTCCGACCCGCTTCTTCTTTTCCGTAGACTTCTTCGGTGCCCGTATTGTCGATAAATTCATAACCGTCTCTCTAAACCCTTTGTCATCCTGACCCTGAGCTTGCCGAAGGGGAAGGATCTGCTCTTTACCCTTGCACGATCTCCACCAGATGCGGGATCTTCTTGACCATGCCGCGAATCGCAGCCGTATCCGGCCGCACAATCACCTGGTTCAGCCGGGTAAACCCCAACCCTTTCACAACGTTCTTTTGCTTCTTCGGAGCGCAGATCGCCGACCGTACCCACTTCAATTGGATCTTGCCGTTCGCCACCGATTTCGATGTCTTGGTTGTCATTACAACTCCTCCACCGACTTGCCCCGCAGCGCCGCGACATCTTCCCGGTTCTTGAGCTTCTTCAATGCTTCGAACGTCGCCTTGATCACGTTGTGCGGATTGTTCGTCCCAATCGATTTTGTCAGCACATTCTGAATGCCCGCTGACGTCATCACCGCCCGCACCGCTCCGCCGGCAATCACTCCCGTGCCTTCTGGAGCCGGCTTTAGCAATACCATGCCCGAGCCAAAACGTCCCAGCACCGTGTGCGGCACCGATGTCTGCGTCAAGTTGATTCGCATCAGGTTCTTCTTCGCCGACTCAATCCCTTTGCGGATGGCCTGCGGAACTTCCTTCGCTTTGCCTGATCCGAAACCGACCACCGCCGCCGAGGGATCGCCGATCACCACCAGCGCCGCGAACGACATGTTCTTGCCGCCCTTAACCACTTTCGTCACCCGGTTAATCGAGACCACCTGGTCCTTTAACTGGAACGAAGCCGCATCGAGTTTCTTTGTAACTCTAGCCATTCTGAAATCTCATTTCTCGTTAGAACTAAAACAGAACTAGAACTGTAATCCCGCTTCGCGCGCCGCATCGGCCACAGCTTTGACCCGGCCGTGGTAAATGTAGCCGCCACGATCGAATACCACCTTGGTGAAGCCCTTCTCTTTGGCCAGTTCGGCAATCTTTTTTCCGACCGACTTCGCAGAAACCACGTTACCACCGGTCGCTCGCGCACCCTTCCGGTCATCCGCCGTTGAAGCCGCCACCAGCGTGACGCCTTTCAGGTCGTCAATCAATTGCACATAGATATGATTCAGCGACCGGTACACATTCAAGCGCGGACGCTCGGGAGTGCCGATTACTTTCTTCCGGATCCGATCGTGCACCCGCTGCCGCGTCTGATTCTTTGAATTTATTCTCAGCATTTGATAAAACCCTCAGCGATCAGCTATCAGCCATCAGCCAACCCGTTCAGCCAGCGCACTTCATTCGAAGTAGC
The DNA here is from genome assembly GCA_049674665.1 of Terriglobales bacterium. Lineage (GTDB taxonomy): Bacteria > Acidobacteriota > Terriglobia > Terriglobales > Acidobacteriaceae > Acidiflorens. Next base: position 20,324 of record JBATZM010000111.1, read on the forward strand.
TGATGGCTGAGGGCTGACGGCTGAGTACTATTTTGCTCCAGTCTTGCCAACCTTCTTCTTCAACCGTTCGCCGGCGTAGCGCACACCCTTGTTCTTATACGGATCGGGCGGACGCAAGGAGCGCATTTCCGCGGCTACTTGTCCGACTTTCTGCCGGTCAATTCCATTCAGCGTCAGCTTGGTCAGCTTCGCATCCACCGCGCAATCGACGCCCGTGGGTAGCGGATATTCAATGGGGTGCGAATAACCCAGACTGAACACCACCATGCCCTTGCCCTTCATCTCCGCGCGATAGCCGATGCCGACGATTTCCAGATCCCTCGTCCAGCCTTTGGTTACGCCTTCGACGGCGTTGTTGACTAGCGCGCGCGCCAGTCCATGCACCGCTGAATGGGCGTCGTCCGGGCGTATCGCCACCAGGTTGCCGTCCTTCTGTTCCATCGTAATGCCGGACGGAAGAGGTGTATCCAGCTTGCCCTTCGGCCCCTGGACCATCACCGTGTTGCCTTCGATCTTTACCGTCACACCCTTCGGGATCGCGATCGGCTTTTTTCCAATTCGTGACATAAGGTCAGCTCTCAGCCTTTAGCTCTTGGCTTTTTGCTGTCGCATCTTGCTTTAGCTAAAGGCTAAAAGCTAAGAGCTAACAGCTTGTTCTCTACCAAATCTCGCACAGCAATTCGCCACCGAGGCCCTGACGGCGCGCTTGGCGTCCCGTCATCACGCCCTTCGGCGTGGTCAGGATATTGATTCCCATCCCGCCAAGAACGCGTGGAATCTCGGTGCGGCGCACATAGACGCGGCAGCCCGGACGCGACACGCGCGCCAGATTCGTAATCACAGCCTCGTTGTTATTGCCGTACTTCAAGTACACGCGCAGGACCTTGTGGCCCTCTTCTTCTGCCGGCTTGAAGTTCGCGATATAGCCCTCTTCTTTCAGGATACGGGCAATCTCCGTCTTCAGCTTGGAAGCGGGTACGTCCACTTTCTGGTGCCGTGCGCGTATCGCGTTGCGGATGCGCGCCAGCATGTCTGCGACCGGATCGGTCAACCTCATCGTTTGCTTCTCCTCAAGCCGCTCGTTCGCTCCGTATCGTTAATTAACGATCAGCGGAGAACCTGGCAGCAGCTTACTTCTTTCGCCGGACTTTCATCCGGCACACTCTTACCGCCGCATTCTTACCACGACGACTTCGAAACTCCAGGGATCTCGCCACGGAGCGCCAACTGCCGGAAACACAGACGGCACAGGCCAAACTTCCGTAGAAAGGCCCGCGGTCGTCCGCAAATCTTACAGCGGTTATGCTTACGCGTCGAAAACTTCGGCTTCTGTCCCTTGCCGCGCGCGTCGTCAAACTTCTTTTGGATCTTCGCGTCCTTCACTCGTTTTGCTGTAGTTGCCAAATTCGCTCCTAAACTTCAGCTGCCAGCTCTCAGCCGTCAGCTCTCAGTAAAACCCTCAATTTGAATCACGCCCTAAAAGGCATCCCCAAATGCTTCAACAAACTCCGCGCCTGATCATCGGAACTCGCCGTCGTCACAATCGTCACGTTCATGCCCTTCAGATTGGCGACCTTCGCGTAGTCAATCTCCGGAAAAATCAGCTGATCGTGCAGACCGAGCGTGTAATTGCCGCGGCCATCGAACGACTTCGTGGAGACCCCGCGAAAATCGCGCACTCGCGGCAGCACGATACTTACCAGGCGATCGAAAAATTCGTACATGCGGTCGCCGCGCAGCGTCACCATTGCGCCAATCGGCATGCCTTCGCGCACTTTGAACGCCGCAATCGACTTTTTCGCCCGCGTGATCACCGGCTTCTGTCCAGAAATCTGCCCCAGTTCATTCACCGCCGGATCGATGAGCTTCGCGTTCTGCGTCGCTTCCCCCACACCCATGTTTACGACAATCTTGTTCAGTCGCGGCACGGCCATAGGGTTTTTGAGTTCCAGTTCCTTCATCAGGGTCGCGGAAACTTCTTTCTCAAACCGCGCCCGCAACCGTGGCCGTTCTTTCGCCGCGTGTCGAGGAGCCTCCGCACTGGGCCTGTCTTCCGCCGCGTGCTTCTCAGCCCTGGGCTTTGCCTGCTTCTTCTGCTGCTCGGCTTTTTTCTGCTCGTCTGCCATTTCGTTTGCTGCCTTCTCTCACGGTTTCGGAGTGTCGGATCTTAAGCAGTTAGCTCCTAGCCATTAGTTCTTGGCCTTGAAGCCCCGACGTGTACCGGTTCGTAAGTCTCAAATTTTCGCTACCACCGTTCGTATCTCGACAACAAGCTAAAGGCTAAGAGCTAACGGCCAAATACTACTTATCCAGCGTCGTCCCGCACTTCTTGCAAACTCTCACCTTGCGCTCGCCACGCACTTCGTGCCCGATGCGCACCGGACCGCACGTCCCACAAACCAGGGCCACGTTCGACAACTGGATCGCCCGTTCCTGCTCCGCAATTCCACCTTGGACGTTTTTCTGCGCATTTGCCCGCACATGCTTCTTCACCGTCATCACATGTTCGACCAATACCCTGCCTTCGTCGGGAAACACGCGCAGTACGCGCCCTTCTTTTCCGGTATCCTTGCCTGTCATCACCTTCACGTTGTCATTGCGGCGGATATCCACGCGCTTATGTTTGGCACTAGTTGATGTCCCCATCTTGAATCCTCAATCCCTTAATTCTTGCTCTGTGAGCAGGCTCGCTCTTCCTGAGACCGGACACCCGAGGCCTAAAGTACTTCCGGTGCCAGCGACACAATCTTCAAAAACTTCTTCTCGCGCAGTTCACGCGCCACCGGACCGAATACACGCGTACCCACTGGCTCTCCGGTCTCATTGATCAGCACGGCCGCATTCTGATCGAAGCGGATGTAAGTCCCATCTCGCCGCCGATATTCTTTCCGCGTCCGCACAATGACCGCCTTCACCACTTTGCCCTTCTGCACCTGACCGTCCGGCGCAGCCTCTTTCACGCTCGCCGTAATTACGTCGCCCAAACTCGCATGCAGACCAGTCGAACCGCCCAGCGGCATGATCATCTGCAGCTTGCGCGCGCCGGAGTTGTCGGCGACCTCGATCATCGATCTCATCATTAGGGACATGTTCGTCTCCTTGTAATTCTCTTGGCGTCAGTCTCTTAGCGCCCGATGCCTGTACCGGCGTCGGCGTCAATCTCCGGCACCAGTGCCGTCTTGCGCACAATCTCTTTCAACGTCCAGCGTTTCAGCTTCGACAATGGACGCGACTCTTCAATCTTTACTGAGTCGCCGGTATGCGCTTCGTTCTTTTCGTCGTGCGCATAAAACTTCTTTCGAATCGCGATCACCCGGCCATACATCGGATGCGCCTTCTTGCGCGTCACTTCGACCACGATCGTCTTCTGCATCTTGTTCGAGACGACCGTGCCGATCAGTTCCTTGTGGTGGGGCTTGCGTGCTTCCGGTTGGCCCGTGGTTTCCGCCATTATCGTTTCTCCGTCCCGCTGAGCTGCGTCCTGCCGGTCTCCGTCTTGTGGGCGGTCAGTTCCTGCTCGCGCAGGATGGTCTGGACGCGCGCGATATCCCGGCGCAGCCCGCGAATCTTTTTCAGGCTCCCCGTCTGTCCCGTATTCATCTGGAACTTCAGCTTGAAGAGCTGGTCCGCCAAGTCCCGCTCCTGGTGCTTGAGCTCGACGTCGGTTAAGTTGCGAATCTTTTCTGCCTTCATAAAAATCAGGTCTCAGTTCTCAGGTCTTAAGGTCTTAGTTCTCAGGTTTTGGTTCATAGCAATCGCTACAGCACGTCTCGTTTCACAAACGTCGTCCGCAACGGAAGCTTGTGCGACGCGAGACGCATGGCTTCTTTCGCGTCCGTGATAGTCACACCTTCCATCTCAAACAAAATCTTTCCCGGCCGCACAACGGCGACCCAGTGATCCGGGGCGCCTTTACCTTTGCCCATACGGGTTTCGGCCGGCTTCTTCGTCACCGGCTTGTCCGGAAAGAGGCGAATCCAGATCTTGCCGCCACGCTTCACAAAACGCGTCATCGCGACCCGGCTCGCTTCAATCTGCCGGTCGGTGATCCATCCCGGTTCCAGCACCTTCAGCCCAAACTGGCCGAAAGCCAGCGTGCTCCCGCGCCAGGCTTTGCCTGTCATGCGACCGCGCTGCTGCTTGCGGTACTTAACTTTCTTTGGCATTAACATAAAAATCAGTTCCGATCTTAGTTACTATGTTCTCAGCTGTCAGTTCTCAGGAAAATCTTCCCGCCAGATGCTTTTAACTTCTGCAATCTGACCTCTGACCTCTGCAATCGCCTTATGTCCTAGAACGCCCCCGTGGTACTCACTTCGCGGGCCGGCGTCGCTTCCCGCTTTTTCGCCGGAAGGATTTCACCTTTATAAACCCAGCATTTCACGCCAATCACGCCATAGGTGGTACGCGCCTCGGTGAAACCGTAGTCGATATCGGCGCGCAGCGTGTGCAGCGGCAACCGCCCCTGTAGATACCACTCCGAACGCGCGATTTCGTTACCATTCAGTCGTCCGCTGACGCGAACTTTGATTCCCTTGCATCCGAAGCGCAGCGCCGAATCGACCGATTTGCGCATTGCCCGCCGGAATCCGACGCGCTTTTCCAGTTGCAGCGCAATCGATTCTGAAACGAGTTGCGCATCGAGCTCCGGCTTGTGCACTTCCTGAATATCGACATGCACTTCGCGCGTCGTCTTCTTTTGCAGATCCTGCTTCAGCTTGTCGATTTCCGCGCCCTTGCGCCCGATAATGATTCCGGGACGCGCCGTCTTGATAATGATCCGCAACTTATTGCCCGGACGCTCAATTTCGACCGAGCTCACACCCGCCGACTTAAGCTTTTCCTTCAATTCGGTCTTGAGCTTGTAGTCTTCAAGCAACAGCTTGTCGTAATCCTTCTCGACAAACCAGCGCGACTTCCACGGCTTGGTATAGCCGAGGCGGAATCCGTAAGGATGAACCTTCTGTCCCATCGTTGCTCCTAAACTTTCTAACTACTTTTACCAACTTCTATTTCTTGGCCGTTGCCTTCTTGCCAACCGCCTTCTTCTTTGCCGGTGTCTTGGCTTTGGCTTTCGGATGCGCTTTCGGCTTGGTGTGAGCGCCGGCTTTAGCCGTTTTCTCACCTGTCGCCGGCGTCGCTACGGGCACGCCATCCCGGTTCTTCTCGGCCAGCACAATTTCAAGATGCGAGATACGCCGCACATAATGATAGGCACGCCCCATCGGCGCCGGACGAATTCGCTTCATGCGCGGACCATCGTTTGCGACCGCGTGCTTCACGTATAATCTATCGAGATCGACATCCAGACCCTTTTCTGAGCTCAGAAAATTCGCGTTGTCGATCGCCGACTGCAACAGTTTGCCCACCGTCGCCGCCACGCGCTTCTTGGTGAATGCCAGCGTGTTTCGCGCCTCTTCCACGCGCCGTCCCTTGATCAGGTTCAGCACCAGCCGCGCCTTCTGCGGCGAGACGCGCATGTATCGGGCTTCCGCTCGAAATTCCATCGTCCGATCTCCTTACGCCTTCGGTGCCGACGGCGTTATGGCTCCAGGTCCGCCGGGCACGCCCGCGGGCTTTGCCGCCGTTTCCGTTGCCGCTTTCATCGAGTGCCCCTTGAACTGACGGGTAAAGCTGAATTCACCCAGCTTGTGTCCCACCATGTTCTCGGTCACATATACCGGAATGAATTTCCGTCCGTTGTGCACGGCAATCGTGTGTCCCACCATCTCCGGAATAATCGTCGAGCGCCGCGACCACGTCCGCAGCACTTTCTTTTCGTTACGCGCATTCATGCCTTCGACTTTCGTCGCCAGGTGCGCATCCACGAACGGTCCCTTTTTAGTTGAACGAGCCATAAAATCAGTTCTCAGTTCCCAGTTGCCAGTTCTCAGTAAATCCAAACCAGGCCACTGATTGTTTCTTGAAACTCTAAAACCTGCGCTCTTACCCTTTTTTCCTGCGGTTCACGATAAATGCATCGGTCCGCTTGTTGTTACGTGTCTTGTATCCGCGCGTCGGCTGTCCCCACGGCGTTACCGGATGACGCCCCCCGGAGGTCTTGCCTTCACCACCGCCATGCGGATGGTCGACCGGGTTCATCGAAACGCCGCGGTTATGCGGACGCTTCCCGACCCAACGCGTGCGTCCCGCCTTGCCCCAAGTCACGTTTTCGTGGTCCGTGTTCCCGACCTGTCCGATTGTCGCTAAACAATCGAGTAGAACCTTGCGCGTCTCGCCCGAAGGCAGCTTCACCAATCCGTAGTCGCCTTCCTTGGCGACCAACTGCGCCGAACCGCCTGCCGAACGCACCATCTGCGCTCCCTTGCCGGGCTTCAATTCGATGTTGTGAATCGTCGTACCCGGCGGAATATTCCGCAGCGCCAGCGCGTTACCGACAAGAATGTCAGCTTCAGGCCCGCTCACAATCTTCTGCCCGACTTTTAATCCATCGGGCTGCACGATGTAACGCTTCTCGCCATCGGCATAGCTCAGCAAGGCAATTCGCGCCGAGCGGCCGGGATCGTATTCGATGGTGACGACAGTCGCCGGAATGCCGTGCTTGTCGCGCTTGAAATCAATCGTGCGCAGCTTGCGCTTGTTGCCGCCGCCCCGGAAGCGCATGGTCGTGTCGCCGGAATTGCGCCGTCCACCGGAGCGGATCTTGCCCTCAACCAGCGGCTTATGCGGCGTGGACGAAGTGATATCGTCGGTCGTAACCGAGGTGCGATAGCGCAGCGTCTGCGTTGTCGGTCTATAAGTTTTGATTGCCATAAAATCAGCCCTTAGCTCTTAGCCGTTAGCTCTTAGCTTTCTCATTCACTCGACTGACTGAATGCTGAATGCTGAGCGCTGATGGCTACAAATTCTCCGCGTACTCCGGCATCTTCTCGCCGCTCTTCAAGCGCACGTACGCTTTCTTCCAATCGGGACGGTAGCCGGTGAACTTGCCCCGCCGCCGTTCTTTTCCTGGATAATTCGCCGTGCGCACCGACGATACCTTCACCTTGAAGATCGTCTGCACCGCTTCTTTAATCTCAGTCTTCGTCGCCTTCGGCGCCACCTGGAATACCAGCGTGTTCTGGGTCTCTTTAATGCCCAGGCCCTTTTCAGTAATCACAGGCTTTCGAATAATCTGATACGCGGATTTCATCAGGCCACCTCCGCTTTAGTCTTCGCTTTGCGCAGGCGCGGCGCTGGTTTCTTCTTTTTCTCCGCTGCAGGCTCCGCTTCGTGCGAACGCCGCGATGCCGACTTCTTCAGCGAATCTTGCAATTTTTCGAGCGCCGGCTGCGCAAACACCACATGGGTATAGCGCATTAGCTGGTAAGGATGAACCTCGTTCGCCCGCACCAGTTCGAGGCCGTCGATGTTGCGCGAACTCAACGCCAGATTCTTGTTCTCGGCCGTCGAAATATCGACCAGCAGTATCGTGCCCTCGATCTTCAACTTGTCGAGAGACTCGCGAAACAGCTTGGTCTTCGGTTCTTTCACGTCGAACGCTTTCACGACCATCAGCTTGCCATCGGCGTACTTCGAAGCCAGCGCTGAACGCAACGCGCCCAGCAATTTTTTCTTCGGAAAGGCGTAGTCATAGGATCGTGGCTGCGGTCCGTGCACCGTGCCGCCGTGCCGCCACAGGGGAGAACGGATGGAGCCGATACGCGCCCGTCCTGTGCCCTTCTGCTTCCACAGTTTCTTGCCCGATCCGGAAACCCGCCAGCGGTTCTTGGTGGCATGGGTGCCCGCACGCGCGGAGGCGCGATAGTGGGTGATCGCCTCCCAGAGCAAGTCTTCATTGACCGCGCCGAAAACTTCATCGGCCAGTTCCAGCGTCCCAGCCTTGGCTCCGCTCAGGTTGTAAACATCAATAGTTGCCATATGCTTTCTCGTGTGGCGCGGGCACCCTTGCCCGCTGCCTTTGAACTTATTTAGCTGAACTAGCCCTTCTTAGCCGCGCGCTTCGCAGCCTTCAACGGATCGACCGTCGCCGAACCAGCGAATCCACGGCGCTCTCGCGGCGGCTTCTTCGCCTTGTTGATCATGATGTAGCCACCGTTCGATCCCGGAACGCTGCCCTCGACCACCAGAAGATTCTCTTCCTTATCGACGCCCAAAATTCGCAAGTTGCGCGTCGTAATCCGGACATCGCCCATGTGGCCCGACATCCGCATGCCCTTGAACACACGCGACGGAAACGCCGACGAGCCAATCGAACCCGTAATCTGAAACATCGAACCGTGCGACTTCGGACCACCTGCAAAGTGATGCCGCTTCACTACACCCTGAAACCCGCGACCCTTGCTCACTCCGATGACGTCGACAAAACGCTCGCTCTCGAAAATATCGACCAGCACGCGGTCGCCAACTTTTATCACGCCCTCGGTCGTCTCGCCCGGAGCGTCCACTTCCACTCCAACCTCACGCAGAAATTTCACTGGCGGCAGGTTGTGTTTGGCAAAGTGTCCACGCATCGCCTTGGTCAGCTTTTTTTCTTTCACAAACTCGACCAGGCCAATCTGCGCCGACTCGTATCCGTCTTTGGTGCTGGTCTTGTGCTGTGTAATCACGCACGGTCCGGCTTTCAAAACAGTGGCTGGCCGCACATCGCCCTTCGAATCGAAGAGCTGCGTCATGCCGACCTTCTTGCCTAGAATTCCAGTAACTCTTGCCATTTCCTTCTCCATTCCCAGCTTGGCTCGCCGATCATTTAACAGCGGCTATTGGCTGGGTGTAGGCCCAATATGCGCCTCCACACAATCTGTAATTGAAGGGTTCAGCTTCAAGTACTCGTCGTGGTCCTTCTTATTTCTCAGCCTCCACAAAAGCGTTCCCGTCGAAAACAAAAGGAAGGTTGAAAAAGCAGTTAACCTGTAACTTCTAGGAGCATGATCGGATGTAAACACGAACAACAAATACAGAATTCCAAACGCCAAACCCCATAAGATCGCAGGCCAATTCACTTTTTCGCGATAGCCGCATTTTGGACATGTCTGCATATTCGTCTTCGGCCGATCTCAGAGCTATTTATGCTCTTTCCCGAACGCCTTAATCTCTACGTCCACGCCCGCCGGCAAATCGAGCTTCATCAACGCATCGACCGTCTGCTGCGTCGGCTCGAGAATATCGAGCAGGCGCTTGTGGGTGCGGATCTCAAATGCTTCCCGCGACTTCTTATCCACGTGCGGCGAACGCAGCACGCAATATTTATTCTTCATCGTGGGCAATGGAATCGGACCCGCGATTTGCGCGCCGGTGCGTTTGGCCGTCTCCACGATCTCGCCCGTCGACTGATCGAGAATGCGGTAGTCGTAAGCTTTCAACCGAATGCGGATTCTTTCTTTTCCAGTCACTTTTTTCTCTCTTTACCCCTCCCGGCCGGTCCTCAATAAGAAGCCCCGGGAGGAAAGATCTGGCGGCAAGCTACAAGCCGCGAATTTAACTTCCACTACTAAATAAATCTCCGTTACGCCACAATCTCCGCAATCGTCCCCGCTCCTACCGTGTGCCCGCCTTCGCGGATTGCGAAGCGCAAGCCCTTCTCCATGGCCACCGGCGTAATCAACTCGATCACCAGGCTCACGTTGTCTCCCGGCATC
>JBATZM010000112.1:0-3983 GCA_049674665.1 Terriglobales bacterium
CAAGGAACGTTTGCCGAGCGGATTCGCGCCGGGGGCGCTGGAATTCCTGCGTTCTTCACACCCACTGGCGTAGGAACGGTGGTCGCCGAGGGCAAAGAAACGCGCGAGTTCGACGGCCGCACTTACATCATGGAACGCCCGCTGAAAGCTGATTTCGCCTTTGTTAAAGCCTGGAAGGGCGATCGTTGGGGAAATCTTGTCTATCGTAAAACCGCTCGTAATTTTAATCCCATGATGGCGACTGCGGCCAAAATCACTATCGCTGAAGTTGAACACCTGGTCGAACCGGGCGAACTTGATCCTGACATGGTTCACACACCCAGCGTGTTTGTGAAGCGAATTTTTCAGGGGAAACTGTTCGAAAAGAGAATTGAGAAACGAACCTTGACGAAATCCCTGGTCAGTAGCTAGCAATATGCCGACAGACGCGAAACCATCCAAGGACCTCGACAAACGCGAACGTATCGTGAAGCGCATCGCCCGCGAATTGCGCGATGGATTCTACGTCAACCTTGGCATTGGCTTACCTACACTGATCGCCAACTATGTTCCATCTGGCATGGACGTGATTCTGCAATCCGAGAATGGGATGCTCGGTATTGGTCCGTATCCGGTTGAGGGCTCCGAAGACGCGGACCTGATCAATGCGGGAAAAGAAACGGTCAGCGAGATGGCAGGCACTGCGTACTTTTCGAGTGCCGATTCTTTTGCGATGATTCGCGGTGGACACGTTGACCTCAGCGTGCTGGGCGCAATGGAAGTCGACGAACAAGGAAATCTCGCGAACTGGATGATTCCAGGCAAAATGGTTAAAGGCATGGGCGGCGCCATGGATCTGGTTGCTGGAGCGCGACGTGTGGTCGTCGCCATGGAACATGCAACCAAAGATGGCCAGCCGAAGATTCTGAAGAAATGCACGCTGCCGCTTACCGGCGTGAAGGTCGTGGACACGATTGTTACCGAGATGGCCTACATGCGAGTCACACCAGAAGGTTTGCTGTTAGAAGAGATTGCTCCCGGCCTGACGGTTGAAGATGTCCAGAGAGCGACCGAGGCAAAGTTGCGGGTTAGTTCTGAACTGAAGACTATGTAGAGCGTGGAACAGTTCTCAGTTCTGGACTTCGGAACTTTTTCTCTTGGCTTGCGTATCATATTTCGGGAGGAGGTATCCCTATGGTTGCTTTTCTGCTTTGGTGCTTTCTCTTCGTCGTGTGCTGGCCGGTGGCGCTGCTGGCGCTCGTGCTCTATCCGATCGTTTGGCTGCTGTTGCTGCCCTTTCGCCTGGTCGGCATCGCCGTCCACGGAGTGCTCGCCTTGGTCTGGGCTGCTGTAATGCTCCCTGCACGCTTGCTCAGCGCTCCGTTTCGTCTGTCGCGAATTTAAGGCTCTGGCGAGCGGGCGGGGCGCTCACTCCACACGACTTTCTCAGCATTTGGGTGCGACTAGATATTTCTGTAGAAATTGCAAGCTTCGTAGACCCGCATCGCGCCAGATTGTTTCGTCCTCAAATCCGTGGCCGGTTCCTGGATAGATTTTGATTTCGTAGGAGATTCCCTTCTTCTCCAGCAACTTCTGCAATTGGTAGGCTTCTTCGACCGGGACAGTTGGATCGGTCTCGCCGTGCAGGATTAGTACGGGACAGAGGCGTCGCATGAAGAGCTTCATTTCTTTAGGCATGCCTCCGAAGAACTCGACAACGACTTTCACGCGCGGATCGATGGCGGAAATGGCTAGCGAGAGATAAGCTCCAAGCGAAAAGCCCAGCAGGGCGATGCGCTCGCGATCAACTTGCGGTTGCATTTCAACAAAACTAACTGCGTCCCAGAGTGTTTTCATCCAAAGGGGAAAATTGCGGAAGATGGTCGCTTTGTCGGCGGATTCGGTTCCTGTGCGGTCGAAATAATGGAGAAGATAAACGGCGAAACCCTGTGCCGCGAGCGTGCCGGCGTAGCGCTCCATGCCGGAGACATTGCCGCCCGCGCCGTAGAGCGCTATGACGGCGGGGAGTGGGGCGTTGGGAGTTTCGGGCAAGTAGGCGTCGAGACGGATAGGCTTGCCGCCGCTCTGGAAAGCGATCTGCAATGGTGCGATGGGCGGCATCAGAGGGTTTGGAGTATCGTCCGCTATCGACTGGTGGGGGTTCCCTGCAAAGTGCCGACTGCTGAATTGGTTACAGCGTCCGAAATTAAACGTTTTGCTTTTATTGCTTCTGGAATGAAACCTCCGAGGGCAAGCGCTACACCAAAAATGAACATTCCACCAGGAATCATGGAAGACGCCGATCGGATCGAAACTGCGGCTAATCCTGCCATCCCGAGCCAGAAGATCATAAAAAGAGCCATGATCGGGTGGATAAACATGGTCACGTAAACTCGCGCTCCGACACCATTTTGCGTCACACGCCCCCAGATTATGGGCAAGAACGAATTGCGATAACGGATATCTCTTCGAATCTTAAACGACTCATCCTGAACGGACCCAATGAACGGCGTACTTACTGGGCTGCCGAACGACCACATTTTGCGAAGCGATTCCCCGAATGTAGGTTTGTCCCGCACGATTGATCGAAGCCGTTCGACCACGACTGGCGGCGAAGCATTCACGTCGATCTGAAAACGATAGAAAGGCACGGCGCTCTGCTGTAACTCTAGCAGACTGGGCCGGGCGGACGAATGCGTCCGCCGCTACGCGAGTTTAGACGGTGGCAGTAACTTCATGCGCCGCTAGTTTTTGCAATGATTCGGTGTACGGCGCGCGGGCTATGCCTCGTTCGGTAATGATGGCGGCTACATATTTCGCTGGCGTCACATCGAAGGCTGGGTTTTCAATCTCGACTCCGTTGGGAACCATCTGCTTGCCGGCTATGTGCGTTACTTCTTTTTTGTTTCGCTGCTCGATCGGAATCTTGCTGCCGTCGGGCGTGGCGAGGTCGACGGTTGAAATCGGCGCCGCTACGTAGAACGGGATGCCGTGTTCTTTGGCGAGGATAGCTACCGTGTAGGTGCCGATCTTATTGGCTACATCTCCGTTGGCCGCAATGCGGTCGGCGCCGACTACGATGGCTCCGATTTTGCCTTGCTGCATCATGACTCCCGCCATGTTGTCGGAAATGACCGTGGTTGGGATGCCGTCTTTCATCAGCTCCCACGCAGTGAGGCGCGAACCTTGCAGAAAGGGACGAGTCTCGTCGGCGTAGACATGGATCTTTTTACCTGCTTCTACGGCGGCGCGGATTACACCTAAGGCGGTGCCGTAGCCGGCAGTGGCTAGTGCTCCGGCGTTGCAGTGGGTGAGTACGCCTCCGCTCGATGGCATTAATGTGGCACCGTGGCGTCCCATAGCCTGGTTGGCGGCAATATCTTCGGCGTGCATGCGCTGGGATTCTTCGACTAAGGCCTGCTGGATCTGCACTATGGGACGGGCGCGGAGGGATTCAAATTTCTCCGTCATGCGGCGGATCGCCCAAAATAAATTTACGGCGGTGGGGCGTGTCTGGCGGATGGTTTCACAGATCTCGTCAAAATCTTTTTTTAGATCGGCGGCTTTCTCAGCTTTGGAATTTTTCACGCCAAGCGCGATGCCCATAGCGGCAGCAACGCCAATGGCGGGCGCTCCGCGGACTACCATGTTGCGGATCACGTCGGCGACCTGCTGGTGCGTGGTGCAGGTTACGTACACTTCTTCGGTGGGCAGTTTCGTCTGATCGATGAAGACTACGCCGGATTTGGTCCATTCTAGGGTTTGAATCACGTTAGTTCTCAGTTCCTGGTTCTCAGTTCTTAGTTTGGGCGTTACGCTAAATGCTAAGAGCTAATGGCTAAGTGCTCTTTTCTCACATCGGTTGCAGTGAAAATCGAGATGAAGTTTGCCGGCGCAACAGCTTTTTCTATGTTGGGACGGCCATGGGCATCTTGACGTTCAACCAGGCACATCGCGCCGATCACTTCGAAGCCGTATTCGCGTGCCGCTTCGATGGCTTGCAC
>JBATZM010000113.1:0-23425 GCA_049674665.1 Terriglobales bacterium
CATGCGAGAAGTGGTAGTAGTCTCCTCCGTCCGCACACCCGTAGGCCGCGCGTTTAAAGGCACCCTCCGGGCCACGCGTCCCGACGAACTGGCTGCGGTCGCCATTAAAGGCGCTCTCGATCGCGTCCCCCTGCTCGATCCGAAAGAAATTGAAGACGTGATCCTGGGCTGCGCCATGCCTGAGGCCGAGCAGGGAATGAACGTGGCTCGCATTGCATCGCTGCGCGCGGGACTGCCCGTCGAAGTCTCCGCCGTGACCATTAATCGCTTCTGCTCGTCCGGATTGCAGGCGATTGCCATGGCTGCCGAGCGTATCATGTCCGGCGGCGCCGAGGTTATGGTCGCTGGCGGCACGGAATCGATGTCAATGATCCCCATGGGTGGCAATAAAATTTCGCCGAATCCCTGGCTCGTGGATCATTATCCCGACGCTTATCTCTCGATGGGCCTGACCGCGGAGCGCCTGGCCGCGCGCTTCGGTATCACGCGCGAGCGGTGCGATGAGTTTTCGCTGCGCAGCCATCAGAAGGCGCTGGCGGCAATCGCTGCCGGCAAGTTCGAAGAGGAGACGGTCGCCGTGCCGGTGAGCTTTACGACTCCGAATGGATCGAAGCCGAAACGCCAGGAAATCACTTTCAAAGTAGATGAAGGTCCTCGCGCCGATACTTCGCTGGAGGCTTTGGGCGCGCTTAAGGCCGCGTTTCATGTGAAGGGCGTGACTACGGCAGGGAACTCGTCGCAAATGTCGGACGGCGCAGCAGCGGCCGTGGTGATGTCGGCCGAGCGGGCGAAGGCTCTGGGCATCGCTCCGCTGGCGAGGTACGTCTCGTTCGCCACCGCCGGATACAAGCCAGAAGAGATGGGACTGGGACCGGTGTTTGCCATTCCTAAAGCGCTGAAGCTGGCTGGGTTAAAGCTCTCCGACATCGACTTGATCGAGCTCAACGAAGCGTTTGCCGCGCAGTCGCTGGCTGTGATCCAAGAAGCCGGGCTCGATTTGAAGCGCGTGAATCCAAATGGCGGTGCGATTGCGCTAGGTCATCCACTGGGATGCACCGGAGCCAAGCTGACCGCCAGCATCATTCGCGAGCTAAAGCGTCGCAAAGCACGCTACGGCATGGTGACGATGTGTGTGGGCGGCGGGATGGGCGCGGCAGGGATATTTGAGAATCTGGCGTAGGCGATTGGGCGCAGAGTGCCTGGCGTAGATACCTGGCCTGAACGTTTGGCGGAACCCGGAAAATGGTACTGGGCGGGGCAAGTTGCGGTATGATGGGGCGCATCAGGGTAGGCAGTTACTTCTTCTGATTGGGAGATGCTTTATGCGGCTCTCCGGTCTTGCGGTCGCGGCGGTTCTTGCGGTTTCAACTTTCCTTTTCGCACAACATTCTTCCGGAGGCTCTTCGGGCGGCGGACACGCTGCCAGTTCAGGCGGATCGAGTGCGTCTTTCTCGGCGCCTTCGATGTCGTCCGCGAGCCACGGCGGCGGCATAGGCACAGCGGTGCACTCGTCGCCGTCATCCTCATCCAAAACTTTTTCAAGCAAAGATGCGTCGATCGAGCAGAAGAGTTCGCGCTCTTTCTTTCACCCATTTCGCAAAACGGTAACCGTGAAGCCCGCGGAATTTAATACTCGAGTGGTGTGCTTGAAAGCGCCGTGCGCGGTTTGTCCCTCGGGGCAAGCCCGCGGCTGGAAGGGCGGATGCTTCGCGCAGGCAAATGCCTGTCAGGCAGGACAGTCATGGAATGGTTTCACGTGCGGCGTGCAAGGTTTTCTAGATGACTGCACCATGTTGGCGCAGGAATTGGCGCGTCAGAAGCAGTTAATGCGGAGCCAGAATGACTACGGCCAAGGGCTGCGGTATCAATGGTTGATGAACCGCTATCAGCAGTGCCTGATGCGTTCTCGCTCAGCGTTCGGTCCTTACGCGTTGAATCGGGCGTTACTGCTCGATACTCCTTAGACACCACGTTACGACCGCCGGTGCTCGACCTTAAGGGTGCCCATGGGCGGTGTCTCCAGCGGTAAAATGACAGTTACTCTGGCCGTGTGTCCACTCAGCGGTGTTCCCACGGCAACCTGAATATTGATGTGGCGTTTGAAGTCTAATTTTTTGCTAGGTCTTACATTCTAGGTTTTACATCGAGGTCTTAAAAATGGCGACGGCTGCGATACCCAAGACGAAAATTCTCGGCGGCAGCTTTTTGCTGGAAGAGCGGCAGACTGCCGATGTCTTTACCCCGGAAGATTTTTCCGAACAGCAACAAATGATCGGGCAGACAACCGAAGAGTTTGCGCTCAACGAAATACTGCCACAGGCCGAGAAGATCGAACACAAGGATTACTCGGTCTCGCGCGATCTGCTGAAAAAGGCCGGCGACCTCGGCCTCAGCGGAGTGGAAATTCCCGAAGCCTACGGCGGCCTAGAAATGGATAAAGTCACCGCCGCCATCATTGCCGACCACATCGCCAAATATGCCGGCTTCGCTACCACCTGGGGCGCACACAGCGGCATCGGCCTGTTGCCCATCGTTTATTTCGGCACCGAAGAGCAGAAGAAAAAATATTTGCCAAAGCTGGCCACGGGAGAAACCGTAGGCGCCTATGCGTTGTCGGAAGCAACCTCTGGTTCTGATGCCCTCAATTGCCGCGCCCGCGCCGTGCTTTCGCCCGATGGCAAACACTACATCCTGAATGGCGAGAAGATGTGGATCACGAATGCCGGTTTCGCCGACCTGTTTACGGTGTTTGCAAAAATTGACGGCGAAAAGTTTTCCGCATTCCTCGTCGAAAGAACTTTTCCGGGATTTTCCACCGGCGCCGAAGAGCACAAGATGGGCATTCGCGGATCCTCCACTTGCCCCGTGATCCTCAACGATTGCAAAGTCCCAATTGAAAATCTGCTCGGTGAAATTGGCAAAGGACACATCATCGCCTTCAATATTCTGAACATTGGACGCTTCAAACTCGGCGCCATGTGCGTCGGTGGAGCGCGCGTGTCCATTGAGAGCGCCGTCGCCTATGCAAAACAGCGCAAAGCGTTTGGCAAGACGATTGGCGATTTCGGTCTCGTGCGGGAAAAAATCGCCAACATGGCGGCGCTGATCTATGTCGGCGAGTCGCTCGTCTATCGCACCGTCGGAATGATGGACACGTTGCTCTCGGAGGTCGACTCCGCCAGCCCTGACGCAGCAAAAGACCGTCGCAAGGCAATCGAAGAATACGCGGTCGAGTGCTCGATCCTCAAAGTTTGGGGATCGGAGATGATCGATTATGTAGTCGATGAGTCGATGCAGATTTTCGCCGGCTATGGTTTCGTGGAAGAGTATCCGGCGGAGCGTGCCTACCGCGATGCTCGCATCAACCGCATCTTCGAGGGCACCAACGAAATCAATCGGCTGATTATCACCGGATTCCTACTGAAGCGCGCGATGAGTGGCCAGTTGCCTCTGATGCCGGCAATCAAGAAGCTGATGGACGAAGTACTGAGCGGGCCATCCGCGGGCGAAGAGATCGAAGGCCCGTTGGCGGAAGAACGCAAACTGATGGCGCAGGCGAAAAAGCTGGGACTGTTTGTCTCCGGCGCAGCTACGCAGAAATATATGCAGGCGATTCAGGATCAGCAGGAAGTGATGGGTGCGATTGCCGATATGACGATCGAGATTTACGCCATGGAATCAGCCGTGCTGCGTGCGCAGAAAATGGTTCAGCAAAAAGGCGAAGCGTCGGCCGCGCTGCCATTGGCGATGACCCGCGTGTATCTGACCCAAGCACTTGAGAAAATCGAAGCGGCCGCAAAGAAGGTAATTGCCGACGTGGCCGAAGGCGACATGCTGCGGACGCAACTGGCGATCGTGCGGCGGCTATCCAAGCACGAGCCGTTCAATACGATTGCACTGCGCCAGCAGATCGCACAAAAGACGATCGATGCAGGGAAGTACACGCTGGCGTAGTAACATTCAGCAACTTGTCATCCTGAGCGGAACCAGAGGATTCACGAAGCGAATCCTCTTGCGGAGTCGAAGGACCCCTACACCTATACCCCAACCGCGGCAAGGCATTTCCGCCCCGGCATTGAAAGCGCAAGAAATGCGGCCGAGTCCTCACTCCTTCGGAAAGTTCGGATCGGCCTTTACTTCTTCAATCTGCTTAGTATGCCGTTCCGAGTGCGCTGAGATCAGCAATATCCATTGATAAGCGTCGAGTGTACCCAGCGCCGGATGCGGGCCGAAGTGATCGCGCAGGTCATCGTTGGTGTTTCGGACGTAATCCATGGTCGCGCCGCGGCTCTTTTCAAAAGCGGCGACCAGTTCCTCACGTGTGGCCCAACGATTCGTTGGCTTCAGGTATTCCGGAGCCTGGGCTTTGTGACTGCGATCTGGAATCATCGTCAGAATCTGCTGGTCGGTAAATTTGTCGTCAGCGCGCTTTTCGGGAGTGGCCGGAGAAGCCATGATCTTTCCTTGCACGAATGCAAGGATTGTTGATTCCGAGATGGCGATATGCTCGGATACTTCGGCAACCGACCATCGATCCGGCGCAGGCTTGAATTTCCACTGCTGCTCTGAAAGTCCGGCGATTGATTTCAGAAACGCATCGTGCGTCGCTTGTAAGCTCTTGAGTGCGACATCGCGCTCTTCCGGCGTGAGTGTTTTTGCCGAGGGAACTGCGGCAGTTTGCGCGACACTCGCGAACGCAAGCGCAAACACAAGAGACAGCAGGAGAAAAAACTTCCATTGAATCTTCATTTGTTTTGCCCCAGGAGAGATTTGGATAGCGGCAAAGAAATCATCTCTGCGCTTTAATTCAGCCTCACGGTAACATACGCGGGGGCGGCGCGAAAAGTTCACTCAAACCAGCCGCTACGGTACGCAATCCACCACGAGAAATACATGATTGGGATGGTCGCGCCCAAAGCCCACCACAAGGGCAGAACCAAATCGGCGAGAATCCCGAGCACGGTCATCGAGCCCCAGAAGATCTTGCGCTCCATACTCCAAATTGTAAGTCTTTTGCGTTACCCGTTCAGCGGCTTGTGAAAAAACTTCGGTCTCGTATCGAAAGTTTCGTCCGCACGAAGCACTGCAAGCCGCGGCTCTGCCAAAAATCAGCCTTTGGACCTGAGTTCTTCCATCACACTCTGAATCAGCTCTTTAGCGTCGGTGAGATTTTTCATGATGAGCTGAATATCCATCACCGGCTTGCCCGGCCAGCGCTGGCTCTGGCAATAGACGCCATGCTGCCCGACCAGAGCCATCGCATCGGTGACCAGATCCATAGTGACGGCGAGACGTCCGCGAGGCACGCCCATGCGGGTTTCGAAGTGTTCGAGCTCTTCCTGCTTTTCGTTGAACACGGCCATGCAGAGATTGTAACGGGGATATGGGTATAATTCTTCGGGTCGGCCTTTAGCTCATAGCCTTAGGTGGTTAGCTCGAGAGAACCGCGTCCCAGGCGAATGGGTCGCGCTGGTAAAACCGACGCAAACGTTAGACGCAACCAACGAAATGTTTGGCCAAGGGCTTAAGAGCCAAGAGCCAAAAGCTATTGGCCAACTTGTATCCTAGGAGGGAAAAATAATGAAGAAGTTTGTCTTAATCGCAGTGGCAGTCTTCGCAGTCGCAACTCTCGCCTCGGCGCAGATGGGCGATTCGAAGGACAAATCTAAACGACCCAGTCCACCGGCCAGCGCGGAGTGCAAGCTTTCCGACGGCAAGACCGTCAAGATCGACTATTCCAGTCCGCGCGCGAAAGGCCGGAAGATTTTCGGTACGGCGGATGAAAAGGCACTGGTGCCCTACGGCCAGATTTGGCGCACAGGCGCGAACGAATCGACAACGTTCGTCACCGACGCGAATCTGAAGGTGGGCGATAAAGACGTGCCGGCAGGCAGCTACACCATCTTCACCGTCCCGAAGGCCGATGAGTGGTGGTTGGTCATCAGCAAGAAGACGGGCGAGTGGGGAACGGACTATCCTGGCGAGAAGGAAGATCTGGTGCGCGTGCCGATGAAGGTTTCCAAGAACGGTCCGCCAGTTGAAAATTTCCTGATCGCGTTCGATCAGGGAGGCAGTAAGTGTAAGCTGCGCATGGAATGGGAAACCACTGTCGCCAGCGTCGAGATCACCAAATAACAGTACAGCGATAGTGCCCGCATAAAATGCAGCATAAGAGTACAGCGTCCATAGAGACGGGGCTTGCCCCGTCTCGGGGCGCTATACTGTAACCCGATGCGGCCCATGCTGCGCTTTCTTTGGAACTCCACTCGTGGCCACCGGATTGCCCCGTGGCGCAGTCCCTATCTCCTATGGCGCATCGAGACCTTCACCGGCGTCAAAATGACTCAAATTGGATTCCTGGAATTTTGGGAATTCTTATGGATCGAGCGCACCAGCCTGTGGCGCTTTCTGAAGTGGACAGCGGAGATGGATCGCTACGTCCATCCCGGGACGAAGAACTCCTGACCTTCAAAAATTTGTCATCCTGACCCTGAGCGCAGCCGAAGGGGAAGGACCTCATGCGTAGCGAATTCTGCGTATTTGCTCGTAGCGCCGGATTTACAGGGTGCTGATGCTGCACCTCACCGTCCCTCCATCACGACATTCACTTCGCTGCCCTTGCCCGCGCCCAGCAGTTGATTCGCTGATCCCCGATTGGCCGCGACTTCCAGAAAACCCATGCTACCGAGGATTCCGAAAACTTCACCGGGAGCGCCTTCAGCGTAACTGGTGCAAATGCGCGTTGCCGGCGCCTTCGTTCCAATCGCGATCTTGAACGCGGGTGGTGTTGCCGCGAAAAGTTGCGGCGCATCCTGTGGAGTGATGTTAGTGATGAGATTGCCGAAGCGATCGACCTTGAGCACCACTCCTCGCAAGGTTCGCTCGTCCACCGGCTTGGGGCGAGGCGCACCGAAGCGGACGAAATCCGTGATCTCCTCGCCGAAGCGATCGCTCTCGACTCCCTTCGAGAGCTGAGCCGCGACCGGCGAAAAAATATCACGCGCGTGAAAAGTGTTACTGCGTTCCTTCAGAAAATAATGTTCGGCGGTGACGTGCCGGACGGAGATCCGCTCTTCGCGGGCATAAACCAGAGAAAGCACGCCATTGTCGGGAGCCACAAACAGATGTCGATCGGCGGTCAGAATGATAGGTCGCCGCGCTGTGCCCACACCGGGATCGACGATGACCATATGCACGGTTCCGGAAGGGAAGTAGGAGTAGGCCTGCGAGATGGTCAGTGCGCCGTCCAGAATATCGAACGGCTGCACCGCATGGCTGATGTCGACAATCTGCGCGTCGGGAGCAATCCCCAGGATGACGCCCTTCATGGCGCCGACAAAATGATCGTTGAGTCCGAAATCAGTGGTGAGGGTAATAGTCGGAATGCGTGCCAATCGATTGCCTCATTGAGCTCGAAAGTTTTCAGTAACTCAACGAAGTATCGGACGTTGTACGCGGGCGCGTCAAGGCACGTGCGTTATTCGGGAGCGGGTCAGTTCGATTTCTGAAGGAGTTTTTTCCCACAACCATGTTTTTTCTCGTGGGCAAATAGAGCACTGGAAAGGTGATCACGTTTCAGGCTGGGCTCTTCCTGTTGGTAGGCCTGTAGGAGTTGCTCCCGTACCTCGCAGGGAGTAGCGGGGAGCACACCTGAATTCCGCTTAGTGATTCTTCGACCTGGCCTGTGACTAGTCTTCAAGATCGCGCTCAGCCTTAATCTACTTGAATGTCTCCAGACCCGGTATGAACCGAAACCACTGGACCACCGCCGAGTACTTTGCCAACCACACTCTTTCTCGACTCCGGTACGCGGCCCTGGATGGTGGTGGTCACGGGATGCCCCACCGTAACACTCCCGGAACTCGAAGAGATATCGACGTCAAATGCAGAGTCAGACGGTACATTCAAAGTGACGTTGCCCGATCCAGTCCGGACGGTCCACATATTCTTGGGCGAGCCTTTACCGTGAATGTCTCCGCTGCCCGCCTCGGCGTGAAATCCGCCGTTGATGCCATTGACGGTAATGTTGCCGGATCCCGTGCGGATGTCCACGTCGCCCGCGCCCATTTCCTCGATTTCGATATCGCCACTACCCGCTTTGACTCGAGCCGGACCAGAAAGCTCGCGCCCGCGAACATTGCCCGAGCCCGTCTGAAAGTGCATATCGCCGGTAAGCCGCGCCAGTTTCAAGTCGCCTGAGCCGCTTTCCAGCTCGACGTTGCCTTTAAGGCCTTCGATAGTCTGGTCGCCGCTGCCGGTGTGAGCGCGAAGTGTGGTGTCCTCGGGAACGGTGATTTCGTAGTCGATCGAAATGTTGTTGATATTCACATAGTCGATGCGGATGCTATTGCCGTTCTGGCGAATCGGCGGATTGCTCTGCAACTCCTGGACATCGGCTTTGTGGTCGCCGCCGAACCAGGAATTGCCGGATTGAATCTTGGCATGAATCGTGACTGTGCCCGGAGCTCCGTTATGGACCGTGATATCGCCCGAGCGAGTCAGCACTTCCATGTCGACCGGCCCGCTGACCTGGAACGAGCGATCAAAAGTTCCGATAACCGAAGCAAAGCCAACCCCTGTAATGGCGAAAGCGCTGACCAAAATAAAGATCGTCGTACGGACTGCTTGCTTGCGAATCAAAGAAGCGTAAGTCATATAAGTCATATCGGTTTAGCTCCGTAAATCTAGTTTGTCATCCTGAGCGAAGCGAAGGACCTCATGCACCTCGCTTGTGCCATGAAAATACCAAGTCCACTGGCCAACAATTGCAGCCCAAGTATCATGCTTTTCCAAACACCTGAGACCTAGTGCGGTTACTGCAATACCACCTGGTCGCCTTCCTTCAGTCCCGACAGCAACTCAGTCTTGGCGCCATTAGAGATTCCAATGTTAACGGCGACTTTCCGCATGCCGTCCTTGGCCTTGGGATCCGGCACATCGACCGATGCCTTCTTGTCCTTGTCGTAAATGATCGAGCCTTCAGGAATCTGCAGCACGCCCTTGTGCTCTTCAAGAATGATTTCGGCGTTGGCCGTCATCATGGCTTTCAGCTCGCCACCGGGATTGTTGATCGAAACCCGCACTTCAAAAGTGGTGACGTTATCTTTTTCAACACCCATGGGAGAAATCTTCGTTACCTTACCAGTGAAAGTTTTGTCCTTGAACGACTCGACCTTGATCCGCGCCGGCTGGCCCAAATAAACCTTGCCGATATCGCTCTCGTCCACCTTGCCTTTGACATAAACTTCACTGGTATCGCCGAGCGTCATCACCAGCGTGGCCGTCGAACCCAGCACCAGAATCGAACTCACCGCATCGCCAATTTCCACGTCGCGCGATAAGACAATTCCATCCAGCGGAGATTCAATCGTGGTGTAACCCAGTTGCTCTTCCAGTTGCTTAAGATTGGCGCGGTCCTGCGACAGCTGTCCTTCAGCCTGACCAATCTTTGCCTGCAAAACCAGCAACTGCGCCTTGGCGACATTTTGCTTATTGAGCGCCATCTTGTAATTCTTCTCCGCGTCATCCAGCGCGGAAGCGGAAACCACACCGTCCTTCGCCATGCCGTCGGCGCGCTCATACGCCCGCTTCAGCAACGGCACATCGGGACCCTCTGCGTCGACTCTGGCGCGCACCAGGTCCGCGCGCGAGCCGCTCAGGCTGGCCTCGGAAGCCTCCAGTTGCGCCCGCGCCTGATCGACCCGCGCCTGAATCTCATCCCGATCGAGTTCGGCGAGCAACTGCCCTTTCTTGACTCGATCGCCATAATCGACGTAGAGCTTCTTCACGATGCCGCTGGCCTTGGATTTAACCTCGACCTCTGTGATCGGCGTGATCTTGCCGGTGGCCACCACGCTTTTTGCCAGGTCTCCCTTTTCAACCTTGGCGAGCTTCGAAGGGTCGATCTTGTTGTTGCCGGTGGAAGCAATCACCACGCCGGTAACGACCAGAGCTAGAACGACTACCGCTATTGACGTCCAGATGATGATTCGCTTACGCCGCTTCTTTTTGCCGCTGCCATTACCTTCCACGACTGCCTCCTGCTTCGATTCAAATCTCAGAACTGCCATGCACCTGTTGTTACGACAAGAACTACGGAATAGTTCCTCGAAAATTTCTACGATGTCCGCGAAACGGCACTCACTAATCTCTAATTCTTCAGCAGCTTGTTCCGCTTGTTCCGCCGCCGCTATGCCTACTTAGACCGCCAGGCAGCGAAAAAGAAAGCGACAGGAATGAGATATCAAGCCAGCAGGCTGCGGGAAACTAGGCTTTCGGAGCCGAGTATCCGCTTGCTAGCGGTGCCGTAACTTCTCGAAATCATTGTGCTTCTTAATAGGGACTGCGCCAGGAATCTACTATGATTGTACCGTCAACACGCGCAAAAGTGGGTCATTATCCCTTTGGAATGTTAGAATTAGAGTTCCATGATTGCATACGTGCTGCTGCGGGTGTTCGTCATCCTGCTCCTGGTGGCGGCCAATGCTTTCTTCGCCGCGGCCGAATTCGCGCTCGTCAGCGTGCGCGAGACGCGCATCCAGCAATTGATCGAAGCCCGCCGCGCCGGCGCTCGCACCGTCCTCAAACTTCATCAGCAACTCAGCCGCGTTGTCAACGGCGTGCAACTGGGAATCACCGTTACCAGTCTGACTCTAGGCTGGCTAGGCGAGCCGGCTCTGGCGCGACTCTTCGAGAGCTGGATCGGAAGCGTGCCCCACGCGGCCATCTATGCTCATGCCATCGCCGTAACTGTAGCGTTCGTCAGCATCACCAGCCTGCACGTAATTCTAGGAGAACTTGTCCCGAAGTCGCTGGCCTTGCAGCGCGCCGAGCGCGTCGCCCTCGCAGTAGCCGCGCCCATGGACGTTTTCCTCACCATCACTGGCCCGCTAACCATCGGCATGAGCCGCGTGGCCGGCTTTGTCCTCCGTGCCTTCGGGACGCGCGAAGTCCGCCACGGCTCCGTCCACTCTCCTGACGAACTCAAACTGATCGTCACCGCAGCCCACACCTCCGGCCAGCTCTCTCCCGCGCAGGAAGAAATGCTGTTGAATGCGCTCGAACTCGATAACATTACCGCGCGCCAAGTAATGGTGCCACGCACCAGAATTTTTTCCTTGCCTTCCGACTTGAATCTGGACGATGCTCTATCCCGCGTAGTCGACGAACAGCATTCTCGCGTCCCAGTGTATGATCCGCAGCGCGGCCCCGAACATATTGTCGGCGTCCTTTACGCCAAAGACCTGATGCGTTGGACGCGCCTTCGTCTCCGCTTCGGTCTTGTCGCTCCGCCGTCCGCCGAGCGCATCGCCCAAATGAAAATTGGCCAGATCATGCACGATATCCTGGTAGTGCCCGAGACCAAATCCCTGCTCGACCTACTAAGTGAATTCCAGCAGCGCAAGCGTCACCTGGCGGTGGTGGTCGACGAATTCGGCTCTACCGCAGGAGTAATCAGCGTGGAAGATGTGTTGGAACAATTGGTAGGCGAACTCGAAGACGAATTTGACGTAGCTTCCACCGAGCCCGCAGTGACCGACGCCAACGCGCCACTCCTGCTCGACGGAGCTATCAATATCCGCGATCTCGAAGCCCAATACGAGGTCAAGCTCCCGCAGGACGAAGGCTTTGAGACGCTAGCCGGTTTCATACTTTCACGCTTGCAGAAAATGCCAACAGGCGGCGAAGCATTCGACTATGAAGGCCGTCGTTTCGTAGTAGAAAAAATGGACGGCCATCGCATCGCGGCGGTCAGAATCGAGCCCTTACCCGCAGCCCCAGCCCAACCAGCCCCAACCCAACAAGCCGGTGACTTGACTACTTCAACCGTTCCCAAGTAATTGTCCAAATTACGGGAACTTCTGTTCCGTCCTTTCGCTTTTCTATGCTCGCGCCACGGAAGAAAAAGCGGTCCTCGTTCACCAGTTGGTATGGCCGCTCCTGAGTTGTTCCCGGATAGTTAGGGGACGCCGCGGTTTCTGGGTGATGAATCATGATGCGCGCGTCTTCGCGTATCTCGAACGTTCCGCAGTAGGAAACGAATCCATCGAGGGCGGAAGCAGCTTCCGTCGCAGTCGGCCTGCTCCCATCAGACCAACGAAGACGTCCGGGCTTCATCAACTGCGCGCACATGTGGCCCGAGGGAGTGTACATGAGGAAACCCACGGCGTCCCGCCCCAAGTCGGGAAAGGGCGTCGTGTGGCCGTCGGAATACTTGTCTTCTGTTGAAACCAGCTTCCACACCCCTAAAAAGTACTCCCGTATCGAATCCTTAGGCTGATACTCGACGGGAGTGGCGCTCATGTGCATTCTCCGAAGCGATTCATTAAGTGATGATACGACGACGGGATGATACGATCCCAACAGCCGGGGGCCCCATTCTTGCGCGTTTGTTGCGCAAGAGTGGGATTCCACGGAAGTGTGTAGCTGAAGTCTGTAGCGTAAGTTTGTGCAGTGCACGTGATTCTGTGTGGCGACGCAATTCAGCGTGATAACGTCTTAATTCCCGTGTTTTACTTACTATGCCGCGCTACATCATCTCCCGAGTTCTCTACACCCTGCCAGTAATCTGGCTGGTAGTCTCCACCGTCTTCATGCTAATCCACTTCGTCCCCGGAGATCCCGTCCAACAAATGCTAGGAGAAGGCGCGCCCGCTGGCGACATCCAAGCAGTACGTCACGCCTATGGACTAGACGTGCCGCTAGGCCAGCAGTACCTGAATTACTGGCGAGGCGTTCTCCACGGAGATCTAGGCAAGTCGCTGCGCTTCAACCAGGGAGTTACTAAGTTGATCGCCCAGCGCTATCCCTTCACCTTACAACTAACTCTGGCGTCGTTGTTCGTGGCGATCGTGCTGGCGATCCCAGCAGGCGTGCGTTCCGCGCAAAGACGCAATCAATGGGATGACCGCACCCTAAGCGTAGTCAGCCTCTTCGGCCTGTCGTTTCCAAATTTCGCGCTAGGCCCCGTGCTGATCCTGATCTTCTCCATCAAACTAGGATGGCTCCCCGTCTCCGGCTCCGGCACCATAGCCCACTTAGTGCTTCCAGCCATCACCATGGGCGGAGCCTTAGCCGCAATCCTGACCCGCATGGTGCGCACCTCGATGTTAGAAGAGTTAGGCCAGGACTACATTCGCACCGCCCGCGCCAAAGGCCTGCCCGAGCGCACCGTAGTCTATCGCCACGCCCTGCGCAACGCCATGATCCCGATCCTAACCGTCTTAGGACTACAATTCGGAGCCCTGCTAGCCGGTACCATAGTGACCGAAACCATCTTCAGCTGGCCCGGTATAGGACGCCTAACCATCCAAGCCATAGCCAACCGTGACTACTACCTGGTGCAAGGCTGCATTCTGGCGATTGGACTGACGTATGTCGCGGTGAACTTTCTAACCGACTTACTCTACTCAGCCGTAAACCCAAGAATCAGACAGTAATCCAGTTCGTGTGGGGCGGACATTCCTGTCCGCTGCCTTTGACTTTGACTTTGAATTTGATTTTGATTTTGATTTTTTGAACCAGGAAAGGAAGCCGGGTGCCCCATCCTTGCGCGTTCTGTGCGCAAGGGTGGGATTCCACAGAAGTGTCCGACGCGGGGTTGTTGTTGTGCGTGATTTTGGGTGGCGCAGCGCTTCAGCCCTGCGGTAGCGTGGTGCCCTCTCAGTCTCAATAATACGATAGGCTGGAAAGTCGTTCGACGTTATCAAAAAGCGACTAGGAAGCTGGCACAGAAGTCGTCGTACGACAGAACTTCCGTATCCAGATTTGCAACCGCCGCCACCTCGCGTAGCGCTTTTTCCTGTCCGGCATCGTTTGTAACGAATCTATCGCAGTAAGGTAAATACACGCTCATGAACAGATCGTTATTACCTGCATCTAACTTTTGCCCCGCATGATAATCTCGCACCGCAGTGTTGTACCACGGCACAAAAATCGCGTAGACCAGGGCACGTAATGGAGGACAGACGCTCATGAATTCCTTGACAGTCACTTCGTCGGTGTTGACCTTCGCGACATGATCGTAAAACCGTGTCGCAGCGTACGATACCGCCCTGCCGTCGTTGCTGTTCTCTAACCGCGAGATCGCAGGTTGAAAAGTGACGGGCGGCGCCTCGCCGTGGGCCTCGAAGATGGCCTGTATCTTTGGGCGCAGTGCAACGAGATCATCCTTGCCTATCTTCTTTCGCTCCCTTTGAAACTCTCGCTGACCCTGCGACACTCGCTCATCCGCAAAGAACTGCGCGTCACGGATGGCGGCCTCGCAACGCGGCCATCTGACGTTCACAAACTTCCAATTGAAATTCTTAGGGTCATTGATGTGATTCAAGATCAACTGCTCTAACAACTTGTTCGGAGGAAGAAGGCATTCGCTAGGGCCGCGTTGAAGGCGTCGGCAGCTAGTGAAAAGCGCGTCACGGTCGTCCGGTGTGGGTGTGGCAAACAACTCCTCAACGCTTAACCCTGCGAAACGAAACCACAGACCTGACTCTATCCTAGCCAGGATAGGCTCGGAGAGTGCACCGTCATCGACGAGCCGATTGTGAGCACTGGTATCGAAAGTCACTATAGGAAATTCGCCAATCATGTATTTGCACCTCAACTCTTATCTTGTGCGGTGCGCAGACCATCAGACCAACTCAACCACCACCCGCTGCCCAACCAACGCCGCGGCCCGCTGCAAACTCGATAGTGTAATGTCGTGTTTCGGATCAAGAATTCGATCGACCTGAGACCGGCTCGTCTTCAACAATACCGCCATGCGCGCCTTGGAAATCTTCTTCTTCATGGCCTTAGCCAGTTGCCAAGCCATGACCTCTTTGATCGCTTGCGCCTGTGTCTCCTCAAAGATGTTTTCCTTCTTCAGGAAGTCGTCGATGCTCGATCCCATATTCTTCTTGCTCATTCACCACCTCGACCGGCTACTGCAAAACCCGCTTGCCGTGGATCACTGCAACGATCAACGCTTCGTTCTCTTGTAAGCGGTAGATAATCCGATAACTGTAGACGACAAGTTCGCGTATGCTCTCATCGTCAAATTCAGGAACTTTGCAGCCTGCCTGCGGGAATCGCTCCAGAATCCTTGTCTGATTCACAATGCTCTTGAGAACAATGCCAGCGTAGGTTGGGGAATCGGCAGCAATGTAGTCTGTGATGGAATCGAGATCTTGAGCGGCATGTCTCGACCAGCCTATTCGGTGAGCCATTTGCTGAAGCGGTTCTCGACTTCTTCTTGCGTGAGAGTGCCGTTGACGCGGGCATCCTCCAACCCACGACGCACCTTGTCGAGAACGTAGAGGTGATACTGAATGTCTTCAACCGAGACATTGTCGGGCAGCCTGTTCAACAGCGACTCAACATCCTGTTTGGCGTTGCTCATCGCTCACCTTTCGAAAAGAATACCACGCTGGGAGTTAGGCAACTCCTGCCATCTCATCCAACCCTTTTTCATCACAAACACCCGTGACGAGCATCACAGACCCCCAGCCTACGATCCGGCAGAATGAAAAAAGCCGCTGAACCATAGATTCGGCAGCCTAAATTGGAGCAGGCGAGCTAAGTCCTTTGTTTTGAAAATGTTGGAGTTAACCCCTTTAATTAGAATATTTTAGCGGGAATAAGGGGGTGGGGGGGTACAAACCGGGAGCATCCCACGTTAACGCTGTCCACGACAGATCTGCGAATGCGAAAGACAGCGCCAGGGACCCGCGCAGGCCGCACCCCCGAGGCGAACGTTGCTCCCCAATGACATTGTTCTTGGCCTGCCATTTCTATATAAGTGAAACCAAGTTATAAGTGAAACGAAGTCGCACATGTCCACCCTGGCCATCTCGCTCCCGCGCGTAGCTCGCCACAATCCTCTGGCCGCCGTCGGAGTCGTGCTCGTCTCCATCTTCGTCTTTGCCGCCATCTTCGCGCCCTGGATCGCCCCGCAAGATCCCGCACATATCGATCTCCCGAATCGTTTGCGGACGCCTTCAGCGCAGCATTGGTGCGGTACCGATGAGCTTGGACGTGACATCCTCTCCCGCCTGATTTGGGGAGCGCGAATTTCTCTCTTCGTCGGCAGCAGCGTGGTTGTGTGTTCGCTCCTTCTTGGCCTCATCATCGGCAGCCTTGCCGGATACTATGGTGGAGGCATCGATCGCTTCGTCAACGTCGTGCTGATGAACGCATTTCTTTCCTTCCCCGGCATTCTCATCGCAATCGCCTTCGTGGCCTTCCGCGGTCCAGGAATTTTCAATCTCATACTCGCCCTCTCCATCGGAGGATGGGTCGGCTACGCTCGCCTGGTGCGCGCGCAAGTTCTGGCCGTGCGCGAACGTGAATTTGTTGAAGCGGCACGAGCGCTCGGCGCCGGAGATCTCCATATCATTACGAAACACATTCTGCCCAACATTATTCAGCCCGTGATTGTGCAGGCAGCCATCGGCATGGCAGGAGCAGTTCTAGCCGAAGCGACGATGAGCTTCTTGGGATTAGGTGTTCCGCCGCCAACCGCAAGTTGGGGATCGATGTTGAACGACGCCCGCTCGCATCTTTTCGACGCTCCGCATCTTGTATTGTTTCCGGCAATAACGGTGATGCTCGCAGTCCTCGCCTTCAATTTTATCGGCGACGCACTACGCGATCTTCTAGACCCTCGCTCGAGGATTGAGGCAGGGCTATGAGTTTGCGAATTAGAGTTGGATTGTCATCCTGAGCGAAGCGAAGGACCTATGGATTTGACTCTGACCAATGCACAGGTTAGTCGCTTCGCCCAAGATGACAACTGGTTGAAGGATTTCTGTCTCCGCGGATGCGGTCGTTCTCCAGAACGATTACGCCACCTTGGCTGGTTGCGCCGCCTTACGCATCATCGCCAGACGTTGCTGCGTCTGTTTCAAACGCTCTGGCGCTCCCTCCGAGGTCGCAATCACCTTTTCCACGTTGCCGAAGATGGTTGGACTTTGCATTTTTTCTCGCAGCTCTTTCAGGAATGGCTCAATCTTTCCGTAAATGACAAACATCTCGCCAGAAAAACTGGGCTCCAGGAATAAGTCTCGATTCAATGTGCCATGCAACACAAACGAAGCAGCCATCTCCCAATATCCGCCAACTTGGCGAAGCCAACTGGTTCTCCTGACTTCCCATCGCGGTTGCGATCTTCATTATGTCGTCTACAGATTCCGGCCAAAAGCCGAGCCACCAGTTGCGCGCTTTTCGGAGTTCAGCTTCGCGGCGGAGGTCGTAGAGTTTCATGATTAGTTCAGCATCAGCAGTCGTCGGTGTCGTTGACATTATTCTCTCCTGTGAAATGTTAAGGGTTTGTAACTTATTCAATTCTCGGGGCGAAGGTGATGGAATCATTGATGATCCTGCGGAAAAAGAGATTCATCTAATTAAAAAATCGGATACTTTGCGCGTGCTTTTACTCTGGTTACCTTTACCCTTCCACCACGTCCAATTCAATGACACCGATCACGGAACTTTTTCCAAAGAAGGTTCGTATGAATAGGAATATGGAACTGAAATTTCAAGTCGAATGCTTGCAGGACGTAGCGGTCGTAAACTGCTCGGGACGCATGGTGCGCGGAGCAGCCCTCGACGAGTTTCGGCGCCGGATCGAACAACTCGGACGTCTCCGCGTGCTGGTGTTGGATCTTTCAGAGGTTGATCATCTGGATGCAGGTGGATTGGGAACTCTGCTGCTCGTGCGCCGTTGGGCGATGCAGAGGTCTGCGAAGTTGAAACTGGTGAACCCGCCGGTTTTCTTCCGTAGGATTCTCGAGGCAACGCATCTCACCTCGGTCTTTGAGATTTCTTCCCTGAAAGAAGCAATCTGCATTTTGCGGACGAAGGAATCTCCGACACGCTACGCGGTTGCGTGATCGACCTTGGCTCGTGGGCGGAGTCAAGACAATCTAGGTTTGTAGTTGAACTCAAGCCGGGAACTAACCGCCGAAACCGTCTTTACGGTTTGACGCTTTTCGCGTCTGCTTCCATGCGCTTGGCTTCGGTTCGACTAACCGGCTCGATGTGCGGCTTGGCGAGCGTCCCCGTGACCATCCATGATTGCTCGTCACCACGCGTCAACACGAAGTCGAAACCGCTGTCTCGCGAAGCAGTTCCGCTTACCCGATAAATTCCGTCGCGCGATTCCAGGTTGCCGTCAGAGAGTTGCCAAGTACCCTGTTTCAGGTGCAGTTCTCCCGCGAAACGGTGCATTGGCAATGGCACGAGCGAGCCTGGAATTTCAATATGCGTCAGGCTACCATTGCGCATCACGAACTGTAACTTACCGTCGGAGTGCGTCAATAAGTCGCGAAGGCTGTTTCCGGATCCATTGATATCGAAATTTCCCTCAGCTGTTCCGTTAATCCAAGCATCGTTCATCACGGTGCCCACCTGCTGCAGAGAAATGTCATGTACCGTTCCGGTGCCGCGATACTGCACGGGTTGATTGGATTCGCCATGATTGGATGCATCATGATTCGATGCGTCAATCGTCCAATCTCCCCAACATGAACCTTGGAGCAGTTGAGTTCGTAGACCAGTGAGTGTGACCTTGCCTCGATCGACATCCATTTGCGTCGTAATCTGAGTCGCGATTACCTTCTTCAATCGGAAGCGGCCAACACGCAAGCTGCCATGCGCCTGAACCGCCAGGAGTGCAGAATTGCCAGACGGTTCGGCGGGATTCAGGATGCGGTACCAAGGTCGTTTAGCGGGATGCGGAGTGAACCATTCGGAGAGATCGTCGGTCGAGAGTTGATCGGTCGTGAGATCGAACTGAAACACACATGGCGGAACGGTGCCTGGAACTATCGTCGAAACTATGTTTGGTGCGAAGCCAAAGGGAACGCTTGCCGACGCGCAGTGACGTGGTGCTGCAACCGCGCCACTCCAACGAGCGTCTCTAATACGGGCGGATATTTTCTCTATCTTTAGTGTGTCCGGAGTGAGAGACATGGTTGCTGAGGCAATTTCTATCGGTGCGTTGAGTCCGTGTATTTCGGCGCGTAGGTTTCGCAGTTGAGCGGTGCCAGCGGTAATGGCAGGTGCAAATCCTCGCCAAGGCCCGGAAACACTGACATCCAATTGGGCCGAACCTTCGGCTGTCGGACGCGCTACTGGCAAGCCCAGAATGTTCTCCAGACGAAACAGGTCTTTCAGATCCACGTCGCCGCGCAGGAAAAAACGATAGCCGGCAGTAGAAATCCATCCGCCGGCATTTGCGGCCATGGACGAGCCTACCTCCAACGTGGTCGATCCAATCCGCAGATGAGGTTCAGCCGGTTCCTGGTTTTGTTCTTGTTCCTTTCCTCGTGAGTGACCGGGACTGCTCCCCTGCAGTGGTCCATGCGAATCGGCGCTCACGAGAATCAGGGGAATTGTGCCGAAGGCAACTTCGTTTTTTACAGAGTCCCCCACATTCGACGAGAGTCGTACATTAGTCGCCGACCCCTTCCCGGTCCAGATCTCCGATAAGTGATCCGATAAGCCGCGCCGCGTGTCCAGCGAAACTTCGGGTGGAACTGTCGGCACGATGCGCGTTACATGGAACTCAGCATTCAACAATCCACTTGCAGCGAGGTCGCCGGGGATCTGCTTCTTCGCGTGCCGCAGCAAACGAACTACCGAAGTCAGTGGCACCTTCTCGGCCTCCAGGGTCAGATCGTAGGTGGGAAGCTGCGCGGCCACAAAATTGCCGTGCAGGCGGAGCGTCCCATCGCCGATTGGCGATTCGCAGAGCAGGCCGCCAAATGTGTTGGTTACTGCGTTGTATTGTCCCGCACAACCGGTTGCGAGGCGCATGTTCTCACTGCCAACAATGTCGTAGCGATGGAAGCCGTCGATTGCCGTCGCGCTCTCGATCCGCAGCGCTTCGGGAGTGCCCGATAGCTTTGCCGTAAAATTCACACCGCCACGCCATCCCCAATCATTTCCGGTCAGCAACTTGGTGATCTGTCCGAATTGCCCCTTCTGCCATTGCACTGCGATCTGTAACGGGGTTGTCCACAAGTTCGGCGCGCGCTGCCAGGTGGCGTTGATCTGGAGCAGTCCGGTATCGGTGAGATTGAAATCCGTGCGTACAGGCTCGGCTTTTATGCGAGCGCCCCAGGAATTTTCCGAATCCTGCCAAAGTGCCACGTCGGCATCCATCAGAGCGTAGGACTTCTTGGTCTGTCCAATCTTGAAATTGACGCGGGCGTTGCTAGCTTCGAGATAAGGAAATGCCGGGCGGCGTTCGAAGGCGGGTTTCGCGGTTGGGGCAGCAGGAATTTGTGCGTTGCGCTCGATCAGGCTCGCGAGGTTCCAGCGTCCTTCATTGTTGCGTACCAAATTGATGCTGGGCTCGGTTGCGCTCAGAGTGGAGATCTCGAGTCGCCCACGGAGCAGAGACTGCAGCCGGATCGCGGCGGAAACTTGCTGCGCGCGGATCATCGGCTCCGCGCTGAAAGCAGGATCGTCGTAGATAACTAGACCTTCAAGATCAAACCCCGGTTGTGGCAGAATACGCAAATGAACGTTGTCGAGTACCACCCTACGGCCTAGCGCGTTTCCGATGGAAGTGGCAATCCGAGTTCGCAGCCGATATGCACCGGGACGGAACAGAAACAGGATGAGCAGGAGAGCCGCGATCGCAGCCAGCCCGCGCCTGGATCGCAAGAAGTTGAATCGTAGAAACTTCACTGCACAATCCTGAACGTTCGCGACCATCGCGTCTGATCGAAGAAATGAATGACGGTGTGGGCCATAAACCCCAGCCGGTCGCTCATGCCGCGCCTTAGATATTGGTCGGGCGGAGTGATAAATGACCAGTAGATGAACAGTGGCCGTCCAATTACGTTATCCTTTGGAATGAATCCCCAGTAACGGCTGTCTTTGCTGTTATCACGATTGTCGCCCATCCCAAAATAACTGTTCGGAGGCACGACGACGTCTTCGCCTTGTATATGTGAGGGCAGCGTGAGTAGCCAGTCCTCGCTCGTTACCCCATACATCTCAGACGGAGGCACGGCAGGGAAGTTGTCTCGGTAAGGATCATAATTTGCCAGTATGTGCTGGGCGTATGGCTCAACTAGTTTCTCGCCGTTGCGATAGACGAAGCCATCGCGCAAGTGGATGCGGTCGCCCGGGATACCAATAACCCGTTTCACCACGAACAGCCCCGGCTCTTCCGGCGACAGAAACACCACGATGTCGCCGCGGCGGATGTTGCGATAAGGCATCAGTGGCCCCACCCAATGCGTCGGTGGCGCGAACTGCTCCTTGTTTACGAATACGTGGTCGCCGATGAGCAGTGTATCTTCCATCGAGCCGGAGGGAATCTCAAAATTTTGCAGAACGAAAGTCATGATGAACAGGACGATGACCAACAGTCCCGCCAGCGAAGCGAGGAATTCCATCGGCGTTTCATGTGGCTTTTCGTCAACCATCACTTCTTCTTTTTTGGGAGCGGTTGGCATTGGTTTAGAAAATCTCTTCTCAACGCACCGGCTTGAAAGTACGTGACCAACGGGTTTGGTCAAAGAAGTGGAGGATGATGTGCGCCATGAATCCCAGTCGGTCCCCTATACTGTTCATCTCATACTGGTCTTCTGGGGTCTGAAATGACCAGTAAATGAACATGGGACGGCCAATCATGTTTTTCCGCGGAACAAAGCCCCAGAAACGGCTGTCATAGCTCAAGTCGCGGTTGTCGCCCATAGCGAAGTAACTGTCCGGCGGCACGACGATGTCATCTCCCTGGATATGCTTGGGCAGTTCCTGTGCCCATTTCTCGTTCCTTACGCCGTATTCTTCCGATGGCAGCACAGCGGGAAAATTATCCGTGTAGACATTGTGCTCATCTCTTTTGTGGCGGATGAAAGGCTCGACCAGTTTCTCGCCGTTGCGATAGACGACATCGTCGCGCAAGTGAATGCGGTCGCCGGGGACACCGATGATCCGTTTCACCAGGAATAGACCAGGTTGCTCGGGCGACAAGAACACCGCAATTTCGTCGCGGCGGACATCGCGATACGGCATCAATGGCCCCATCCAATGCGTCGGAGCCGCGAACTGTTCGCGGTTCACAAATACATGATCGCCGATGAGCAAAGTGTCTTCCATGGAGGCGGAGGGAATTTCAAACGCCTGCAGAACAAACGTGATGATGAACAATCCGGTGACTAACACTCCTGCCAGCGAGGCCAGGAATTCGACCGTCGTTTCGCGCGGCTTCGCGTCAGCGTTGACAATGACTTCTTTGTTTTCTTTTTTCGGTACTTTTGGCATCGGTTTTCGAGGTTTCCTTGTATAGGCTATAGTCTCAGTGTACCCGCCTGAAAGTACGTTCCCAACGCGTTATCTGGAATAAATGAGTTACCGCGTAGGCAAGGTGATAAAGTCTATCACCCACGGTTGGCGATCCGGGAAGGTCGCTATTCAGATTGCCGGACGACCAGTAAATCAAGAGTGGCTCTCCGATGATGTTTTCTCGCGGCACGAAACCCCAATAGCGGCTATCCTGGCTGTCATCACGATTGTCACCGAGAACAAAATACTGGCCTTCGGGGATAATCAACTGGCGGTCTTCGACCAGTTTCGGCATTTCTTTCCACCATTTTGCATCGACCCCATAGTCGGGAGAATCTGTCTGCGGAAAATCGTCGCGATAGTAATTGCGGATTGCGCTGATGTACTGCACGTACGGCTCCCGCTGAGGGACACCATTCACATAGACGCGCTTGTTGATGAGCCGGAGCCGGTCCCCGGGCAAAGCGACTACTCGCTTTACGAAGTCCTGCGCGGGATTCAGGGGATAATGAAAGACGATAACGTCACCACGCCGGACCTTGCGATAGGGTAATAGATGATTCCAACCACCGCCGCCGTAGCAGAATTTATCCACCAGCAGGTAGTCGCCGATCAACAGCGTTTGCTCCATAGATCCTGAAGGTATGGTGAACGCCTGCACCAGGAAGGTGACCACAAAAACGGCGATTACCACGGTTCCTGCGACCGACTGTAAGGTCGAGGGCCAATCCTCGGTGGAAATCTTCTCGCTCCAGGACATAAGATTAAGGGTAACTTAAGGCGAGAATATTCACGAGGGATCAACTTGCGGAATCTACCTCATTTATTCTTATCACTAAGAACGAAAGCCGAGCTTTTTTTCCCTTCACAATTACTTATTGGACTGCCCCGCTCCACCATTCTTCCCGCTGTTCGTAGGCCTCGAACTGGGCAAAGTGGCTAGATGTTCCAGAACTTGCCGCGCTGCTTCTTGTTCGGCGCGCTTCTTGGTTGGGCCTTGCGCGCGTCCTATGAATTGGCCGGTGTCAGGTGCCGGCAATCTCACTTCGACAGTAAAGGTTTTCTTGTGCTCAGGGCCTTCCTCCTTCACCAGCGCGTAAACGGGCTGCTGTCCGCCTCGCGCCTGAAGCGCTTCCTGCAG
>JBATZM010000114.1:0-3470 GCA_049674665.1 Terriglobales bacterium
TCTTGTATGTTTCTGCCTGTGTCTTCTTGCCATCTAAGCTGACAACCCAAATCAGCTTAGCTGAATCACCGTGAAATTCAGCGCGAATATCACCTACCAGAGGTACATGACAACTCCGCCGATTTCCGATAGGCCCGGCGAAATGCTCCGCAAATTTAAAGCTGCAGTTGACTACGGCAACTCGGCTGTCGGGCAGTTGTAATGTAAGGGTTGCCCCTGAAACCTGAAATGTAGCTCCCGCAGCCGTATTTGAATAAAATGTGGCGTATGCATAACTCTGCTCGCTATTCTCTCGATTGATAATCTTTACATCAAGCTTCTGTGCCGGAGTACGGGAGATGAATCCGCAAATCATTGCCAAAATTAGTATTGCTTTTCTCATTAAATCCTCTCGATAAGACCGCAGTGGTTCGGCTTTTCTCATTTAGCGCAACCTCTTCCGGGCAAACCGGCCACACTTTCTGTGAAACCGCTCCAAATCCTGAAGGTGGGTAACGAGTGGGGCCCTGGCGTGTGTTGCTTTTGCCAGGGCCCTCGGCAACCCACCCGTCTTCCAGGAGGAACTGGGCGACGTGAAAACGGTCAGCGCGCCAGCAGCATCACCGATTCGATATGAAACGTCTCGGGGAAGAGATCGAATAAGTGTGCTTCCTCAATGCGATAGCCGGCCGCCAGGAGCGGGCCAAGATCCCTGGCCAGCGTTGCCGGATCGCACGAAACATATCGGACACGGGGCGCTCCGAGCTCTACCAGAGAGCGGATCACCGCTTTGCCAGCGCCGGCGCGGGGAGGGTCCAGGACGACCAAGTCGGGCCTTTTTCGCGCCGGTCGGCTTCTTGGGTGATCGCTCCTCTG
Organism: Terriglobales bacterium; assembly: GCA_049674665.1. Classification (GTDB taxonomy): domain Bacteria; phylum Acidobacteriota; class Terriglobia; order Terriglobales; family Acidobacteriaceae; genus Acidiflorens. The sequence goes on from JBATZM010000114.1 coordinate 856, forward strand.
GTAGTCCTTATTCAGGTAACTCTCGGTCAGGTAATCCTCGGTCCTCGCGCCGACCGCTTTCACGTTCGCAGGAACATTCTGCACAAAGTCCGCATACGATGTCTGTGACGCCTCTACACCAAAAATGTGATGAAAGTTTTGCGCTAGCGCGACCGAAAACAACCCCACCCCGGCATACAGATCGAGCGCGAGGTCGCCGCTGGCGTTGCCGGTCACGGCCGAGACCAATTCGTCGATCAGATAACGATTCACCTGGAAGAATGCGCCTGCACTGACCCGATATTCATGGCTCGTCGTCCGATAGCGCATTACATTCACGCCCGATTGCGCGAGGGATTTCGTTTCGGTCTGCGATTCATCTTCTTCTAGTCGTCGCGCAGAGAAAAATGTCACGCCACGGATTTCTGACAACTCACGCCGAAGTGCTTCCGCCCAGCGCAGCAGATCCTTATGGTCAGCCTCGCGCACACAGAATGCCCATGCCAGTAATCGCTCATCCGCTGCGTCTGCGAAGAGCTCAATTTCTTGAACCGCTGACGGGCAGTTCAAGCCTCGCAGTTCAAGTAGTCGCGCCATCACTTGATTGAGCAGCGGCGAGCTGATGGGGCATTCGCGCACGGGAAGAAAGTTGTGCGAACCGAACTGAAAATACCCCAGCGCGAACTCGGGCGCAGTTTGCACCTGCAAACGCGTGCGGTTGCGGTAGTTCCAGGGAGGAGAAGCGTGCAGGTGAATCTCAGATTTCAATTCTATTTTTGCAATCCGTTGCAGCGTCTCGCGCAGTATTTCTGCTTTGAATTCCAGTTGCTGCTTATAGGGAATGTGCTGGTAATGGCAGCCGCCGCATTGCCGAAAGTACGGGCAGCGCGCTTCGACGCGATCGGACGACGCTTCAATCAGTTGCGAAACTAAGCCTCGCGCAAACCCGGGCTTCTCTTGACGGATCGTGGCCTCGACTTTTTCACCCGGCAGCACGAATGGAACAAACACCGCCATGCTGCGGCCGTCCGCGGCGGCTGGAGTTCGCGCCAGTCCGTCGCCGCCATAAATTAATTTTTCGATGGAGAGAAGCAAGTCGTAATCTTAGTGCATGTAGAACAAACTCAACCGCGGAACGCCGCAGCGCTCCAATAGACGCTTGTACACATACTGTTTGTGTAGCTGTTCAACCTGCGACGCCGTCATGTTTCGTCGATAGGGCGCGAGATCCCGATCGGCTTCAGCGCGAACCTTCACCAGGTCATCGTCCAGAGTCGCCGCCATCAAAACCGCGAACAGTTTTTCTTCCAGCACGGTCAGCCGACGCTCCAAGTCCTCAAGCCGTGGAAGCTTCACAGAGCTCTCGATCTCCTCCGCCATCCTGCGCAGCGAATCCGCTTGTTCCTGTGCCAGCGCTCCCGTTGCGAATCCCGCGCGCTCCGGCAACTTTGCCTTTTCGAGTTTCCCGGCATTCTCCCGCAAAAACGTTGCGATCTGCGCTGCCTCAAATCCCGGCTCTCGCTGAGCTTTTTCGTCGCTCGTCGCACCCACGGCAGCTTCCTTCATATCTTCGGCTGCAGCAAGCACTTCTTGGTAGCAGAAGGCTAGACTATTCACCTTCTTCGATTTCGAGGGTCGCCGATCATACCGGTCAAAGGCCGCGTCGATGCCGCGCAATGCCGCCTCCAGCGGAATCCCCGCATTCTTCCATGTGTCAATCAGAGCCCAGTCAAGTGTAGAGCTCTGCAAGAGGGTCCCCCGTCGTCGCTGATAGTGTTCTTCGATTTCCGTGAAGTAATTGAAGTAATTTTCCACGACGGTTGACAGTGATTTGGTTTAACAAGATTTCGTTCAACGCGATTTAGAAGACTTCGGCGAGGGCCACGGTTTTGCCTCGGCATCCAACGGCTTGGCGGACGTTGGCGTCGACGATTTCACTGCCTTCGGCGCAGCATCTCGGCGGAAGGATTGGTTTCGATCCCAGATAATGCGTAGGCCCTCGAGAGTGAGAAATTCATCCACTTCTTTAATGAAGTGTGAAGCCGTGCCAATCAGCGATGCCAAACCGCCGGTCGCAATCACTCGAGTATCTTCGCCCATTTCGTCTACGAGTCGTTCTAGAATGCCATCGACCAAGCCGAGGTATCCGTAGTAAAGGCCGGACTGCAAACTCCCTACTGTATTCGAGCCGATTACGCGCGCCGGCTTGCGAATCTCCACTCGCGGCAGCCGAGCTGTGCGCTGGAATAGAGCGTCCGCCGAAATCCCAATCCCCGGACAAATCACGCCGCCTATATACTCGCCCTTCTTCGAAACACAGTCGAAGGTCGTCGCCGTGCCGAAGTCCACAATCACGCAGGGACCGCCATATTTCTCAAATGCCGCCACTCCGTTCACAACCCTGTCTGCGCCCACTTCAGCGGGATTGTCGTACAGCACCTGCATGCCGGTCTTCACGCCCGGCTCGATGAACAGAGGCTTGGTGTTGAAATAGCGCTCGCACACCTGTCGCAGCACCGAATCGAGCGGCGGCACCACCGATGAAATCACGATACCGTGAACGCTCGAAACTTCAAGGTTGTCCATGGAGAAAAGATTGCGGAAAATGACTCCGTACTCATCGACCGTGCGGGTAA
>JBATZM010000115.1:0-19001 GCA_049674665.1 Terriglobales bacterium
TCAATTCCGATCTCACCGTCATCGAACAGTTGCAACAAGATTTCCCCCAAGACGGTCTCGGGTCGTTGCGGAACCTGGCAGGGGCATTCCAGTTCTCCGGCGAAGACACGGACAAGAAGATCCGCGCACTCTCTGGCGGAGAAAAATCGCGGCTGGCCATAGCGCGCATGCTCCACAACCCGCCGAACTTCCTGGTGCTCGACGAACCGACCAATCACCTGGATCTTGCGACTAAGGAAATGTTGGTGGACGCCCTGAAGGACTTTGAAGGCACCATGATCTTCGTATCGCATGACCGCATGTTCCTTCGCGGTCTTGGCTCACGTGTGCTGGAACTGGGCGGTGAGAGCGGCACGGACCGCAATCCCACTGTTTATCCTGGGTCGTACGTTGAGTACGTGCAGAAGTTAGGACACGAGGCGCCTGGGATTTATTCGTAGGCCCTGAGAAATGGGTGCGTCCCGTCTGTCCCAGTATTGCCGATGGGCCCGAACAGCGAAACATCGGCAGAGATCCATGATGGGCTCACTTCGAGCCTGGAGGCACAACGCCGTTCATGCGTAGGTACTCGACCATCTGCCCATAGTGGTCGTATCCATGAGCAGAAATGAAAGATGCAACGACCGACCGCGTGTGCAGACCGTCGACACCGTCAATAGCGGTGTAGGCATTCTCGGGAGTAATCGTCGCGAGCGCCTTGTGTGCATAGGCGAAAGAATCCGCAGCGGCCTTCAGGAGTTCCTCCTTCGTCCTCAGACCCTCAATGCTTTTAGGGTCAACCGGCATCTTCTCCCCAAGAATCTTCGAAGCGAAATAGTAGTTAGCCGTTGCGACGTGCGATATTTCCTGCGCGAACGTGCGAACCCCGTCATACTTTGCGCCCTGCGAGGCCGTAAAGGTTGCCGCGGTAGGGGCAAAGCCGTATTTGTCCGCAGGCATCGCCTGCGCGACTCCCATAAACTCATGCTCGAAGAGGTTCAGCAACTCATTCTGCGCCTGCACGGGTGACATTTGGGTGCCGGCGGCCACCCTCGCACTTATTGAACCCGTTTGCGCAGAGCCCACGAGCGTACAGCCTCCTAGAATCAAAGCAGTGCAAACATACCGGAGACGCATAGATCACCTCACTAGCGAATTTGCTCAACAGTCTAGCAGACGCCTGCCCCCGTTCGGGGGAATGCCCCCACCCTTTGGATTTTGAAGTTGACTTCCTGAAATCAAAACAAAGAAACCGGGCACAGATGAGATGTTTCCCAGTTTTTTCGGGGAATGAAAATTGGTGAAGGTCCCGTCTGTCTCCCGTATTTTCCAACTATCTTCTTAGGGTTGCTTGGCCATTGCTTCGCGGATGATCGGTAGAGTCGCATTGAAGCCCAATTGCGTGAGGCGGTAGCCTTCCTTCGCGCTGCCTTCAGCTAGCTTGCGGCCCCACAAATCGCGCAGGCTGTTCGCGACGCTACCTTCGTTGCGCCGGTTCAGTGATGACTTAATATCGGCCACTGGCACATAAGCTGGGTAATGGCTGTGTAGCAACACAAGCAACTCCTCCTCAATGTTCAAATCCGGCAGTACAAGCCTGCGATTCGGGAAATCCTCTACCAGTGCGCCTACCGGGGCGTGCACCATTTCAATAAGCTCGCCAGCTTCTTGCATCGTAAGTCCCTGCGCTAACCGCAACAATTCCGCAAGAAACCATTCAGCGCCGTGCAGCGTCAACCGCTGGTCGTATTCATTTGAGTCAATGTTGCCTTTGTGAACAATGTTGCGCTTACTACGGATTGCGTACATGCTGCGTGCAAGCCGGGCTGCACAAACACGCAACCCCTCGTCCAACCCTGTCTTCGATTCAACTTGCAAAAGATACTTGTCAATGTCGGGCTTTGCGCTGTACTTGCCGCTTTCCAACTGCTCCAAAATCTGAACGGTCGTCTCTATAATCTTGCCGCCAGACGACCTCCCCAACGTGGCCGTCGCAACGTCTTGGCGCAGTTGTAGGAAGTCTTCGACCAAATCAGTCGCCAGATTTTGTGGTATGGATTTCGCCAGGGCGGCGATTAACTTATTCTTGTCCATCATTCCCCGCCAGCATTTGTTTCACGCGCTTGATGCCTTCGCCTGTCACTTTGTACTTCTTGCGGGCTTGTTTCGACTTGCCCGACTTGTGCGTCTGCATCACAAGACTCGGTTTGGAATCAATCAGCGCGCTAAGAGCAACAGTGATGTTTTTAACCCCGTGGCCAAGGTTATTCAATTCCTTGTTAACGTCGGCCGCTGCGAAATCTGCGTTGCCCTGAACTACCTGAAACCAGTAGCCCACGACCAGCGCCTTGTCGGATTCAGTCGTGGGACCCGCGGCATCATACAACGAAGCCACATCGGCAAACCTGCTGGGCGTTTCATTCTCTGTTTGTTCGTCGTCCTGTTCTTTTGGTTCTTCCTCGTCGTCATCCCCGCCAGCTGCAGGCGTAGGTTTTCCTTTGGGCAAAATGACTTCAAAGCGTTGTGCTGCCCAATGCAATACGCGTTGTCGCACTGCGGGTTCAAGCGGCAACAGTGCTTCGTTAACTCTGCCAATCGCGGCAACTTCGGGGTCGGGGCCAGCCGGAACCGAAGCGGTTGTTGTTGTGGTTGAAGTGGCGTCTTGTGCTGGGGCCGTATCGGCCATGTAGATAACCTCCAAAGCTACAACATGGGAATGCCGCGCAGGTATTCCTGCTGATGCCGGCAAGATCAAAAGCCTGGGTCACCCGCCATCCGACCAAAATAGTAATTCTTCTTCTGCTCGACGTAGCACTCGATCAACTCGTCAACAAGGGTCGTTGGAAACCGAGCGACTAGAGCGTTTTTAATCTTAGGATCAATCATCTCAGCTCTTCGTCATTTCCTTTACTAGAGCAGCAGCGCGCTTGAGGCCGGGTGCCGTAAGGCTCCAGCCCTTTTCCTTGGTTCCGGTGAATTCATTCCCTCTTTCCTTAATATGCACAGAGTGGTTCGCCTTGTCGTAGCAGCCCGAAGACTCGCATAGTGTCCTTGCAGTCTTGTCGTCGAAGGTTGGAGCGCCGGTGGAAAGAAGTTTGGACAAGCCGGTGAGGATGTACGCGCTGTATGTCTTGTCCTTCTTGTTCTTGCCCGGAATCTCACCCGCTATCATTTCAGCACCTCCACTCTCCAAGTGGAATACTTGTTGAAGTTCCTCCAGCGATACTAGGTTTTGCTTCATCCAAGTGCGAGCGCGGACCGGAAGCATGGACGCTCCGTCTCCCTCGTCCTCAGCGGTACCGCCGCCGTCCCCGCCAGCACGAGGTAGGACGGGAGGCGTCTCTCCGAGCAGCATTAGGGAAGCTTGAATCACACGAGCGCGCTCAGCTGAATCGATAGGAGTCAGCAACTCCACGATTTCAGTGACGATTTCGATCGTCTTCTTATTTGACATTTCCTCTCCTTTGAAACAAGCTCCTCGGCCCACAATCGCGCCTATCCCGATTAGCGCGGTAGGTCGAACCTAACGGTGCGGTCTCCGTGATTAGTGAGCCGGTACGTTCCTCGCTTCGAGCCAGTAGTGATGTAGTCAAACTTGCTTTTGGCATCCCGTAGGGCCTGAGAGACGGATTTCGGAGGGCGCACGTCGGCGCGAATGTAGGCCCGTCGGACGTCTTCCTCGGTGAATTCCTTCTTCCCTGATTCGGTTAGCGCATAGGCAAGCAGGGTCACGATCTCGTGGTGTCCGCGAGGTCTCTTGTCGGCGACCAACTGCTTTTCGGTCGAGGTCTGAGCAGAATGGCTGTTGCCACCATTAGCATTGCTGGGAATGATGGCTGCATTCTGGGTAGCTGCGAACTTCTCAATCTGCGCCTCAACAAAGCCAGCAGGCCCCTCAAACGTGATCTTGGAATCGCCTAAGGTGATAGTCGCTTTGCAGGATTCTTCCATGGTGCCCTCCGATATTGATACGGTAATTCAAGATATTCTTACTGTCAAGCCAGATTTCCTGCCCCTCGCTCCAATAATTTGAGATTGCGAGAGGATGGGCAATCAGACTATTTGCGTATTTTCGGCTTGATTGTCTTAGCCAGGATCAGCTCGCGCCAGCAAACATGTCATCCTGAACTCAACCGCGAATGTTTACGGTAAAATTTATTCACGCAAATGACGACGCGATTGAATACGCTATATTTTTTGTGTTGTTTCTAAAGCGTTTACGTCTATAAAGTTGTAGATCACTTTCATGCAAGCTTCTTGACAAGTATTAGACCGTAAACTATTTCCTCGTGCAGAACGCGGCGAGAGTAGTCGTGCAGCCGGATTCGTGCCGAGCCCAAAGCGATCATCGCGCTTGGTGGCCTTCGGTGATCGGGTAGATGTATAAGTGTTTGCAACATTTTAAGAATATTTTCGGTTAAAAACCCAAGCATGGTCTGTACGCTTGATTGTCTTAGCCAGGATCAGCTCGCGCCGCCAGCAAACATGTCATCCTGAACTCAACCGGCCGGTGGCATGCTGCCGGTCGCATAAGTTATATGGGGTTAGCTCACATTGTGCGTGCTAGTTCCGTGGAAGTGCTACACGCGCGGATCGAGCTTTTTGTTCGACGACTCGCCGGGTCATAGTGCGAGACTGCAGCAACGAACTCGTTTTGTACTTTTTGGAAGCACCGGGACGGAAAGGGACTTGTTGAAAGTCGCCACCTTCAACATTAACAACATCAATAAGCGGCTCGATAACCTCCTGGCTTGGTTAGCGAAAGCTGAGCCGGATGTGGTGAGCCTCCAAGAGCTCAAGGCAGAGCAGGAAGCCTTTCCCGTGAACGCCCTTCGGGCTCTCGGGTACGAAGCGGTCTGGCAAGGGGAGCGCTCCTGGAACGGCGTTGCCATCCTCGCGCGAAACCAGATTCCTGTTCTGACTCGCACAAGTTTGCCGGGAAATTCTGATGATGATCAAGCTGCTGGTCATCAAGCCGAAGATCATCAAGCTCGCTACATTGAAGCGGCCGTTCAGGGAGTTCTGATCACTTCCATCTACCTCCCCAACGGCAATCCGCAGCCCGGACCGAAATTCAATTACAAGCTGGCCTGGTTTGAGCGCCTCATTGCCCACGCCGCCCAACTCATGGCGAGCGGAGCCCCCGTCGTGTTGGCCGGTGACTACAACGTCGTGCCGACACCGCAGGACATCTATCCGACTCGATCGTTGGATGACAATGCGTTAATCCAACCCGAGAGCCGACAGGCCTTCGCGCGTTTGCTGGCTCAAGGCTGGACTGACGCCATGCGGAAGTTGCATCCGGAGGGGCCGCTCTGGACATTCTGGGATTACAAATTTGAACGGTGGCAGAAAGACAAAGGCATGCGACTCGATCACTTTCTGCTCTCACCGAATTTGTCGGACCGGCTCGTGGACGGCGGTGTTGACCGATGGGCGCGTGGGCAGGAAAACGCGAGCGACCACGCGCCAACATGGATCATGCTTGATCTTTAGAACAGAGTCGAATCGCTACAAGTGCGCAATTGCCCTAATCTTATGATTGCGTTGGTTGCGGGGGGTGGATTTGAACCACCGACCTTTGGGTTATGAGCCCAACGAGCTACCAGACTGCTCCACCCCGCACAAAAAGAATAACACAGTGTGACGATGCGGGGATCAAACCTGGCTTGCGCTTTGCCAGTGTGCAACTCGTCGGCGAGCGGCTCCCTTGAGTATCTCGAACGGCACATTACGACTGCATACACCGCGACTGCGTACAATGGCTTTGTACAGTGATTGTCTGACCTTGATTGCCATACCTTGATGGGATCGGATGAGCCTTCAAACTCTAAACGACATTTTGTTCGCGATCTATAAGAGCCGCCGCGACCGTGTCATGCTGCAAAAACGGGCTGCGGGCTGGGTGCCGATTTCTTCCCAGGAAATTTACCGCGGCGTTGTCGGCCTCGCTCGCGCGCTTGAATCCTGGGGAGTGCGCAAAGGCGATCGCGTCGCAATCCTCAGCGAAAATCGCTCGGAGTGGACAATCACCGATTTCGCAGTGCTTTCCCTGGGCGCGGTTACGGTTCCGATTTATGCCACTCAGACAAGTGAGCAGACTTTATACATCCTCAATGATTCCGGGGCTCGAGTTATCGCGGTGTCCACGAAGAATCAGTTAGAAAAGATACTAACGATCCAATCGCGCACGCTCGTGGAGCGGATCTTGGTGATGGACACGATCGAAGATCCGCGCGCCGTCCAAATGCGAGAGCTGATGCTGCAAGGACCGGCCGACTCCGATCCGGAATTCGATGCTCGCTCTCGGACGATTATCCCCGACGACTTGGCGACAGTTATTTACACCTCAGGCACAACGGGTACTCCGAAGGGAGCGATGCTGACCCATGGGAATATGGCGTCGAATATCTCGTGTTCGATGGAGGCATTCGGTTTCGGCACGAAGGATGAACTCAGCGTATCGTTTCTACCGCTTTCCCATGTAACCGCGCGGCATGTGGATTTCGCTCTGCTCTACCGCGGCGTGGTGCTGGCGTATTGTCCTGACATTGCACAACTGGCGCAGACTTTGGCAGAAGTACAACCTAACATTTTTGTGGCTGTGCCGCGCGTGTACGAGAAAATTCGTCAACAGGTAATTCTAAAAACCACAGGCTTCCCAAAGAACGCGACGTACCGCTGGGCGCTTTCGGTGGGACAAACTCACCGCTCTGAGACTGTGGCCGGAACGCAGCCCACGTCGCTCTCCTGGAAAATTGCGGACCGGTTGGTCTTTTCCAAAGTGCGCGCCGGGATGGGTGGCAAAGCGGAGGAATTTATTTCCGGTGGCGCGCCTCTAGGCCTTGAATTAGCGGAGTGGTATGCCGACATCGGTATTCCGATTCACGAGGGATACGGGCTGACGGAAACTTCTCCAGTGATTGCGGTCAACACGCCCACAGCGAACAAGCTGGGGACGGTCGGCAAACCGCTCGCAAACGTTGAAGTAAAGATTGCCGAGGATGGCGAGGTGCTGGCGCGCGGGCCATCGATATTCAAGGGTTATTGGAATCGTCCGGAAGAGACCCAGGCCGCGTTTGTGGACGGCTGGTTTAAGACCGGCGACATCGGCCATCTCGACAGCGACGGCTATCTTTCGATCACCGATCGCAAGAAGGATCTGATCAAGACTTCGGGAGGGAAATTTATTGCGCCACAACCGATCGAGAATTCGCTGAAGCTGAACCCATTTATTGGGACGTCCGTGGTGTTAGGTGATCGACGGAAGTTTCCTGCCGTACTGATTGCGCCGAACTTCCCTGCTCTGGAAGAGTGGGCGCTGGCGAATCAGATTGACTTCGCTTCGCGAGATGCGCTAGTCGCGAACGCCAAGGTGCAAGCGCTGTATGAAGGCATCATCGAAGAACTGAACCAGAATCTAGCCCGCTTTGAAAGACTGAAACGCGTACTGGTGGTGCCCGAAGAGCTCTCGGCAGCCGATGGAACGCTGACCCACACTTTCAAGGTGCGGCGTCGTGGGATTGAAGAACGGTACCGGACGCTGATTGACGCAATGTATGCCAAGGCGGAAACGGGCTAAACCAGTGCGCCGAACATAAGGCGGAATTTCGATCGATGTGGACACAATTCCATGAGTAGACAGTTCTATTTGTATTTGCTGCCAGCGGACGTGGAGTCTCTAGTGCACACTTTGAGATCCAAACTCGGCATTTCACTCATTCAATCGTCGTCCCCAAGACCGATTCCTTTGGAAATGGAATCGCCTATTTGCAAAGGCGGTTTACAGCTGAAAACGGCGACCGTCCGCGTTGACTGCTATCTCACTCCTTCTAGAGAAGCAGATATCAGGATGCGATTTGTTCCAATCCTTTCTCGTTGGAATGTTCAAACCGAGTCTGAAGCGATTGAATTCAGCGGATGTGAATTTGATGGGAGTGTGCTCGTGCGTGGACGCTTTTATTTCCAAAATGATCTTCTCGTCGGCGGCATGATCGTCCCAAAACGAAAGGAGTTCCTCACCTGGGCTGACAAAGTATTTCGACTGACTAAGAAATCACTCCATAGGTCAACAACTCTAGATGTCTATGTAGACGAGCACGCGGAAAAATGGAGACAAGAAGGTGGACGTTTTGCCTGGACTACTAACTCTGTTCGTGGCCCGATTTACGAGGCTGAAGCGGATTCTGTAAGAGGGGATGTCAAGTAGAATTAAACGTATGACCGACTCGTTCATTATCGCTGGCAGGCAATTTCGCTCCCGTTTGATCGTCGGGACAGGTAAATACAAATCTTTCCAAGAAACCGCCCGTGCGCTCGAGGCGAGCGGGGCCGACATGGTGACGGTGGCCGTGCGCCGGGTGAATCTTGACCGCAGCAAAGAATCGCTGCTCGATTACATCGATCTGAATAAATATTTTCTGCTGCCGAATACTGCTGGCTGCTATACGGCCGACGATACGATCCGTACGGCGCGGCTGGCGCGCGAGGTTGGGCTCTCGGACTGGATCAAGCTTGAAGTCATTGGCGATCAGGCGACGCTCTATCCGGATGTGCAGGCAACGCTCGAGGCCACCCGCGTGCTGGCAAAAGAGGGTTTCACAGTGATGGCCTATACGTCCGACGACATCGTGTTCGCGAAACGGCTAGTAGACGCTGGAGCCGCAGCGGTGATGCCCTTGGGCGCGCCGATTGGCAGCGGCCTCGGTATTCAGAACACTGCCAACCTGCAAATTCTGCGCGAGTTGATCACAGGAGTCCCATTGATTGTGGACGCGGGTGTGGGCACGGCTTCCGATGCGGCGATTGCCATGGAACTCGGCTACGACGCTGTGCTGATGAACACAGGCATCGCCGGCGCGCAGGAACCGGTGCTCATGGCAGAGGCAATGAAGCACGCAGTGCTGGCTGGACGACAGGCATATCTAGCGGGAAGAATGCCACGCAAACTTTATGCCACGGCCAGTTCGCCGCTGGAAGGCGTCGTCCGATAGAAAATCAAGCTAGACAAATCAGGATAAAAAAAGAATTGTCATCCTGACCCTGAGCGGAGCCGAAGGGGAAGGACCTCATGCTCAACAAATTCATAGGTCCTTCCCTTCTCCACATGACACAGTGGGCCGTGCCTCGCGAACGTACCGCATGCGCCCTAGAGCATCTTGACGCTGTCAACGTGGATCTTGTCACCGTCGATGTGTCCAGTGACGGCGACGTGATGGCCGTAATGTTCCTTTAGAGCCTCGGGATTGTCCACTGTCAGGACTTTCTGGTCAGTGTCGGTAACAACGACTGCGCTAGCGCCGGCTTCGATGCACTTCTTCGTGCACGCCTCCGCGCCCGCATTGGCTCCCTTGACTCCACACTTGGAATCGCTAACCCAGCCGTTCACGGTCTCGGCAGGGCTGGCAAACGACACCGAGGCGACCGTTAAGAACGCACCGGCAAGTAACAACAAGAGAAGTTTCCGCATGTCATCCTCCTTAAATTAGTTCCCACACGTGACGTAATCTCTGAACTCTATCACAGCAGGAGCAGAGGGGGCGACGCGAAGAGTTGTATAGCTTAGCCGTTAAACCAGCTTCTACTTGTCGTTCTTGGCGCGGCCGGTAGGCAGCTTCTGTGGAGGAGCGGGCGTGACGTAAACAACTTCTCCAGGACGAGTGTAATGGAGTTGCTCGCGCGCTTCTTTTTCGATAGCGGCGGGATCGGATTTGAGCGACTTGATCTGATCGGCGTACTGATTGTTTTCTTTCTGCATGCGCTCAACCTCACTCTGCAGCGCCTGCATCTCGGCCCGCTTCTGGCGATACACGACCATGCCGTTGGCTCCGAACATGGCGTGCAACATCAATCCCACAATAAGGAGAATGGCAGCCACAGTTCCCAGACGACGCCACTCCATCGCCAGCCACGACCAGACCGGGCGCGTGCGTTCGACGCAACGAGCCGCCAATGCTTCCGCCTTCGGGGCTTGATCCTTGGCCTGCCCCATCGCCTGATCGATCGCCTGCCCCACGGCATGACCAACACTCCGACCAACGACCGCGCGGAGTCCTTCCTCTGTACGTGGAAGGATGCGTACTCTCGACGATGGTCCTAGTCGAAGATCCATGCTTTTGCTGCCGCGCTCAACTTTGCGAGGTCTTCCCTGCTGCGCGCTTCGCTATACACGCGCACCACTGGCTCCGTGCCCGAAAGCCGGTAGCACACCCACGATCCGTCGGCGAGTACAAGTTTGAGTCCGTCCGTTCTTACTGCCTGCGCAACTTTGATGCCATGAAACTCGCTTGGATCGCGACGTAACTTATCAGTAAACTTCTGTTTTACTTCCGGCGTCAAGTGGAAGTTCTCCCTTAAAGGATAATAGGAACCAACTTTGGCAAATACTTGAGCCAATTGTGTTCCCAGCGACACGCCTCGACGAGCAACCATCTCACAGCAGAGCAGCCCGGCGAGCACGCCATCCTTCTCTGGCACGTGCTTGCGGATGGACAGACCGGCACTTTCTTCCCCACCGATCAAAATTTTGTCCTGTTTGATCAGTTCGCCAATATATTTAAAGCCCACCGGCGTTTCGTGGAGCTCGATCTTGTGCTTTTCGGCAAGCGCGTTGATGAGATTAGTTGTGGCCACCGATTTGCCGACTCCATTTTTCCAGCCGCGGGTTTCGACCAGATAGTCGAAAAGCAAAGCGATGATGTAGTTAGGTTGGATGAACGTACCGTCTTCGTCGACGATCCCGAAACGATCGGCATCGCCATCGGTCGCAATGCCAATCGCCGCGCTCGTTTCGTGCATCTTGTGACGCAAGTCTTCCAGTAAATGATCGTCGGGCTCGGGTGCGTGGCCTCCAAAAAGAACATCGCGCGTGTCGTGGACGGTAGCCACGGTTACTCCGGCTTCGCGCAGGAACGCATCCGAATAACCGCGAGCGGCGCCCCACATGGGGTCGAACGCAATCTTCACGCCAGCTTTTTTGATCACATCAAGATCGACAATTTCGCGCAACCGCGAAAGATACATACGGCGAGGATCAATGCTCTGCGCCTTGGATTGCGTTCCAGCTTTTGTCGCGTCAGGCACTCGCGGATTCGCATCAAAAGCGGCAATCTCCGACTCAATCGCTTTCGTAACCTCGGGAAGTGATGGCGCGCCATCAGGCGTTGAGAACTTAATGCCGTTATATTCCGGTGGATTGTGCGAGGCGGTAAAGTTGATAGCGCCATCGGCTTTGGATTGGATCACAGCGTAGGAAATCGCCGGTGTCGGCGTAGGTTCGGCAATCACCAGCGGCGTGATCCCGTAACTGGACAAAATGTCGGCAGCCATAGCGCAGAAAGTTTCGCCCAGAAATCGCGGATCGCGTCCAACAATGACTTCGACTTCCGCTCTATTCGATTTCTGCGACACAACGTAACGCGCGATGCCATGCACGGCCCTTTGTACATTGACAAAGGTAAACTCTTCGGCCATCACCGCCCGCCATCCGGATGTGCCAAACTTAATTTGCGTTGCCATCGGCTGCCTCGTATGCTTTCAGTGAAACCCGCTTCGTGAAACTTTGATGCTTAATTTTATATGACCGACAAAAGACTCGTTCTCACGACTTGCGGTTCTCTCGAAGAGGCTCGAAGCATCGCGCACGCGCTGGTCGAGCGTCAATTGGCAGCCTGCGTCAACATCGTTCCCCAGATGGAATCGGTGTACCGCTGGCAAGGCAAGGTCGAGACGGCAACCGAGTGTCTGCTCATAATCAAAACGACAGAAAGAGCTTTTGATCGCTTGCGCGAGGCGCTGACTGCGCTTCATTCTTACAAGCTTCCTGAGTGTATCGAGATTGCCATTGAAGATGGAAGTTTTGCGTACCTGGAGTGGATTGGGGAGTCCGTGCGCTGAACACAACTGCCGACCCCGATTGTCGTTTTAACCAATCCTACGCCGGTTTGCGCGCGCGCAGATTCAGCCGACAGTAATCAAGCGTCCAAGGCACATCGTCCAGCGCCGCAGTGGCAGCAAGCTGTTGCACAAACGATGAGCGAAGAGCTTCGTCAGGGAGAAGCTCCAAGTGACGATGAAGAATAAATGTGCGGAGATATTGCTGGAATTCCTCATCGCTAGAAGCCGCATAGCTCGCTTGCTCGAGTTCCGTCCGAACATCTTCAAACCCCGCAGCCGACAAGCGAGCAGCCGCAGTTTCGGCGTCAGAGAAAAACCACGGCTCGGGAAAGTTCCCCAACCAGCTCGAAAACTCCGCCGTCTCCGCGAGCGCCCGCACGCGTTGACGCAGTTGTTGGAGGTTCGAACCGCCGCCGCACTGTGCGTGCAGCCAACCAGCCGGCTGAAGCGCCTTGTAAAGACTACGAAACAGCGCGTCGTGATCTCGAACCCAATGAAATGAAGCCGTGCTGAAGATGCCGTCAAAGCTGTTACAAAACGGAAGGGCGACGAAATCGGCAGCAACGAAACGAACCCGGTCCCCAAAGTCTGGTCGAAGATCTTGCTGCGCGTGCTGCACCATGTTCATCGAGAGATCGACCCCAACCACACTCCCGTCCGGAAGATTCTGCAAAAGAATACGAGTTAGTTTTCCCGTGCCGCAACCTGCATCGAGCAAACGTTCATCGCCGCGCAACTTGAGTTGGCTGAGAACGCGCTGTCCCCACTGAAATTGTGGCGCAGAAAGACGATGGTATTCGACAGCGTTCCATTCGCGGGAACTTGAGGATTCGGACATAGATGGCGACTATGCTCTCAACAACTTTGTCATCCCGAGTGGAGCGAGAGATATGCAGTTCACGCAGAATGTAGATGCTCTAGATCGCGGCCAGTGCCTGATCGAGATCGCCGAGAATATCGTCCAGATCCTCAATGCCGACGGAGATACGCACCATGCCGTCTGTGATGCCAATCTTGCGGCGGACTTCTGCTCCAACCCCAGCATGCGTCATGGTTGCTGGATGCGAGATCAGCGTTTCGACTCCGCCCAGAGACTCGGCCAGGCAACAGACACGCACCTTGCGCAGCATCTTGTTCGCGTTCTCCAGCGATCCGGTTTCGAAGGAGATCATCGATCCGAAGCCCGACATCTGGCGTTTGGCAAGCTCATGTTGCGGATGATCCGGCAGTCCGGGGTAGAAAACTTTCTGCACTTTTTTGTGCTTCGCAAGATAGTCTGCGACTTTGCGGCCGCTGCGGTCGTGCTGTTCCATGCGGACGGCCAGAGTCTTGACGCCCCGCAGCAGCAGCCAGCATTCGAAAGGCGACAGGATGGCTCCAGCACATTTCTGAATGAACGCAAGTTTTTCCGCCTGTTCAGGCTTGGTGCAGACGACAACGCCTCCCAAGCCATCGCTGTGTCCGTTAAGAAATTTCGTGGTCGAGTGAACGACCATGTCGGCGCCGAGTTCAATCGGACGTTGGAAATATGGCGACATGAAAGTATTGTCGACCACGACCTCAACACCGTGCCGGTGGCTGAGATCGCTAATCGCGCGGAGATCGCAAAGTTCCATCAGCGGATTAGTTGGCGTCTCCAGAAACAACAGCCGGGTGTTTTTCTGAAACACATGCTCCACATTGTTGACGTCGGATGTATCGACGTAGGTAAATGTCAGGCCGAAATTGGCAAGTACCTGATTGAAGAGGCGCGGCGTCCCGCCATAGAGATTGTGGCCGGCAACAACGTGGTCTCCGGCTTTGAGCATCGTCGTGATGGCATTGATCGCCGCCATGCCGCTGGCGAAAACTCGTGATGCCGTCCCACCTTCAAGCGCAACAAGATTCGTCTCCAACCGGTCGCGCGTTGGATTCGATACACGCGCGTATTCGTAACCTTTATTCTTGCCAATTTCTTCCTGCGCGTAAGTGGAAGTTGGATAGATGGGAACGCTGACGGCGCCCGTAAGGGGGTCGGGCTCTTGTCCAACGTGGATGGCTTTGGTTGCAAAGCCCGATTGTTTAGGGATCAAAGGGTTCTCCTGGATCAGATACGGAGCTCTTAGCTATTAGCTTAAGTTCTAGAGCACCCAGTTGAGCGATTAAGGCTAAACCAAGAGCATCTTTATATTCCGCCTTCAAAAATCTTCTTCGACAAATATCTCTCCGCAGAGTCTGGAATCAGCGTAACCACGCGCTTCCCTGCCCCCAGTCGCTTGGCGATTTCCACTGCGGCATACACATTCGCACCCGCGCTCGAGCCTCCAAGCACACCTTCGCGTGCAGCCAGTTCTTTCACCATGCCGAAGGCCTGATCATCGGTCACCATCATCACTTCGTCGCAAACAGAACGGTCGAAATTTCCAGGAATAAAACTGTTGCCGATGCCCTCGATCTTGTGCGGACCCGGTTTTCCTCCGCCCAGAATCGAGCCTTGGGTTTCCACCGCCACAGCGTGAACTTTCGCCAGCCGCTCTTTCAGAAAACGTGCAACTCCGGTAAAGGTTCCCGCTGTGCCGCAGCCGACCGTGATCGCGTCGATGCGCCCATCCATCTGCTCAAAAATCTCGCGTGCGGTAGTTTCGTAGTGGTAATCGGTATTGGCAGGATTGTCGAACTGCGCCGCCAGAAAGGCTGACGGGTCGGTTGCCAGCAGATCTCTGGCGCGCTGGATAGCGCCTTGCATGCCCTCGGCTTCCGGAGTGCGAGTCACCTCGGCACCGAGGGCTCGCATAATGATGACCTTTTCTTCCGAAAATTTTTCGGGGACGAACAGCCGAACCTTGTAACCGCGCGTCACCCCGATCAAGGCGAGGCCAATGCCGGTGTTTCCAGCGGTCGCTTCGATGACAGTGCCACCACGCTTCAGCTTGCCTTCACTCTCGGCGCGCTCGATCAAGCCAATCGCGGCACGATCTTTCACGCTGCCGCCGGGGTTCAGGTATTCGAGCTTGGCGAAAATATCAGCTGAGCCAGCCGGAGCCAGCTTCTTCATTTGCAGCATCGGCGTTTCGCCGACCAGCTTCGATATATCGTCGCTAATGCGCAGGCGGGAGCTTGGTGTCAATGTGTCCACTCTACAGAGTAAGGAACAGGGAGGGGCAGCGTCAATGCGGGGGTTTTGCAATTTTGCAATTTGGTAACTACAAGCCCTGAGTTACTCGATTACAAAATTATCAAATTACACATCCCGCTCTACTGGGCCATGGAAGCACTCTCCGGCCCGGCGTAATAACCGCTCTTAGTTCGAACCGTGAGTTTGCCGAAGCTGTGCGAATGAGCGTCCACTTTTACCTGACGATAGCCGCCCTGATTTTTCGGGGTCGTCGGTTTGTATCCAATGGTGTATTGGGTGCGAATGTCGTGAGCCACGGCGCGGCTGATGGCGTCCACTTCATCCGTTGTCTGGGGGAAGAAAGCAATACCGCCAGTTCTCTCGGACATAATCTGCAGAGCACGTTTGGCGTGCTTCGGGTGTTCTTCTTTCTCCAGGATACCAATGGTGTAAACCGTTGGTCCGCCATCGGCCTGCAGACGGCGCACGGCCTGCTCCAGAGTTTCAGCGCTCTCGTTGTCTTCTCCGTCCGTAACCACAAGAATGACTTTTTTTTCGAGCTTCGCATCCTTTTTCAAGTGGTCGGCGGAAGCTACAACAGCATCGTAGAGTGCAGTGCCGCCGCGAGCTTCGATTTTTTCCAGCCCCTCTTTCAGTTTATTGATGTTGGAAGTGAAATCCTGGTCAAGGTAGTACTCGTCGTTGAAGTTGACGATGAATACCTCATCATTGGGATTCGACGCTCGCACCAGATTCAGCGCCGCGGCGTTCACCTTTTGACGCTTCTCGCGCATCGAGCCGGAGTTATCGACCACAATACCCATGGCGACGGGGATGTCTTCACGGCGAAACGAGGTTATGGTCTGCGGATGCCCATCCTCATAGACCGCGAAATCGCCTTTATCGAGGCTGGTGACAATATGTTGTTTGTCGTCGATGACGGTGGCATGCAGCACCACCTCCTCGACCTGCTTGCGGAAAACGAAGACGCCACTGTCGTCAGCATCCGCATTCTGAGGGGTTTGTGGAGTTGCAGCCTGTCCTGTGGAAACTGGCGGCGTACTCGGCGGTGTAGGTTGGGCGTTCGCCGAGACAGTTGATGGAGAACTTGTAGCCGAAGCCGATTGACTCCCTTGAGCAGTCGCCAACAACAACGTTGTCACGAGGAGGAGAATCAGGAGTCGAGCATTATTCCGTCGGCGCATAGTAACCCGTCTTGGCGTAAACCCGGAGCGGCGGCAATCCTTTAGGCGGCAAGAGTTTCACTTTTATTTTACGCCATTTGCCATCATGCACTGGATTCTTTGGACGGTATCCTATGACATATTGGTTGCGCAACTCGATACCAATTTTCGTGGAAACGTCCGCTAAGTCGTTCGGGTTATCAATAGTAAATGCCCGGCCACCGGTCAGTTCGGTCACATCGCTCAGCAGCGTGGGCCCGAGCCGTTCTTCTTCAGTCGGAAAGTAATGATCGTAGATACCGATGGCGTAAATAAGAATGTCGGCCTCTTTGACCATGGACTTGATCTCGCCTTCCGTATACCGGCTGTGGTTGTCGCCGCCATCGGAGATAATCAGCAACGCCTTCTTTGGATACTTTGCCTCGCGCATTTTGCTGACGCCAAGGTAAATCGCATCAAGCAGCGCCGTGCGGCCCCGAGGAACGGTGTAAAGAAGACGGCCCTGAATGTCATCCACCGAACTGGTGAAATCGGCGATCTCCTCCGGTTTGTCGGCGAACGTGATCATGAAGAATTCATCCTGCGGGTTGGCCGTCTTAAAGAACTCGATGACCGCCTCGCGAGCACGCTCGATCTTGCTCCCCATACTGCCGCTCATATCGAAGATCACGCCAATCGAAACTGGAGCGTCTTCGCTGGAAAAAGTCTTGATCTCCTGCTGATCTTTGCCTTCGAAGAGGTTGAAGTTGTCGCGGTCGAGCCCGGTAACGAGCCGGTTCAAGGGATCGGTAATGGTAACCGGAACCAGGACCAGGTTCACATCTACTTTGTAAGGCTTGGTGTGCGTCTTGAACGCCGGATCCACGTCGGGGTCTTTTGGAGCCGGCGGCTTGACGCGAGGCTGGATGTGAACATCTTCGGTGGAATTTTGGGCCAGAACCGGGAGAGCGCTGCACACAGCAACGACCAGAAATACAGCCAGGAAACGAGCCGAGAGTTGTCTGCCGTACAACATAGGCCCCACTAAATCCGCACGGTGAAGGGAGGCGACCCGCGTCCCGCAAACGGGTCAACAATCTCTACAGTCGGGCATGGTAGCACAGTCTGGAAAAAGTGTTGTCACTTTTTCGTAACGCGACCCTTAGATTCGACAAATGCTCAGAAGGTAGCCTCAGGCATTGCGCATCTTTTTTCTCTTTCCCGCTTAAAAGCTCGCTGAAAAGTTCAGGCTTCGCATCAAGGTATCGGGGTTTCGGATCAGAATATCGGGGTTTCGGATCAGAATATCGGCGTTTCGTATCCGGTTATCGTGGTTTCAGATCATGGAGTCGAAGTTTCGTATCAGGGTATCGCTTCAGCGATACCATAAGTTCTTCAAAATCGGACGCCCCTCTAGGGGCGTTTAGCCATAGTCCAGATCGCGCCTGCTACAATTCTGGCTTCCCTTTTATGGCAATTATTTCCCCATTTCGAGCTTGGCGCTACAATCCTGAGCGCGTGCCGGTCCAGCAGGCTGTGACCCAGCCCTACGACAAGATCACTCCCGCCCTGCAGGAAAGCTATTACCAAGCCAGTCCCTATAATCTGGTGCGGATAATCCTGGGAAAACGCCTGCCGGG
Source organism: Terriglobales bacterium (assembly GCA_049674665.1). GTDB lineage: Bacteria > Acidobacteriota > Terriglobia > Terriglobales > Acidobacteriaceae > Acidiflorens. The sequence continues at coordinate 17,772 of JBATZM010000115.1, forward strand.
GGACACCGCGTCCGAAAATGTCTATACACGAGCATCGTCGTCCTTCCAAAACTGGCGCCAGGCGGGCATTTTGCGGCGGGATCAGGAACCTTCGATCTATCGCTATTCGCAGACATTCACAGTCCCTGGCAGTGTTTCAGGAGGCGAAATGCATGCCGAGCGGCGTGGCTTTATCGCTCTCGGCCCGGTCGAGGACTATTCCGCTGGCGCCGTCTTCCGCCACGAGCAGACGCTGTCGAAACCAAAAGCCGATCGGCTCGACCTGTTACGAGCCAGTCGAGCGCACTTCGGTCAAATCTTTGTGGTATACAGCGGAGCCGGCAAGGTACAGGCTCTGCTCGATTCGGCGGCTGTCCCAGATGTCGCTCCCGAGATCGAGGTCACCGACGAATACGGCGTGGTCCACCGCGTGTGGAAGCTCTCCGAAACGTCCGTCATTGCCGCTGTGCAGGAACAGATGCGCGACAAGAAGCTGATCATTGCCGACGGCCATCATCGCTACGAAACTGCCTTGACCTACCGTAATGAGCGGCGAGCCGCGGCGGACACCGGGTCCGGCCTTCCCGCTCCTTACGACAAAGTCATGATGACCTTCGTCGACATGGATCCTCCTGGCCTGGTGATTCTGCCTACCCACCGGCTAGTGTTTGGCCTGCCTTCTTTTTCACCTGCACAATTTCAGTCGGAGGCCCGGAAATTCTTCAACGTAGAAGAGATCGATGCCGGAATCGATGCGGCGCGCGCCACCACCATTCTGGCGCAGGCAGGGCACGCGGGAACAGCACTGTTAGTGGTCACCGCCGATGCCGCATTTCTGCTGCACACCCCGAAGGCCAGCGGCGCCAGCGTGTTCGGGAATCTTTCTCTGCGCCAGCAAGCGCTCGACGTTGTGCAACTCCACAAATGTTTACTGGAAAACGTTCTGAAGATCTCCGAGGAAGCCATTCGCAATCAGGAAAACGTTTCGTATTGTCGCGAGGCAACCGAAGCCTTGCAGCAGGTACGAAGCGGAAAGATGCAAGCGGCGTTCCTGATGAATCCTGTGCGCATGGAGCAGGTTCGCGATATCGCTTTGGCCGGAGAAGTCCTGCCCCAGAAGTCCACCGACTTCTACCCCAAGTTACTAAGTGGCCTCACGATTTATGCGCTGGAATAGCAAGCCGCAGTTCCCAGTTCCCAGTTCTCAGTTCTCAGCACACCATTTCCCACTGAGAACTGAGAACTGGGAAC
>JBATZM010000116.1:0-15639 GCA_049674665.1 Terriglobales bacterium
AGGGCATCCTGCAGCGTCTTCACTCGCGGCAGTTCGTTCGAAGTTTCTGCCGGGGCGATTTTCTCACCCATACAGACAGTCCTTTCCCAGCGTGCACTAGCGATTATGCGATGGTAAGCGGGCACGGTTATTCGCCGATAGTTACCGGGGTAATGGCGGTTTTCAACTTGGGAAAAGCAGGAGCTCTAGGAAGCGTTCGACAACACTACGCTGACTTGGTGTAGGGTCAGCCGTTGTTCTTCAGTCACGACCAGAAACTCGAATCCACAGCGCAGCCCATCGCTATAACGCACCACCGCTCTCACCTTCATGACGTTGGGCGAGACTGGGATCGGGAACTCCAGGGAAACAACTTCGCCGGCCTGCACTTCACCGCTGAGAGTCGCTCCGATGCCATCGAGGCCGATTTCATTGGTTCGGCCCCAATACGTAGTCGTAAGGCCATCACGAAATACCGACATTTGAATACGCGCGTCGAAACGATAACGAGCGAAACGCCGCCGTCGCGCTTTGCCTGCTGCTTGTGAGTCGCCACTCAATCCAGACTCTCCACTTCAGATCTTCCGATTTTCAATGCCAGTTTCACGTTGAGTTCTACACGCTCAAAAACAGTATCAGCCTTCTACGCCTTGCGATTGTGCTTGAACGCAAGGGGTATCCTCAACGGCATCAAAGTGCATGTACCACTGAAGTAAGGGTTGGACGAGGTGGGCACCCCGGCAATTGTCATGATCGCGCATCTTTTTTCAGCTGCCTGTTTTCTGGTTTTCGAGACGGCGCTCTGAGCCCATACCAGCTCGTAAATCTGCGTAAATACGCGTGACAGACCTGTGCTGCGGCATCTACCATAAAGTGGTTGGTTTCTGAAGATCGCTTTCCGAACATAGGCGTTGATAGAGTCACGCTGGAGTAATCTGAATTCTTATGCCTTACCGCTCAAATGCCGCCGAAGCCTGGTATCCCGACCCGCAGTCCACGACGGCACAGCCGGATATTCCTCTGGATTTACTCCCGCCGCCCAGCCTGACACAGCCGCTCTGGCGTTCGCTTGTCGGGAATCTGCGCGATACCTTCGCGCCGACCAAGTTGCCACCACTCGAACTCACGTCCCGACCGGTGGATGTTGGCTTGGCGGTTGGCGAGCGTTTGCGCATGCCCTGGTTTCGCACCGTTTTCACCAATATCGGAGACGTGCTCTCGCCTGAAACGCTGCCGCCGCTGGAACTTGAGTCGCGGCCCGTCGATGTCGGAGAACTTATTACCGACCAACTTGGCCATTTCTGGTGGGCATCTCTGCTGCGGAATCTTGCCGATCGCGTCGCTCCTGAAACACAGGCTGCTCTCAGTCTGACTGCCAAGCCGATTCTGGACATCATTCCAAAGTCGTGGATCCTGCTACCGATGTGGTCGGAAGTAGTCGATACGCCCAAAGTCTTTTATCCGGACAAGCCGAAGCCAACAGAGGCTCCGCGGCCAGTCAATCTACAACCGGTGGCGTTGCCGGAGGAGAAGCGAGATATTGTTCCGGAGCTGACTGCCGCGGACCTGCTGCGCGACATCCGCCGCTCGCGCATACGGCAGCGCATCTGGATCGGCTTGGCGACCGCACAAGTTGTCTACATGGTCCTGGCGGTAGCTGGGAAACTTTGATTACAGGCGTCACTTACTGCCTCAATCCCATCCAGCCTTCGGCAATGACCATGGAATTTCCCGGATTGCGCGAATCGTACTTCACCGAGGTTGGTAGCCCAAGCCGGCAGGAATGCAGATTGATCCACTGCCGAAGATAGGTGACGTCCTGTGAAGCTTCATAGGAAACTCCGGCCACGTCATACTGATAAATCAGCATGGTGGCGGGGCGGTTCGTAGCCATTGTGATTTCCTGAACATCGATCACCGTGCCATCCGTGATGCGTCCGATCGTATTCAGCCAGGTACGGCGTTCCAGCTCGACCTCGTCCGCGGTTTTGGATTTGCGGCGCAACAGTGCGTAGCTGGCGAGGCCGACGCCAATCGTGCCCAGCACAAGTGTGTAGTGACCCAGCGAAATCATCGGCAAACGGATCCTAAGCTCTTCAATCTGCTTTCAGCATAAGCTGTAACCTCTCTGAGCGCCAAGGGCACTAAGGTGTGAAATGAGGTGCGAAAGAAATGCACCGAGCTGTGGACGGGTTCAAGTTTTTCATCCTAAGAAATTTCAATTTCTGACCCATCTATCTCTTCGCGCCCACACGGACGCGCCAATTAATTGACAAGACGTTGACATTTCTTTGACAACTCGGGGAGCGGCGGCAGCCTAAATTGTTTGTTCACTCGGGCATTGGTTTTTCATATTTCCTTGTCCATGGCCCGTTTTCGCGGGCAGTCGATCCCGCTGGGAATATTGTTCTTAGCCAGTGACAAATGGTGTTAAGGAAGCCGATTTCAACGAGCTCAACCTGTCATATGACGCCAGGTCGCGGGGCGAACGTCGGGGCTGATGCGCCGTTTTGACAAGTAGAGTTCGGAGAACAGGGGCCGGGCCCACACGCGGCCCCTGCGGTGTTTTTCATCGCTAGATTCGGCTGCTAGATGCCGCCGCGGCTGCGGTTTTCATAATCTCGCCATGGAGTCAGCACTTTGTAGCACGGCGTGGCGGTCACGGTTTTCTTGGTTGACGACAGCAACTTTCTTTTGATGAGCCACGCGATGGCAGCTTGCGCCGAACTTTTTGATACTCCGATGCACTCGGCAATCTGCCGATAACTGGCCTCGACGAATTTTCCCTTCCGCTGTTCTTTTCCCTGTTCTTTTTTCTCTTGCTCGGCGATAAACCACAGATAGACGAGGAAGCTCACGACGTGGCGGTCATGGCCGACCAAGTCGCGCATCAGGACATCGATTATGTAGTCATCTATCGCAATCATCTATCGTAATCATGGAGCGGAATCATGCTATACCGACTATCAATATAGCATTAAATAGGCGATTGCATCTCCTAACGCGTTTTTCTATTCTCGAACCGCTTCGTAACTTTTATTAAGGAGACTGAAAATGATTCGTGGTATCAAATTCGCCTGCGTTCCGACGCGCGATCAGGATCGCGCCTTGAAGTTCTTCACCGAAAAACTCGGCTTCCGCGTCATGACCGATCAGCCTTTTGGAGCACAGCGCTGGATCGAACTGGGCATCCCCGGCGCGGAATCGCAGCTCGTGCTGTTTACACCGGAAGGTCACGAAGACCGCATCGGCGGATTTCAGCCGCTCGCATTCTGGACGGATGACGTGTTTGCAACGGCCAAGATTTTGAAGTCGAAGGGTGTAGAGTTTGCGGTCGAGCCTAAGAAAGAGCCTTGGGGATCGACTTCGATTTTCAAGGATGCGGATGGGAATCAATTTGTGCTTTCAAGCAAGTAGGCGTTGGCGGCGCTCCGACGCCTTACATACAGCCCACGGGTGACAGACCAGGCGTTTACCGCTTGTGGTCTGGTGTGCCAGCCAGCAATACGACTTGAGCGAAGAGCCCGGTTGTGTCACCGGAATTCGTTTTGTCTTTTCCATACCCCACGGCAAAGGTCACGGTGTCGTTGGCTTTCAATTCAACCTGTCCGGAATAGTTTGCCATCGGGCTTGCCCCCTCTACCTTGTGGAAGGCTGGGTCGCCGCCATAGCCATCGATATCGGCGTCGAATAACGACGTGCCATTGTGCAGCACATGCACGTCGGTCGTAGATAACCCGTAGTGGATGCCCTCAAATTGGGCGCTTACCTTGTAGGTTCCAGCCACGGGTGCCGTAAACCGCACCAGGCTGAATTGGCCGGAATTGCTGGCTTCCATGGCAACCTCGCCGGGACGCACGGCCCATCCTTTGCAGCCCACCTGCGACTGCTTCGTTGTGTTGTAAGCAACGTAGGGATAATAGCCGGGGCCCGGCCCGTGATTGGCGGCGGGATGCCAGAAGCCAATCGAACCAGTAGGATCGCATTGCATGTCAGTTCGATCGGATTGCACGTCGACTTGAAACTGATCGGGCGCTAAAGAATTAGTTGCAGAATATCCGTACTGCCAAACTCTGTTGGGATTGTCGCGAAAAGAGAAGTCAGCGGATAGGTCGAACATTGTCGGTGCCAGTGTAAGCTGGGCGAATATTAGGACAAGGATTGCGGCTAGACTCATGCTAATCCCTCCAGAAGTTTCTGACTGCTAGCGCTCATGGCGAGGCTGGAACTCCTCGACGTATTCCGCCGTTCCGATCAACTCAAGTTTTGCGGAGGCGCCCCGCACACAAATGACGTCACCCCAGCATTCCATCTTCAGCTCGATGTCACCTTCCACGTCGAGTGGAATCGGAATCAAGTTTTTTGACAGAATGTTGTCTACCCTGAACGATCCGTTTGAGAGGTAGTGAGCATAGCCCCGATATGCTTCACGGCTCTCTTTTGAGAATGTGCCCTCAACACTGGCGTTTCCGATCCGCAGCACTGCCTCTTGTGTCCATCCCGTTCCGGCGTCAACGGCCGGACTTCCCGCAGAGGAATGTATGTACACTTCTTTAAAATACAGGACGGCCGTTCGATCGTGCAGCGTAACCCGATCGAAGGCAGAATCGTGAATTTCGATGGCTCGCTTTTCCACAAAGAAAGAGTACCTCAGAAGAAGTACATACGCACTAACTGTTGAGATCAGCGCTCACACTTAGAACCCAAAGGAGAATTGTTCTACGATCTGCGGCGGTAGTAGATGTTGAATTCGAATCCGGGATTAGGCGGGAAGATTTCGGCGATCTTACGCAGGCGTTCGGCCATTGGAACTGGCGCCAGCAGCGGGTAGTCACGTTCGCGGAGATCGTAGTAATCGACGTCGAGATATAACGAGAGTAAGTAGATGGAAATCGCGTCGGCGAAGCTGGCGGCTAGATATTCGTTCTTGTATTTCTCGGCATCGGGACCGTGCGCGGTGGCGAACTTGCGAGCCTCCCAGGCATCGAGTGAAGTTTCGCCGCGCACTCCTGCTTCGACTTGCTGCCAGGCAAGGTCAGCGAAGTTCTGCGATACTCCGGCGCGTTCGACCAGCGCGTGCCCCACGTTGATATAGAACTCAAATGCTACCGAAAACTTGTCATCCATCAAGCGCGTCGAGATGAAGACGCATTGCGCGTTGCCTAGATTCAGGTTGCGATGGCAAACTGCGTTGTCGCTGAGCGCAACGTCGTAGCGATCGGCGATCACGGTTTCGTCTCCCTGGGTAACCGTGAGCGGAACGAAGTAGTACGCCTTGCGGCTGAGCGCCGTCGCCACCGGCACAGGGACAGTGGCAATCATGCGGTCGAGGTCGCTGTCAGTAATAGTGATCTCCCCCGAGTGGGCATAACAGATGCCATTCGGCGCCTGTGAGACCGGGCTGCTTTGTACGATTTCCGCGGGGCTGCGGGTGATCGCGGAGGCGGTTTGCGACATGACGGTATTGTAGCCTAGTGTCTTCTGCAATAAGCTGCGTTACTTCACGATGCAGCTCCCGCGCACACTCTGCGCTTATCGCGTTCTCCTTCTAGACAAGAGTCGATCTTCATGGGCCGAATTATTTTGTTGACATATGAACGCCGAGGCAATTCGACCGCTGCATGAGTGGACCAAAACATTCGAACGCCTCTGGGCACATCAACTGACTCGCATCAAAGAGCGTGCCGAGGGGAAGAATAGTGAACTGGACAATAAATAAAGAGGAAGTGAGGAGGAACTTATGAGCACAATTTCGACAGCGCCATCGACAGGATTAGAAATCGAAAGTTTGACCTTAACCATCACACAGGAAATCCACGTGCGCGCATCGCTGGAAAAAACCTTTGCAGCTTTGCTCGAGCAGATCGGGCCTGAGAATGACACGCCGTATGGCACTGCGCTGCCGATGAAAGTCGAGCCGTGGCCGGGAGGGAGATGGTTCCGCGACTTGGGCGAAGGCAACGGGCATCTCTGGGGGCACGTGCAGGCGATCAAGCGGCCGACGCTGCTGGAAATCACTGGGCCGCTGTTCATGTCCTACGCCGTTGTTTCGAACTTGCAGTACCGATTGAGCGCTGCAGACGGCGGCACGTTGATGAAGTTCCACCATAAGGCGCTGGGAGTAATTCAGGACGAGCATAGGCAGAACGTGGGAAAAGGCTGGGGGCACATTCTGTCGCGTATCCGTACTCGGGCGGAAGCCGTCTCGCGGTGAGGGGACGGAGGAGAGGTTATGTGTCCAGCATACGTGGCGAGAGCGGGAGAATTTGGACGCGTCCTACTGCTCGGAAAAGCGCGGCGCTGGGCTTCAACCGCAATAGCTACCAGAGTATTTTCGCAATGTGTAGAGGAACAGGAAATGACAATCATGCTTGATCCTATGCTGAATGAGTTCCGCGAGGAGGCCGCCATCACCAAACGGGTTTTGGAGAGAGTTCCGGCGGACAAGTTATCGTGGAAGCCCCATACCAAATCGATGTCGCTCGGCGAGTTGGCTATGCATATCGCGACGGTCCCCGGAAACGTGGCCAAGATCACGCAGCAAGACGCGTTCGACGTCTCGCAGGCTAATTTCGCCCCACCCTCACCAAAAAATGTAGAAGAGATTCAGGCCGCGTTTGAGCAGAGCGTTCGCGAGGCCGAGGAATATCTAAGGGGGATGACGGAACAACAGGCGCAAGGGAGATGGCGGCTGATGCTGGGGGACAAAGAGCTTTTCAGTAAGCCGCGGATCAACGTGTTGCGGTCCATCATGCTGAACCACTGGTATCATCACCGTGGTCAGCTCTCGGTTTACCTGCGATTACTGGATGTTCCCGTTCCAGTGATCTATGGGCGCAGTGCGGACGAGAATCCGTTTGCTTGAGCCGTGAAGATATGGATTTATCGCAAGTCGCGATGATCTGGACCAATGGTGTAGTTTAGAAGTATGGCGAAAACCAGTTCGGACGGGCCGCGCTGGACTGGGATTCCGGTTCGCGTATTCGCGCTGACGTTTCTTTTCACTGTGCTGGCGTTTGCGATTGCGCTGCTCCTGAGCATTCTGGGGACGGTAGTGTACTCACAGGTAAAGCATGTCGCGCCCAACCTGACATTTGCCTACCGGCACATCGCGTTTCCATGCGCGATTACCGCGGGTGCGGTCGTGCTGGTGCTGTCGTTGGTCATGGAAATTCGCAACTACCGACAGCGGAAGACACTGGAAGGGATCGAGCGCACGAGTTGAGCATGGGTAAGTTGAGCATGGATGAGTCAAAGATGATCGTGCCGCGTATTGCCATTCCCGTGCCGCATTCCGGGGATCGCGATTATGCTGAGCGCTCGCTGCCGCAGTATGAAAAGGCCGTGCACGAAGCTGGTGGCGATCCGGTGCGCATCGAACTGGATCAGACTCCAGAACAGGTGATGAAGCAGGTCGAGGGCTGCGATGCCATTCTGCTGCCGGGCAGTCGGGCGGATGTCGATCCGCAGAAATATGGTGCCGATCGTCACGCGAAGACGGCGCCTGCTGATGCCAAGAGAGACTTCGTGGACGACTTGCTGTTGCAGGATGCCTACAAAATGCACAAACCTGTGCTCGGTATCTGCTACGGATTGCAGTCGTTGAATGTGTTCCGGGCGGGATCGCTGGTGCAGGATATCGAGTCGCCAACTAATCACAGCCCGGGACGGTCGGTCACGAAGGCGCATACAGTGACGATTGAGCAAAAGTCGCGGCTGGTGGAGATTGTTGGCGCTTCTTTTGTTGCCCAGAAGACGGTGGCTGTGAATTCGTCGCATCATCAATCAGCGGACGCGGTGGGCTATGGATTACGCGTGGTGGCGCGTTGCTCTGAGGACGGAATTATTGAAGCTCTGGAAGGAACCGCTCCCGAACATTTTGTGCTGGCGGTGCAGTGGCATCCGGAACGGAGCGTGAACGAGGGGCCGGAAGTGGCGGAGTCGGCGAAAGCGATCTTTCGCGCTTTTGTTGAGGCGGCAAGAGCGAGGCGCGCAGAACTTGCGAGCGAGGACGCCCGTCACTCCATTAACTGTTAGCTGCGTTTCAGCAGAACAGCGACATTCGCAATCGCGGCGTTTTCCGTTCCCATACCTTCCGGCGTTTTTGCTTTGATACCTACGCAGTCCGCGGGAATTCCGCACAACTCGGCTACATGTTTGCGAATCGCGTCAGCGTGCGGACCGATTTTTGGAGTCGACAGGATCAGCGTGGAATCAAGGTTCACGAGTTCGTAGCCTGCGGACTTGACGCGTTGCGATGCCTCCCGCAGAAATAAGGCGGAGTCGGCGTTTTTCCACTGCGGATCGGAAGGTGGAAACAGCGATCCAATATCGGGGCCGGCGATAGCGCCCAGTAGCGCGTCCGTGATTGCGTGCAGCAAAACGTCGCCGTCGGAATGGCCGCCGAGACCTTTATCATGCGGCAGCGTTATGCCACCGATTTTGAGCAGAATGCCGGGCTTGAACTCGTGCGAATCCCAACCATAGCCGATACGCATTTCTGGCTTCAGCAGTTCAGATTTCAAAGTCTATTCTCGTCTGCATGTTGCAGATAGAACTCCGCCAGCTCCATGTCGGCTGGCGTCGTGATTTTCATGTTGCGCGGCGAACCCATTACGACCACAACGGGCAATCCAGCCCGCTCAATCAGAGAAGCCTCGTCAGTGCCGATGAAGCCGTCGGCCACAGCGTCATCAAAGGCCTTCTTGAGGATGTCATAGCGAAAGCCCTGCGGAGTTTGCGCCATCACTACGCTCGCGCGCGGGATCGTTGCTTTGATCAGCGCGCCTTCAGCGGTTCGTTCCACTTGTTTCACGGTGTCTACGGCAGGCCAGCCCGCGATGGCGGCTCCGTGCTTGTGTGCGGCATTGATCACATTCGCAATGATTTCGGGGGTAACGAACGGGCGAACGGCATCGTGCACCAGAACGATGTCACCTGGATCGGCTGCTATGCGAGCCAGAGCGTTTGCCACCGAGTTCTGGCGATGCTCGCCACCTTCGACCATCTGCAGGCGCTTGCTCAGGATTTCTGGAAACTGTTTTTCGACTTGGGTGCGAAAGCCGGCGATTTCATCGTGGCGCAGAGCGACGATAATTTCGTAGACGGCTGGCGTGGCGGCCAACTTACGCAGCGTGTGGGCAAGAATAGGTATGCCGCCCAGTTCTTTGAACTGTTTGCTCGGCGGTTTTTCCTTGGATTTGGCGGCCGAGGGCGCAGCCATGCGCGTGCCCAGTCCGGCAGCCGGAACAATAACAAACACCTTCATAGGGGCGATCAGTATAGTACAAGGCGTTGGGGTCTAATGTCGAAAGCCCAGAGTCTAGTCAGCCGCTCGGTCGGCTACCGCCGGCGTTTGTTTTTTTGCCGGGTCGGAGGGTGGTCCGCCACTTCCCGACGCTGGAGGCGCTGTCACCGGAGGCGGCGATTTGGAGTCGTGACGGCCGGTGCCGCGTTCATCCCACTTGCCAAAAATCATTTTACCGGCGGTGGTTTGAAGGACCGAGGTTACTGAGATGTCGATGGTCTTGCCGATCATCTTGCGCGCATTGTCGATGACCACCATGGTGCCGTCATCGAGATAGGCTACGCCCTGGTTGTACTCTTTTCCTTCCTTCAGAATAAATACACGCATGATTTCGCCCGGTAAAACTATGGGCTTGAGCGAGTTTGCTAACTCATTGATGTTCAGCACGGCCACGCCCTGCAACTGCGCGACTTTGTTCAGGTTGAAGTCATTAGTGAGGATCTTGCCTTCATACAGCTTGGCCAGTTCGATGAGCTTCATATCGACTTCGCGGACGCTGGGGAAGTCGTCTTCCACAATTTGGATTTGAACTGAAGCCGTTTTCTGGAGGCGCTGTAGAATATCGAGGCCGCGGCGTCCGCGGTTGCGTTTGAGTGAGTCGGCGGAATCGGCCACCAGTTGCAACTCGCGGAGCACGAACTGTGGGATCACAATCAGTCCATCCAGGAACCCGGTCTCGGCAATGTCGGCGATGCGGCCATCGATAATCACACTAGTATCGAGAATCTTGTAGCTCTTTTTGCCTGACTTTTCGCCGCCGAAGATTCCGCCGAGCGCCGCCAGATTGAGCAGGTCGCCTTTATTCGCGCCGACCGCCAAGCCCACATAGGCCATGACCAGCATGACCATAATCTGCAGGAAGCTTTGCACACGGCCTGGAGGAATGCTATTGCGAATGACGAGCGCGAAAAGATACGCGCCAATAATACCTAGCACGCCACCGATGGCGGCGCCAATAAGCCGCTTAAGGCTCACCACGCGCAACCTCCACTCGAACGCAATGATGGCGATGCCGATCAACAAGCCAACGGCGGCATCCAAGTTTCTGGGCAGGTTAAATGGATGAATGAAGAAGCAGATAACACCGACGATGAAGATGAGCAGAAGGCGAATAAATACGACGTCCACAAGTAAAACCTCTCTCGGGGTAGGCACCGCTTGAGCGATTCCCGCCCACCGCCGGTCGTTCAGGGCAAATGAAATAAAATCCCTGCGCCAGCGTTCTATTCACGGAGCGGTATGAAATATGAGAATGTGCGCCGTGCCGGTCATAGCCGGGTTACTGCGAAAGTGACGCGAGCAGTATATACCCGGTTGGGAAGAGGAACCAGTCTTTCGCTTTTAGGCTTCAGCTATTGGTTTTCAGGGACGCGAATCGTCCATTTTGAGCGGTCCGTTAACTGAAGCCTGTCATACCAGCTAAGTGCTAACGGCTAATTGCTAAATGCCTTCTTTTACATCCCGTCGTAATTCGGGCCACCGCCGCCTTCGGGTGGAACCCAGGTAATGATCTGGTAGGGGTCCTGAATATCGCAAGTTTTGCAGTGTACACAATTCGCGGCATTCAGGCTGATGCGCTTGCCATTGGGCGCGGCAGAGTCGTCCACCATTTCGTAGACATTTGCTGGGCAGAAATTTTGGCAGGGGCTGCCAAACTCCTGCACGCAGCGCTCATTGCAGATGTTCGTGTCCTGAATGATCAAATGCGCCGGTTGATCTTCTTCGTGCTTGGTGCCGGAATGATAGAGGTCAGTGAGTTTGTCGAAGGTAAGTTTGCCATCGCCCTTGGCGGGGCCAAGCAGCGGTGCTTCCGGGCCTCCATCAGTTGGCAGATTGGCGACCGGCTCCAGGTTCTCATATCCCGCATGCGAGGGCACGCGGTTGCGGAGCCCGCCGTCGAAAAGTTCCTGCAGAACGGTGTTGACCATGCCGGCGGCCATGCCGTTCTGGAATCCCTGGTGGAAGTTGCGCACCGGCCACAGCTCATCGTGAATCCAGCTGGTTTCGACACGTCGCTGAAGTTTGCCTAGCGTAATCGCCGATAAGTCGGACTTTACCAGCGCTTCGAATGCAGTCTCGGCGGCCAGCATGCCGCTCTTGATTGCAAGATGAATTCCCTTGAGACGCGCGGAATTCAGGAAGCCGGCGGAGTCGCCGATAATCATCCATCCATTTCCGCCGAGCGGCGGCAGCGACCACCAACCGCCATAAGGAAGCGACTTGGCGCCGTAGCGGATCATCTTGCCGCCGGCAAGTAGTTTGGCAATATAAGGATGCTGCTTGAATGTCTGAAGCACATGCTGCGGATCGAGGCGCGGGTCGTGATAATCGAGCCCGGTCACGAAGCCGAGAGAGACGATGTTGTCTTTCGAGCCGTAAATCCACGCCCCGCCGTATTCTTTCGTGGTCAGCGGATAACCCATGGTGTAGATGACTTCGCCTGCCTGTATGCGGCCGGATGGGACTTCCCACAACTCCTTTACTCCTACTCCATAGGTCTGTGGATTGCGGTCTTTCATCAAGTCGAATTTCTGGATGAGTTGCTTGGTGAGCGATCCGCGGGTGCCTTCGGCCAGCACGACAATCTTCGCTTTCACGTCATAGCCGGGCTCGAAATTTGATTTCGGCTGATTCTGTTTATCGACGCCCTTATCGTCGGTGCGGACGCCGACGACGCGATCGCCGTCGTAAAGCAGCTCGGATCCGGCGAAGCCGTTGAAAATCGTGATGCCAGCAGCCTCGACTTTGCCCGCCAGCCACTTAACGAAGCGATTGATCGAGATGACGTAATTGCCGTGATCCTTCAGCGGGGGAGGGGTGATGGGAAGTTTGTGATGGCCCTCGCGCGTCAGAAAGTAAACGGCCTCTTTGTGGACCACTGCGTCGAGTGGGGCTTCGCTTTCGAATCCAGGCAGTAGTTCCTTCATGGAACGTGGATCGAGAAGCGCACCCGAAAGACAGTGCTGTCCGGCTTCGCGCGCTTTTTCGAGCACGTAGATATTTTCTTTGTTGAGCTGACGTTCGGGATGCCGCGCATTATGCTCTTTATTATTGTGCTCATCGATCAATTGCGAAAGCCGCAGCGCGCAGGCCATCCCCGCTGGTCCGCCGCCGATGATGACGACATCGGCTGGCATTTCGGGATGCTCAATGTTGGGCAGCGGCTTGCGGAAAATCAGCATTTGGGAGCGCCTTTAGCGGAAAACTCTCTATGATACGGAAAAAACAACGGTGGTGCATCGCTACCGGACTGTCGGGTAGTGGGTCCGTCCAGAAACTCAACCCGCCTCACCGCCTGATTTTTCATCACGCCCAACCTGTGATCACCATCACAGACGCCCAACCCCCCAAATGCGAAAATACTCGTATGGCGAGCAGCCCGAGGTGCACCAGTTTTTTTTCGTAGACGCTTAGCAACGCTACCGGGTGAGCCGCATCAGAAAGCATCCCCTAACTCCCATGTTATAAATATTTTGGAGTTAAACACTTTAGAATCTGGAATTTACTGAAAATCGTGGGAAGGGGGTATAAGGCCTAACCAAATCCATAAATATACTTTTTGGAATTTGCCCAGTGTTATTCCTCTTTAGCAACGCCATCATCTTCCCAATGGTGGCCGCATGAATCGCAAGTCCATTTGTATTTTTCGGAAGCGTCATCTGCTGCGATTCCTGGCGCAGAGGTTCGACCTTCGAAGACGACTTCCGTGGAACGGCATTTGGGACAGCGGATGGGAATCTCATCGAGCTCTTCACTTTCTTTAGGAATCGGATCGTCCTCAGGCTCGTAGTGCGTCATTGCCGGCCTTGCCCAGGGCAAACCGATTTGCATGATTTGCACACTCACACCTTTGGCGAAATTCGAGGTCACCTTGTCCATGCCCGTAGCATTTTCTGGTCCCATGAAAAATGGAATTCCCGCGCCGTCGAGAAGGCCCTGTACCTGAAGCGCGTCGCGCACGCTCCACACCGTGCAGAGTTCAACCAGCTTGCGGTCTTCGTCGTAGGAAGAATCGGTGTCGAACGACGAATCGGAATCGGGAAAATCGTAGCCCGCCGAATCTCGGAGCTTCGGAGATTCGTGCTCGAAGAAAGCTGGAGGCGGTTTAAACCACGACGCTTTAAACTGTGATGGAGCCGATGGCTTCTCGTCTGCCTCAGCCTTTAGCCCGCGTTGCCTCACTTCGTTGGCAAGAGCTTGCTGAGCAAAAGTGGTCAGTTCGGAGTTTTGCGGGATGAGGATGCGCAGTTCGTCGTCACTCATCTGCCGATAGCGCTCGGCGATGCGCAAGAATTCCTGCCCCGCTGGATCGGAGAAGTCCATAGCCGTCGGAATAATATAACCCTTCCGACGTATCGCAAGCGGTACCACCTTGGGCTTTCGGGCCAAAGACAGCGCACAAAATATTGTCATCCCCAGCCTGCTGTGATACCGTAAGCCTCAGTTCACACCTCTGGACCCACAATTCAGGATCAAGTGTTGTGGCATATACTGCCCGCCCAGCGCGCAGCTGGTGCGATTCGCAGATAATGCAATGCAGATGGCGCAATGCAGATGGTGGTGCGATGAAAGATGCACTAGAATCCATACCAGCCGAACAATCCGCCGGTCACATTAACGATCAGGAAGGATTTGCGAATCGCAAGCTGATCCGACCCACCCTGAACCGCACAGGCTCTGGCTCTGGCAATGATCACGCGCACAATAACCACGGCCACAATCACGCGCCCGCCGAACGCAGAGAAAGAGATCGGGACAGAGATCGCGATCGAGACCGTTCCGCCGCTCCCGCCAAAAAGGTCGCGCCGACCGAGCAGACCAACGCCGAAAATTTCTACTATCAGAAGCAGATGCAGACGAAGACTCCCATGGTCGTCGTGTTACGCGACGGCGAGGAAGTCCACGGCTATATTGAGTGGTACGACAAGAACTGCATCAAGCTGAACCGCAGCGGCGCGGCTAATTTGATGATCTACAAACCCGCCATCAAGTACATGTTCAAAGAAGGCGAGAACAACGTGCGGAAGTAGGCTGTCGACTTTCCTAAAGCTTCGGCAGCACAATTCCTTTCTGTGACTGATATTTTCCCTTACGATCTTTGTAGCTGACCTCGCAAACTTCGTCCGACTGGAAGAAGAGAATCTGGCACAACCCTTCATTGGCGTAGATCTTTGCCGGCAATGGAGTAGTGTTCGAGATCTCGAGCGTGACGAAGCCTTCCCACTCGGGCTCGAACGGCGTGACATTGACGATGATTCCGCAACGCGCATAGGTTGATTTGCCAACGCAGATAGTCAGCACATCGCGCGGAATTTTGAAATATTCGACCGATCGCGCCAGCGCAAACGAATTTGGCGGCACGATCGCGACATCGGAATTCACAGAGATGAATGAGCGCTCGTCAAAATGCTTGGGATCGATAACCGTACTATTAACGTTCGTGAAAATTTTGAACTCGTCGGCCACGCGCAAGTCGTATCCGTAACTCGACACGCCGTAGGAAATCACTCCCGCACTCACTTGCTTTTCCGAGTACGGATTAATCATGTCGTGCTCCTGCGCCATGCGCCGGATCCAGCGGTCACTCTTGATCATGAAGCTCCTTGGGAAATTTGTAATGGGTAATTTGTAATTGGTAATTTTGCGCTGAGATCGAAAAGCCGAAAGGGCAGGATTTTCGATCACAAATTACAAATCTTCAATTACAAATCTGATTGGCTGGTGCAGCCATATTACGAGATTGATCCCCCGGTTGACAATCAAACCTATCTCCCTTAGCATCAATAACTTGAGGAAGACAATCCTCAGGAGACGGGAGATACCCGTGATTAAGCTGGACATCATCAACGAAGTGGTCAACCGCACCGGTATCACTAAGACCAAAGCGGAGTTAGCCGTCGAAACCGTCTTCGAGAGCATGAAAAAGGCACTCTCCACCGGCGATCGCATTGAGCTGCGAGGCTTCGGCGTGTTCAACGTCCGTCCGCGCAAGACTGGCATCGGACGAAATCCGCGCACCGGCGCCGAAGTTTCCATTCCGCCGGGCAAAGCTGTCCGCTTCAAGCCGGGCAAAGAACTGCAGTCGATCGATTAGCTGCTGTCGCAATTGCAGAGGTCAGAATTGCAGAAGTAAACTACACCCTCTGCACTTTGACCTCGAACCTCCGACCTCAGGGTCCTATGTCCGAACCCACATCCACTTTTCCGACTGCCCTTGACTGGGAGCAGCAGCCCGAGCCCGGTGTTTGGGTCATCCCACCACCGTGCCAGCGCTGGTGGCTCTATGGACTGTTTTTTGTGCTGACCATGTTCAGCACGACGGTCGTTGGCGCTCGCATGCAGTTCCACTACCT
>JBATZM010000117.1:0-1954 GCA_049674665.1 Terriglobales bacterium
GTGCAAATGTTGGGATGGTTCAGGGCGGAAGCGGCCTGCGCCTCGCGCTGAAAACGGCTTAGGGTCTGAGGATCTTTGGCAACGTCTTCGGGAAGGAACTTCAGAGCGACGAAGCGATGCAGCCGCGTGTCTTCGGCTTTGTAGACAACACCCATTCCGCCACCACCCAAGCGTTCAACGATGCGGTAGTGAGAAAAGGTCTGGCCTATCATGGTCCGAGTGGCGACGGACTGCTGCTCTGTCGAGCCATCTTAGGTGGAGTGGTGGTTGCAGTCAACAGGGTTCTGCGGTTTCATGGGTCAATCGCCGCTTTCCTCTTCGAATGCCCGATACCGATTCAGGATGTCGCGTTCGCTGATTACGCCCTCTAACTTGTGAAGGTCGGCGCGGCTGACGACAGGTACGAGTGGCCACTGATTGGCGTAGCGCAGTGCCATGTCGAGGGGATGGTCGGGATGAAGCACTGGGAGGTGGCGCATGGGAAGAACGGACCGGAGGGTGACTGCTCCTTTGCCCTCGTTGACCTTAGTCCGAATTTCTTGCTTGGTGATGTGGCTCCATCCCGAGGGTTGCGAGCGCACCAGGAAAATATCGGACGGGGATTCTTCGATCTGGCGCAAAACGTCTTCGAGCGGGTGCTCGGCATCGAGCACGGGAGCAGTCGCGGGTTGCATTGCGTCCTCGACGCGGAGAATGTTTTCTTCGCGTTGTTCTTCCATGGACGGCAGATCGAGGCCGTCCTGGCGAGTGAGCACATCGAAAATCGCGGTGGGCTGCAGGCCGCGTGAAATCACGTAAGCAAATGTGTTGGCCACGATTACGGGAACGATGATTGAGTAGTTTCCACTGACTTCGAGCACCATGAAAACCGATGTCATGGGTGCACGCAGGAATCCGGCGAAGAGAACTCCCATGCCTACCAGAGCGTAGGTGCCAGGTGAACCGCTGAGGTGTGGGAGAAATACATGCTCGGCTCCGCCGACGGCTGCTCCCAGCAAAGCGCCGATAAATAAGGTTGGAGCGAACATGCCGCCGGGAGTTCCGCTGACGAACGACAGCATAGTTGCAACGATTTTCAAACCAGCGAGGATGGCTAGCATTTGCCAGGTAAATTGCCCGTGCATGGCTTCATCGATGTATTCATAGCCCGCTCCCATCACTTGCGGTGCGCCCAGGACCGCGATGATCCCGATGAGCAAACCTGCTATGGCGGGCTGAAAATACTGCGTCCAGCGCGGCAGCGCCTTGAAGCGCGGGCGTAGCCTAGTTATGCCAGTGGAAAATGCTACTGAAGCGAAGCCGCCCACGACGCCGAGGATTGCGTATGCGATCAGCTCTGAAGGGCGTTCCAGTTGCACGGCGGGAATCCGGAAGAGAGACTCGGAGCCCAGAAACCAGCGCATGACAACTACGCTGGAAATCGCGGAAAGCACGACCGAACCAAGAATGCCGGCGGTCCAACGCCCGATGACTTCTTCGATCACAAAAAGGACTGCGGAGATGGGCGCGTTAAACGCAGCCGCCAACCCAGCCGCAGCGCCGACGGGAGCCATCAGCCTCATGCGATCCCGAGATAGACGCATGCGCCTTCCAAGCGCGGAAGCCAAGCTGGCGCCGATTTGCAGGGAGGGATCTTCGGGGCCGAGGGAGTGTCCCGATCCTATGGCGAGCGCGGCCGTGATGAACTTGCCGATCGCGGTGCGAAGCGGAATGTAGCCGTTGTAGATGTAGAGCGCAGCCTTCGTCTGGTTTACTCCGCTGCCGCGGGCGAGTGGAAAAACGTGAATGACAAGGACAGCGATGACCAGGCCGGTGAGACTCGGCGCCAGCAGCAGGCGCGCCGTTGAGAGCGTAGCGCCGGATCCCAAGAGATAGATACGACACCAGTCGATGGCGAAACGGAAGCAGACGACGGCGAGTCCGGAAAAGATACCGATAAATACCGACAGGACAA
>JBATZM010000118.1:0-37941 GCA_049674665.1 Terriglobales bacterium
GACGAAACCAGGCGATTTCGCCAACTAAGAGTTAGTCGCCCTTAGCGGGTGTAATTACGAACTTTATGACAACCACCCACCGAAGTCTTCGCCCGGTGCTATTGTGGGAATGGAATGGTAAAACGCATTGCGTGCTTTGTCGTTTCAATGACGGTTAGCGCGGCGTTCGATCCCCACGCAAAAGGACAATCCTTAATGCAAGACGATACTGTTCTACGCGACCTGTTCGACCGGTGGGAACGGGTTTGGCATGAAGGCAGATACGAGTTGGTCGCCCAGTGTGTCCAGCCGAACTACATTCGGCACGACGAAGCAGGTGACCGAACGGTAACACGCGAGGCTTACGCGGCGGAGATCGCCAAGACGAGGACGGAGCGACCAGACATCCGAGTCGTCGTCTATGACCACACGTTTGAGGGCAATCGTGCTTGGTTCCGCTTTGAGTTCAAGTGGACAGATCAGAAGACGGGTGAAAAGCGCACGCGGGCCGGAATGCAGGCTTATAGAATTGAGGATAGGAAGCTCGCGGAAACTTGGCTCATGCTCCAACCACTAGGTTCGGCTTGGACAGATGCCGTCGCTCAGGAGCACTGGACGAGTCCCCCGCCAATCAAGTAACGGCCAACTGTTGTAATCAGGCGATTTCACTCAGTGAGAATTTGCACCCGCTCCCCCACCCTGCCCCCATCTCGCAAGCGCGCCCCACGGGCCTATTCAGGATTGGGTTACTAATGGGTTAAAGGAAGTGCAACTTTGGAACGCTCTACCTCTTATCCCATAAATCACTTGATGCATATAAGTGAGCCTCCTAAATATGTGTCAAGTGATTTATTTGCCATTTTTTCATCACAAACGAGCTGTGACCCACATCACAGATTTTCCAACCTGTTATGCGCGACAATGTTCCCTGATCTGTCGCAGCCGAAGGTGTGCCAACACCGTTCAAAGCCATCGAGGCTGTGCGAGGCCAATTGCCAATAACTCTTTGATCAACATAAGTTGAAGAAATAAGCAGTGTCAGCAAACCGCGAAAACTATGAATTTCGAGAGAATCAGGCAGCGAATCGAGCTAAGTCCTTATTCCGGAAGATTTTGAAAATAAGTCCTTCAGGCTCTGGATTTTGGCCGCTCGACGGTCCCTAACCCCATGATTCCAGGCATTCAGGGGGTGGGGGGTAGTGGTAAACACGGATTACTACCTTCGGAGTTAACAGACAGAAATTACCGTTCACTTTGCCCGAGGATGCGTCTGGTCGTAAACGTTCATTACGTGCTTGACTGAGAGCTGAGTGTAGCGTTGCGTGGTCGCGAGGCGCTCATGTCCTAGCAGTTCCTGGATGGCGCGGAGGTCAGCTCCTTCTTCGAGCATGTGCGTGCCGAAGGCGTGACGCAGAGTGTGGGGATGAACTTCGGGGGACAGTCCCTTGGCAACGGCGATGCGCTTGACGATGCGGCCTACGCTGCGCGTGGTGAGGCGTCCGCCGCGCTGGTTGACTAGCAAGGCTGGTGTGCCTTTGGTCGAGATTGTTTTCTTGAGCGTGACTAGAAGTTGTTGCCGCCAGGGCAGGTAGATGGAGAGCGCGGTCAGGGCCGACCCTCCGAAGGGGACGTAGCGTTCTTTTTTGCCTTTGCCGCGAATCAGGATGGCTTCATTGCTGATGCTGATGTCGTCGAGATTGATGCCGACCAGTTCCGAGTTGCGAATGCCGCATCCATAGAGGAGTTCGAACATCAGACGATCACGCTCGGGAAATGATGCGACCTCAGGCATTTTGCCGTCGAGCATGGAGTTCATTTCCTCGATGGTTGGGACGCGCGGCAGTTTCTTGGGCAGCTTGGGCGTAGAAACCAGCTTCGCGGGATTCTGCTCGACCACTCCTTCTTGCGCCAGCCAGCGATAGAGCGAGCGCACGGCGGCCAGAGCACGGGCTACGGAAGTCTTGCTCAATCCTTTGTCGTAGAGATGCGAGAGGAATCCGCGGATGGCGATGTGATCGATTCTTTTCCAATCATGTTTCTTCCAGTCTTGGTTGCCGATATAGGCGGCGAAGACGTCGAGGTCTCCGGCATAGGCTTTGATGGTATGGGGCGAGGCGTTGCGCTCGCGCAAATGGCGCAGGAAGTCGTCGGTAGCTTGCTCGACTATGGTGCGGGAATGCTTCATAACGTTGCCCCGCGGACAAAGAGCAATTCACCACGGAGACACAGAGCCACGGAGAAAGCCGAATTCATAACTTTCTTTTTGTGGCTGAGATTACTGGTTTGTTTGATTGAGAGAAAAGAAAAGGATTTCTCTGTGACTCCGTGAATCCGTGGTGTATTCATGGCTTTGCCTTCGCCCGTGGATGATGTTTCGCGTAGACGCTCTTCAACCGGTCAAGCGCTACGTGCGTATAGATCTGCGTCGTCGAAATGTCGGAGTGGCCGAGGATGGTCTGTACTGTCCGCAGGTCGGCACCGTTCTCGACCATATGCGTGGCGCAGGAGTGACGCAGCATGTGGGGGCTGGCGTGGCGACCCGATGCCAGGCTTGCCTTCCCTACTAATTGCCAGACGCGCTGACGGGTCAGACGATGGGCGCCGGCGGCTAGAAATAAAAGCGGCGAGGATTTTTTCTTGGCGATAATTTCTCTGCCGTTTTTCAAGTATTGCTGTAAGGCTTGCTGGGCGGGCACTCCGAGCGGGACCATGCGCTCTTTGTCTCCCTTGCCGCGGACCAGGATGTATCCCATATCGAGTTTCAGGTCTTCTAGCCGCGCGTCGGCAACTTCGGAGACGCGCACGCCTCCGGCGTAGAGAAGTTCGATCATGGCGCGATCGCGGAGGGCCAGCGCGTGGGTGCGGGCTGTTTCATTTTGCGGCTGCTTCTCGGCAAGCATCGATCCTATTTCGTCGCGAGTTAGGGCTTTGGGCAGGACTTTCCACTGCTTGGGTAGATCGATGTTGAGAGTGGGATCTTTGTCGATTTTTCCATCGAGCAGTAAATGTCGATAGAGATGGCGGATGGCGGAAAGCTTGCGGCCAACGGAACGACCGTCGAGTGAATTGGAAAATAATTCCTGAATGTATTCGCGGACGTCTTCGCGCTTGGCTGCGCTTAGAACTGCGCGGCGCTTCTCCAGAAATTCGGCGAACTGGAGCAGGTCACTCGAGTAGGCGGCGATGGTCAGCTTCGCCGATCCGCGCTCTACGCGCAGGTAGTCGAGGAACGACGCCAGCGTGCGCGCATTGGCATCTGAGGCCATTGCCTAAGTATGGGATGCAAGGAGGAACCCGCAAAGTAATGAGCAGGATGCGGGCTGGCTACTTTTTGTCGACTGCTTGTAGCAGATCTACAGCGTAGAGCGCGCCTTCGGGCGTCTCTTCGTGCTTGAAGTAGGCGAAGACATCGCGGCCAGCAGATAGGTGGTCGTGAATGCGCGAGACCATCGCCTTGCGTTCTTCAGCGGTGTAGGTAGGTTTGCGATAACGATAGTAGGCATAGTCGGCGGTGAGTACGTCGGGAGTGTTGCGCTCCTCAGTTTCGGCTACACAGAGTGCGACGTTTCGTTCGCGGAGCGTGCTCCAAGTCGCGTCGACTAACCAGGATTCGTGGCGAAACTCGAAGGCCGCTCGCACAGTTCGCGGCAAACTTTTTAGAAACTCGGAGAGCACCGCTTGATCGGCTTTGAAATTTGGCGGGAGTTGAAAAAGTACAGGACCGAGGCGACCGGCGCGTTCCAGAGCTTCGAGTGTGCCGAGAAAGCGCTGCAGGAATTCCTCTGCGTTTTTCAAACGCTTGATGTGCGTTAGGACCTGATGCGCTTTGATGGTGAGGCGAAAATGGTCGGGCGTTTCGGCGATCCAATTCTGGACAGTCGTCTCTTTTACAAGCTGGCGGAAAGTGTAGTTGACTTCGACGGCATTCAGCTTGGAAGCGTAGAAGTTGAGGAATTTTTTCTGCGCAAGTTTTTCGGGATAGAAAGCGGGCTTCCAAGTTGGATAGGCCCATCCGGAAGTGCCTATGTAGAGATGCACCATATGAGCGGGATTATAACTTGCGGCGCCTTGGCGACGCTGACTTCCCTTTCGTCCTCATTTTCTTTTTTGGGCTTGGCCGGGTTTCGGCCTGGGCAGCGACGCTGGCGCGCTTTTTGTCTTCTTCTTTTTCTAAGCCGGTGCCTAATCCGGCTAGGTCTGGTAGCTTCTGTTTCAGTCTTTGTACGGGCTCGAAGAGATCGCCCATCTTCTCCACTCTTGCGAGCACGTCTTTTGCTTCGAATACCAAATGCTCCGCATCTTTTTTCTTTAGCGCTTGCTCTACTTCATCCCACGTAATTGGCGTCGACACGGTGGGATGTTCACGGGCGCGCAGCGAATAGACCGAGATCGTCGTCTTGTGTGCGTCGTTCTGGCTCCAGTCCACGAACACTTTATTTGTGCGCACGGCTTTTTTCATGTCGGAGACAACCAGTTCGGGATGCTCCTGCTCCAGCAGGCGCGCTATGGCGTTGGCAAAAGACTTCGTCTGCTCGTAGCTGGTTTTGGTATTCAGTGGGATATAAATCTGCATTCCTTTCGAGCCGGATGTTTTCGGAAAACTCTGCAAGCCGAAGTGATCGAAGACTTCGCGGACCCAGAGGCCGACCTGCGCGCACTGCACGATATTTGCGGGAGGTCCGGGGTCAAGATCAAAAACAATCATGGTGGGCATCGCGATGTCAGTGGCCAGCGAGAGTGATGGATGCAGTTCGATGGACGCCAGGTTCGCGATCCATACCAGCGTCGATAGGTCGTTCGCGAGAATGTAGTGGACGGTGCGGTGATTGCTGTCGCTCCAGATGGGGGTGGTCTTTACCCAATCGGGCCGATGCATAGGCGCATTTTTTTCGAAGAAATATTCGTGGTCCACACCTTCGGGATAGCGTTTCATGGTGAGCGCTCGTCCGGCTAGATGCGGCAGGAGTATGGGGGCGATGCGGACGGCGAAATCTATTACTTGTCCTTTGGTGAACCCCGTGGTGGGGTAGAGGACCTTGTCTAGATTCGTGAGCTTGAGTTTGCGGCCTTCGACTTCGACTATGGTGGGTGCGGACATGATTGTTCCAGCTACGGCTACAAAAGGCTTTTAGTATAGTTGCTCTCGCGCTTGAAAGGGATGGTTGCTTTGGTCTAGTGTGTCTGGTTGGAGATTTGCCGCCGTCGCTAGATCGACACTGCGTTAACTTTTCATTCTTCGCGAGGCGGAAAAGCTCGCTAACGGCAAATCGCAGGATAACAATTAACAACTCGAGGCAAATATGCCAGCTCGCATTCTCTGTGTTTTTTCTTTGCTGCTCACCGCTGTACTCTGTTCGGCCCAAACCAGCCCGGCTTCTTCGGTTCCCAAGGAAATTCCTGCCTTCGATGTTAACGCCATCGATAAATCGATCGATCCTTGCGTGGACTTCTATCAATACGCCTGTGGAACCTGGATGAAGAACAATCCCGTTCCCCCCGACAAGGCGCGGTGGGGGCGGTTCGATGAGCTCGCTGAGCACAATCTTTATATCTTGCGCGACATATTGACTGAGGCTCAGGCTCCGGGAAAACACACGGCTGCCGAAACACTGGTTGGCCATTACTACGCCTCGTGCATGGACGAAAGCGCGATCGAGAAAAAAGGGACTGCTCCGCTAACACTGGAACTGGATCGGATTAACGGCATCAAGACGAAATCGGATCTCATTCGCGAGATTGCAACCATGCACCGCAACGCTACTCCGGCACTGTTTGCTTTCTACCCGCAGCCCGACATGCACGATTCGACTGCGACCGTTGCATATCTCGACCAGGGTGGGATCACGATGCCGGATCGCGATTACTACATAAAGGACGATCCGAAGTCGGTAGAGACACGGCAGAAGTATGTGGAGCACGTGCAAAAAATGTTTGAATTAGCCGGGGACAAGCCGGACGTGGCCGCGGCCGAGGCCAAGAGTGTTTTGACTGTCGAGACAGGGCTGGCACAGGCTTCGATGGACCGCACGGCTCGGCGCGATCCCAAGACTCGCGATCATAAGATGACGGTCGCGGAGATCGCGGCTACCGATCCGAATTTCGATCTTACAGAATACTTTGCTGATAACGGCTCGCCGAAGTTTACTGCTCTTAACGTGGGAAATCCCGATTTCTTCAAACAGGTGAACGAGCAACTGAATACGGTCCCGCTCGACGACTGGAAGGTGTATTTGCGATGGAAGACGATCAACACCTACGCTCCGGGCCTGACCAAAGCCTTTGTGGAAGAGGACTTTAATTTCAACGGCAAGTTCATGTCCGGACAACAAGAAATCGAGCCGCGCTGGAAGCGCTGCGTGAAGTCGACCGACTTTAGCCTGGGGATGGCGCTGGGCAAGCTCTATGTCGACCGCACCTTTGGCGCCGAAGGCAAAGAGCGAACCTTAAAGATGGTGCATGGCATTGAGGGCGCGATGCGTGAGGATATTGGCCAGTTGCCCTGGATGTCGGACGCGACCAAGAAGAAAGCGTATGAGAAGCTCGACACCATCGTCAACAACATTGGCTATCCAGATAAGTGGCGCGACTACAGTAGTGTCGTGATCAAGTCTGACGACTATGCAGGCAACGTGGAGCGCGCCGGCGCGTTCGAAGTGGCGCGTCAATATAAAAAGATCGACAAGCCTACGGATCGCAAGGACTGGGGAATGACTCCGCCAACGGTGAATGCCTATTACAGGCCTTCGATGAACGATATCAACTTTCCTGCGGGGATTTTGCAGCCTCCGTTTTACGGCAAGTTGATGGATGATGCCGTGAACTATGGCGGCGTCGGAGTGGTGATTGGACATGAACTTACGCACGGCTTCGACGACCAAGGGCGCAAATACGATGCGGAAGGGAACTTCCGCGATTGGTGGACAGCCGCGGATGGCGCGGAATTCGAGAAGCGCGTCGATTGCACGGCTAACGAGTATTCGAGCTTTGTTTCGGTAAAGGACGATAAGAGCGAGGTCAAGCTCAATGGCAGATTGACGCTGGGTGAGAATACTGCTGACAACGGTGGACTAAAGCTGGCGTATATGGCGCTGATGAAGATGATCGGGGACACTCTGGTGAAGCCGATTGATGGATATACAGCTCCGCAGCGATTCTTTCTTGCTTATGGACAGATCTGGTGCCAGAACGTTACCGATCAGGAGGCGCGGAAGCGGGTGCTGACCGATCCGCATTCCCCGGGACGATGGCGGGTGAATGGGGCAGTGCAAAATTCGGCGGCGTTTGAGCAGGCGTTTGGATGCAAGGCGGGACAGCCTATGGTTGCCGAAAATGCTTGCCGGGTTTGGTAGGCATGGCATATGTATTGAATTGTCAGGGCCTCTATCGCTTTGATTGCTTCGGTGGCAATGCACCAAATTGATATTGCGAAAGCTCGACTATAATTCGGCGAGAACAGCGACTGCTATGGCCATCGAAATCAAGGTTCTGCAGAGTGGCGACGACAACATTCTTATGAACGTCGCTACCGACTTGTTTGACAAACCAATCGATGCGGAGCTCACCAGGGAATTTCTTGATGACTCTCGACACCATATCGCTGTTGCTATCGACGATGGGTTAGTCGTCGGTTTCGCCTCGGGGGTCCACTATATCCATCCCGATAAGCCTCCCGAGCTGTGGGTCAATGAGGTAGCTGTTGCACCCACGCATCGTCGTCGTGGGTTAGGTAAAGCTGTGTTGGCGGCATTATTCGAAGTCGGTCAGGCCCACGACTGCACCGCCGCATGGGTCTTGACTGATCGAGGCAACGCCGCCGCTATGGCACTCTATTCATCGACTGGTGGGACTGAAGGAGCTGACGACACCGGTACCAGCAATGCTATGCTGGGGTACTCGTTCCCCCTCCACCGACGGACCTAAGAACGTACCGTCAAATTAGGAGATTCCACTCCACTGTTCGTTTGACAACTTCCCCACCTGCACGTAACTTCGATTTTTGGTGTTCCGTTTTTGTTTGAGTTTGGAGGCAGGATGAAAGTCCGCGTAATTTCCATACAAACAATTGTTGTTTGTTTATTGCTGTGCTCACTGGGTGTTGGCCAGGATCTGGCTTCTTTTGAGAAGCGCACTACTGTTAAGAAGCTTAGTAACGGCCTCACCGTTATTATCTGCGAGCGGCCGGAGGCTCCGGTATTTTCGTTCTTCACTCACGTGGATGCGGGCTCAGTGCAGGATCCGATGGGAAAGACGGGTCTGGCGCACATGTTCGAGCACATGGCGTTCAAGGGAACGGACACGATTGGGACGCGTGATTATCCTGACGAGAAAGTGGCGCTCGCTAAAGTTGAAGTGGCTTACGCAGCTTATATTGCGGAGCGCGATAAGCCGGTGGATCGCGACGAAGCGAAGCTCAAGCATCTGGAGCAAGCATGGAAAGATGCGATTGCCGCGGCTGATAAATTCTCAGCTCCTTACACTAACGAGTTCGGCAAGATTGTTGAAAGCGAGGGCGGCGAGGGTATGAACGCTTTCACTGACCTTGACGAGACTGGGTATCACTACTCGTTTCCGGTGAATCGGTTGGAATTGTGGGCCTATCTGGAGTCAGAACGCTTTTTGCATCCAGTGATGCGGCAGTTCTATAAAGAGCGCAATGTGGTGATTGAAGAGCGGCGAATGCGAACCGACAGCAATCCGATTGGTCGGTTGCTGGAGCAGTTCACTGAAGAGGCGTTTGCGGCGCATCCTTATCATCGGCCGACTATTGGTTGGATGTCGGATTTAAATTCTTTTTCGGCTACCGACGCGCAGAATTTCTTCGATAAGTATTACGTGCCTTCGAACATGGTCGTCACCGTTGTGGGAGATGTAAAGGCTTCGGAAGCGATGCCGATTGTGGAGAAATATTTTTCACGCATTCCGGCGCGTCCCAAGCCCGATACGGCTACCACTACCGAGCCTCCACAGAATTCTGAGCGGACGGTGGTACTGCACGAGCAGTCACAGCCGCTTTATCTCGAAGGCTATCATCGTCCCGATTACCGCAGTTCGGATGACGAGGTGTACGACGCTATTGCTGACTTGATGTCGAACGGACGGACCTCGCGGCTGTATCGAGCGCTGGTTCGCGACAAGCAGATTGCTTCGGACTCGGCGGGATTTACAGGGTTGCCGGGAAGTAAGTATCCGCATCTGTTTGCGTTTTATGCGTTCCCGATTCCGGGACACAAACCGCAGGAGATGGCCGTTGCCATCCATGAGGAGATTGATCGTTTGAAGAAAGAAGATATTTCGGACGAAGAACTGAAGATGATTAAAACGCGCGCTAAGGCAAATTTGATCCGCTCGCTGGGATCGAACGAGGGGCTGGCGTCTGATCTCGGCCTCTATCAGGCACGCTATGACGATTGGCGGGAGCTGTTCCGGTCGGTGGACCGGATCGAGAAGGTGACCAAGGCGGATATACGGCGGGTGGCGAATCAGACATTTGTGCCGGAAAACCGGACGGTAGGAATTATCGAATTTGCCGGCGGACCTCCGGGAGCTGCGGCGGCTCCACAGGGAGGTGGACAGTGAAGCGCGCAAACTTTTCCTTCTTGATTCCCATCATCGTTGTTGTAATTGGCCTCTTCGGTGGCAATGGGCAACTGTGGGCGCAGGCACAGACTTCGCAGCAAACGTGGCAGCAGATACCGATTCCAAAGCTGCCCGCTTTTAATCCTCCGGAACCCAAGCGCATCGAGTTTCCGAACGGCATGGTGGTTTTTCTTCAGGAAGACCACGAGTTGCCGACGATTGATGGGACGGCTCGCATTCGCGGAGGCGAGCGCTCGGTTCCTGCAAACAAGACCGGCTTGACTGATGTTTACGGTGAAGTTTGGCGCACCGGCGGGACCAAGACACAGACTGGCGATCAACTGGACGACTTTCTGGAGCAGCGTGCCGCGAAGGTCGAGACCAACGGAGGCACTGACTCGACGAGCATCAGTTTTTCGTGTTTGAAGGAAGATTTCGATGATGTGTTTCGCGTGTTTGAGGATGTGCTAAAGAACCCGGAGTTCCGCGCAGAAAAAATTGAAATTGCACAGAAAGGAATGTACGACGGCATCTCCCGACGCAATGACGATCCCTCGCAGATCGCGGGACGGGAAGCGGAAAAGCTAGTGTACGGCGCAAACAATCCGTATGCGAGGGTTGCCGAGTATGCGACGGTGGCGGCGATCACACGTCAGGATTTGCTCGACTGGCATGGCAAGTACGTACATCCTAATAACATCATCCTCGGAGTGGTCGGCGACTTTGACTCGGCGAAAATGGAAGCTCGTCTGCGTGAAGCGTTTGCTTCGTGGCCTAAGGGCCCGGCGGCGAACGATCCAGAGATTAAGCCCGATCCCGCGAAGCCGGGCTATTACCAAGTCGATAAGACGGATGTGAATCAGAGCAACATTCAGATGGTTACGCTGGGAATTACACGAAAGAATCCCGATTACTTTGCAGTCTCGGTATTCAATGAGGCGTTCGGCGGCGGATTTTCTTCGCGTCTGTTTGGCGACATTCGTACTACTAAAGGACTTGCTTATGCGGTTGGTGGTGGAGTGGGCGCGGGATGGGATCATCCTGGGATGTTGCGGCTGGTGGTTAGCACCAAGAGCGGCACCACATTTGAATCCATTCAGGCGCTTGATGACGAACTTGCTGAGTTGCCCAAGCGTCCCATTGATGACGTGGAAATCAAGCGCGCCAAGGATTCTATTCTGAATTCTTTTGTCTTTCGTTTCGATTCTCCGGATAAAGTTTTGCAGGAAAAGATGGCTTACGAGTTTTATGGTTATCCGCTGGATTTTCTGGAGAACTTTCAGAAAGGGATTGAACGAGTTACTAAGGAAGACGTCGCTCGAGTTGCAGCTAAATACCTACATCGCGATCAGATGGCCGTGCTAGTGGTAGGCCATGTGAGCGAATTCGACAAACTACTGCCGTCGCTTGGGACAGTTAACAAGATTGATATTGCGATTCCTACGCCTCCGCCGGGACTTATTCCGGAACAAGGGGAGCATCCTTAGGCTGGACGCTCAGCACCTAAAGGGACGTCCAATTTTGAAGAACCTATGGTATCGCTGAAGCGATACCCTGATACAAACCTGAGAAGCAATAGCGGATACGAGACCCAAGTTTTTTCAGCAAACTGCAAAACCGACTTACTTATCCACTACCTGCGTTAAGATTAGCGACTTACTGGAGGTGTAGATTGCGTCCCCGGCGTAGGTTGCGACTATCTTGTGTTCACCAACAGTGAAGCTGGAGGTTGTGAAGCTGGCTACTCCTCCGGTTAGCGGAACGGTCGCGAGTACAGTGGCTCCCTGTTTGAAAACGACTTCCTCGCCGTTCGGTGGTGGGCCTGCGATGGAACTTACGGTCGCAGTTATAGTCACGGCTTGTCCCAGCACGGATGGGTTCAGCGAAGATGTCAAGGTGGTGCTCATGATGGGTGTTAAGAGCAAGGCATAGTTGCCCTTGCCGGTTTTGGCAGTTGCGTCCACAACAATTTGCCCGGCGTTGTTGATGGCATTGGCGGACACTAGAGTCCTGGCGATTCCAGGAGCAATCAACGTATTCAAGTCGTGAATTGTGCCGTCGGATGTCCACATTAGCGCGACAATCGCCGAGGTTGAGGAAGCTCCGGTGCCTACAATTTGCCCGGTGGAATTGATGCCATAAGCGAAGCTATATTGTCCTCCCGACAGAACGCCGAGATCCTTGAGGCCACCGCTGTGGGTCCAGGAAAAACCATGGGAAGTGAACGCGCAGCCTGCTGAATTATTGAACCAGCCGACAACCTCATCCGAGTCATTGAGCCCTAGAGCGGTGGCTCCGCAACTGGCGTTGATTCCGAGATCGACCATACCGCCGCTCTCAGTCCAGATGATAGCGTCGTCATTGCTGCCAACGTTGGCCCAGCCGGCGATTTCTCCCGCAGAGTTGATGGCATTCGCTCCGCTTTGCTGGCCGCCGGGGAGCGTGCCGAGATTCTGCATTTTACCACTCTGGCTCCAGAGGAAAGCGGCTGTAAAACCGCTCTCCAGATCGGACTGCCCGGCAACTTCTCCAGACGCATTGATGGCGTTTGCGACGCTGCTCGAGCCGCCGAGATTGCCGAGATCGATCATGCCCTTGGTCTTGGTCCAGAGGAAAGCTTGATCGGATCCGCCCGCTGAAGAATTCGCCTGCCCGACAACCTGACCAGATGTGTTGATTCCGAATGCGGCACTGTCATTTCCGCTTTCACTCAAGGTACCTAGATCCTGTATGCCGCCGGACTTGGTATAGAGAAACGCATGCGACTGCGGCGGTTTTGTGGGAACGACAAACACTCCAGATACGTCGCCGTTATTGTCGACAACGCGCGGGGAGGGCCGTGTGGATGCCTTTCCAATGTTGGTCACTGAGTAGGCTTGGGCAGCGGCTAGAGACGACAAAAAAGCGACGATTGAAGCCGCAACGATTAAACGTAGGGGTGGAAGAAGGCGCTTCATGTGAACTCCGAGAATCAGGGGATGGCGACGAGTTGGGCTCGCGCGTCCACATTAGGGGAGAGTGGCAGCCAATAATAGCGCAGTTTGGCGGTGGCGTATCTTAAAATTTGGCCAATTTTGGGATTGCGAGAGCCAGCCCGTCATGATTTGGGACGCAAGTGTTTGCACTATCTTTGCACTATCTCGCCGTTCAAATTCTGATCGGAAATTTCCGTTTGACAGGCTCGAATTCTAGAGTTATTGTAAGGCGAACAAAAGACGAATATACTTCATGTCGTCCCTACCCTTATTTCTGGAAATCGGGTCGGCTCCCAGGCTGGTGGGTATTGCCCGGATCGCCGCTGAGGGCGAGTCACTGCGCGAGGGACACAACGTTGAATACTTCACGCTTGGGACGCGTTCGCTGCTCAATCGAGTGGTCAGCGAACGCAATCATCCGTTTACTTGGGCCATCAATCCCTATCGCGGTTGCGAGTTTGCCTGTAAGTACTGCTACGCGCGTTATACGCATGAGTTCATGGAGCTGCGGAATGGCGTGGATTTTGAACGGAAGATTTTCGTCAAGCAGCACGCGGCTGAGCAACTTCGGTCGGAGTTAAAAAAGGTCAAGCGTGACGATGGAATTGCGATTGGCACGGCTACTGATCCGTATCAACCAGCGGAACGGCGCTTCGAGGTTACGCGGGCAATCCTTGAAGAATTGGCGCTTCATTCCGGACTCTCGATCGGAATTGTGACCAAGTCGAACATGATCACGCGCGATACGGAGATCTTACGGCGGCTGGGCGAGCGCAATCGGATCTCTGTTAGCGTGACGGTGACTACGATGGATACGGAGTTGGCGCGTAAGCTGGAGCCGCGGGCCCCGCGTCCCGATCTGCGGCTGGAGGCAGTGCGGCAGTTGAATCTTGCGGGTGTGTACACGGGCGTAAACTGCGCTCCGGTGCTGCCGGAGATCACAGACAGGCCGCGGGATCTGGAGACACTGGTGAAGGCGGCTAGCGCGGTGGGCGCGAAGTATATTTTCCCCAATCCGCTTTTTCTTAAGCCTTGTTCGGCGGCGGTATTTCTGCCATTTCTTGAAGAACAATTCCCTGCCCTGGTGGAGTTTTACCGAAAGCGCTATGCGGATCGAGCGTTTCTACCAAAAGGATACGGACAGCGATTGTCGGAGTTGATGGAGGTCTTTCGGCGGAAATACGGAATGAGGAACGAGCGTGGGCGCGGCAGTCGCAGGACACAGTTGGAGGATGAACAGATGAAATTGTTTTGAAGTATCTCGGTGTTTCGGTATTCACGCTTGCGCGACTGTCATTTGGCCGGGCGAGGACGCCCGGCTCTCCACAAACGAAGACTACTCCACCTATAATGATTGCTCCGCTTATGGCCTCTTCTCAGACCGTTCCACCACAACCTCCTCTGCAAGGCCGTGCCCGACGGTTCTGGTATCGGGTAAGCGAGGGGCTGGCTATAAACCAACTCTGGTCGCAGTTTGCGAAAGACGCGCGCTCAAGTTACCGGCTCTATTCGGCAGGGCTGGAAAATCTAGAGATGGAACCGTCGCGATATCGGCGGTTTTGGCGAACTGCGAAAGCGATGTTCTGGGCGATTCTGGAAAAGCTGAGTCCGGCGCGGCGCGTGCTGGTGTTGCTGGGGCTGATTTTACTGTTCTTTTCGTCCGGCAGTGTGTCCTACAACGATCGCGCAGGACATGTCGAACTCTTTGAACTCGACTTCCACGTTGTGGGTGGATTGCTGCTGTTGCTAGTGCTGTTGCTGGAACTGGCGGATCGGGTGGTGATGAAGCGCGACCTGGAGATTGCCAAGGATATTCAGGCGTGGTTGCTGCCGGGCGCACCGCTGCAGATTCCGGGATATCAAATTGCTTACGCGACACGTCCGGCAAACACGGTGGCGGGCGATTACTACGATGTGATTCTGCGGCCGGGCAAGATACCTAGTGAGGACCGCATTTTATTTGTGGTTGCGGATGTTGCGGGCAAGAGTATTCCTGCGGCAATGCTGATGGCGACCTTCCAGGCTAGTCTGCGGACGCTGTCGACCAGTGGAGTGACGCTGGCGGAACTGGTGAGCGGCATCAATCGCTATGCTTGTTCGAACAGTCAAGGCGGAGTTCGCTTCACGACCGCTTTCCTCGCCGAATTGGACCCGGCAACTGGTGACGTGACTTATGTCAATGCGGGACATAACGTTCCGATTCTGCGAAAGGCTTCTGGCTTATTGGAGCGACTGGAGGCGGGCGGTATTCCCGTGGGGATTCTCGCGGATACGCCTTACAAGGTAGGAACAAACCG
Organism: Terriglobales bacterium; assembly: GCA_049674665.1. Taxonomy (GTDB): domain Bacteria; phylum Acidobacteriota; class Terriglobia; order Terriglobales; family Acidobacteriaceae; genus Acidiflorens. The sequence continues at coordinate 14,828 of JBATZM010000118.1, forward strand.
TCTGGATGCCGGAGACTGGTTGGTGATTTTCACGGACGGTGTGGTCGAAGCGGTCAACGCCAAGGACGAAGAATACGGTGAACCTCAGTTAATTCGGCTAGTGGATCGCAGCTCGAGATCGACTCCAGCAGAGATGCTGCGCGGCTTGTTGGCGGAATTGGATGGGTATGTCGGCAACACTCCGCAGCATGATGACATTACTTGTTTACTGCTGAAGCGAAGCTGAGTTTAACTGCCGAAACGCCGAAAAAAATCAGGATAACAATTCCATCTCATGGCATAACTATTTGGCATAGCTTTTGATGCGAGGTAGCGATTGCTCAAACAAATTGTAGTCTCAATTCTCTTTTGCATTTCCTTAGCTGCTCAAATTACAGGCCCAGAGCGTCATGTCGATGGGAACGTGATCACCTCTGAGCGCGATCCCAAAATTCGAATCGAATTACCGAAATCAGTGCAGTACGTCGGCGCAGACCGATGGGTGCTTTATGGTATAGCGGATTGTGAACTGCACGCGTTTGTCGAGGCAAATGGTCAGAAGCCAGATGGTCAGAAGAATGTTCAGCGGCTCTATTGGGTGCAGTTTGAAGGCTACCTTCCAACCAAGCCAGATTTGAAACACACATATGATTCGCCGCGGCATACGCAGATCGGCGGCTTGGATTTTTATGTGGATACATGGGTCCGACAGAACGACGAAAAGATAGAGCCCGGCTCAGACCGCGAGCATATCGAGGCGCTCCTGCGCGCCAAAGGGTACAAAATGCCTGCAGGAATGATGTACGTGCGTCTGGTGCATCTTTTGGACGAGCGGAAACGCAAGGAATTGATGATTATTTATGGCGAGGATGTAGCTTCCACAGGATTCACCGCAGCCGAACTGCACGAGGGAGGCAAAGCCTATGCGCAGTGGCCCGCGATTGACAAGGATCTAATTGAGAGGGCAGAAGAGAAAATAACGGTAGAGAAACTATCTAAACCATAATTCGCCGGCTTCATCACAATCCCCACAGCGTAATATAACCAGTCACTACTGGAAGTCGTTGATCGGAAACTGTCAAGTTGAGTTCTAATGGGCTTGTGCGGTGTCTTCGGGCAACGGTTTTAGCCCGGCGAATGAGAGCAGTTGGCCGGCGTCAGATTGGGCTTGCCCTAGATCCGAGGCAATCTTGTGCACTTGCGCTAAAGCAGAATCGGCTTCGGCAAGACGACCGTCCCGGCGCAGAGCGTCCGCGAAGAGCAAGGCATTGGCATCTGTGGGATCGACTTTCACAGCGTGGAAGAACTGAGTTACTGCTAAGTCGGACTGACCCTGGCGCAGCGCGAGGAGACCGGTTCCAACCAGCGCGCCGCCGTCCTCCGGATTCAGCCGCAGAGCATTCTGGAAGCTTTCGGTGGCTTGATCGTAGCGGTGCAACTGTAAGTTAGCCTGACCGAGGCCGCTCCAGGCGCCGGCCTGCGCTTTGGGGTCGCTCGAAATGAAGGGACTGCTCAGGACCGAATTACAGTCCTCGATGGCTTCCTGGGGATGCCCGACGTGCAATTCGTACCAGCAGAGCGCAACAATTTGGTCGTTTGAATAGCTGTGCAGTGCCTTGGCGGTACGGAAATGAAAGATCGCCTCGTCGGGCTGGCCATGCTTAGCTAAAGCGAGCGCGAGATTGTTATGCGCTACGTAATTCCGGTCCGTGACGCTCAAGGTATAGCGCCACAAGGTTTCATTGTCGTGCCAGTAGCCGATCTGGCGATAAGTGAGGCATCCCAAAACAAAGACAACAACAATAGCGGCTGCAGTGGGCCACATATTGGGAATGCGAAGCTTCGAGACCATAGCCCCCAGAGCCCACACCACTGCGATAAATAAACCGATGTAGGGAATGTAGGCGTAGCGGTCGGCCATGGCCTGTTCACCAACTGTGATAATCCCGATCATCGGGACTAAAGTTCCCAGGAACCAGAACCAGCCTACGGGTAAATAGCGGCGGTCGCGACGCAATCGCAGCACGACTGCGGAGATGAGGAGCAGGAGCGCGACGGCTCCTACGACTTGCCAGGCGGGGAGTAAATTCTCCGGACGCGGATACATGGGAACAAGGCGGGATGGCCAAAATGCTTTTGCGATATACCTCACATAAGAAACGAAGACGTTCTCCAGGCGTACTGATAAAGGAACTTCAGCGAGGGTTCGTACCGAGGCTCCCGCGCGTTGCGCCAGCACGGTGATGATGGAATCCGCGGCGGCAAGAATGAAGAGGGGCAACTTTTCCCAAACGAGATAGGCGAACGAGCGTGGGGTAGGAGCCGCGGTCGAACTAGTCTCAGAGCCGGCCTCTGGGCCAGATTCTGAGTCCATTCGCTGTAGTGGCCAGTAGTCCCAAAGGAGCAGCACAAAAGGTAAAGTGACGATCTGAGATTTTGCCAGCAGGCCAAAAGCAAATAATAAGGTGACTAGCCAATAGAGATATCGCTTGCCTGTTCGCCCATAGCGATCGTAGACAAGGAGAGCAAGCAGGAAGAAAAACATGCTAAGCACATTCTTGCGCTCAGCGGCCCAGGCTACCGACTCGACGTTGACCGGGTGCAGAGCAAACAGAGCCGCGACCACCAGACTGGACCAGGTAAGTCCGGTGGCCCGCTGCAGCAGCAGGAACAGCAACACCACACTGGCCGCGTGGAGCAGGAGACTGGTGTAGTGGTGGCCAATCGGGTTGAGGTGAAAAAGCTGGCAGTCCAAGGCATGAGACAGCCAGGTCAACGGATGCCAGTTGCCGTCGCGAAAGGTCGAGAACGACCACTTCACTGTGTCCCAGGTCACGCCAGCCAGGACATGATTATTCTTCAGGATATAAGACAGGTCATCGAAATCGACGAAGTTGTTGTGGACGACGGGATTGTAGAACGCAAGCGTGGCCGCCGCCAGCAAGAGGCAGAAGATGACGACGCGTTTTTCGCTGGACACTTGCATGCTGGTGGCAGGATACGGCTCCATTAGCCGAAGGTTCGCTCATGCCGAAGACAAAGAGCGGACGACAAAGGCGCGCCCTCCTGCCTAAGCCGATTTTAGCGCGATGCGGTTGACTGGGACGACTCCGTGCCGCCTAGGACAAATCGACGGTAACTGGCGTTCTCCGTCTATCACCATCACTGTCAATATCACTACTTATGCCGGCATAAACTCGCGATACATCTGGTGGAAAGCGTGGACGCCTTTTTCCTGCTTCACGCTGTAGCGGCCGCTGTGGTAACTGCGGGAGTGGAGATTCTTCTGCACGATCTCGCAGATGCTGACGTCTTCGGCCTGAATCTCATCGCTGAAGGCCAAAGCCTTGCGGGCGGCTTCACTGCCCAGATCTTTTTCAGGCAAATACCATTCAAAAATTGCCAGCGTGCGCTCCGGCGCGAGCGGTAGGATGATGTTGAGCGAGATGTTATCGGGATAGCAGTTGAGCATCCAGTTGGGAAAGATCCAGAAATAGTCGGCAGTGAGTTCGTCACCGTTGTCATTCTTGTTGCCGGATTGCGGGTAGCGGCGCGGGGTAGCGTCTCCGGGCTGCGCGCCCCGAATTGGGGTCCACTGGCGAACATACTGCGCGTAAGGCTCGACGGTATAGGCGTTGTAGTTGACTTCGCGGTTGAGGGCCGGGTGAATGCTCGGCAGATGATAGCCCTCAAGATAGTTGTCGATGTAGGTCTTCCAGTTGCAGTTCATTTCGTAGGTGCGGCGCTCGGAAAACTTCATGCTTTTGAAATCGAACTTCTCGGTGCGGGCAGGCAATTCACCTAGAGATTCGCCGAGCGGACCGGCCTCGGGATCGAGATTGACGAAGATGAGATTGAACCATTCCTCGAGAAGGACGGGCGCGAGGCCGAATTCCGCGGGGTCGAAATCTTCAACACCATCGAATTCGGGGGTAACAAGCAGAGCGCCGTCGAGGCGGTAGGTCCAACCGTGGTAGGCGCAGCGAAAGAGTTTGCGGTTTCCGCAGCCGGAAGCAGGATTGCCGGCGCGATGACGGCAGACATTATAGAAACATCGGAGAATGCCATCCTCGCCACGGGCGATGAGGAGCGGCTCCCCGATAAGATCGAAGGTAAAGTAGTCGCCGGGGTTCGCGGCCTGGTGAACATGGCCGACGACCTGCCAGGTAGAGGCAAAGAGCTTCGTCTTTTCGGCCGCAAAAGTCTCTGAGCTGAAATAGAGAGGTGCGGGCAGAGTGGAAGCGCGAGCGATGTCGCGATCGGCATGGGATTGAAGATTCGGCATGAACGCTCCAGCGGCCCATTCTAGCGCAGAGATGAAACATTCAGACGAGCCGAGATTCAGTTCGTACCGCAGCGGTGTCGGAAGACCAAGAAACCAAGTGGCGGATAAAGGTTCCGGTGCGTTGTGGCGCCCGTTTGCGATTACCTTCGTGCGTATTAGATGCCCGCCCGTCGTCGTGTCCACACTCAGACGCTGATACGCTAGCAGCAAAAACCAGCTTCGCTCACGAAGCCGAGCAATGATGAGGCAAGTTGAAAGTTATACGATCAGAAGAGGTAGAAAGAGTATAGGCACAAACAGTCCAGATGAATATTGTAAGCATATGTTGAATCGCGCCGGCTTGATAAAAACCGCACTTACGGTGGCCCTCCTCGCCATTGTGCTGGCACTTTCATGCAATGCCGATTTTTACCACTCCTCCATGGTGGATGTCTTTATGTCCCTGGCATTGGCCGGCGCTGCCGTCACCTTGCTGGTGGTGCAGCCCTCCTGGATGAACCTCGCAAGCGTGGCTCTGGGCAGCCTTGTCTTGGCGGGTCTCGACTATAGCTTCCTGAATTTCCAGCCTAGGTTTATGGCCATATTTTCATTTCTAGGATTGAGCGGCTTGGCCGTACTGGGCACGCGGACGATATGGGTGCGCAATCAGGATCGCACCCTTCTTATATACGCATTCCTTCCCGCGGTTTTGTTCGCGGCTTCGGAGTACTCGGCTTCGACTTTGCTGGATTACACCGAAGCACTGCATCCCAAGACCTTTGATCTTTATCTGTATTCCTTCGATTGCAGCCTGCGCGTGCAATTCAGTTTTCTGGTTGGGCAGATTTTCTCGCGGCATTTATGGTTCCGGTTCGTAGGCTTATTGTTCTACATTGCGTTACCTTTGCCGCTGGCATTGGTCTACGCGGCCCACCTCCGCCGACGAAGTAAGACGGCTTTACCTGTAATGCTGGCATTTTTGGTGACCGGGCCCCTCGGTGTGCTGTTCTACAACCTGGTTCCAGCAACAGGGCCAGTCCACATTTTTGGGCTAAACTTCCCGTGGCATCCCTTGTTGACGTCGCAAGCCAGGCACCTGATGTTGGAAACGGTACCACTCAAGGGTGCGCGAAACGCCATTCCGTCTTTGCACATGGCTTGGGTGTTATTGATATGGTGGAATTCCAAAGGGCTTTCGCAGTGGATACGCGGCAGCGCGCTTGCCTTTGTGATTTTCACCGTTTTAGCAACTCTGGGAACCGGTGAACACTATTTCGTGGACCTGGTAGTCGCCTTCCCGTTCGCCCTGATGGTGCAAGCTTTATGCCTGTACCCTTTGCCATTCAAATATGGTGCGCGACGCGAGGCATTTTTGTTTGGCACCTTTGCGAGTCTCTCGTGGATGGCGCTAGTCAGCTTTGCAACCCCGTTTTTTTGGATTTCTCCCGTCATTCCATGGGCTATGGTGATTGCCACGATTTCTATTTCAAGTTTACTGATCCATCGCCTGCAGAACGCGGAGTTTGCCAAGGAGGGCGCACAAGGGGGAGTCGCAGCCGACCCGCGACCCATTGTGGGCACCCCTAGGAGGGTCGTATCCCAGGGTTCGCCGCCGGGTAACGACCGGATAGGATCCCCCGTTGAGTCAGCCCTGTGAGTGTACCCCGCGTTCGTGGTATTACCACGACCGCAAATCCTCCTTATAGTTTTTCGGTTTTCAGTACGCCCGCACACCCCTTTTTACTTCCCCAGGTGGCGGGAAAGCGGAAATAGGTGAATGCAAGATAAGCTTAGGCGAGCGTTCCCAGAGGGGGAGTTGCGGCGTCTGACGGGCGGTTTGACGGGAAAGATGGACACGAGGGTCGACTGGCAAAATTTGTCAATCTGGGTCTCTGAAAGTGTCATACTGGAAGAATTGAGGGTAACTGAAGAGGTGACTATCCCGCAGTACGCGACTGAAAACACTGAGTTTTCGTCCAGAAGGACATCTGACTTCCGTCACTTGGGCCTCTGGCCCTTAGAGTGCGATAGTACAAGCGAGTTGGTCATCCAACCAAAACAGTCAAACGGAGACGAGGATAATATAAATGCGGAAACAAAAGGGCTTCTCACTAATCGAACTGCTGATCGTGGTGGCGATCATCCTGATCATCGCCGCGATTGCTATCCCGAACCTGTTGCGCGCACGTATCGCGGCGAATGAATCGTCCGCAGTGGCGTCGGTTCGCACACTGAACACATCACAGATTTCCTACAACTCGGCCTATCCGACGGTTGGCTTTGCCGCCGCCTTGTCGAATCTGTCAGGTACTTGCACAGGAACCACTATTCCCACCTCTACTACCGCGTGCTTGATCGATTCTCAGTTGGCGTCGGGCAGCAAGAGCGGATATACGTTCACTGTAACGGGCGGGACCGGCACTCCGTCCGCCAGTTATGTGGCGTATGCAAACCCGCAGTCGGTTAACACTACCGGTGTGCGCTCCTTCTGCTCAGTCGCAGATGCAGTCGTGCGCTACACCAACACTGGTACGGCGATGACCACCTGCGCCGGTACCGAAACCCCACTGCAATAAGTTTGAATTTGGCAAAGTACCTGGGGGAGGGTACCAGCCGGAAAGAAGCAGAGGCGAAAGCCTCTGCTTTTTTTATTTGTGGGGGTTTTCTGGCGGGAGGTCTTGGATGATTAGTCTGTCCCAGACCTCAAAATCCACTGACACAAAATGTCATTTTCCGGTGCGGCGAATGACGAAAGCAGCGAACGATAAGACGCACCTGCAAATTGCGTTGCATTCCCAAGGACTTAGGGTTGGCGCGCATGGACTCAGTCCGGCATGCAAAGTGCAACAACTCTGCTTGAACTACATCGGATCAGCTCATCCGGGATCAGGGAGACGTGATGCGAAGGACCAAAGGATTTTCTCTCATTGAACTGCTCATTGTAGTGGCCATCATCCTGGTCATTGCAGCGATTGCGGTACCGAGTTTTATCCGTTCGCGCGTCGCGGCTAACGAATCGGCCGCAGCAGCAGCGGTCCGGACCGTAAACACGGCGCAGATCACATACAATTCCACTTACCCGACGGTAGGCTTTGCGGCCTCTTTGTCTAATCTTGCGGGCACCTGCACCGGGACCACTGTTCCCACCTCGGCTTCCGCATGCTTGATCGATTCGCAACTGGCATCGGGCATCAGGAGTGGGTACTCTTTCACACTGAGCAATGCAACCGGTACACCGGCCTCCAGCTACAATATTGTTGCTGGGCCCGTGTTGCAGAACTATTCAGGAGTGCGCTATTTCTGTTCGTTTGCCGACGCAGTGGTGCGCTTCAGCATGACGACGATCACGTCCTGCGATGCCTCCGTCAGTCCACTGCCGTAGCGCGGAGTGCAACTAAAGATTTTCTGAACCTTCCATGACCCGAGTAGGGCGGTTTACCTTCGTAACCGCCCAGGCAACCAGTTACCCCCAAGCGCCCAAGCATTGCTTATAATTCTTTCGTACGATTCCACATAAACTCCACGCTAGGGGCTTGTCGTTAAGCTCGTAAAGAAGCTCGCATAGACATGGCTGCAATTGAAATTCTCGACCTGGAAAAAAGCTATCTTGTCGGATTCTGGCGCAAGCGGCCCAAACTTGCGCTACGGCCCCTGCGGCTGACGATCGAAGAGGGAGAAGTGTTCGGCTTCCTCGGTCCGAACGGCGCCGGCAAAACTACCACTCTCAAACTCCTGACGGGACTGGTATTTCCCACGGCGGGAACCGCACGGATTCTGGGGATGAACCTGGATAATCCGCGGGTGAAATCGCAGATTGGATTTCTGCCCGAGCAACCCTACTTCTACGACCATCTAACCGCGCGAGAACTGCTCAACTATTATGGGCAGCTTTCCGGAATGCCGGCAAAGGGGCGCTCGGCGCGGGTTGAGCAGATGCTGGCGCGGGTGGGATTGAGTGCTTCGGCGGGGATGCAGTTGCGGAAGTTCTCGAAGGGCATGTTGCAGCGGGTGGGGCTAGCGCAGGCGGTCCTGCACGATCCTAAGCTGGTGTTTCTGGATGAGCCGATGTCGGGACTGGACCCAATAGGACGGCGCGAAGTTCGCGATCTGATTCAGCAGCTGCGCCACGAAGGCAAGACGGTTTTCTTTTCGACACACATTCTGTCGGATGCAGAGGCACTTTGTGACCGGGTTGGGGTCATCTACCAGGGTGAGTTGCGCGGGGTGGGTGCAGTCGCGGAATTGACTTCGCAGACCCAAAGCAAAGTCGAGATTATTTTTTGCGCCCAGCGAGTACCGGTGGGTTTGACAAGTCTCGGGGCCAACGCGCGGGTCAGCGGCGACATGGTGAACGCGGTATTGCCGGAAGATCAGCAGGATGCAGCATTGGAAGTGCTGCGGCGCGAGCGCATCAAATTGATTTCGCTGACTCCGGTGCGCAATTCGCTCGAAGAATACTACATCCAGAAGTTGCGTGCTCCAGACGTCCGAAAGGAAGAAAATCGCAAAGGAGCGGCTGGCGTATGAACTCACGCGTCGGTTATATCGCTTTCAACACTTTTCGCGAGGCGGTTCGCGACCGGGTTCTGTATAACCTGATCGCGTTTGCGCTGCTGCTTTCAGGCGCGGCGATTCTGGTGGGAGAAATTTCGATCGACATCGAGCGCCTGGTAGTGGTGAACCTGGGGTTGACGGCAGTGTCGCTGTTCGGAGTGGTGATTGCGATTTTTATAGGGATTGGCCTGGTTTCGAAAGAGATCGATAAACGTACCCTGTACACGGTGCTATCGCGGCCGGTTCGCCGATGGGAGTTTGTAGTGGGTAAGTTCTTTGGGCTCACGGGAACGCTAATCGTGAACACATTCGTGATGGCAGTCGGCGTGCTCTTGGCTCTGCTCTACGTAGCGCACAGATTTGAAAAGATGGACGTGTGGGTGCTCGTGGCGTTGTACTTCATTGTGCTGCAGTTTTTGATCGTATGCGCGCTGGCGCTGTTTTTCTCGTCTTTTTCGACGCCGCTGTTGTCGGCGTTATTCACCTTTGCCCTCTTCGTGATCGGAAGTCTCGCGGAGGATCTGCGTGGTCTCGCCAAAATCACTCCAGGTGTCGGGGGCCGGCTCGCAACTGCCATCGCCTATCTGGTGCCTAATTTTTCCGCGTTGAACGTAATTAGTCAGGTTGCGCACGGAGACGCCATACCCGGACGCTTAATTCTATATAACAGCCTGTACGCAGTTCTGTATTCGACCATGGCTATTGCGGGAGCGGTGTTGATCTTCCAGCGCCGGAATCTGAAATGAGAATAACTACCACCGGACGTGTGAACGCGGTGGCGACCGCTGTGTTCCTATTTTCGATGGCGGGCGGAATGGCAACGCTCCACGCCGTCGATCGCATGCAGCGCGGATCGGTGCCGCAAGAAACGCTTTATGTGAGCTCTCCCAAAGTGCTGCGGCGGTTGAGCCTCGGCTACACCGGTCTGCTGGCTGACATTTACTGGACGCGGGCGGTGCAGTATTTCGGGGAACAGCATCATGCCGGTTCCAGCGATTTCCGCTTGCTGGCGCCGCTCTTGGAAGTCACGACGGAACTCGATCCGAGGCTTCTCCCTGCGTATCAGTTTGGGGCCAACTTTCTGGCTCCGCAACCTCCCAACGGTGCAGGCTTACCCGGTGCCGCTCTCTCGTTGATGAAGTTCGGAATCGCGCACAATCCTGACCAGTGGCGGCTCTACTACAACCTGGGATTCCTGTACTACACCGAGTTGAAGGATTACCCCAAGGCGGCGGATGCTTTTATGCGAGGCGCGCAGCTTCCGGTGACTAACGAATTCATGCCCATCTTAGCGGCGCGAATGGCACAGCACGCGGGCGAATTCGACACGGCGCGCATGTTGTGGTTCACCACTTACCAGAGCGTTAAAGATCCCGACGTTCGGCAGAACGCAGTCGATCATTTACGCGCTCTTCAAGTCGATGAAGACGTGACGCGACTGGAGCAGGTAGTCGAAAAGTATCGCCAACAGAACGGTAGACTGCCTGTCAGCATGAGCGACCTTGACCATGCGGGATTTATCCACGGGACGCCGTCCGATCCAAAAGGCCGGTCTTACAAGTTGATGGCGGATGGACGGATCGAAGTGCAGGATGCTGAGAAATTTCCCTTCATCACCAAGGGACTTCCGCCCGGTGCTGCACAGCCGCAACCGGCTCGCGAGATCAAACCGGCTTTGAAGTAGTTTTGCTCGCTCCGTTTGCAAAACCAGAACCTTACCACGGGAGACACAGAGAAAACCTCCAATCTGTAAAAACCTAAAGATGCCGGTTTGTTAGCATGCAGGCGTGGCCTCAAGTTCCCGCCAACGATCTTTTCTTCGACGATCTTTTCTTCGACAATTCTGGAGAGCTCTACGCGGCTGGTGGAGCGACCAATCGTGCGAGTACGGCGCTGCGAAGGCCACTTCCCTGCTCGTCCGCAATCTATGGGGCTTCGTACGTGATTCGACTCCCGAGCGCCGACGGCAACGCTATGGCGACATGGAGTACGACTGGGAGAATCGCGTCAATACCACCAGCGGCACGGTAGGATGGCGCGTGCGGTTGCTGGGATTGTTTCACTCCCCTTATCAGCCAACCGAACCAGCGCTGTTTCGCGAGATGATGGCGAGCCTTCCTATTGAGTTCGATACATTCACGTTTGTCGATCTTGGTTCGGGCAAGGGACGCACGCTGCTGATGGCATCGGAATATCCGTTTCGAAAAATTGTGGGCGTCGAATTGATTGCGGAACTGCATCGCGCGGCGGAAGAAAACATTCGCGCCTACCATTCGGCCACGCAGCAATGCTCCCAGATCGAATCTCTCCTCGCGGATGCTTGCGAGTTCGAATTACCTGCGGAGCCGCTGGTGATCTATTTTTTTAACCCGCTGCCGGAGCACTCATTCTCTGAAGTTCTGCTGCGACTGGAGAAGTCGCTGGAGCGGGTTCCGCGTGCGGTTTGGATCGTTTATCACAATCCTCTGCTCGAGCGGGTGATCGGCGGGCGCGCAGTCTTTGTCAGGATCGGCGGGGTCAGAGTCGGTGGGACTGGGCAGTATTCCATTTATTGCGCGAGCTATTCCGGTAGAAAAACCGGTTAATTCATGGGGGTGCCCCCCCTCCCCCCAAAATCAGTTAAGTTGTTGATAGTAAAACAGTTAGAGGCAAGATATTCAAAACATTGGACTTAGCTTTGAATTCTGCTGTTTGGCGTGCACTTGCGAGGGTGCTGACCAGGGCCATATGTTGTCATTTGTTGTCAAAGAGCAGGTGAAAAGTTTGCGGCCGGAAACGCGTTCGTCTCTGGAGACTGGCGCGCAGTTCTCGATGGTGCACTGTCGAGGTATCTTCTCAGGGATTATGGTGCCTGTCTGTGATGAGTGGACGAGAAAAATGTGATGAAAAAAGTTGGGAGTAACGCAGTGGCTCTTGGCAGTGTGGAATTCCACCCTTCGCAAAGTGCGCGAGAGGTTGCGCACCTGACATGCCCTCCTGAGCATAGTGGGACCCAGGTTAGCGCCCAAACAAACGGGCGCGAACCTAGGCACCGGGCTAAAAGACTTATTTGCGCCGCGCCGTCCTAAATGCTCACGCAGACGCTCTTATTCTGGAGTGACCCCAAGTCTTTTCTGCCACTTGACTATGATTTCTCCCATTTCCTGCGAGTTCCGCATTTCAATGCTAAGTTCCTGAATGCGGGCAATCCGCTCATGTCCCCAGATCGTCGAATATTGTGACGGTGGAATGGACGGCAGGAGTTCCTCTGCGAGCCACTCGAATCCTGTTGGTGTAGGGTAGCGCCATGCTGTCTCTAATCCAGGAATCCTATCCCTGAATGTTGTTCGCAAGAGCCACGCCAAAATGTCTGCGGCCTGAAGTGGAACGAACTGACGATCATCACGGAACATTGGCACAGGCGGAAGGATTTTTTTTACTCGTTCCACTCTTTCGCTGTTGGTGAGTTCGATCATTTCTTTTAGAGCCGGATACCAGAATGAAACTCGTGGCCCAAAGATCACGTGCTGATCGAAAATAATTTCCACTTCCTCATCAATCCCCGAATCGAGAGCTTCATTGCACACGCCGGAAATGATTGCATTGAAGCCGTGAAAGTGAGGGTCGGCAAGAGTTTTCACTTTCATCTTGTGCACGATCTGCTTCCATGCAATGAGATCATTGATGAAGTAAATTCCTTTGTCTGGCCGAAACTGCTTGATGATCTGAACACAGCCTGCAAGTTTGCGGTCTCTCTCTTCTGGCTCCCATGAGCGAAATTCCCCGCGAAGTTTGGCAGCTTCGTTCATTTTCAGGTACCGAATGGACGGTCCTTGCTTAAGATGCTGACTCCATGCTTCGGAAAATGCTGCCCATTTCTCTGCGTTTCCTATGAAACCAGCGAGAACAAAAACTGCGTCGGTACCACTGACCCCGCTGTCATCGATATACGCTTGAATCGTCAACGGTAGTCTCCGTTTTCGTTCCAGCGCAGGCAGACCGGAAAGTGCAGCTGATCGGCACCATAGTATCGATGCAATCCGCGCGTCATGACGAGCATGATGATATCAGCAGTATCGCGGCCCACCCTTGCAAAATACGCAAGGATGGGGCACCCGTCGTTCCGTTATGGGGCTCAGGAAAAACGCACCGTAGCGATGAAGCCGGTTGGACATCCGGAATAGGTAATACAGAATCTGGGTGTTTGTTTGTGATGGACGAACAAGGCGGCGAGGTCTGTGGTGCCCACGCTTCGAAAAGCGCGAAGCGTGGGGCAGCCGCGTTGTGGTGGTGCTAATGTGGGGTAGACTCGGTGATGGCATCAGACGATTTTTCTTACTCGCAGTTCGGCTTTCTGAGGTTCGTTCACCAGCACGGGGCCGCGTTCTCCATTGGCGTAGTGCCGGAAACTGCTCCACGCCCATTGCTCTGGTTCGAGTGCCAGTCCGCGCTTCACTGGGTTGTGGTGCATATAACGCAATTTTTCTATCCGCTTCTTCTCGCTGAATACTACGAAGTCATAGAAGCGGCGCTGCCAGATGTGCCCAGCATCTAAGGCCTCGCTCCATAAGTGGCCTTGGCCGAGATCAGCCTGCGAGCGCAGCTTTCGCAACAGACGCCGCGCGAATCCCTGTTTAAGAGCTTGCATCACCATTGATGGGTTGTCGCGCTCGGGTTCTCCGAACAGTAGATGCACATGCTCGGGCATGACCACGTAGCCGACGACTACAAAATGATAGCGGCGGCGGACTTGCTCCAGCACTTCTAGAAACAGGTCGCGATTCTGCCGGTTTCCTAGCAGTGCGCGACGCTGGTAACAACTGGTCGTGATGAAGTGCAAATATCCAGCGCCGCAGTAGCGATACAGTCGGTTGGGCATTCGGAACAGGTAACACGGAATCCATCTGTTTGTATGTGACGAATGAACATGGCGTCTAGGTCCGCGGTGCTCACCCTTCGAAAAGCGCGAAGGGTGAGGCAGCCTTCGTCTGGTAATGCAATCGCGGTAATGCAAAGGTGGACCAGTAAGACCCGTTGTGCGATCAGTGTATGTACCCACCCTAACGCCGCAAAAAGCGCGACGTTAGGATGGGGCACCCTCTGCCACCTGCCCCAACCCTTCGGAGTCACCCGCTTTTAACTTTCATTTGGGTTTAATGCGCTTGCGAAGTTGTCGCGGTAAACTTGACAAGGGGAAAACTCAAGTTGAGTCGTCGCGCTGCGTGCCGGCTGCTGCTGGGCTGGCTGCTACCTGTAATCATCGTCGTCCCGGTTCTGGGGCAAAATAACGATATCCACCAGCTCGCCCGGGCGGTTGATGACCACTACAACCATCTGCGCAGCTTGCAATCGGACTTCACAGAGATCTATCAGGGCGACGGTCCGGAGCGAGTGGAGTCGGGTACTTTGTGGCTGAAAAAGCCGCGCAAGATGAGGTGGGAATATCGTTCTCCGAAAGAGAAGCTGTTTATCAGCGATGGCCAAGTTGTGTGGTTTTATCTGCCGTCGGAACGGCAACTCCGAAAGACGTCCCTGAAAAAGCTCGATGACTTGCGATCACCGCTGGCATTCTTGCTCGGTAAAACCAAGCTGGAGAGTGAATTACGCGGACTTTCAAAGGCTGTGGATCAATCTCCTCTGATTGCAGGTGACACGGTGTTGCGAGGGGTTCCGCAGGGCGTCGTTCCGCAGAGCATGGCGGGACAGGTAAGCGAGGTGTTGCTGGAGATCACTCCCTCGCACCAGATTGTCCGCATCGTACTAATTGACGCGGACGGGGCGACGACGGAGTTCCGGTTTGCGGGCTGGAAAGAGAACCTGGAGCTGAGCGATAGCCAGTTTAAGTTCACGCCTCCTCCGGGGGTAGAGACGGTGGAAGGGGAATTGGGGCCATAGGTTGGGTGGATGGGTGAGGACACCCGTCGCTCCATTAAATGGCTCGATTGAAAGGCTCAGTTACTTGCGTACCACAAAGACCGACAAGTCGCTGTAAGGGCTTTGGGGACACAATGTTACACTTGGCTGTGACGCTTGGCATCAGAGGCTGGAACCGATAGCAAATGGCACAATTCCTGGTCAAAGTCGCCGACGAACAGGGGCATCTGCGGCAGCAGGTGGAGCATGGGTATTCCGAAGCGGAGGTCCACGACCGATTTACGCAGCAGGGATATCTTGTCTATTGGGTCAAGCCCCGGACCATTCTCAGCAGCGGCCGAGGTCAGCGCGGCAAGCTGCGACAATCGACATTTCTTATCTTCAACCAGCAGTTTCTGACTCTGATTAAGGCGGGACTTCCGATCCTGACGGCGCTGGATCTTTTGATCAAGCGGCAGCGGGACAAGTCACTGTTGCAATTGCTGGAAAACGTGCGCGAGCGGGTAAAAGGCGGCGAGTTGCTGTCCGACGCGTTTGCCGCCCAGCAGGTGTTTCCGAAGATGTACACGACAACGCTGATGGCTGGCGAGAAGAGCGGCAACATGGAAGAAGTGCTGAGCCGCTACATCGCATATCAGCGGATGGTACAGACTTTTCGCAAGAAGCTCTTCGTGTCGCTGGTGTATCCGACACTGCTGGTTTCGATGGTCATGGTGATGTTGATCTTTCTGATCACCTACGTGATACCGAAATTTGCTGACCTGTTCAACAACCTGGGAGCGCAGTTGCCGGCGATCACCGTGTTCATGCTCGCGCTCGGCCTGAACGCACAGAAGTATGCGTGGGTGGTGTTGCTGGTCGGGGGAGTGACGGGCGTTCTATTGTGGCGCTGGAAACAAAGTGATCGCGGAGCCGAGCGCATTGACCGGTTTCTGCTGTCGTTGCCGCTGATCGGCGAAATCCGGTTGAAGTACCAGGTGGCAAATTTCTCGCGCATTCTGGCGACGTTGCTGCAAGGCGGCTTGCCTTTGGTGCCGGCAATGGAAACGGCTGGTGAATCGATGAGCAGTCGGCAGATGGTGAACGGAGTCACTGCCGCGGCCGAGCGCGTACGTGAAGGACAGAGCCTGGCCCATAGCCTGGAAAAACAAAAATTGTTTCCCGATCTCGCGGTGGAAATGTTGGAGGTTGGAGAATCGACCGGCGCGCTGCCGGCGATGCTGGCTTCGGTGGCGGAGTTTTATGAAGAGGATGTACAAACGGCTCTGAGTGCGGCCATGGCACTAATTGAACCTTTGATTCTGATCATTATGGCGGTCTTTGTTGGGGGAATACTGATCTCTCTCTATATGCCGATCTTTACCTTGGGAGCGAATATACATTGAGACACCGGGCTAACCGTAGAGATGAGCAAGCGACGTTTCTACAGAAAGGCTTTGGAAAGGCTGTAAACTGGAATGGGCATGGCGGATAAGAAAACAGCACTGGTAAACGGTGGGAAGCTAGTGCCGGAACCGGCGACAATTCCCGACGAAATCGAACGCGCGCGGGATATTGCGCGACGCTACCGTTGTGAATTCATCGATCTCAGCGATTTCCAGCTACACCACGATTTGTTCGAAAAGATCCCGGTGCACCTGATGTTCCGTTATAACTTCGTGCCGCTGGATGAGACGGCGGATGGACGCCTCGCGATTGCCATTGCCGATCCCAGCCAGTTAATGATGATTGACGAGATCAGCCTGCTGCTCGGCAAGCGAATCGTCACCAAAGTTTCAACGCTTAAACAAATCTCCGACATCCTGAAGAAGACCGAACAGTCGAAGCGCGTGCTGGAAGACGCGAGCGAGGGTTTCACGCTCGACGTGATCCGCGAGGACGAAGCGGGGAACGACGAAACCATTTCCATCGACAAGTTGACGGCGACGGCGGGCCAGGACATGAGCCCGATCATTCGTTTAGTCGACACCACGATTTTTACGGCGTTGCAGCGGCGGGCGAGCGATATCCACATCGAGACGCGGGACGACTCGGTGTACATCAAGTTTCGTATTGACGGCGTGCTCACGAACGCCATGCCGCCAATCGGCAAAGAGCATCATTCGACCATCATTTCGCGCATCAAGGTCATGAGCGAGCTTGATATTTCCGAGCGCCGCGTGCCGCAGGACGGCCGCTTTCGCGTAAAGTACAACGGGCGCGCCATCGACTTCCGCGTATCGATCATGCCGTCGATCCACGGTGAAGATGCCGTGCTCCGGGTACTCGATAAAGAGTCGATGAGCGAGAAATTTAAGAAGCTCACGCTCGAAGTGGTCGGGTTCGACGAAGACGATCTACGCCGCTTTCGCCGCTACATCAAGGAACCCTACGGCATGGTGCTGGTCACGGGGCCGACAGGCAGCGGCAAAACCACGACGCTCTATGCCGCCGTCAACGAGATCAAGACCGACGAAGACAAGATCATCACTATTGAAGATCCGGTTGAGTATCAACTGCGCGGCATTACCCAGATTCCAGTCAACGAGAAAAAGGGATTGACCTTTGCCCGCGGTCTGCGATCGATTCTGCGTCATGACCCAGACAAGATCATGGTGGGCGAAATTCGCGACAACGAAACGGCGCAGATCGCCATCCAGTCAGCGCTTACGGGCCACCTTGTATTCACCACCGTCCACGCCAATAACGTTGTTGACGTGCTGGGACGTTTCTTGAACATGGGCGTCGAACCTTACAACTTTGTGTCGGCGCTGAACTGTATTCTGGCGCAGCGGTTGGTGAGAATCATCTGCGATTCCTGCCGGACAGCCGTGCATTATCCGGATGACGTGCTCGAGGCCAGCGGCTTGGACCCGAAACAGTGGTCGCAGGTTCCCCTATATGAAGGCCAGGGTTGCATCGAATGCGCGGGAACGGGTTTCCGGGGCCGAACGGCAATTCATGAACTTCTAGATTTGACGGACCGCATCCGCGAGATGATTCTGGAACGGAGACCAACCTCGGAGATTCGGAAAGCTGCCCGCGAAGATGGCATGCGCTTCCTGCGCGAATCGGCGTTGGATAAAGTCCGCGGAGGATTCACCACTCTGAAAGAGATCAACAAGGTCACCTTTATCGAGACCATGCGCTGAGGCTGGTTACCGAGGCGGTTACCTTCTGCAAGAGCCAAAAGTCCAGTCCCGGCATCCGCAGAGGTAACTATTCTCGCCATGAAAGTAAGGGATATCATCAAGTTGCTGGAGCGGGATGGCTGGTTTCTGAAACAAACACGCGGAAGTCATCGGCAATATAAGCACCCGATGAAGCGGGGGGGGACGCGTGGCATTGTCAGACTTGCGGCCAGGGCATCCGAATGACGATCTTCCCCCGGGCACACTGAACAGCGTCCTCAAGCAAGCAGGATTGAAGCCTTGAACTACGTCGTTGTTTACGAAAAATCCGATACCGGTTGGGCGGCTTATGTTCCAGACCTGCCGGGAGTGGTGACCACCGGCAGCACACGCGCCGAGGTCCGCTCTTTGATCCAAGAGGCAATCGAGTTCCACTTGGATGGACTTAAAGAAGACCAGTTACCCATTCCAGAGCCGAGCGCCGAAGCAGAGGTAATTTCGATCAGCCGATGACCATTTCTTCAAAACGCGACCGCCGTCCGACGCTCGCCTGCGAAATCGCGGCCGATCGCGTTTTGGCGGGCCGCGCGGCCGACGCCGGGCGGATGGTGGAAATGGCGTCGGCGCGGGAACTGGCGCCGGGCACGGTGGTTCCCGATTTGATGGAAGCAAATCTGCGGGATGGCACCGCTGTCCGGCAAGCAATTGAAAGCGTGCTAGGCAGCGTTGGCGGGCGGTCGCACGACGTAATCGCGATCCTGCCCGATACTTCGGTGCGCGTGGTGCTGCTCGATTTCGAAACGCTCCCAGCGAAGCGGGATGAGGCCGAAGCGGTGGTTCGCTTCCGGCTGAAGAAGTCGCTGCCGTTTGATCCGAACGATGCGCGCATCTCGTATCACGCTCAGTCGACGGGAAAAGGTGTGCGGGCAGTGGCGGCGGTGGTCCTGAATACGGTTCTGCAGGAATATGAATCGGCATTTCGCGATGCAGGTTACAACCCGGGGATGGTAATGCCCTCGATGCTGGCAGCGCTCGGAGCCGCGGACGCGGAACGCCCAACGCTGGTGGTCAAAGTGGACGCACGCACCATCAGCATTGCGATTCTCGATCAGGAACAACTGTTACTGTTCCGTACCCTCGAAAATGTGCGGGGCGTGACCATCACCGGCGATCAACTGGCGGAAGAGGTCTATCCCTCGGTGGTCTTTTTCCAGGATACCTACAATCTGAACATCGAACGCGTTTATGTGGCAGGCCTGTCGGAAGCGGGCAGCGCGGCGTCGGCGCTGAAGAATCAGTCTGGCGCGCACGTGGAAGAACTAGTGGTAACGTCGCAAATTGGTTCTACAACGGGGACGGTTCCGCGCTGGCGCATGGCGGGAGTGGTGGGAGCTTTAATTTCGTAGGACTTTTATAAATATGCGTCTCGATATCAATCTCGCGACCCGGCCGTATGAAGATGCCCGTGAATTCTGGGCGCGTTGGGGATTAGGTGTTGGTTTGCTGGCGGTATTGACGGTGTCTCTGCTGGGTTGGACTGTGAAGGCATGGAGCAACGCTGGAAGGGATCGTCATGACATCGCGCAACTCCAGGCGCAGATTGCGGAACGCGACAGTGAGCGGGTGAAGGCGCAGGCTTTCCTCGACATGGCCGCCAATCGCAGTACGCGTGACCAGTCGCAATTCTTGAATGGACTGATTCAACGCAAGGCATTTTCCTGGACGCGTGTGTTCGAAGATCTGGAACAGGTCATGCCTCCGAACCTGCATGTAGTGTCATTGCGGCCGGAATTAAGCGACGAGAATCAAATGAAACTGGATATGAAAGTGGTGGGCGACTCGCGCTCCGCAGCGGTGGAACTGGTCCATCGCATGGAAGGCTCCAAGCATTTCCAGGGAGCACAACTGGTGTCGGAGGGGCAAACTGGCGAGACGGGATCCGCAGTTCTTGCTTCGATAATTTCAATTTATGTTCCCGATTCGACGGACGGGAGTGGAAAGTAATGCCGGAACTGAGCAATTCACGGCGCAAGTTAAAGATTGCAATCG
Organism: Terriglobales bacterium; assembly: GCA_049674665.1. Lineage (GTDB taxonomy): Bacteria > Acidobacteriota > Terriglobia > Terriglobales > Acidobacteriaceae > Acidiflorens. The sequence goes on from JBATZM010000118.1 coordinate 34,637, forward strand.
GGGTGATGCTGGCCGCCGACGTGGTCGCCTTGGCCGTTCTGTTTTCGCCGCTGGTCGGTTCGACCGATTCTCGGCAGCAGCAATTGAGCGAACTGCGAGTGGAATTGCTAAAGAAGACACGCGCGGTTGCGCCGTTGCACGGCATGCCTCAGAAGATCGATCTGGCGAAGAATCAGATCAGCGGATTTTACAAAGATCGCTTTGCCGCCAAGGATTCCGATCTCGCTACTGAACTGGGCAAGTTGGTGTCGGAAAACGGCGTCCGGATGCAGCAGGCCAAGTACAAGGAAGAAGAGCCGGAAAGCTCCGGCGTGATTCCGGTTGAAATCCAGGGAAGTTTTTCCGGCGATTACCTGCAACTGGTGCGGTTCATCAATACGCTGGAGCGATCGAAAATGTTTTTTGATGTCGATAGCGTAGATCTTGCCGAGAACACGGGACAGGTCCGCCTGGAAATCACAATTCACAGTTATCTGCGGTCGGGTGCCTAAGTGAAACTGGGAGTCGAAAATCGGAAGCAGGTAATCGCGCTGGCCGTATTAGGCGGGATCGCATTGTTGATGCTGGGCTATGAGTTCTGGCCTTCGTCGGCAGCACCGGCTCCTGTGACCGCGCAGACGACTTCGACTCCAGCCCATACCGGAACGCGCCGCACGGCTTCGGGAAAATTGGTGCCCGCGACGGAGCCGCGGCTGGATCCTACGCTAGACTTGAAACTGCTCAGCCAAAGCGAAGAAATCAAGTACGCGGGCAATGGAAGAAATATTTTTGTCGCGGGCTCGGTGGCGGTTATCGAAAAACCCAAGGGAACGGGCGCCACCGATAAAACGGAATCTGCCACTCTGCACATGCCTCCGCCGGTTCCGCCTCCACCGCCTATCACGCTTAAGTTTTTTGGTTTTGCAAACCGGCCCGGTGAGACAAAAAAAGTGTTCTTGGTTCAGGGCGAAGACATTTTTATTGCCTCAGAGGGCGACATCGTCGACCGGCGCTATCGCGTCTTGCACATCTCCCCCACGACGGTAGACGTGGAAGATGTACTCAACAACAACCGCCAGAGCCTGCCCTTAACGCAAGGGTGAAGGCTGATTTGTAATTGGCAATTTGTAATTTTGAAGCGAGTGAGTGGTTATGCGACGTCGTGGTTTGAGATCGCCAAATTACCAAATTACAAATCGCCAATCACAAATTCCACAGCGCGGTTACATGATGATCACGCTGATTTTGGCGCTGGCGCTCATGTTGATCGCTCTGTCTACCGTACTGCCCGCAATTAAACAACAGATCGTCCGTGACCGCGAAATAGAGCTTAGACATCGCGGCAACTCATACGCACGCGCGATTCAACACTTTTACAAAAAGTTTGGGCGCTATCCATCTCGCCTCGAAGAGTTGGAGAATACCAACAACATCCGTTTTCTTCGCAAGCGCTATACCGATCCAGTCAATATAAACAAAAAGACGGGTAAGGAGCTGGACTTCAAACTCCTGCATCAGCAGGACATCATGCTGAACAACGGACCGGTGTTGGGAGGACAAACGCCTGGGCAGGGTGCATTCGGTGGACAGGGCGGCACGCAAGGTCAAAGCGCATTTGGCGGAGCGCCGGGAGGATTCGGTGGATCGCAAGGAGGGACCGGCACCTTCGGAACGCAATCGAGCGGAGCTCAGTCTGGCGGGGTTCAGCCGACAGGTGGCGCGGACGCGCAAAATTCTGCGAGTAGCGATTCCAGCAGCGGTGACTCAGGCAGCTCCACCGGCGCGGGAGACAATTCGAACTCAAATGGATCGGCGTCGAATTCGAATCCCAGTTCAAATTCCGGCTCTGGATTAAACGGACCTACATTCGGCGGAGGGCCGATTCTCGGCGTTGCCAGCTTGAGTAAAGAGAAGACCATCCACGTATTTAACGATAAGAACCATTACAACGACTGGCTTTTCGTTTATGTGCCGCAAGCCGACCGCGGCGGTCTGCTGACCGGGCCGATATCGACTACGCTTCTCGCCGGGGGCTTGACGGGAGCCATCCCGGGGCAGGCGGCGGGGCAACCGATGGGGGGTGCAGTGGGACAAGGCATATCCCCAAACGGCTTCCAATCCCAACCCCCAAGCACTTCGCCGCAGTCTCCACAGAGCCCGGTGCAAACTACGCCCCAAAACTAGGCTTCACAATCCATCCATTTAACATCCAGGCTTTCAGGCAAAAGAAAAGCCTCGCTGCAAAAGCGAGGCCTGACTTAACTGCAAATCTTCAGGGCGTTGAGCATTAAAACGCCACAGTTCAAGGGCCGATGCTCAAGCACTGATGCTTAGACGTTAAACGAAGAACCGCACCCGCAGGTGCTTTTCACGTTCGGATTCTCGAACTTGAACCCGGCGCCTTCCAGGGTCTCGACGTAATCGACGTGCGCTCCGCCCAGGTACATCAGGGAGGTGGCATCCACGTAAACCTTCAAACCGTCAAAATCGAAAACCTTGTCCATCATGCCGGCACCGTTCTCGAAGGCCATGGAGTATTGAAACCCGGAGCAACCGCCACCGACTACGGACAACCGCAATCCCGCCGGGACCGGCGTCTGGGTCGCCATGATTTCTTTGACCTTGGCAATCGCGCTGGAGGTCAGCACGGGTGCCGCGGTTTTGGGCTGGGCATCGGGCTGGGAATTGGGTTGGGCATTGGGCTGAACATCGGGTACCGTGGTAGTCGCCATCTGTTCTATCTCCTTGTAATTACCTATTATAACAAAGGTTGAAACCGACTCGGCAAAAGCTTTTCACGAGCCTGTACCTCTTCCCCAACCTGATACTTAGATGCCCCAGGCCAATAAGAAGTCGCGCCCCCTCTTGCCAACGGGTCTATAATCGTCCGCAGTAGGGGCCGTTACCCGAACGTCAGCGAATACCACGAGGTTTTCGCTGAGACCACGATAGCACTTCGGGGGATTGGCTCGATCTCAGCTCCGAGGTGGCATATGTCTCCTATGTTTGGGCTGCTTGTCGCGTGGGGTGTTTTGACGGGGATACTCATCATTCTCCTCATCTATCGCAGCACGCTCACTATGCACGAGGACGATTCAATCTTCCTCAACGACACCGAATCCCAGATGCAAAAAGACCAAGTGGAAGTGCTGGCCAAGATGAAACGGATCACACCGCTGCTCAAGATACTCGGGGCCTTGTCAGGGGCCATGATCCTGGTCATTGCGGGGTTGTTCATTTATCAAGGATTGAGCAACGCAACCACGCTGCAATAGCCGCCACGCTCGCGGATTCGCGGCAATTCTGCCAACCCCGCCTCGGGGAAA
>JBATZM010000119.1:0-27168 GCA_049674665.1 Terriglobales bacterium
TCCAACGCTGAAGGCGCACAATTTGATGTGGAAGGGCTGGCAGGCATATCGTCGCGGTCTCGCCACGAACCTCAAAGAGCTTGGAGTTACAGACACGACCATCCAGTGCATTTTGAGGCACGAGAACGTGAGTACAACGCAGCGTTTCTACATCAAGACCGCGTCCGCAGTTGCGGTGGATGCCATGAAGAAGTTGGAAGAAAAAATCAGTGGTACAGCAGTTGTACAGTAGGCAGTGGCGGACTGCTCCGTAAGCTTCTGAAAAGAATGGAGCCGACGAGCGGACTTGAACCGCTGACCTGCCGATTACGAATCGGCTGCTCTACCAACTGAGCTACGTCGGCCTTGTTCGATTCTAAAACCCGCCTGCGATTCCTGCAATCGAAGTCAGCACCCGAACGTAACGCACCGCTCGCTTGAAAGCTCGCACGAACGTATTTCATTTCGCGGGCGCCATCATGAATTATAGGATTGTCAAAATTGACGACGGCCACGGACTGCGCCGGCATCACGGCAGAACATCTTCGCATAGATAAAGCACGGATGGATAAGCACGGACACCTGCAGGGTGCGCTACGCCGCCTGCGCCAATGATCTGTACTCGTCATCGGATTGCTGCGGCAGCAATACCCAAAGTGTATAAATGCCGAGCGCAGTACCGATCGGGATGTTTAACAGCGCCAAGAAACCTACCACCAGGGCAACCGTTCGCGCCCACTCTTCACGCTGTAGTAAACCCCAACCCGCGATGAAGCCGAGGGCCGCCTTCACCAGAATCAGCACTCCTGCAAATTTGATAAGAGGCTGCAACCAGATCATGATCTCAGGAGGTGGTCCGTGGTGAACGTGGATAAAGTGGCCGAAGATCGTCTGGGCAACAACAATTGCGGCCACTCCCGCCACTACATGCAGGGCCGAGTATGCCATCCAGAGAATGCCCACGAGCCGGACATGTTCGCGGACCCGGCTGCGCCGAAGTTCGATGAGTCCAAGCACGGTTTTGCCGCAACGTCCGCAGCGTGGCTGTCCCGATTGCAACTGCGCTCCACATTGATCGCAAAACATCACCGGTTCTCCTCACCACCACAGGTTCTCACTCTATCCTACGGAGGAAAGCACTCATCAGTTCCCAGAGAGTTCTCAGCTTTCCAGCGAAGACCGAACCCCATCGTTCGCGCACTGAGAGCTGAGAACCGGGAACTGAGAACTGCCGTCAAAATGAAAAGGCCGCCCGGCAACTTGGGCAGCCTTTTCTTTCAAGGGAGAATAGTTCCAACAGAGGTTTTATCCATCAGAACTTTCTGCGGGAATCTTATGAGCCTTAAAAGCCTAGTGTCAAGCAAAATTTGTGACTTAAATAGTCTTATTTTCAATGAGTTACGCGCTGTGTCCAAAAGTCAGCAAACCGGCCCGAATCGGACCAAATCCACCTCTTTTCAATGCTAACGACATTCGATTGAGTCACTTACCGCTCGCGCGGCCCGCGTCGGACTTCCTCTTCTATCCGCAGCGAGATGAATTCTGTCGCCTGACGCCGATCGAACACGGAGTCGGGGAAAAGCCTTCTCATGAGCACGCGGAAGCCACCAAATGCGATGCCCGCAACCACCGCCAAGCCACCAACGATTCCACAAAGAACAATCGCGTTGAACAGAAGACCACCCACGTTATCTTTCTTGGTGAGGTAGGTATTCTGGTTCCAGGTGACATCGGCGTCGTAGCTTACGGCCGACAACAGAGATCTCGCTTCGCTTCTTGAAAGCGGGCCGGAGGCGATCACGATGATCGGGCCCGTACGCGTGTCGAAGAACGGTCCGACATCAATAATGGATGTAACCCCAGGCGGCGTTGGCTTGATCTGGTGTGACGCGTCAATCTGCCGCAGCTGTTCTGCGGCAATCTGCGACGTTGGATATTCGATCAACATCAGCGTCGCATCGCCCGCGGGCGCTGCATATTTGCTGATCGCGACCTCCCCGCCCGACTTGAAATCCACCATCGCATCCGGGAGCGGCGATCCCACACGATCAAGCGCAACCGGCCCCAGAATGTATTTGGTTGTGTTTTTCTCGACAGTCGTGTCACCCGCTCGCTGTGGAAGACGCGACGGCAGCGAAGGCAGGTTGCCCTTGTTGCCCTCAGCTTGTGGCAGCAGCCCGGCCAGTTGCCGCAGTTGCCCTGCCGACATCGCACTCATCTTGTCGAATACCGCATCCACCAGCACGTTCCCCTGATAGAACAGCACGCGGTTATTCAGAAAAGCCCCTTGCGCCCCAATGGTCTCCACTCCCATCTCGGGAGAAAAATAATAGGTAAACGCGCCATAGGCGCCGCTGGCATCTTCAAACACCGCAGCCTTGATGGACACATTGCGGCCGTCGTCGCGAGTGTAGGCGGCCTTCTCGAATCGCAGAAAACCATATTCCTTCAAGACGGGCGCATTCGTTTCATCCGCCGCGGCAGGATCTTCACTCTTGGCGGCGACGCCTTTCATTTGCCAACCAGCAAATTCAGCAGGAAGAACAGCCGAAGAAGCGGGATTCTGAGAGATGGGCTTCGGTGAGACGGGAGTCGGCGTAGCCGGCTCGGCTCCAAAACAAACAACCCCACAAAAGAGAAGAGAGACAAAGACCAAAGACAGCTGGCGTGAAAATTTCATGCGAAGAAAGGCACACCTCTACTATTGGATTAGACTACCCGCGGCACGGGAAAGTTTCCACCCGGCGAGCGGAGCAATTAGTTCGTGTGGGGAACAGGCGACTCGCCCTTCCAAGCCGAGCAAAACTCGGCCCCGCCATTGGGTCGCAGGGTGAAATATGTGGTTTTAGCGGGAAGCAAAAAGCAGGAGTCTTGACGATCTACTTCTTCAACAGGCTGCTATGGCTGGCGACGCACAGCCACTTACTGTCCTGAAACACCCAGGTATCGGTGAAGCGCCCGAAATGCTCATACGGCTTGCTGCCGTAGGTGCCTTTCGTATGATAATTCCCCGTCACGATGGCCGTGGATGAGTACATCTCAACCTTCACGTCATCGATACTCATGGTGCTGGGTTGGAATTTTGGGTCTGCGAAGTCCGCCAGAAACTTCCCTCGGTCGCTGACCTCTCCGTCCCATTCGGTATTAGTAAATTTGTCGCCGATCATGCTGCCGACAGCGGTCGCGTCGCGCATGACCTGGGCCTGATTCCACATGCGCTCCAGCGCCACCAGTTTGGCTGGTTCCGCGTAGGAGACTGGCTTGAGTGTTTGCGAGAACGCGCTCAGCGTAATCAGAAGGCAAAAGACTACCGTCGTTATAACGGTGCTCTTACTCTGTATAGCAGTCTTTTCGAACATAGACTACGAAACATAACCCGCGCGGTTCGTCTTCTGCCATCGAAAACACCACGGGAACATTACCAATGTCACGGAAGATTTACGGCAAGCTTTAGATACTCTAACTTCGCTTCCTATAAGGGTTTAGTAAGCGGAAACGCCTTGGTTTACTGCCCTTCGCGTTTGTCGATCTTGCTCGCCACTTTCACGCCGCTTAGGCCGTTCACATATTTCGAGACACCCCGATATAGCGACTCGGCGATGCGCTGCCGGTGCTCGGAGGTTTCCATCTTTCGTTCGTCGGTGGGATTCGACACGAACGAAATCTCGGCCAGAATAGAAGGCATGTTCGCGCCGATCAGCACAATGAACGGCGCCTTCTTAACCCCGCGGTCGCGGATGCCGGCATTATTCAATGCCAGTCCCCCGTAAAGCGATTCCTGTACATCGCCGGCGAACTCGCGCGATTCTTCGATTTTTTCTTTCAACGCGATTTTCTTCACCAGATCCTGTAGCTCGTGGATCGATTTCTCCGAGACCGCGTTTTCGCGGGCGGCAACTTCCAGTGCCTCCGGTGAGGAGGTGAAATTTAGATAATAAGTTTCAACCCCGCGCGCATCGGAATCCTGGCTCGAGTTGGCGTGGATCGAAATGAATAAATCCGCCCGCTCCCGGTTCGCAATCGCGGTGCGCGTTTCCAGAGGGACAAAAGTGTCGTCCCGGCGCGTGTAAACGACCTCAGCGCCAAGTCGCGTCTCCAGCAAACGGCCTAGGCGCTTGGCCACGTCGAGCACCACGTCCTTCTCCAGCAAACCATTCGGACCAATCGTGCCGGTGTCGTGGCCGCCGTGGCCGGCGTCAATCACGATCTTGCCAATCTTCAAGCCCAGCGCGCGAGTCAAAGACCGGTCGCCTGCGGCTGTGGGACGCGCTTCGCGAGATTCAGGAGTATCAAGAAGGTCCGCATCGTCCGTAGCCGCTGGCGGCGCAGCAGCCCGAGACTTTTTCTGGTGCTGAGAAAGTCGCGGAGAAGGGTGCTGAGAAAGTTGAGAAGAATGAGAAGAAGAAGACGCGAGCGGAGCAGATGAATCCGGCTTCGCCCGCGCGGTTTCGTCGGTGTTCGAGATGTCGGTGTCCCGGCCCGTTGTCACCTCTGCACGAAGTTTCTCCCGATCGAACGTAGCGACCGTCGCTGTTCGATTGTCATCCACGTCGCCGCGGTTCGCGCCGTTGTCCGCGTGATCGTCCGCGTCATTGTCCGCCGGAACGATTGTCTTTGGAATCCGGCGATTCGATCCCTTCACCGCTACCGTCGTCTTAATCACTCCATTGCCGTTCGTCGGCTTCGCGGAATCGAGTGGCGTCGTGTCCGTGTTAGCACTCTCCGCCGGCAAGTCGGTTTCGACCAGACCTTGTTTCGACGAACCAGTCGCAGCTTTCTTGTTCGCGGCTTTATTAACGGGCTTAGTAACGACCGATGGCTGTTGATCTTTCCTGTTGGATTTCAGGTCTCCGCCGGAGTCGTCGTCAGAGTCCAGCGAACGCGTTGCGGATGTATCCGGAATGGAACGATCTTCAACGCTAGCCGCCTCCGCCTTAGCAAGAAGCGTTCCCCGCTTCTGCTTCCCATGAATGTCAATAATGAGCCGATACGGGTCCGGCAACAGAAAAGCGTCATAACTCGCCAGGTCGTCCACTTCCAGCACAATCCGCGTGCGTCCAGGTTCAAATTCGGCAACGCGAATTTTCTTTAGGAAACCGTCGTCGACGTCAAAAGTCTTGCCCACAAGCGTCGAAGCCAGTTTGGTGTCGCGCAGGTCAAAGAAAATGCGATCCGGATTCGAGATGCGCTGCGAACCGAATTTCACTTCCTGCTCAACGTCAATCGCAACGCGAGTGTAGTCGGGCGTGGACCAGTGCCGCACGCCCGTGACACGCGGCAACGCGCTGCGACGGGCGGCATTTGACGATTCGCCGTCAGCGCTCGCGTTCACATTACCAGCGGAACTAGCGCCTGCATTACTGGCATCACCAGAAGACCGCTTGTGTGCCTGCTTCTGCGCCGCCTGTTTCTGCGCGGCATGTTCCATCTCGTCGGCCGCGGTGTCGATTTCCTTCACTGCGGCGCGAGCATCATCGGCCAGACGATTGTGCGGATACCGGCGGGCAAAGTCTACGAAGGTGATGCGCGCCTCTTCGGGATCGTTGAGATCGTCTTTGTAAATCTCGCCAATCGTGAAGAGCGCTTCAAAGCGATACTTGCTGCCCGGATATTCCTTGCGCAGGAAGTGATATTGTTCGACGGCGCCGCGCAAGATCTTGTCGTCTTCAAAGCGACGGCCCATCTCGACCATCAGTTCGGCCGTCGCCACCACACTCGGATCCGCCTTCGGCGAGGCTGGCGATCCAAAGTAGACGCTGCGGTACGAATCGATGACGCGCTGATATTCGTGGCGAGTGCGCTCTCCCAGCGGACGGCCGTTCAAAGCCTCCCGCGTGCGCTCCGCCGTAGCGAATTGCCGGCGAGCCCAAGTATCGTTGTGATGGACGCGAGCCGACGCGGAAATGAATGGCAGCAGGACGAGCAACAACGTTGCGCCGAGGCGAAAGGCGCGGCCGCCTCGAATTAGGGTCCTAGAAAGCATTGAATCATCGAGCCATTGAATCATTTGGTCATTGAGGTTGAGGTCAAATATCCAATGCCTCAATGATTCAATGTCTTAGTGATTCAATAATTCCCCTCCCGCTACCACGACGGGAGGTCTAGCCTATTCCGTATTGCTGATGAACAGCACGCCCCGAGAATCGCGCTCCACATGGACCGGCTCCAGCGCTGACCCACTGGAAATATTCAAGCCCGCCTCGGCACCATTATATAAGTCCGTGATCCGGCGAACATAATTCTGCGTTTCCCTGAAATGCGGAACGCCCGCGCTGCGCGCCACCGCTCCCGATCCGGCGTTATAAGCCGCCAGACTGAGGCGAACGTTGCCGCCGTAGCTATCCAACAGTTTCCTTAGATGCCTAACCCCGGCATCGACGTTTTGTTGCGGGTCAAACGGATTGGAAACGTTGAGCGACCGCGCCGTCGAAGGCATCAGTTGCATCAGGCCCATTGCGCCTTTTCGTGACACTGCATTGGGATTGAAATTTGACTCCACCTTGACCACCGACCGCACCAGGCTCGGATCCACGTTGTGCCGGGTGGCCGCTTCGTCAATCGCGGCGTCGATATCCTGTTGAGTAAAGGCGCGGTTAAGTGTCTGATGTGTCTGCGCTTTACCGTCGAGGTAGGTGTTGACCTCCGAAGCCGCCGATCGGGCCGCGCGCATAATCGCCCCATTGGTTGGGACCGGCTTGAACCGGTGTTCCGTCACACTCCAATACATCAGCGAAGACCGCGCCGGAGCCGACGCCTCCGTTCTTGAAGTAGCGCCGTTTCCGCCGCTCGCGTCCCCGTTAATATAGATCTTGCGGCCGGATTCGTCCGTGCTCGAAACAATGCTTCCCGCCCGTTCGCCAGACTGCGCGAGAGCTGCTGTCGTCAAGAAAAACGTCAAGAAAAACGCGGGAAAAAGCATGGAAAAAAGTGAGGTCGCGGTTAAGCTGGACATCAGCGCGATTTGCAGGCGTCTGAGCATACGGGTATAACATCGGCCAAAAGGCACACTTACTTTAGGGCCTACCTACCCGAAAACCTGCCAGAGAATCCAGAACCAGAGTAATCCGATTATAGGGTGCCCCGCAGAGACCGGCAATCTATCCAAAGGACGTTGAACCACTGAAGTAATCTGCGTAAGTGACTGAAAGGACTTGATCTTGCACCATTTGACTTCTGCCTGACCAGAGCCTCGCCTCCAGGCCATCTACAATGGAATCTACAAAAGCCATGAACTCCCAAGCCCTTCGCCAGCTCTTCGATCAGGTCCGAAAAAAACGTCTTTCCCCCGACGAAGCCGTCGAGCGCCTGCGCCACCTCCCCTTTGAGGATCTCGGTTTCGCCAAGATCGACCATCACCGCGCCCTCCGCCAAGGCATGCCGGAGGTGATTTTTGCTCAGGGCAAAACGCCGCGTCAGGTCGCGGATATCTTCCAACACCTGGCAGCCCACAGCGGCAATGTGCTGGCAACGCGAGCCTCCGAGGAACAGTACGCCGCCGTAGCCGCCGCATTGGCCGACACTGAGAACGACAATACCGAGGGCGTAGAGTATCGTCCTCTGGCTCGCGCCATCGTCCTCAAGCGCGATCGCAAAAAACATGGCAAGGGCGTGATCGTAGTCGTGTCCGCCGGAACCAGCGACATTCCCGTAGCCGAAGAAGCCGTAGTCACCGCCGAATTGATGGGCAACAACGTTCAGCACATCTATGACGTAGGAGTCGCCGGCATTCACCGCCTGCTAGCCCATCGTGGAGCCCTAGCCAAAGCGCGTGTGATCATAGTCTGCGCCGGAATGGAAGGCGCGCTGCCCAGCGTAGTCGGCGGTCTCGTAGGAGTTCCGGTCATAGCCGTTCCGACCAGTGTGGGTTACGGAGCAGCCTTCGAAGGCCTGGCCGCTCTATTAGGAATGATGAACTCGTGCGCCTCGAATGTCAGCGTAGTAAATATTGACAACGGATTCGGTGCTGGCTACGTAGCCTCGCTCATCAACCGCCGCTGATTTCTTGGCAAATGCGGGTGCCCCATTCTTGCGCGTTCTGTGCGCAAGGGTGGGAACCACGGACGAGTGCCCCATCCAAACGCGGCGTGCGCAAGAGTGGGATTCCACCGCGCCATCCTCCTCACGTTTCGCGTTCTGTGGCAAAGTAATACAGAATGCCCACCACGAATTCCGAAGACCCGCGCTTAGCCGGGCGAGTCGCCTTCACTTACCCCAGTTTCGTCTCCTACACCTTCGCGCGCTTCTTCATCGTTCTGGCGCTAGAAATGCAATCCGTAGCCGTAGGATGGCAAGTCTACGAGATCACCAAGAGCGCGCTCGATCTCGGCTACGTCGGCCTCGCCCAATTCGCGCCCCCATTCATCCTCTTTCTATTCGCAGGACACGCCGTCGATCGCTTCGACCGCCGCAAACTGCTCATGGGATGCTATGCCGGCTATGGCCTGTGCTCGGCGTTTCTGTTGGCAATCAGTTGGCAAGCGCCGCATTCCGTGTACTTGATCTACATCGTCCTCGTGCTCCTCGGAGTCGTCCGCTCTTTCAGCTTTCCCGTAAGCCGCGCCATCCTGCCGCACCTCGTTCCCGAAGAGCATTTCTTGAACGCAGTCGCCTGGAACTCCAGCACCTTCCAAATTGCAACCATCGCCGGCCCGGCCATCGGAGGAATCGCCTATGCTCTCTTTCATGGCCCGGAGGCCGTCTACGCCATCGCTGTCGCCGTATCCATCATCTCCGTCGCGCTCACGTTGCGCATTCGCCTGATTCCCGAATCGCCAGAAAAAAGCCTGGCTGCGAGTCTGGCAAGAAAAGAGCCCATCAGCTTGCGCACCGTGCTAGCGGGCTTCCATTTCATCTGGGTAAAGAAACTCATCCTAGGTTCGATCTCACTCGACATGTTCGCCGTCCTCTTAGGAGGAGCCGTAGCGCTCCTGCCCATCTACGCCCGAGAAATTCTGCACACCGGTCCCTGGGGACTCGGCCTGCTGCGCAGCGCTCCCGGAGTAGGCGCCGCCCTAACCGCGATCGTGGTGGCTCATTATCCAATTCGCCGTCGCGCCGGGCTCACCATGCTTCTCTCCGTGGCCGCATTCGGCGTGATGACTATCGTCTTCGGAATCTCGCACAGCCTGATCCTGTCGCTAGTAGCACTATTCCTGACCGGAGCTGCCGACATGGTAAGCGTCATCATCCGCGCAACGCTAGTCCAGATAGCCACTCCCGACGCCATGCGCGGCCGCGTCAACGCCGTAGACATGCTCTTCATAGGAGTCTCCAACGAGCTAGGCGAATTCGAGTCCGGACTAACCGCCCACTGGTTCGGCACGATCCCCGCCGTAGTCATCGGAGGCGTAGGAACCCTGCTGGTGATCGCCACCTGGGCGTGGCTCTTTCCAGAATTGCGCAAAGCCGATCAACTAACCGTGGCCGAGCTGATGCCAAAATAAAATTACGAGTGTGTGTGCATGCCCGTGTGGGGACGGGCGACCCCGCCTGCCCTTGCCGACCAAACGCTAAAGGCACACGCGAAAAAAGCCACGCTTAGAAATCAGCGTGGCCATTGCCATCTGGCATTCTCTGAATGATGCTATTAATTTCGTCTTTTGTTCGCCTTTTATAATACACTATCTTCGCCATGGAGGAAGTAAAAAAAACAATTATTTTGCAGAATAATGTTCTAGAAAATGAGCCCGTCAACTGGCTCTTTCTGGATTTGAACTCCTACTTCGCTTCGGTGGAACAGGAAGTTAGGCCTGAGCTGCGTGGCCAGCCCGTTGGAGTCGTGCCTGTGGTGACTGATAGCACCGTTTGCATCGCCGCTAGTTATGAGGCTAAAGCTTATGGAGTGCGCACCGGGACTGGAGTGAAAGATGCCAAACTCATATGTCCGTCGATCCAGTTAGTGGAGGCGCGGCACGAATTGTATGTGCAATATCACCACAGAATCGTCGAAGTGGTGGAGTCGTGTGTTCCAGTGGCCATCGTTGCTTCCATTGATGAAATGGCCTGCCAGCTTATGGGACGCGAGCGCCCCGCCTTCAATGCTATGCAACTGGGCGCGAAGATCAAACAAACCATCCGCGAGCGAGTCGGCAGCACCTTGCGCTGCTCGATTGGATTAGCGCCGAACCGGTTTCTAGCCAAGGTTGCGTCCGACGTGCAAAAGCCCGATGGGCTGACTGTGATTCGGCTCTCGCAGCTTCCCGCAAATTTATATGGCTTGAAAACCACCGCACTTCCTGGCATTGGTCGACGAATGAACCAACGGCTGGAGCGGCAGGGCATTTTCACCATGGAACAGCTCTGCGCCCTTTCATCCGAGCAAATGCGTAACCTATGGGGAGGCGTGGTAGGTGAGCGCTTCTGGTATTGGCTGCGCGGTATTGATCTTGAAGAAGATGTCATCGGATCTCTAAAAAACGATCCAGAGAAAAGCGATCTAGAGAAAAGCGAGTTACGGAAAAACGAGTCACAGAAAAGTGTGGGTCATCAGCATGTGTTGCCGCCCGAATTACGCACCATGGAAAAAGCCAATGGCGTTGCACAAAAACTGCTGCACAAGGCAGCGATGCGCCTTCGCCGCCTGCGGATGTGGGCTGGCGGAATTTCCGTGTATGTCAGGTTTACTCCCTGGCGAGAAGGAAAATATTGGGAGGCTCATACTCGTGTTATGGAGTGTCAAGACACAATTTCCTTACTGGAAACTTTTCACAAATTGTGGAAGGGATGTCCAACCGGCAAGCCGGTGATGGTGGGAGTTTCTCTTTACGATCTTGTCCCCGACAACCTGCATACCGCAACACTATTTCCAGAGGAGCAGAAACGGAATCAGCTTTCTAGAGCCATTGATTCCATCAACGCCAAATATGGCAGCAATGCGGTTTATCTAGGTGGAGTTCACCATGTACGAGAAGCCGCACCCACGCGGATAGCCTTTTCCAGTATTCCTGAATTTGATTGATTGTGGTGTTGTGACCGCGGGCGTTGAGAGGGCCTGTTCTTGGTATCCGCAATTGTGAAAGAACGGACAATTCGCTTGGTGATAACCTTGCAAGATGCCTCGCGATTCTGATGCAGAACTCCACGCTTCTGGATCCTCTGCTCGACTTGGTCGATCTTCTGCAGCGGCTGTAATCGCGCTCTTCATCGGCCTACTGGTTGGAATCTTGGTTGTCGGGTCAGTCGGATGGTTAATGTTGTCGCGAAATTCGGGCCGGACTTTGCTGAGCCACTGGTTCTCGGCCGTGACAGGCAGAACCCTCACCATCGATGTAAGTCAGCCTACGGTAGTTGATCGCATTCAGCGCCTGCAGCGACTGGAGACTGTGGTTTACACGATGGATAAGCTGGTGACGGGAGCTAAGGAAAATCCTATCCTTCCTGACTTTCTGGCCGGAGATCGGCTCTTGATGATGGTGCATGGCGAAGTTGTTGCCGGGATCGATTTCTCGAACCTGAAGCCCGATGACGTCAAGGTGAATGACAAGCAGATTCATTTGCATCTTCCGGCGGCACAGGTTTTCAGCACTCGGCTGGATAGCGATAATACGCGAGTGTATTCGAGGCAAACTGGATTGCTGGTACCGACCGACCCGAATCTCGAAACGCAGGTAAGGCAGGAAGCGGAACGTGAACTGCTGGAGGCTGCATTGGCCGATGGCGTTTTGCGAACGGCACAGCAGAATGCGGCGTCCACGATTACCGGCCTGTTGCAAGGGTTGGGATTCGAGAAAATTAATTTCTACTAGGGTGGTTGCAGCAATGCGCGGCGATAAGTTAGTAAGAGGCCACGTCCTGTAATGGGCATGGCCTCTTTGAATTGTGGGTATGCGTTCGACTGTTACTGTTAATGATCAGGCTGCTGGTTGTTGTTGGTAGCTTGGGACGAATTTATCGGCTACGAAGGTTTCGAATTTTGTAGGAGTTGTGTTTTTGGCGGTGCGCGATTCCAGAGCTTGCATGTGTCCGGCGTTCAGGGCCGCGCACATTTCGAGCATAAGCCCCACGAGGTCTTCCGACATTCCCATCTGAACCATCGCGGCTCGAATTTGATCATCAGGCGCGTGGATGTATCCGAGATTGGGTTTGCCGATGGCCTTGCCAATAATGGTGGCCACTTCGGTAAAGTCGAGATCGCGCTGTCCCAGTAATTCCTGAGTCTGCTTGCCGCGGAAAGCAAGCTGCAGGAGGGCATCGGCCGCCGCCGTTCCTATGTCAACAGTAGCGATCATGGGAAGTTTGAGATCTGGACGAAGCGGGCCGACAACGCTGCCTAACATGCGAATAGCGCCTACTTGCGGCAGCGTGTTCTCCATGAAGTAGCCGGCGCGCAAGTGGAGCACATTTGCGCCCTCAATCTGGTTAAGTTTCTGCTCTAGTTCGTAGGCACCCACGACAGGGCCAGTTCCACTTGCTTTATCGGCGCCGACACTGCTGAGCGAAACAATGTTCTTGACTCCGGCGTTTATCGCGGCGGTGGCGATGGCATCGCTCACGCGATTCTGATACGCGTGGAACTCATTGCTGCTCGGGTTAGGCGGGATCATGACATAGATTGCGTCCGCTTTGTTGAAGGCTTGGGACAGAGCAGCCGCATTGGTTAGATCGCCGACGAATACCTCTGCGCCTTCCGCCGCCAGGGGTTGCAAATGAGCCGCGTTCCTGCCCACTACGCGCACTTTCTGCTTACGCGCTAAAAGATTCTTCGCTACTACGTATCCAGTGTTACCGCTCGCTCCTAAAACAACGTACATGTTTTACCTCCATTTCAAGATTGGATGCGGTAGTCTGGATTTCGATTCCACGCGGAAGGGCATTGCGCAGCCCTCCCTGAAAACGCTGCGCAATGCTCGGCTACTGTGCTGCCGGACCCTTCACTGTCGCCTCGTACATCGCGTTAAGCAGATCTTGCGAATGACCGTCATAGTCGGCGTCGAGCGACCACATAAAGGTACCGCCTAATCCCAGGACCCAATCAGAATAGTAGACTCGCGTGTAAGTCGAGAATCCATCATCGTAAGTGATGAAGCCGGGGGAGCCGTCGCTTCTTACTAAGTAAGGCACTAATGCGATGGGATCGTAATAGCGTTGCCATCCCTGCTTGTTGACGAGAGCTTTAATATTTGGTCCGTAGTTCTCCGTGAGAACCGTGTTATCGCAATCGCCATCGGGAGTGATGGGATCGTTCGGGCAGGCCTCGAAGAGCTGGCTGATATTGGTGTAGTAATAACCGTAGAACGGCGTTCCCATGTTGAGCTGCTCAGCAGGCACGTGTTTAAGGAACAACTTGGCCGCTTGCTGATCACTGGCTCCGGGCTCACATTCCTGCGGTTTGGGATCGTGCGTATCCCAAAAGATCGGCGAGTTGAGCTGGCCGATGCTGGTCCACGGGCCGGCGCAGTCATAGACCATCAGATTAAAGAAATCGGTCGGGATTTTCAGGCGGTCCATGTTATAAAACTCACCGTTCCATGGCGCCAGGTCAGCGGAGAGCGTGTAACGCGGACTTGGAAAAGTATCGCGCAGGCGCGTCATTAATGTTACAAAGAAAGCCCGGTCGGTGGCGTCTGATGGAAACTCCCAGTCGATGTCGAGGCCATCGTATCCGTTCGCTGTTACGAAGCTCTGCAGGTTCTCCAGCACCGTGTCGAAGACCTGCTGACTGTTCTCGATAGCTCCAAAATCACCCCCGGTCAGAAGCATGACCTTTACGCCCGCTTGATGAGCTCTCTTGATGAGCTCGGGTTCCAGAAATCCTTGAGACACGGAAAGACTACCATCCGAATTCCAAGGCACACTCGCGTGAATAATGTGAGTGAGCTTGTGAAATGGAATCTGCGCAACGTCGTAGGGAGGATTCAGATACTTGCTTCCCGCGGTGTAATCCGCTACCAGGCGCTTGGGAAGACGGTTCTGGTTTTCTTGTGCTAGTGCGGGGTGGATGGCGAGTGTTAGCACGAAGCCAAACATCAGAACCAGAACGAGCGAAGATTGCCTGCACAATTTCATGAAACTAAACTCCCTGGGAAGATTTCTGCGAGCCGGCTGAAAAGCGGTGCTGGTGGCCAAGTTCGCGAGGGAGCAAGTTTACTATGACTTGCACGAATGTGGGGCGGAACAGGAATCGACCTTAAAAGGCAAGGTCAATACGAAAATTTCCAAACCAAGGCCAAAAATAAACTCCAAGACCTCCAAGACCAAAAACGGATGACAAGGGTGCCTTGCACTACGCGGTAACTTGGGGCCTATCACTGGAGTAACCTCGTTGTTTGAACCCTTCACAACTAATCTTCTGGGTGGGGGTTTCTATCTACATGAGAAACACATTCACCTATTCGCTGTTAATCCTGGCAGTCGGGGGACTTATGGTTGCCGGTTCCGCCTCTGCTCAAACTTCAACCACTACCTCGGGCGCTGGGCCTGGCGTTGTCGATCCAGGCCATCCACGGGTCAACGAAGTAAATTCTCGTGAAGAAAACCAGCAGCAGCGCATCGGGAACGGCGTCAGCAGTGGAAAGCTGAACTCACAACAAACGGCTAACCTGGAGAACCGCGAGACCAACGTGCAAAATCGCGAAAAGACAGATATGGCGAAAAACAATGGCCATCTGACTAAGTCCGAGCAGAAAGGCATCAATCGTCAGCAGAACCGGATCAGCAAGAGCATTGCCAAGGACAAGCATTCCAATTAGTAGTCCGGTGAACGAAACAAATAATGGAATAACAGCCGCATGCTAGTTGCGGCTTTTCTTTTTTGCCGGGTGAGAGACAGGATAACCCGTCTCAACTGACCGACTGCCACAGTTATTTCTTCAGCGAACGAAGGTACTTTACTACGTCGCGAATCTGATCTTTGGAGAGTCTGCGATCGAAGGCGGGCATTCTGTCTTTCCCTTTGCCTTTGCTGATGATGGCGAAAAGTTGGTCATCCGATTGTTGTTGCACTTCGGCTGAACTCAGGGGGCGCAGCTTCAGGTTCCTGCCGATCATGGTGTCGCCTGCTCCAGTTGCACCGTGACAAGCTGAACAGTGTGCCTTGTAGTTATCGGCTGCGCTGTCGGCTTGGGCGTAAGTGGAAAAGAACAGCGCCATGACGATTACGGCGTGCACTGTCCCATTTAGACGCATTCCTCGCATGACCCTCACAGTCTGATTTTACCAGTTCAATTTCAGGGCAAACTGGAACTGACGCGGGTCGTAGGCGGCTGTAGCTTGACCGGCGTTGGTGAAGAGTGGGCTCACAGCCGCTACATTGTAACGATTGGCGATGTTGAAGGTGTCGGCGATGAGATCCATGTTGAAGCGCTCGCCGAAGAAAATTTTCTTGGCGACGCGCATATCATTGAAGACATCCCAGGGAGTGACGCCCGCGTTACGGCCGAGGTTGCCGTCGAGAGCTTGCAAGGTGACGAAGGGAAAGCTGGTCTGGGTGGGGGAAGTGGGAGTGAAAGCCTGATAGCAGTTTTCCTGAAAAACGCCGGTCGGAGAGAATTTCGAACTGACCGGTTCATTCCCGATGGCTGTGCAGGCGGCACTAACGATGGTGTTAGGACGTACAGTGAGGGTGGAGTTCTGCAGGTTATCGTCGCTGCCGGTGACGATGTTGAAGGGCCGTCCTGAGGAAAATTCGATCAGCGGAGAGAGTGTCCAATTGCTCAAGACTTTGCTCACAACACCGCCGCCGCTTAGCTTGCCAGACTGGTAGACGCCGCTGAGGACGAAACGATGGCGCTGGTCGAAAGTCGAGTTAGCACGATCGAGGCCCGGGTAGTAGCTGTCCTGCGGCGTTTGCGTGGATTGCAAGTCGGTAGAGTCGTCGATCGCGTGCGACCAGGTGTAGGAGGCAAGGAACTCATAGTGGTTGCTGAAGCGCTTGCGGAGATTGGCGGTCAGACCGTGATAGACGGAGCTGCCGTTGGAGTAGTTGGCGTCTTGGTCGCTGAAGGGGATGCAGCCTGCCAGAGTTCCGAGGAGGTTGGCCGGGTTTGGGTTGCAAGCAGTATTGAAACCGGCGGTGCTGTATCCAATTGCCTGAAGATACTGCATAACCAGCGGCAACACGGTGGTTACGCATGCGCCGCCGCCATTGGCGATCAAGGCATTGGCGATCGATGGATTGATTCCACCGGGGCGGAAAAAGTTGGTCAACGCGGCGGAAACCCAAGGCAGGCCATTGTTGGGATTGACGCCGCAAGGAGCGGAGCCGAGCCCCACACCCAACGGTCCATCGGTGGCTGCAAGGGAGTTCGGATCACTGTAAGCCGCCTGCCAGTTGGCCACCAACAGATCGCCACGCTGGGTGTTGGCATTGATGGGCCGATTTAGATGGCGTCCGCCGTTGAAATTGTACCCGAGGCTAAAGGCGAAGCCGTCGCCTAGGTCGCGTTCCACGGTGAGATTTGCCTGCTGGGAGTAGGCATACACGAAGTTCTTCCCCATCGGATAACCAAATGGTTGGAATAACAGCGGGAATTCGTCCTGGATGTAGTTCTGGTTGAGAAACAAATTGGTTGAGCTTGACAGGAAGGGATCGAATCGCTGCGGGTTTGGGTTGCCGTTGGCGGACGTTGTCCCATAACCCAGAACAGCATTCGGCGCTCCGGGATTGCACTGCGCGGCGCTCATGAGATTGCCTTGGAAAACCGGGATGGCATTCAGGTTACCTGGACTCCCCGCGGTGGAACAAAATCCAGTGGACGCAAAGTCCAATTGGCCGCTGGTCGAACCATCGGAAGCCTGGCCAAGAAAATAGAGGCCGAGCAAGGGGTGGTCATAGAACATTCCAAATGAAGCGCGGACTACTGTTTTTCCGTCTCCCTTGGGATCCCAAGCGAGGCCAAGCCGAGGCTGAATGTTGTTTTTGTCGGTCTGGATGCCCTTTTGTATTCCCAAGAAGTTGTATCCGGTTTGAGCTGTATTGGCGAGCCCGGTTGGCGGGGGGAACGTCGGCGGGAATTCCACGTCGTAGCGCAATCCGTAGTTGAACGTGAGATTGTTGCGCACACGCCAGGAATCCTGCCAGAACACGCCGAGGGGTTTGTTGGAGAAGGAGTCGGTGGGATTGCCGAGGCCCTGAACAAAGCCCGACGGAATGCCAAGGCCATAAGCTTGCACCGCATTAAAGGAAGGGACACCCGGAAGGAGGGCATCGCTGCCGAAGTCAAACAACCCGCCATAATTTACCGTGAAGGTGGCCTGGAGCGGGATGTAGTTGAAGTCCGCACCGAATTTGGTGTTGTGCCGTCCGATACTCCAGGAAAAATTATCCGTGATCTGGTAACGTTTTTCGACCCGCTGGGCATAAGAGTACGGCTCGCGTCCGAAATAGGCGTAACCGACAATATCCACGGCCGGGTCGTTGCCGCTTGGAATCTCCCTGTTATAGAAGTAAGCCAAGCCGCGGCGTGCGAATTGGAAACGGAATTCATTCACCTTGTTAGCGCCGATCGTCCAGGTATCTTGCACGACTCCGGTCACGTCGCGGTAGGTCTGTTCGGAGGTACGCGAGTAGGCGTTCTGCCCAAAAGGCTGATCTTCACCGTTGACTTCGATGCCGGTGATCGTGCTTGGACTGACGTTGGCGCGCAGCATAAGGTGGTTATTGTTGTTTACGTTGTGATCGAGGCGAAGCGAGTAGAGGCTGGTGCCCTCAAAGACGGGAAAATTGCCTGCCTGCGAAGCAAGCGTCTGGAAAGACGAGGGTAGTCCGGTGCAATAGGCATTGAACCCGGCCGCGAAGCCAAACGAGGGATTGCAGGAAGTAGGAAACTGCTGCAGCCCGGCGGGAACAAGCGCTGGGCCGAGGCCGGCAAACCAGGACGGATAGCTCCCGTTTAAGGCGATGCCCGAAGAAGCGCCGACCATGAAGGCATAAACCTGCAACGAGGGAATCGGGAAGGGATTGCTGGCCAGGAAGGCCGCCTGACCGTTCGGGCCGCTCGTGGCTAGTATGTCAGGGAAGGTTCCCCCCGGCTCCCCAAAGATTGGCGAGACGTCGACGTTGGTCAGCCCGTAGTACGACGCAAAAGAGGGATCAGTCGCGAGTGGGAGTGAGGAGAATCCAGTCTCGTGGCGGCGAGTGACTTCATAGGAAAAGTAATAATAGGTTTTGTCCTTCTTGATCGGGCCGCCAAAGGCTGCGCCAGCCTGGACGCGAGTGTAGGCGGGATTGGGCGTAGTGCTGAAGGGATTCACGGCCTGGAAATCGCGATCGCGTAGGTATCCGTACACGTCGCCATGGAAATCGTTCGCTCCTGAGCGGGTGATGATGTTGACCACGCCGCCGGCAGCGCGTCCATATTCGGCGGCGTAACTGTTAGTGATGATCTGGAATTCCTGCACTGCCTCTTGCGAGACCGTGGAGCGCACACCGTTGGTGGAATTGTCGGTTGCGTCGGCCCCATCAACATTGACCAGGTTAGATCGGGCGCGCTGTCCGCTCATGTTGAGGCCGGAAGTAGGCGCGACACCCGTGTCAGGCGCGTTGTCGCGGAGCACTTGCGAATCGGTGAGCGTGAAATTGATGTAATTGCGGCCATTGATTGGCAGGTTATCAATGCGGTGCTGGCCGATGGTGTCGGTAGTAGAGCTACGTGAAGTTTCAACGAGGTCGGCCTGTGAAGTAACTTCAACGACTTCCTTGCCGCCTGCGACGGTGACGACGACGGGTAACTCGGCCATTCCGCCGACGTTGATGGCGATGCCGGTGGCTTCGGCCTTGGCGAAGCCGGGTGCATCTACGGTAACGGAGTAAGTGCCCGGTGCCAATTGACGCACACTGTAACCGCCTTCGCCGTCGCTTGTGCTGGCGCGTTCCAGACCCTTGGCGACATCGCGCACGGTGACATTGGCGTTGGTCACGACGTTGCCCTTTGGATCTTTCACGCTAACGTGAAGATCGCCCGTGGCGGCGCCTTGAGCAAATGCCGATTGACGGATGAGTAAGAAGAGGACGGCGAAACAGAGAAGACGCAGCGTCGCTTTCATAAGGCTCCTGGGATCTTCCGCGTCATTAGATCGCTGCGGAAGGCGGAAACAAACTGCGCGGTTCATGAAGAGCTATTTGAACTTCAAGCACGTGTTAGGGACGGGATACCGCTGATATGTACATCAGCAGAGGGTGTTTAGGCAAGCGATAAGGTGGATTCCGGCTCAGCGGGAATGAACATGCGGAGACTGTTATTGTCATCGCTTTAGTTTTTATCTTTCTGCATTGATTTTGTTTGGGGCTTTGTTGTCTTTGGTTGGTTGCGCTCGATTCGTAGCCTTATGTCTTTTGACTTTGCGTTGCGTTTGCGACTGGCTTTCTTTAGATTCCTTGTAGGGGCGAGTTCTCACCGCGAGAGTGCTGTTGTGACAGAAATATTTCTTGTGCCTTCGCTGACGCCTTCCGAAACTTTCAACGGACATTCCATGACTGGCGAACTGCTACGAGTGATGGTGTGTCCGCCGAATAACGCTGGATGGGATGCTACTGAGAAGGTTGCGGCGTGGCAGGAGCTTGGATTTCAGCGTGCTCCGGATTTTGGAGCTGCGCAGAGTCAACATGAGATTCTGTGCGGCTTGCTTCGTCGGTGCGGAGCTGAGGTCATATGTCTACCTCCGTCGGAATCGCTCACGCTCGATGCCGTCTATGTGCACGATGCTTCGCTGGCCACGGACTACGGTCTGGTGCTGATGAATCCGGGGAAGAAGAATCGTGTAGCCGAGGCGCAAGCGCACGCGAAAGCTTGCGGGGAATTTGGTATTCCGATATTTGGTGAGATACGGTTGCCTGGGACTTCTGAATCTGGCGACATCGTATGGCTGGATTCGGAGACGCTGCTCATTGGCGACGGTTATCGGACGAATAAGGTGGGGATTGAGCAGATGAGGGTGCTGCTGTCGTCGAAAGCTAGTTCGAAAGATGTGCCGAAAGATACGCCTGGTTCGAAAGACGCGAGAAAGAATGTTGAGGTGCTGTCGGCGCCCCTGCCTTACGGGCCTGGGCCTTCCGCCTGTCTGCACCTGATGTCCCTGATGAGCATGCTGGATGAACAGACGATTCTGGTCGATTTGCCCTGGCTCGCGGTCGAGACCGTCGAACTGCTCAAAGCTCGCGGATTTCGGCTGATTGAGATCGAATACTCCGAACGCGACACGCTGGCCTGCAACGTGCTTTCGCTTGGGAAGAAGCGCTTGATTGCACTCGAAGAAAACGCCAAGACAAATCAGTACATGCGCGATGCCGGCTTTGACGTCCGCACATTTCCGGGGTCGGAGATCTGCATCAACGGAGCGGGCGGGCCGACTTGCTTAACGCGGCCTCTGCTGCGGGGGGCGTCGATAAGCAGTTGATGAACGAGAGATTTGGCTTAAAATGCCACGGCCTCAAAATGGTAGTATCTTATCGCTCGGCGAAAAGGAGCCTCTCATGAAACGGCTAGGGACAGCATTGTTCGTGTTGTTGATGGTCGCGGAACCCTCGTTTTGCAAAGGTGCACAAGGACATGTATTCGGTGTCGTGCGCTACGCTGTGGTCGGCTGTGAAGGACACGCTTCGTAACTCGGGAAAATACGGAATATTGGGAACGGATAACACCGAGATGACGGCGACCTATTCTATGGGTATGGGAAGCGCCGGTCAGAAGCGGCAAAACTCGGTTGTCCTGAACGTGAAAGGCGACGCTTCCTGCGAGATGGTGGTCCAGTCGGGCTACAGCGGGATCGGGAATGACGATGCGGGCGATTTTAAGAAACGCGTGGATAAATCGCTGGCACAGCAACAGTCACAGCCGACTCCGCCGGCGAAACCGGACGGCGCCAGCAAATAGCACCACAAGTATTATAAGTTCAGTCGCGACGTGCCGGATTGTTTTGGGGCCGCCCTGTGGGCTTTCTCACCGCTTCATTTCATCGGACTTGGTAGAATCAAAAGGAAATGCTTTTGCCGTTCGTCCGCGAACTCTTCGCGGAGGTGGAACAATTACCTGCCTTCACACGTGCCGCCTCCCATCTGCGGGAGAGCGCGGGACGGATCAGTGTCACTGGATTATCCTCGGCCGCTAAGGCGCTCATCATTGTATTGTTGCGGCGCACCATCGAGCGTCCATTTGTCCTGGTGGTAGCCGACAACCGCGCTGCCGAAGAATTGCTGCCGGTGCTGTGCGCGTTCTGCGAACTTACTGGAGCCACCGATCCGGATTCGGTCGTTAGTTTGCCGGCGCGCGACGTGCTGCCATTTCAGAATTTATCGCCGCATCCAGAAATTCAAGAAGAACGCGCTACGGCGCTGTGGAAGATCGCTACCGGGCGCGCCTCGATCGTAGTTACGCCGGTGACTGCGACCACAATCCTTCTTCGTTCCCCTGAGTACTATGCCGATCTGGCAAGGGTTTTGCGACGCGGTGAGATTTTCGACTTGGAGAAACTGCTCGAGCACCTCAACACGGTCGGCTACAGCTCGACCGATGTGGTGGAGATGCCGGGGCAATATGCGGCTCGCGGCGGCATTCTCGATGTTTACTCTCCCGAAGCGGATCGTCCGGTCCGCATCGAGTTTTTTGGCGATGAGATCGAGTCAATGCGTAAGTTCGATCCGGCGAGTCAGCGGTCTTCAAATCCCGTCGACGAAGCATTGCTTCTGCCTTTGACGGAAACTCCGGTCACGGAAGAACTGCTCGGTTCGATCAACGCGCGGCTCTCGGGGAAACGAATTACGGGATCGCCGGAGATTGTGGAGCAAGCAGTGCGCGACTCTGGCGCGGGCGTGTTTCCGGGGTGGGAGTTCTATGCTCCGGTGGCGGGCGCGGACCGCAGCATTTTCGGGCTGCTTCCGGATGCGCAGGTAATTCTCGACGAACCCGAAACTTTGCTTCTGGAACTCGACAAAGCCTGGGCGCGCATTGAAGAAGCGCATGAGCGCAGCGAAATTGGAAATCTGGTTCGTCCCAGCGATCTTTATCTGACGCCAGAAAGCTGGCGGGAAAAAACTGCCGCGGTCGCCGGAGCGGACTTCGAATATCTCGCGTTGGCGCGCGAAGGTAGAACGGAAGCTGCTTTTCTTTCGCAGCCCGCCACGCGCTTCCACGGCGCAGTGCCCGCGATGATTGAGGAGGTTCAGAAGTTGGCGGCTGGTGGCACACAGGTGATTCTTGCCGTGCCTAATACCGGAGAGGTCGAGCGCCTCGCCGATATGTTCACCGAATACAACGCTTCGTATCGTCTCGGAAGCCGCACCCGCAGCGGCGAAAGCTATGCCGACGAAACTTCTTATTTTGCCGGCGATGTTCTCACGACTACGCTGCTGAAAGCTTACCTCCCCGACGGTTTCGTTTTGCCGGAAGCGCATCTCGCGATTTTTGGGGCTCGCGATCTGTTCGATGAATCGGACCTGGTGGCGTCGCGACCGCAGCGGCAAAAATCAAAAGTCTCCGCGTTTCTTTCCGACTTCCGCGATTTGCAGGTTGGCGATTATGTAGTCCACGTGGAGCACGGTATTGGTCAGTATCAGGGATTGAAAGAAATCAACCAGGGTGATGGTGCCGCGGAATTCATGGTGCTCGAATACGCCGAAGCAGCGCGACTTTATGTTCCGCTCACTCGGCTCGATCTGGTGCAGAAATATCGTTCGTCGGAGGGCGCTAAACCTGTCCTGAATCATCTTGGTACCCAGGCGTGGGGCAAGACGAAAGCCCGCGTGCGTAAGGCGATGAAGGATATGACCGATGAGTTGCTCAAACTCTATGCGCAGCGGCAGTCAGCGCGCGGTCACATCTTTCCACCCGATACCGAATGGATGAAGGAGTTTGAAGATACATTCGAATACAACGAAACGGAAGACCAGGCGCAAGCCATCGCCGACGTGAAGCGCGACATGGAATCACAGCTCCCCATGGATCGCCTGTTGTGCGGTGACGTGGGTTATGGCAAAACTGAAGTGGCGATGCGCGCGGCTTTCAAGGCCCTTAGCGACAACAAGCAAGTCGCCGTGCTTGCGCCCACTACCGTTCTTGCGTTCCAGCACTATGAAACCTTCAAGCAGCGATTCGCGCCGTTTCCGCTGACAGTAGAAATGATCAGCCGCTTCCGGACCCCGAAGCAGGTCAAAGAAATTTTGCAGAGAGTCGAAGCGGGTAAAGTGGACATTCTGATCGGCACGCACCGCCTGCTTTCAAAAGATGTGAAGTTTGCCGATCTCGGCCTGCTCGTGGTCGATGAGGAACAGCGCTTCGGTGTGCGCCACAAAGAACGCATCAAACAGATGCGCACTGAAGTTGATGTGCTCACCATGTCGGCGACGCCGATTCCGCGGACACTGCATATGTCATTGGTGGGGTTGCGCGATATGAGCGTGATTGAGACTCCGCCCAAAGATCGCATGGCGATTCAAACGGTTGTTGCGAACTGGGACGAAAAGCTTATCCAGTCGTCGATCGAACAGGAACTTGATCGCGGCGGTCAGGTTTATTTCGTCCATAATCGCGTCGACACGATCTGGGAGATTGCGGCCAAGCTTCAAAGTTTGGTGCCGAATGCGCGCATCACCGTTGGACACGGGCAGATGGGTGAAGGGGAATTGGAAAAAGTGATGCTGAAATTTATGCATCATGAGGCCGACATTCTGGTCTCGACTACGATTATCGAGAACGGCCTCGATATCCCGCTCTGCAATACGATCATCATCAATCGTGCCGACCGGCTTGGGTTGTCGGAGCTTTATCAGCTTCGTGGACGGGTAGGCCGTTCGAACCGGCGAGCCTATGCATATCTGCTTTTGCCCGCTGAAATCGAGTTGACGCCGATTGCTCGACGACGACTTGCTGCTTTGAAAGAATTCTCCGATCTTGGCGCCGGTTTCAAGATTGCAGCGCTTGATCTTGAACTACGCGGCGCGGGAAATCTTCTAGGCGGAGAGCAGAGTGGCCACATCGAAGCGATTGGATTCGAACTCTATACGCAGATGCTGGAACGCGCAGTGCGTGAAATGAAGGGCGAGGCTGGCGTTGAAGTCACGGAAATCCAGCTCAATCTCGGGCTTAACATTCGCATTCCATCCGACTATATAAAGGAAGAAAACCAGCGGCTTCGCATGTACAAGCGCGTTGCCGGAATCGAGACCGAATCGCAGTTGCACGACGTGCGCTCGGAGCTGATCGATCGCTATGGCGAGACACCAGGCGCTGTTCGTAACCTGCTGGAGTATGCCGCGCTCAAACTGCAGGCAATGCGAGTTGGCGCCAACGCCATTGAGCGCAAGCGCGAATTGGTGAATATCAAATTCAGCCCGAATGCTGCGATTGATCCCGGAAAGTTGGCGCGGTTTGTGGCGTCCCAGCGCGGTACACAATTTACTCCGGATGGCACACTGAAGTTTTCCATCAAAATCAGCAACGCCGAAGGAATTCTGCAAACGCTGCGCGATCTGCTGGAAGAGTTAGAAGCGCGTGAAGAGGCCGTGCGGCAAGTATAAAGGTCAGCAGCTACAATGACTCTGTCATGAAGCCAACACACGAACGACGAACGACGAACGACCGCCGTAAAGTCCGCACCGTCCGCAAAGCAATTTTCCCCGCCGCCGGATTGGGCACCCGCTTTCTCCCGGCCACCAAGGCTCAACCGAAAGAAATGCTGCCGCTGGTCGACAAGCCCATCATTCAATACGGCGTGGAAGAGGCACTGGCAGCGGGATGCGACCAGATCATCATCATTACCGGACGCGGCAAGAGCGCGATCGAAGATCATTTTGACGTCAGCTACGAACTGGAAAAGATGCTCGAGGAAAAAGGCAAGCATGACCTGCTCAAGATTGTGCGCCAGATTTCCGACATGATCCATGTGGCTTACGTGCGTCAAAAGGAAGCGCTCGGACTCGGCCACGCTGTGCTCACCGCGCGCGAACTTGTCGGTGAAGAACCGTTCGCCACGCTACTCGCCGACGACGTGATCGATGCAAAGGTGCCGGTACTTAAGCAGTTAATGAGTGTGTTCGACGAGAAACAATGTTCGGTGATTGCGACGCAGGTCGTCGATGGGCCGGCGATTTCCTCTTACGGTGTTTTGAAGGCGAAAGAGGTTGCGGGATCCGGCGGCAAACTCTACGAAGTTCTCGATATGGTGGAAAAGCCAAAGTTTGAGGATGCGCCTTCAAATCTGGCCGTCATCGGACGCTATATTTTGACGCCGACAATCTTCGAGACGCTCTCCGATATCAAGCCGGGCGCGGGTGGCGAATTGCAACTCACGGACGGATTACGCGGCCTGCTGCAGCGCGAAAAACTGTACGCCTATGTCTACGAAGGCCGCCGCCACGACACTGGTGACAAACTAGGTTTCTTAAAAGCCACAGTTGAGTTTGCGTTGAAACGCGAAGACTTGGGTGGAGAGTTCCGCGAATATCTGAGAAGTCTCAAACTGTGAGCGGAGTTCGCGGGGGCGCTTCTTCGTTTGCTATTTCGCTCACTCTTCCATTGCCGAATGCAGCTTCTTTGATTTTTCTTCCACGCCGCGCGCCAGTTTCTCCTTGTGTGCTTCCAATTTCTTTGCCATGGATACGTCGGCCACGCCAATAATCTGGGCCGCGAGAATTCCTGCATTTGTTGCCCCGGGCTTGCCGATGGCGACAGTTGCTACCGGAATGCCTGCCGGCATTTGCACGGTCGCAAGAAGAGAATCCATTCCTTGCAAAGAAGTAGAAGGGATGGGGACACCGATGACCGGCAATGTTGTGTGTGCCGCGATTACGCCAGCCAGGTGCGCCGCTCCACCCGCGCCCGCGATGATGACACGAATGCCGCGCTGCGCGGCTTTGCGCGCGTAATCCGCCGTGCGGTCGGGCGAGCGATGTGCTGAAGTCACATCAATCTCATATGCAATCCCGAATTCGTCGAGCGCTTTTCCGGCTTCGCGCATGATCTCCAGGTCTGAATCACTGCCCATCACGATTGAAACTATTGGCTTGCTCATAGATTGCGTTTGCGTCCGTTCCTTTATGAAGTGAAGTAACTTCTAGCTTGCTAGCTTTTCTTTAGTGCGCGCGCCGCAATATCTTTGCGATAGTGCGCGCCTTCAAAGCCAACCGTTGCGCATGCCTCATAGGCGCGTTGCACTGCGGTTTGCAACTCCGCAGCCCGTGCTGTCACGCCGAGTACACGCCCACCGGCAGTATAGAAGGCTTCATCACGTTTTGATGTGCCAGCATGGAAAATCTTTACGCCTTCTAATTTTGCTGCATCTCCGAGACCGGTGATTCTCTTGCCCGCCTCGTAGGCTCCCGGATAACCTCCCGAAGCCATCACCACACAGACTGCCGCATCGTTCGACCATTTGAAATCGCCGTCGCTGGTGCGGCCATCGATTGACGCTTCCATCGCTTCGAGCAAGTCGCTTTCTAGGCGTATCAAGATAGGCTGCGTCTCAGGATCGCCAAAGCGGCAATTGAATTCAAGCACCATGGGGCCGCGTGCGGTCATCATCAATCCGCAGTAGAGGACACCTTTATACTCCGCGCCTTCGGCCTTCATGCCGGCGACGACGGGGCGCGCGACGTGTGTGAGCAGCCAATCGCGCATCTGGTCATCGACGATGGTCCGCGTAGTATAGGCGCCCATGCCGCCAGTATTCGGGCCTGTGTCGCCGTCGCCCACTCGCTTGTGATCTTGCGCAGCAACCAGCGGAGCCACCCGCTCGCCGTCGCTCACGACCAGAAACGAAAGTTCGTCGCCTTGGAGAAACTCTTCCAACACTACGCGCGAACCAGCCTCGCCCAGCATCCGACCGCTGAGCATTTCAGTGGCGACGGTCGAGGCCTCGTCTTTGCTCTTGGTGATGACCACGCCTTTGCCAGCAGCGAGTCCGTCGGCCTTTACCACAATTGGAGTATGGAAATGAGGCAGCGCATCGCGCACCTGTTCCGAAGAATCGCAGATGGCATAATGCGCCGTGGGAATGTTGTGGCGTTGCAGAAATTCCTTGGCAAAGCTTTTGCTGGTTTCGAGCTGCGCGGCGGCTGCGGTGGGGCCGAATGTGCGCCAGCCTCGGCGCGTGAATTCATCCACAACTCCGAGCATCAGCGGCAATTCCGGCCCTACGATCGTAAGGTCAGGCTGGATTCGATTCGCGAGCGCGATCATGGAGTCGAGGCTCTTTACATCTACAGCAATGCACTCCGCATCGTCTGCGATTCCGCCATTGCCCGGCGCGCAGTAGATTTTCGTG